>DIKQ01000005.1:428400-702912 GCA_002424605.1 Cloacimonetes bacterium UBA5614 | reverse complement strand
GTATTCTTAAAAACTGAACCATAAAATCAATTCAGAATAAAATTATCTTGACAAAGGTTACATCCCCGGGAAATCTAAATCCAGCCAGAGCGGATATCGTTAAGTCAAACTCTAATTTATTGCTATTATATATACATATAGAGTGTTAAGAAGAAAATCAGATAAGCAATAATCACACCCTATTGCATTGGTAAAAAGGGAGATGCTGATTTCAGAGGCAAGGTTTCTTTGAAAGTCAGAAAGATAAATAGCCAAATATAAGCAAGGAGAGTGAGATGAGACGATTAATCCTCTTGGGATTAGCGCTAATGCTGATTCTATGCGCCTGCCAGAATTCTTTGAAAGTGAAACCGACGGAATTGGAGGACATGGAAGGCATCGTGCTGATAAACCGCAGTGTACTAAAAACCGGTGACAGCTATGCCATCGGATACAACAATGGCAACATCCGTTCATCCAAGGTAAAACTTACCTGGAATCAATGCACGGACAAGGATTTCCTTTGCTACAAGCTGTTCCGGAACGGCTCTGTCCGCAAGATCATCCTTGACCCGCTGGTCACGGAATGGCTGGACAGCTTACGCACCCAGGACACGATTTATGATTACCGCCTGGTTACCATCATCCAAAACGGCATGGCGGTGGACGACACAATCCAGATAAAAACACCGCAGTTCCTGTCTCCGAACAATCTTGACTATGACTTCATCACGCCCACATCGGTCTATATTGCCTGGGAAAACAGGGCGGAAAGCGCTGCGGGCTATGTGATTGAGAGATATAACTATGCTACTGAGGTAACCACCACGTTTGAAAGCCCGGTAACTAATTTTACGGACACCAACGTCATCTCAACCGGTAATTACCGCTATCGGGTGAAAGCGGTCAATCAGTATGAAGAAACGGACTGGTCATACTGGTTGCTGGTTTCCAACTCCGTCCTATATGACTTTGAAGGCAATAACGGCAGTTTTGTCAGCAACAACGCAAATGGCTGGCAGTGGGGCACATCATCCTATGCCGGTGCCTATTCAGGAAACCGGGTCTGGGGAACCAACCTGGCAGGTTCATATTCCAATGGGGCAATCTACCGGTTACAATCACCCATTATTGCGATTCCCGCCAATACAGTGCTGGAATTCTTTCACAAATACCAGATGGAAACAGGCTGGGACGGAGGTAATGTGAAGATTTCCAACAACGACGGTGCAACCTGGGTGATTCTGACACCCATGGGAGGATATACGCATAGTAGCATATATTCCTCCGGCGAACCGGGCTTTACAGGGCAAGAGACAGACTGGGTCCCGGCAGTGTTTGACCTGAGCGCTTATGGCGGGCAGGACGTAAGCTTCCGGTGGGATTTCGCTTCGGATAGTACTGTAGCATACCAGGGCTGGTTTATAGATAACGTCAGGATTGGACCTGAGATGTCCAAAGCGCCGATAAGGTAGGAGGAATAATGAAGAGAATAATGATAATCACCGGACTGCTGCTGATTCTGTGCCTTGCCTGGGGACAAATGCCCTATTCCCTGCGCAATTATGCCCTGGGTTCTGTCATGGACGGGGAATGGGAACATATCTATGACCCTATCGAGCTAAACTTCTATGACCAGACCTACTACTTCACCAACCTGTCCGAATATACGCAACACATCAACCTGTATGACGAAAACGTGCAGTTTGTGGAGGAGAGCCGTTTCCTGTCCGAATATCCCTTTGGCTTCACCTTTGGCAATCCTTTCCACAGGGCACTCAAGCACTCTCTGCTCATCCGCTTTAAGGACAACCAGCTGCCAAACCTGTCCAACGGGGCGGGAGTCCAGGAAATGGTGAGTACGATGTATTCCGATACAGACAGCGACCTGATTTATGACCTGAAGGATTACTCGATTGAACGGGTAACCGACTATGAGGATATGGCAGGGAAGTTCTATTTCCTGCTCAACAGCAGTCTGCCGGTGGGGGACGATATCTTTGGTGTGAGAATCAGCTATGACAACAGCAGTCAAAAGTGGGATGAAGCAACGTACAGCTTCTTTCCAACGGACTTTGCTCCTTTGCTGGACGGCTTTTCACAGGGAGATAACACCGGTTACTATTACTACAACCGGCGCAACCTGATTGATGATATCCTCACCCAGGAAAGAAGAGAGGACGGGAAGTTCAGGACCACTATGACGAATAACAACCTGCAGGCGCTTTTCTCATATAT
Organism: Cloacimonetes bacterium UBA5614; assembly: GCA_002424605.1. Classification (GTDB taxonomy): domain Bacteria; phylum Cloacimonadota; class Cloacimonadia; order Cloacimonadales; family Cloacimonadaceae; genus UBA5614. Next base: position 700,695 of record DIKQ01000005.1, on the reverse strand, counting down.
GATGCCGTCTGCCATGTATGACGGCAATTCGGAGCTCAGGTATGACCTCAATATCAGTTATGACGACGCCAACTGCAGCAAGACCAAGGACAGCTATGAGGGTGAATTCTATCAGTGGCTGAATGAAAACTCCACCTGGTCAGGTTTAATCACCGATGAATATAACAGGACATACAGCATGCCCCGTACGGAGGTGCTGGGCTCGGTCAAGCTGCGCAGAAACCTGGATGATATGAAACCCCGCTATAAGCAGGGCTTTTGGGAGATTGGACTCGGTTTGGGCGGTTTCGGCGGTTCGTATCTGGATGAATACAACCGTGCGTTCATGGGAACCAAGCTGACAATAGATACGACCGATGTGGCAAGCCAGCAGTTTTACGCTCTCCAAGCCAGTGAAATCCAGAAGAACGAAGGCTCCTATCTGGGATTCCGCTCCCTGCTTTCCGCCCGCTCTTCACTGTTCTTCTCGGAATATGTCTGCTTCGGCTATGGCGTGAACATGGATTTGCAGACCTTCAGGCGCGAATCAGACAATGACCATGAAATGACGAATATCTACTTAAGCAGAGTGGGAGAGCTGTTTGATACGATAGAGGATATGCGGAATACGGTTCACCTGGCATATATGTTCAAGCAGGAGATGACCCAGACCACCATCAATACAGTGTTTCCCGTGGGTCTGGAATTCAGCTTGCCCAAATCCAGCCTGACGGATAATGATTCCTTTACCTTGCGCAACTTTACCTTCCGGCTGGGGACCACCTTCCATCATCTGCAGAGATATACAGACTGGCGTAACGTCCTGGACGACGTTGAGGTCTATACGAATATTACTGAATATGGCGATGGCAATGTCTCGGAGTATCATCCCACGGGTCTGAACGTGATAGCTTCCAAAGAATCAGCCAAAGAATCCCGCGGATTCAAGAGATTCACGGCAGGGCTTGGTTATGAGCACTCCGATTATCTAAACATCGATTTCGGCGGCTACGTTGATTCCAATATGGAAAACTACTTCATCGGAGCTATGTTCACCGTGAAGAGATAAGGCTTGCGAAAGAATTGAAAAGCAAGGAAAAGCCCCTGGAAACAGGGGTTTTTCTTTTGGGAAGGATTAGGCTTGATTGCGGGTCTGGATAAGTTCTGCCAGGATGCTGACAGCGATTTCATGGGGGGTGTGGCTTCCGATGGGAAGTCCCACAGGGGCGTGAATCCTTTTCAGTTCATGCTCTGCTACGCCTTTCCCCTTGAGCTTTTCAAGGGTTTCCGCCACTTTGTTTTTACTGCCAATCATGCCCAGATAGCGAAAAGTCCTGCCCAGGCAATATTCCAGCACCTGCCTGTCGTGCACATGCCCATAGGTCATGATGACGATGAAGGCGTTGTCATCAAAGGAGATTGTCTCATCCAGCGCTGTATAGTCGTTGTAAACCAGCCGGCAGGATGATGGGAAGGCATCCTGCTGCAGGAGGTCCTTGCGGTTATCGATGACTGTTACCTGAAAGTCCGTCTTTACGGCAAACTCTGCCAATGCCCTGCCGCAATGCCCCGCCCCGATTATATACAGAGGATGGGTGGCAAACAGCGGTTCCACCAGTACTTCCGCCCTTCCCCCGCACAGCATCCCGGTCTCTACGTCACCGTCCGAAAACGCTTTGCCCTGCTCGTCCAGATTGAACTGCCACCTGACTGGAGCTTGCGGCTTTTCTCTGCGGACAGTATTGATAACCAGGAATTCCATTTCTCCACCACCCAGGTTTCCAAAGGTCTCCCCTGACACCGGGATTGCCAGCTTCATACCTATCCTGGCGGGGGTGGAGCCGTCCGTTTCCACCACAGTTGCCTGCCAGACGGGGCTTCCGGATTCTATGGCAGCGCTAAGCCGGGAGTAATATTGACCATGGTCAGGCATAATGCACATCCTCCGGGGTATTGAAATTGAACAGGATTCCCACGTCGTCCACATCTGCAAAGACCAGCGGGAAGTGCGATTCCATTATCACGCCCTTCAGCCCCAGCGGATTGGGTTTATCCGGGATGGAAAAAGCTCCCGGCAACAGGACAGGATGACCGCTTCTGCCCTGGTGGCGCGGTATTATGACGCTATTGCTGTTTTTGGCGAAAATCCCTGCCAGGGCGATGATTGTCGTAACTCTGACCGTGGGATGGTCAACCGGCCAGACCAGCCAGCCGTCAGGTCTTTCGTTTTCCGATAACGCCTTTTGCATTCCCCACCGGACGCTTGCCAGCATATCCGGCGTTTCCACATCACGCACCAGCACATAGTCCGCAAAGCCGGCTTCCTGCAGGGTGGAGATGATTCTCTGGGCAAAGGTGATGCCATTATACTCCGCATCGACCTTGGGCATGCCAAAGCGTCTGCCTTTGCCGGCGGCGGGGATGATGGCGGCCAGTTTCATATTCAGGACTTTCTGACCAGTTCGTTGAATTCGTCTATCAGTTCATCCAGGCGCTGCACGTTGTTGTCAAAGATATCCTTCCAATATTCCGGATTCCACTGTTCCAGGATTTCTTCATAGGTCTTGCCCTGCTGTTCCACCCAGGTGTAGTATTTCAGGTTGTGGATGCGCTTTTTATCCTGGTAGGACAGTTCCAGGAAGTTGTCATAGCTTTGTGCCAGAAGGCAGGAGTGATAGTCTATGGCTGCCTGGATGGAGGAGTATTGTCCTCTTTCCTCTGTAAGTTCCGTCAATCTGGATGAATACATATCCGCCGCATCCGTAAAGATGGTGAAGATGACGTCGTCTTCTGTCAGTTCAAAGTATTTGGCTGTCTTGATGCAAGCCAGCAGGTTCGCAATGGAGGAAATGCCAAGCAGGGAAAGCTTTTCCGCCGTTTCTGCCGGAACTCCCAAGCTGTGTATATAAGCCAGTCCCGCCGGTTCGTTGAACATTCGGAACAGCCGCATGCAATCCTCATCCCGGATGGCTGCAACTGCGTCTGTATTGCGGACGTTGTGCACCCAGGGGACGTGCTTGTCGCCGATGCCTTCGATGCGGTGTCCGCCGAATCCGTTGTTCAGCAAAGTCGGGCATTCGGCTGCTTCGCTTGCCACTACTTTCAAATGAGGGTATAGGTTGCGCAGGTAGTCGCCTGCCGCGATGGTCCCTGCAGAACCGGTGGCGGAGATATAGGCGGCAAGACGTTTCCCTGATTGTTCCAGACCATCGAACACCTCCTGCATGGCGGGTGCAGTCACGTGATAATGCCAGAGCGGATTGCCGAATTCGTCAAACTGGTTAAGGATGAGGTTGCGCGGGTCGGGACGCAGTTCATCGCACTTGTCGTAAATCTCTTTCACGTTGGATTCACAGCCGGGAGTGGCAATCACTTCCGCACCTATGCTCTTTAGCCATTCAAAGCGCTCTCTGCTCATTTCCTCCGGCAAAATGGCAATGGCGTCCACATCGAGCAGAGCGCAGTCAAAAGCCCCGCCCCTGCAATAGTTGCCGGTGGAAGGCCAGACGGCTTTGTGGTAGGTGGGGTCAAATTCGCCGGTCACCAGACGGGGGGCAAGGCAACCATAGGCAGCGCCCACTTTGTGCGCTCCCGTCGGGAAGTATTTGCCCACCAGACCGATAATGCGCGCTTTTACCCCGGTCAGTTCAGACGGGATTTCCAGATGGTTAACACCCCCGAAAAGTCCGCTCTTCACATCGTTTTTCCAGGTTATACGGAAAAGGTTAAGCGGATTGATGTTCCACAGTCCGACAGGTTTCAGTTTGTCTTTGATTTCCTGCGGGATGGTCTCCGGATTGCGCAACTGGGCAAAGGTCGGCAGGGTTATATTGCGTTCCTTACAGCGTTTGGCGGTTTTCAGCCGCACTTCCCCGTTTATTTTACCGATAATCTTGGACATTATCTTCTCCTTTCAATTCTTTCTTTCCCTTTTCCATCGGGGAGGATGCGTGGGGAATCTCCCCGATACCCCCTCGATACGCCCACGCGTCAGGCGGGTTAAAGGAAGCTCTTCAGCTTCTGCGCGGGATGGGCAATCTTGGACATAAATATCATAGCGGCAATCACATAAGGTTTGAAGCCCGCTTCCTGGTAGGTGTGATAGCGATAGCGCTCAAAGACGGATTTGGAGACCTCGCCCTGCTTACAGCTTACATCGGTGATGTCGGCAGGCAGGCAGTGTTCGTAAAGGGCATTGCCGTCTTTGGTGAGGCGCATCATCTCTTCGGTGCATTCCCAATTGGTGTGTTTGGCGTTTTCAGCCAGGCAGTGTTTTTCCAGGTCAACCAACCCCTGTTTGTCGCCGGCCTTGAGCAGTTCCGTCCTTTTCTGCATGACCGCCATGGGCGCCCAGCTTTTGGGATAGACCACATCGGCGTTGTCAAAGGCATCTTTCATATCGTGGGTGAGCCGGAAGCTTCCGCCGGACTTTTTGGCAAAATCCTGCGCTGTCAAAAGGGTTTCCGGCAACAGGTCATAGCCCTCGGGATGAGCCAGCACCACTTCCATCCCGAAGCGTGACATCAGGTTGATGACACCCTGGGGTACGGACAGGGGTTTGCCGTAACTGGGTGAATATGCCCAGCTCATGGCGATTTTCTTGCCTTTGAGGTTTTCCAGTCCGCCGAAATAGTCCTTCAGCTTTAAGAGGTCTGCCAGTGACTGGGTGGGATGGTCGAGGTCGCATTGCAGGTTTACCAAAGTGGGACGCGAGGGCAGCAGACCCTCTTTGTGACCCTGTTCCACCGCTTGCGCCACTTCCAGCATATAGGTGTGGCCTTCACCGGGATACATGTCGTCACGGATGCCGATTACCTCGGTCAGGAAAGATATCATATTGGCCGTTTCGCGTACTGTCTCGCCGTGGGCAACCTGGCTTTTCACCTCGTCCAGTTCTGAAAGCGTGAGTCCCAGCAAACTGGCAGCCGAAGCAAAACTGAAACGGGTGCGGGTGGAATTGTCTCTAAAGATGGATATCGCCAGTCCGTGGTTGAAGGAACGGGCGCTTTTGCCCTGCCAGTGAAGCGCTTGCAGGATTTCCGCCGCCAGCATCACGGCTTTGAGGTCTGCTTCCGTTTTGTCCCAGGTCAGCAGGAAATCATTGCCGTGCAGGCCTTGCTGCAGTGCGGAAAGCTGCTCTATCAGTCCGTCAATGTTCTTATCTCTTGGAGTAAACATGCTAAATCCTCACATTATATGACTTAATCATCTATTTCAAAATGATAATCAACGCTGATTTGTCAAGGAATATGGCATTTTAGTTATGTATGGCATCTGTGCATTGACCTTGGGGTGGCAAGCTCCTGCTTGCCGCAGCAACCTCAGGTTGCTGTCATCAAGAAGCTGCGCTTCTTCTGTCAAGCAGGAGCTTGACAGCCCAACGACATTAAAAGAGAGAGAGCATCACCTTAGAGATTGATGTAAGTAACTATCAGGCCAATCCTCAGGCTTATCTGTCAAACCGGCTTTAACCGGATTATCCACAATGTACTGCACAACATTCAGATAATCGGTATGGTCTCTAATTATCCTGTCAAAATAAAACCTGTCCCACAATTGACCTTGCCTGTTCAGATGCTTGTTAATTCGTTGGGCAGTAAAGGATTTTATCTTCTGGACTATACTGCTGACTTTATAGTAACATCCGGTTTCGTCCTTTTGAGGCTTTATTAAAATGTGCAGATGGTTTGACATTATGCAGTAGGCATGAAGCTCATACGTCTTGGAATAGTAGTAATGCAATGCTTCTTTTGTTATATTTACGATATCAGGTTTGTTTAAAGATATCCCGGCTATATTTAGTTTCCCAAGTGCGTCATCATATTGGCAAAACCTGTTGAAGAGATTGATATCCTTTCTTTTTACTCCCTCGAGATTTGGCAGATTATCTATATCAGGCTTTTTCAATTCATTATAAAGCTCTTCCAGATGCCGGGGTAGCGTAAATGCTAATCGCCAGGTGATAAAAACTACTGCATCACTTAACTGGATATGCGGGCCATGACTGCGATGTTGCTCAACTATCTTACTCATATGTAATTCTGAATATGTCTGAAGTTTATTGTTCTATCACACGGGGTGGCAAGCTCCTGCTTGCCGCAGCAACCTCAGGTTGCTGTCATCAGGAAGCAATGCTTCAGACCAGCCGAAGCATTCCGAAGAAGTGGCAGACTGCTCCGCCCAGCACAAACAGATGCCAGATGGGGTGATGCCAGGGCAGTTTTTTCCAGGCGTAGAAGATGACCCCCAGCAGGTAGCAGGCACCGCCTAACAGCATCCAGGTCATCAATCCTGCCGGCGCTTTTGCCATCAGGGGGCGGACTGCAATCACAATCAGACAGCCCATGATAATATACAGCACGGTGGACATCCATTTCAGCTTGTGCATGGCAAAAATCTGCAGGTTTATCACCAGCAGGGTCAGTCCCCAGATAAGCCCGAACAGGGTCCATCCCCAACCACCGCGCATCACACCGATGGTGATAGGCGTGTAGGTGCCGGCAATCAGCAGGCAGATGCAGCTATGGTCCAAAATGCGGAAAAAGCGCTTCACCATAGGTTGCTGGAAGGCGTGATACAGGGTGGAGGACAGGAACATGATAATCAGCATTGCGCCGTAAATGCTGAAACCCACCACTTTCCAGGCGTCTCCCAGTCTGGCGGCAAAGACGACTAAAATCACCAGCGCTGCGATGCTGAGTCCCACCCCGGTGCCGTGCGTGATGCTGTTGGCTATTTCCTCTCCCAGCGATTGTTTGGGGCTGAGCGGAACTTTTTCCAGAAATGACTGTCTCTTTTTATTTTCGTTCATAAACCCACTCTGGCAGTCTGCTGTTAACCGTCAATCTCAATCCTGCTTGACAGTATTGCGCAGTCAGGCAGAACTGAACCCTGATATTATGAATATACTGCAGAGACTAATCCTCCCGTTTTACAGAACGGCTGCCCAAAAGCAGCTGCTTTATGGCAGCAGGAAAAAAGCCGTGGCTGGGTTTGAGCGCATCCTGCGCTGGTCTGACACTCCGGAAAACCGCTTTAACCTTGCCCTGGCCAGAATGAACCTGCGCGAATACGAGACAGCTATTGAACTGCTGGAACCCATCCATAGCCAGCTTCCGGACCAGGTATTTGCCGGCATCACCTACGGTCAGTGCCTGCTTTTGGCGCGACGTTTTGAAGATGCGGGGGCAGTCTATGACCAGCTTTTGGAAGCAAATCCCCAGAACAGCCTGCTCAAGATGCTGAGCGGCTTGTCCCGGGACCCTGTGGGCAGGGACAAATTCTCCGCCTCCCTGGATATGCAGTTCCAGGCAGCCCTGCTGGAAGCGGAAAACCGCAACGCCGAAGCGCTGGAACTCCTGCAGAAGGCGGCGGGGCTTACTCCCGAAGATGCAGCGCTATTCAACAACACCGGCGCGCTGAAGCTAAAACTGAAGTATCCGCTCAAGGAAGTGATGGCGGATTTCCACAAAGCCATGCACCTGAGTCCGGATAACGACCGCTACAAGCGCAACTACCGCAAAGTATGGCAAAAAAGCCAAAAATAAAGCGCCTTTTCCTCAAGCTCATCCTGCTGGGGCTGGCAATCATCGTGTTGTTTTACAATCCCGTCTCCCTGCGTCTGATGACGCTGGGTTATGCCATCTATTACAAGCTGGACCCCGTACGCTTTTACCGGCTGATTGGTGCGGAAAGCTCCTTCCGCAGCCTGGCAGTATCCCGCCAGCAGGCCATCGGACTGGGACAGGTGCGCGAGGACACGGCGTTTTATATCAATACCGGCCACAAGCGGGGTCTGCTTTTTGTCCCATTTTACAATCTCAAAATCTCCGCCACCTACATGCGTTACCTGCTGGGCAGATACAAACAAAACTGGTCGCTGGCACTGGCTGCCTACAACTGGGGTGAAACCAAGGTGGACAAAAGAATCAAAGGCATCAGCATCGACCCCGCCAAAAACTACGTTTATCTCTTTTCCGACATTCCAGAAACCCGCTTTTTCATCAATAAAATCATCCGCTGACATCCCTCATGATACGGGAAGGCAACGGGAGCTTTGTTCACGTATTGTTCCCGTATCGTTCACGCATCAGGCAGGCTATGGTTGACAAAAAGGACCGCCCGGTTTAATTATAATCCGATGAAGAATTTAGGAGGAAAGGATGTTTTCGCACCATAAAAGAATATTTATTACAATGCTGATAATACTGCTTGCCTGCGCTTTGTCTGCCCAGGGGCAAGCTCCGGATAAGGAGAAGGAAATGACAAAAGAAGAAATCCTGCAACTGCACCAGGATATGGGTATCGCCTATTTCAACCAGAGTTGGGAGCTTTTGCTCAAACCGGACCGCACCAAAGCCGACGAAGATGTGCTGATAAATATGGTTCATACATCGCTGTTCCACTGGCGTCAACTGGAACAGCCAATCAACATCCTGCGCGGAGAATGGATGATTGCGCACGTCTATGCTGTCCTGGAACATAAGGAAGCCGCCCTTTACCATGCGAAAAACACGCTGGAATGGGCAGAAACCGCCAAGGCGGAGGACTGGGACCTTGCCTATGCCTATGAAGCCATGGCACGCGCCCAGGCGCTGAACGGCAACAAAGAGGAATTTCAGAAATACCACGACCTGGCGGAAGCCGCCGGGAAAAAAATCAGGGAAGCTGAAGACCGCAATCAGTTTGAAGCGGACCTGAATGACTCTAACTGGTTCGGGATGAAGTAAAACCGCTCATCCCAAAGGATACATTATGAAACAGAGACCAAAGTTTGACCATCCCATAGACGAACTGCTGCAGCAGCGCTGGAGCTCCCGGGCGTTTGCGGATAAAATGCTTACTGAAGAGCAGGTGATGACACTATTTGAAGCTGCCCGCTGGGCTGCTTCCTGCAACAACGAGCAACCGTGGCGGTTCATCTGGTCGCTCAAGGACGGTTCTGAAAAATACAATAAGCTATTTGAGTGTTTGGCACCCGGCAACCAGGAATGGGCAAAGACCGCTCCCCTGCTGATGCTGACGCTGGTGGAAACGCTGTTTGCCAACGGCAAGACAAACAAATGGGCAAAGCACGATATGGGGCTGGCAATCGGTAACCTGACAACCCAGGCAAGCACTATGGGCCTGTATGTCCACAATATGGCAGGCTTTTCCGCCAGCAAGGCGAGAGAGCTGTTTACCATCCCGGAAACTGTGGAACCCCTGACCATGGTGACGGTTGGCTACCTGGGCGACCCCTCTGTCCTTTCAGAGTTCAACCAGGGCAGGGAAGCGCAGATACAGGAAAGGAAGTCCTTGACAGAATTGTTTTTGTGAATCCAGAGTGATACATAGAGTCAGATAAACCGAAAGGGGGCTCGGATGAAACAACTGATACTGGCAATTTTGCTGGGAATTGCAGCCATAGGGATATGCTTTGCGCATGGCGGTAATAAATCAGAAAACATTGTCTGCATGGATTCTACCGACACAGAAATCACTACGGCAGAGATAGAAGAAATCCTTAGTTCCATGATTGGATCTGGTATTTTCGAAACTTCACCCCCAAAAATGATGTATTCTGATAAACCTTTTAATTATATACCTTATGAAGACCCACCTGAACCGATAAATCCCATTGTTCCCGAATATCCTGAATCTGCCAAAAAATTAGGTATCGAGGGAATTGTGGTTCTGGAAGTTTACGTTTATGCGGATGGAACTATAGGACAAATTAAAGTAATAAAATCCCTGATGGCAGGACCTGGTGGATTGAACGAAGCAGCCATAAATGCAGTAAAGCAGTGGAAATTCCAACCTGGAAAGTCAGGAGGGAAACCTATTGACACAAGTGTTATTATTCCCATAGAGTTCACACTTCCTAAACAGGATAAAGAGTTTAATGATTGGATTAATCCAGATACAAAGGGTAGAGAGTTTGATTACCAATACAATGATATACCGCCTCAACCGATTGTAAATAATTCAGTCAAAAAATACTTTATTCCATATCCTGATTCCCTGACAAAGCGTAAAATTGAGGATGGTGTTAAATTCGTAATCGATGTATATAAGGATGGTGTAATTCATAAAATTGTTTATGTAAGACCTATAAAATCCGGAATGGGAGGTTTGTCTAAAATTGCCTTAGATACAATAAAAGGATGGAAGTTCGAGCCTGGAACAAGAAATGGAAAACCTATAGATACTTCAGCTGATATAACAGTAGGATTTGTTTTGGAACAGGCAATGGGCGGAAAAAGTACTGATAATGGACTCCCGGATGATGCAACTGCCAAAATATCAGTAGTGCTAAAAAAAGATGTTAAAAAAGTTAAGAAAGAAGTTTACAAAGTCTGGATTAATGAACATACTAAAGACAGGGTGTTCAATCCATCCACGGACAAATGTGAATATTGTGATCCCCCTGAACCAATCAATCCTGTTCCTCCGGAATACCCTCGTGAGCTATTAAGAACAGGGATTCAAGGTGTAGTTGTTCTGGAAGTTAATATATTTAACGATGGTGAGATAAGAAAAATAACAATAAAAAAATCATTGTCAGATGGACTTGACGAAGCAGCCATTAATGCTGTCAAAAAGTGGAAATTCAAGCCTGGAAGAGCTGACGGCAAGCCAGTGGACACATCAGTAATTATTCCAGTAGAGTTTACATTAACAAATTAGCAAAAAAAGCAAAGTTATCATCTCTAACTTATCTTATTTATCCCCATAAAACATCTATATTTACATTGACAAAAGGCTTTTCCGAGAATAACTGACCTAAAGTAAAGTATTGAAACGGCGGTATCCCAGAAAGATATGAAAATCTTCCATTGCGAAATCAAGCGGTTTAAGGTCATCACACCCCAGCTATGCGCCATCTGTCCGCGCATAGAGCGGTGCAGGGCCTTTCGCATGTATTATCGCTACAATACCTCTGAATACATCAGCTTTGTCACCAAAATAGTAGAAAAATTCCCTGATAAATATCAAATGGAGGTTATCTTCATGGCTGAAAAACAGACCTTTGTGCAAATCGTGGACCAGAAAACAGGCATGGTCGAACGCGTTGCGGACATGAAAGAAATCGAAGCCCTGTCCATCGAGGACAAGCTTGCCCTGGCACGCAGCAAGACCCTTTATGTGGTCTCACACAAGCTGGAACCCGTCATCAGGGTCGAGATGAAAAGAGTAAACATTACCCCCGTTTCCTACAAGCAGGAGACAGAGGAACCACCCAAACCGGAAACAAAGCCGGAACCAAAACCGCAGCCCCAACCTGAGGCAAAACCCAAAGCCAAGGTCCAAAAAGTGGAAAAACAAGCGGAAATTCCGATGAAACCAGCCCCCAAAGGCAAAGCCAGGAAATAGCGTTAAACCACTGCCGACAGGTTAGTTGAACCGGGATAAGGAAAAAAATCCTTTTCAGAATCAACGGGTCAGAATTAATGACAAATTCTGGATAACCATGCAGTTATATGACTGCCAAACCCTTTAAACTAAGGAGAAATGCTATGTTTATACTGGACGAGAAACACCTGGAAGAAGCCAGGAAAATAGCGCTCAAGCACCGCAGGAAAAAGAGCTGCGGCCATTGCTACGACCGTGGCTGGATTGGCGTCAACGAGCAAAACCTGCTCATCCTCTGCACCAAATGCGTGGATATGGAACCCGCCATGGAAGACTGGAAGACTTATGTCAGCGGACACGACGACCTGAAAGAACACTTCAGCGAGCTGTTTGAAGACAAGCCGGTCGAGGAAGAGGAAATCGAGCACAAAGCCATGCCGCACGATTTGAAGAAGATGAATCCCAACCCCACCAAGCAGACCTTTATGCCCGGTATGAAACGCACCGGCCTCAAGAAAGTATAGGAAATTTAGAATACAGGAAACAGAATGTACAAACCACTCGACCTGAAAGAAAGCCCGGCAGTCCTGGAAGCCCGGCTCAGAGAATACTGGAATCAGCACGATATTATCAGGAAAAGCGAAGACTTCCGTGAAGGTAAGCCGAAATACGTCTTTTATGAAGGACCTCCGACCGCCAATGGCAAACCGGGAATCCATCACGTCATAGCGCGCCTGCTCAAGGACGCCGTCTGCCGCCTCAAAACCATGCAGGGTTACCAGGTGAAACGCAAAGCCGGCTGGGACACACACGGCCTTCCGGTGGAAATCGAAGTAGAGAAACTGCTGGGCCTGGAAGACAAGAAAGGCATCGAAGAATACGGCGTGGAACCCTTTAACAAAAAATGCAAAGAGTCTGTCTTCACCTATGAGAAGCTCTGGCGTGAAATGACCGAGGTGATGGGCTATTGGATTGACCTGGACCATCCTTACATCACTCTCAGCAACGACTATATTGAGTCGGTCTGGTGGATTCTGAATAACTTCCACCAGCGCGGGCTCATCTATAAAGGCTACAAGATTGTGCCCTATTGCCCCAGTTGCGGGACGCCGCTTTCCAGCCATGAAGTGGCGCAGGGTTACAAGGATGTGGAAGACCCCTCCGTCTATGTCAGGTTCAAGGCAACCGACGAGGAAAACCTCTATTACCTCGTCTGGACGACCACGCCCTGGACACTCATCTCCAATGTAGCGCTGGCTGTGCACCCCACTGAAACTTATGTGAAAGTGAATCATAAAGGCTACAAGCTCATCCTGGCCAAAGCTCTGCTTGGCAAGCTGGATGGCGAGTATGAAACAATAGAAGAGTTTGCCGGCAATACACTGGAACACCGGACCTATGAACCGCTGTTCCGTTTCGTGGAACCGGAAAAGAAAGCCTGGTTCGTAGGCCTGGCGGATTATGTCACCATGGAAGACGGCACCGGCATCGTGCATACTGCGCCGGCTTTCGGGCAGGACGACTTTAACCTTGCCATGAAATATGACCTGCCTTTTGTACAGCCTGTGAACGGCGAAGGCAAATTCAGCGAAGTGGTCACCACTTGGGCGGGGCAGTTCGTCAAAACCGCCGATAAAGACATTATCAGGGATTTGAAGGAACGCGAGATACTTTACCGCCGCGAACAGGTGAAACACAGCTATCCTCACTGCTGGCGCTGCACCAGCCCGTTGATATACTATGCCCGCGAAAGCTGGTATATCAGGACCACCCAGTTCAAACAGCAGTTGATAGAGCAAAACAAGCAGATAGACTGGTATCCGCCCTTTGTGGGGGAAAAGCGTTTTGGCGAGTGGCTGGAAAACAATGTGGACTGGGCGTTGTCCAGGGACAGGTTCTGGGGCACTCCGCTCAATATCTGGATTTGCGACCATTGCGAGCACCAGACTTCCATCGGCTCCATTGCAGAGCTGAGGGAAAAAGGCAAGCTGGAAGACGGCAGTCCCGTTCCGGCAGACATAGAATTGCACAAGCCTTACGTGGATAATGTGGTGCTTTCCTGCGAAAAGTGCGGAGGCAAAATGCACCGCACGTCTGAGGTCATCGACTGCTGGTTTGACAGCGGTTCCATGCCCTTTGCGCAGTGGCACTATCCCTTTGAGAATGCCGATTTGCTGGAAAACGGCCTGTTCCCGGCTGACTTTATTGCCGAAGGCATAGACCAGACCAGGGGATGGTTTTACTCAATGCTGACCATATCCACTCTGCTGACCGGAAAGACCAGTTACAAGACCTGCCTGGTCAATGATATGATACTGGACAAAAACGGCCAGAAAATGAGCAAAAGCAAGGGAAATGCCGTTGAACCGCTGGAACTAATGGCAACCTACGGCGCAGACGCCATCCGCTGGTATCTGCTGGAAGTAAGCCCTCCCTGGCTGCCGACCCGTTTCAACGTGGACGAGGTCAAGGAAGTGGTCAGTAAATACATCGGCACCCTGAAAAACGTCTATTCCTTTTTCAGCACCTATGCCAATATCGATAACTTTTTAGTCTCAGATTACACGCTCAGCTGGGAAAAGACAGCTGAGATAGACCGCTGGATTGTTTCGCGCCTGCACACCCTAATCAGGAAAGTTACGGAATGGAACGCCCAGTTTGATTTCACGCGCAGTGTCCGCGCCATCCAGGACTTCGTAATAGACGAGGTTTCCAACTGGTTTGTGCGCAGGTCGCGCCGCCGTTTCTGGTCGATGGAACTGACTCAGGACAAGATTGACGCCTACCTGACCCTTTACCAGGTCATGGTGGAGGTTTCCAAGCTGATGGCTCCCTTTGCGCCCTATCTTTCCGATGCGCTCTACCAGAACCTCACCGGCGAAGAAAGCGTCCACCTTACGGATTTCCCGCTTGCTTACGAGAAATATATCTATCCGGAACTGGAAGACGAGATGCAGACCATCATAGACATCGTTTCTCTGGGACGGGCAGCCCGCAACGAATGCCAGATAAAGGTGCGCCAGCCGCTCTCCGCCATCTACCTGCCTGAAAAGGTAAAAGCAGTGGCAGAGCGGATGTTTGACCTTATCCAGGAAGAAATAAACATCCACGCCATCCGCTATGTGAAGGATGATGACGGCTTTGTGCAGTACGAATTGAAGCCGGATTTCAAGGTAATGGGACCCAAATACGGCAAACACGTCAAGGCATTGGGAGCGCTGCTCCCCGCCGTCAACGGAGCAGAGGCGCTGCAATCCTTTAACACAAAGGGTTTCTTTGAAATCAGCGTGGAGGGGGAGACCCTGAAACTGACCTCCGAGGACCTGCAGGTAAGCATCAAACCCAAAGAAGGCTATGTTTTCCAGTCCAACCGCAAGCTCTATGTAGCTTTGGATACCACCCTGACCCCGGAGCTCATCACCGAGGGCTTTGCCCGTGAGCTTATCAACAAAATCCAGTTCACCCGCAAGGAACAGGGCTTTGAAATCATGGACAGGATTGCTGTGAAGTGGTTTGGGGATGAGGATATCTCCCTTGCCATGCAGAGTTTTGCCGATTATATTAAGAGTGAGACACTTACTGATGTTCTGGAGCGCTCAGAGACGCAGACGCCCGAACTGAAGCAGTATGACATCAATGGAAAGGTTGTCTGGTTTTCCGTTCAGAAGCAGTAAAATATGACGGCTTGCCTAATAGTATCGAGGAGACAACGAGGGGAATCTCCTCGTATCCTCCCCGATACCCCCACGTGGCAGGCAGGTGTCGGTAATGCATAAAACCGGATTTCAGGAGAGTTAATGCCTTTTTGCAGCAACTGCGGCAATAAAATCGGGGAAGAAGTAAAGTTCTGCCCTGAGTGCGGATACAAGATAAAAGATGCATCCGCCGCAGAGTTGCAGACACAGCCCGAAGAGCAGGATCCGGCTTCAAAGCAGAAAACACCCGCTTCCAATACTGACAGGACCTATTCAGTCCTGGAGCAGGGACATATCTTCCAGGAGCATTACAGGATTGAGAAAAACATCGGCAAGGACAATGACGGCATCACCTATCTGGTAACCGATATCCGTAATGAGGAACGGCGCTCCCTCAAAATCTTCCATCCCTCCTATTTTGCCAATGTGGACAAGATGCTGGGCGCAGTCGTCAATATGTCCAAAGTCAAGACCATCTCCCATCCCAACCTTGCCAAAGTTTATGAAATCAAGCAAAGCGGAAAACCCGCCTTCATAGTCTCCGAATACATTGAAGGAATGTCTCTTGCCGCAGTCAAAGAGCTGAATCCCGATAAACTGAAGGAAGAAACCTGCAGGGAAATTGTCAGCCAGCTGACTGATGCTGCCATCACTATCCGCAAGGCAGGCCTGGCGGTGCGCTACCTCAACCTGAACAATATCGTGCTGACCGAAGGCAACAAACCGGTCATCCTAGCTTCAGGGGTCAATTATGACGTGAGTGATGAGCGGGACGATATCTTCAATTTTGGTGTTCTGCTGGCAAAGCTCTTTTCCACTACACCCTTCTTTGAGACGCTTTACACTGTCCAGAAGATTGCGGAAAGGCGCTTTGACTACATTTCAGGCATCACGGTGGAAGTGAACGACATCATTTCCGCCTGCCTGCAGAAAGGCATGCTTTCCAGGTTTACCCGGTTTGATGAACTCGCCAAAGCCCTGAGCGGTATGAAACCCTATAATCCGGATGACGTGTATATTGCCTATGAAACTACGGGCATCTCATACAAGGACGAGCATATGCTCAAGCTGCCGGAACGGCGTCTGGACGTCTATTTCTGGCTGGCTGTAATCTTTATCGCCGCCTTCATCTTTGTAATGCTGGGCACTAACCTGCTGGATACCATCTTCAGCCGGGAAAAGACAACCTTCAGGTTCACGGGGTTTGTGACCGATAATGCTGACACCGTGGAAGTCACCGCTCCCCCCAAAACCGAAAACTACCGCAAAACCCGGACGGAACTACCCAGACCGGAGCCCCGGCTCAGGCAGGAATCAGCCTTGCCGGGACCTGTACAGCAGACCGTTAATCCCACGATTGTGGTTCCGCCTCCGCCTGTCTTGCCCAGGGAGACCTTTGACAGCCAGACCACCCATACGCAAACCCAAACCCAGGCCCAGTCCGCAGCGCCTCCGCCCAAAGATATGATTTACATCAGCAGCGACACCTTTGCCTATGGCTCTCTGAGACCTGGCGTCAAAGTCAACGCTTCCCTCAGCGGGTTTTACATATCCCCCACAGAGCTTACCCAGGCGGAATGGAACAAATATATGAACCCGGCTGACTACAGCACGGCGGGGGACAACCTGCCGGCGGATAACGTAAGCTGGTTTGACATCATCACCTATTGCAATGCCAGGAGCGAAGCGGAAGGACTGACGCCGGCTTACAAGGTCTTCGGCACCGGAGTCTCCCGAAGCGTATCCTGCAACTTCAAGGCAAACGGCTACCGGCTTCCCACGGAGGCTGAATGGGAATATGCCGCCAGGGCAAAATTGCTTCATCCTTACAGCGGTTCCGATAGTCCGGATGGGGTTGCCTGGTACTTTGCCAATTCCGGCAAGCGCCTGCATCAGGTAAAGACCAAAACCGCCAATGCCTTCAAGCTTTACGACATGACAGGCAACGTCAGCGAATGGTGCTGGGACTGGCATGATGTCAATTATCCCAAAAACATGCCCTACCTTAATCCCACGGGACCGGACCTCGGCACGCAGAGAGCCATCCGGGGAGGCAGTGCCGTCACCGAAAAAGGCAGCGCCCTGGAAGTAATCTACCGCGCCAGAGGCAATCCTTCCGCAGGTTATCCCCTGGTCGGTTTCCGATTGGTCAGGACCAGATAAAACAACGATTCCCATCTATTGCTAACCATAGGATAAAACCATGCACACAGTAATTCTGAAGCCAAACCGCAGCGCCCCTTTCCGCAACCGCCATCCCTGGCTGTTTTCCGGCGCTATTGAACAGATAAAAGGCAATCCCAATCCCGGCGACTGGGTGAAGGTTTGCGACGACAAAGGGGCTTTCATTGCCTATGGACTTTACAATCCCCACAGCCAGATCAGGGTGCGTCTCTATGCCTTTACTGAAAAGGAGATACCCTCTGCCGGGTTCTTTGCCGATAAAGTCAGTAGTGCAGTGGCGTTAAGGTATAATGTATTGGGATTCAAGGCGGATGCAGAAAGCGCTTGCCGACTCATCAACAGTGAAGGGGATGGCATTTCGGGGCTCACTGTGGACCGCTATGGCAGTTACCTCTGCGTGCAGTTTACTTCCCTGGCGCTTTATTGCCACAAGGACACTATTCTCAATGTCCTGAGCGAAATACCCCAAATCTCAGGCATTATTCTCCGTACGGAAGCCGATATTCTGGCTGAGGAAGGTCTGGAACTGCAGGATGGAATCGCAGCGGGCAAAGAGCCATCAGAACCCGTTATAATCACCGAAAACGGGGTCAGGTTCGAGGTAAACCTCGCTACCGGGCAGAAGACAGGTTTTTACCTGGACCAGCGCTCAAACCGCACTATTCTGGAGAAATACGCCGCCGGCAGGTCTGTCCTCGACCTTTGCACCTACACCGGAGGCTTTGCCCTGCATGCCGCCAAGGCAGGTGCCCGCGAAGTCACGGCTGTGGACGTTTCCGCCAACGCTCTGGAACTGGCGGGACGCAATGCCGTCCTCAACGGCTTTGATGAGATAAAGTTCGTAAAGTCCGATATGTTCAAATACCTGGATAGATGCCTTTCAGAAAAGGTAAAATATGATATCATCATTCTGGACCCGCCCAAGATGACCCGCTCCAAAGGCGCTGTCCAAAACGCTCTCAAAGGTTATCTGCAGCTCAATGCCACCGCTATGCAATGCCTGAATCCGGGCGGATTGCTCTTCACCTGCTCCTGTTCGGGGCGCATCAGCCGGGACGATTTTGTCCTGGCATTGCACAGGGCAGCTCTGAGTGCGGATAAATCTTTGCGGATATTGGAAACAAGGGGCGCTGACACAGACCATCCCGTCCTGGCATCCTGTCCTGAAAGCGAATACCTGAAATGTGTGGTGTGCCATATAGAGTAAACAAATATCCAATAGGGGTGAATATGCGTCCACATCTTATCATGCTTGTAATAATACTTAACTGTTGTGCTATCTCTTATGGAAGTCAGGTAAAGCTTGTTAAGAATCAAGACATTTATACGATTGAATGCCCAGATGTTTATTATGATTTGCTGTCTGGAAAAAACAATTATATGGCATGGATTGATTCAACTTCGACAGCCCCGATAGACACAATAATTACAGTTCAGAATCAGGGAGATACATTATCAGTTTTTATATCTAACCGGGGCTTTGTAGCTTTTTGCCTGTACCAGGCAGGGGAGTATAAGTTAGAAGAAGTACAGACAATGTATTATGATGAAAACTTAAAGTACTTTCATTACTTGGATGTTAATAGGGATAACAAGTTAGAATTTGTTGTTATAACTGGAGATGATGAAGGATGTTATATGCATGTTTATACATATAGCAAAGTCATTGGTAAAGACAGCAATTCATCATATAATTACTATGAAACTGTTGAAAAACAAGAGTTAAACTATCCTGGTTCTTTCTATACAGATAACAGCAGTGATTATGTTGATTTGAAATATGTAAAAATAAGCCATAATAAGCTTTACGCTCTATATGACCATTGGGAACCAGGTTCAGAATATAGTAAGTTAAGATATGGGATGCTTGATTATACGCGGGACAAAGCAAAGGAGATATATTTCAGACCCATATCTTTTATTACTTTGAAAAAATGGAATAAGTTGTAGTTGTTTGGCATCCCGTAGGGGAATCGAACCCCTGTTGCCTGACTGAGAATCAGGAGTCCTGGGCCACTAGACGAACGGGACACTTTGTATCGATTCTGGTTGAAGCCATTAAAAGAAATGGCGACCCCTAGGGGAATCGAACCCCTCTTGCAAGAATGAAAATCTTGAGTCCTAACCGATAGACGAAGGGGTCGCTAAAAACTGGTGATCCAGGATGGACTCGAACCATCGACTCTCTACTTAAAAGGCAGATACTCTACCACTGAGTTACTGGACCAATGTTCATATCGGTTTCGTCAAACAATTTATACACCGCTTTACTGTCAAGGGAAAAGTGTCCAAGCACCGCTGACCGCAATATTTACAAACCAAAAGAATCCCCCGCTGTGGAACGGTTTCGGGAAAAACGCCATTTGCCTGACCCACAATCCGCCCCTGCTTCTTTCCTGCTTGATACGGGAACGATACGGGAGCGATGCGGGGAGATTGTCCACGATACCTCCCCGTATTAAAAGAGATGGAGTAAAAGTAAAAATTCCGGTTGACACAAAACACAGGAATAAGGTAAAAGAAAAATTACACGGTTTTCATATTTTGACAGCAATTTCAAACAGAAGGGGAACATATGTTCAGGTATTTTCTCATCCTGCTTTTTGCAGTCACAATCAGCGTTTCTTTTGCTATATCGGAATACGTCGGAATGTTTCTGTCAATCCAGCCATCCAGCATCAACCGTGCCCTGGGTGAAAATACAGGCGTTGTCAATATCTGGAGCAGCAGCCCTCTGGTGTCATATGCCAATCCTGCTCTGCCTGCTCTGCATAAAGGGCTTTCATATGGGCTGACCCATGAGCACTACCTTGAAGGTTATGGAATGGGTAATATACTATATGATGTGGGAATCATGACGTTATCCGGTTCGGGAATCGGCCTGACTTTGCCTGCCCCAAATTACAGCAGCGATGTCGGGTTTAATCTTAGTTACCCGCCCATGATGTATAGAACTGATAACCGTTATGGGTATGATAGTTTTGACCACACTCAGATATACGGTATCTCCCTGAATGCCTGTGAGTTATTGCGGAACAGACTGCCGGAACAATCCCTGTTGAGAGATATGGATATTGCCATTGGTCTCAATAAGCTGTATATTGAAGAACATCGTCCCGCTGTAACGGAAAATGGCTTTTACGGTGCTTATAACAAAGCCGTACTACATAATTTGGGTTTCATAACAAGGTATGGTAATAAACTTGGGAAAGGGATGGACTTTGATATTGCTGTTGGAGTTTCACTGCTTAATTTCGATAAAGCAAAGATGAGGTTTTATCCTGACCAACCGATGTACCCAATTTATCGCTATTATAATTATGGCGCAGCAGTGTCAGCTTCCCTTCCGAATGATGGTCAACTTACCGGTTACCCTCTGTCTGGATGGATTCCGGTACATAACCTTGCCAGCGGAAGACTGCTTTTCTCATATCTTGACAGGTTAAATTGGGAAGAACCTATACCATCGTGCGGAGCAGAAATCGGATTGCTGGATGTCCTGTTCCTGCGGGTGGGATACAGAAAAGACGCTTCCGGTGACTTTGAGGGAATTACTTACGGGTTCGGCGGCAGATTAAGTTTCAGGGATATTATTACTTATAACTTCAATTATTCAGCTATGGATGGCGGTGATTTGGTGGACTATATAAAGTCCTCAGACCACAATGTCAGTTTTAACATCGTAGAGATATCAAAACTGCTCAATAGATAGATTTATCCGTCCTATTTGTGGTATTTGCGGATAAATTCTTCCACTTCGGGGATACCGCCCTGGAAAATCAGGTAGCCGTTGTAGGGCTCGCCGTCTGTGATATCGCCTGCCACGGGGGTCAGCATAAGGCGTTTCACCTCTTCAGGGTCAGTGGTCTGTCCCAGCACCCAGCCGAGCTTGATATAAGCCACTTCGGGCAGCAGGTTTTCGCCGGGAACGATGCCCATGCTCATCAGGTCGCGCCCAGTGTCGTAAACGAACATATGAACGAATCCCCACAGCGTCTGCACGGTCATATAGATATGGACGCCCTTTTCCACGGCGCGGCGGATGGCGGGATACACCGGCTTGTTGATGTGTCCCAGGCCGGTTCCGGCAATCACGATGCCTTTATAGCCGTTGTCGGTCAGGGAATCGATGATGTCGGGATGCATATTCGGATAGTAATAAACGATGGCGACCCGCTCTTCAAAGAAGGGGTGCACGTCCACCTTGCAGTCTGTCCGGCGCTTGTTGTAGGTGGTCTTGATGGGGGTAATCTTATCGCGGGTGACCATGGCAATCGGTGTGTCGCCGATGGTCCTGAAAGTGCTGCGGTAGGAGGAATGCATCTTGCGAACGCGCGTCCCCTGGTGCAGCAGGGCATACTCGTCGCTGGTGGGTCCAAACATATTGACCATCACCTCTGCGATGTCGCTGTGCCCGGCGGTCTTGGCAGCGTGCATCAGGTTGAGCGCTGCATCGGAAGAAGGCCTGTCGCTGCTTCTCTGTGAACCGACCATCACGACGGGGACAGGCAGGTTTTGCAGCATATAGGACATGGCGGCGGCAGTGTGGTGCATGGTGTCTGTGCCGTGACCGATGATGATGCCCTGTGTGCCCTTGCGGATTTCCTCACCGATGGAGATGGCGAGCTTCTTGTATTGGTCGGGTCCCATGTTCTCGGAGAAAACGGCAAACAGCTTCTCTGTCTCCAGGTTGCAGATGTCTGCCAGTTCCGGGACGGCGCCGTACAATTCGCCGGGTGAAAAGGCTGGGATTACAGCTCCGGTGCGGTAGTCCAGACGCGAGGCAATCGTGCCTCCGGTGCCGAACAGCTTTACCTTGGGGAGTCCTGGCGTGTAGGGGAATTCCCTTTCCGGGATTTTATAATGGGCTTCCTTGTAACCGGTTTCGCTCATGGCGATGATGGTGTCCACATCAATGCCGACGTTGTAGCCGGTAATCAGCTTTATTACTATGTGCTTGTCGTCGTCGTTTTCGCTGCGGGGGAGGATGATGCCCTGGAAAAGACCGCGGGTGGTCTCGACGGTCGTATCGCCCCAAACCCTTACCTGAAATTGCTTCAGGACTTCCAGCGCTCTGCCTTTGTATCCCTTGAAGATATCAAGCATGGCTCACCTCCTCACAGAGAGCGGCTTCAACTGCGGTGCGCACTTCCCTGAGGGGAATGTTGCCAAGGGCTGGCTGGCGGAGACGCCCCATTATCCAATCCGCTTCTGCGGTGGGACGGGTGCTGGCTTTGAGCTTGAACTTGCTGAATATCTGCCTGAGGGTGGGAATCTGGTCAAAGACAGCGTGACGCTCCACCTGTTTGTAGCCGGTCAGGCCAAGGATGGAGGAAAACTCCATATTGGGGTTGTTGTACAATACCTTGAGCATTACGGGCAGGATATCCATGGTAAGTTTACGCTTCTTGATGAACTTCAGCATGTCCTCAATGCGGTCATTGCCAAAGGGCAGAGGAGCGCATCCCTGCAGGCTTTTGAGGGTGTGGGCATATATCAGGGAGAGGTATTTGGGTTCCAGTTCATAGTCCTTTGCCATCTGTTCCAGGACCGGCATCAGGTTGTTGCGTAAAATATAGGTATAGGCATCAAGGGGAACCTTCCAGCCGGCAAGCTGTTCCAGCCGCTCTTTGAGGTCAACGGGCAGGATTTGGCGGGCTTGCTCAATCATCTCGTCCGGAATGGAAATCGGAGCGGAATCGGTGTCGGGATACATCCTGTCCGGACCGGGCAGGACGCGTTCAAAAATCGTGGTGCCGTTAGGCAGGGACTTGCGTGTTTCATTGGGAACGCCGGCGAAAGCCAGCTGGCAGCGCTCAGTGATGGTCTCCACCGCTGTTTTTAGGTCTTCATCCGGAGTCCAGAACAGTATCTGCGCATCGTTTTCCCCGGCTTCCAGCAGTGTGGCGATTTTATGCCATTCCGCATCTGTCAGGTTGGGCTGAAGCTCCTCAGAATGGAACATGTTGGGTTTTTCCAGACAGGCGATAACCTTGAGGCGGTCGGAGATTTCGTTGGCAAACGAGAAGCCGGGCTGGGTGAAGTGGGAGAGGACATTCCTGAAGCCGGGAAGGTTCACAGCTATCAGTTTCCAGCCTTCCCCGGAAGCGTTTTGCAAAAGGGGAGAATGTTTAAACATTTCAACAGGCACTTCTTTCCAGACAGTAGTCCAGGTTGCCTGTTCGGGTACTGCTTTTTTGAGGCTGTCCCTGATAAGCAGCAAGGCTTTCTGGCGGAATGCCTCGTTATGCGTGAGCTTTGGAATCCAGGCGATATGAGCCACGCCCTTGATTTCCACCCTGGTACCGCCGGTGACGCTTACGTTTACGTCCTGACGGGCAGCGCCGATGCCTTTTCTTGCCTTACCGGAACTGCGTGCCAGAAAGCGTATGTACTGTCCGGCTTCCGCTGCTTCCTGCGGTGTAAGCATGTCCGGATAGGTAACGGTCTCGATCAGGGGCATGCCGAGGCGGTCTGTGTAATAAATCCTTGTATGCCGGTGGTCGGAAACCTCGCGGCAGCTGTCTTCCTCGATGCTGAACTGGATGATGCGTATTTTCTTGTTGGAGATGGGGATTTCGCCTTCAATACCGAGGATGGTGGTACGCTGGAATCCGGTGGGAATGCTGCCGTCCAGGTATTGCTTGCGGGTGATATGCAATTCGCCCACAATGTTCATTTTGAGCAACAGCGCAATCTGCATGGCATGGGAGAGAGCTTCATCGTTAAACAGGAAGGGCGGGGTGTCGTCCACTTCGTAAGTGCAGGCGGAATCGTTTTTTATGCGATAGACTATCTGCTTGCGTGTCCTGAATTCCATCAAAGCCGTGCCGTCGTATTCGCCCAGTTCTGAAAGGGTGGGGCGCATATGACGCACAATTTCCGCATCAAAATCGTTAAAATCGTGATAAAGCCCGGTGGCGCAACGGCAGAACAGCTTCTTTTTCGTATCAAGCTGCTGGTGCACTTCCAGGCCGCATTTGAAGCCAAGCTTTTGATAAGTTTCAGGGGTGGCGGATTTGATTTCAACCCAGCCGACTTTATTGCGTGATTTAAGCCAGTTCTTTTCCCATCTGCTGCTCATGCTGAAAAACCTCTTTATGCCGATGGCTACGGCACACTCATTTTATGCATGCTTTTTGCAGAGGGGAAGAACGTCAACAATTAGTTGAGTAAAAAAGCCAAATCTACCCTCTGAGTTCCTCCAGGTTGGCTTTGGCAGCCGGCACGTATGCATGGAAACCGGAAATCATTTCACAGGGGTAATCTCCGCATTGGGAGCAGTTTAACAGGCCCTTACTGCGTACGCAGTGCCTGTAGTCGCATTCGTTGCAATGACCGAAGTGAACGCCCTGCTCCATGCAGCCCATGCAGTTGATGTTTGATGCTGTCAGGTCTGCGTCATATTGCTGGGACCATTTTTCCGCAACTGCAGTGCGCAGTTCATTATCGTTGGCAAGAGTGGCTTTTCTGGCTTCGCATTCGCTGCAGTCAATCCCGCAGGCGGCAATCAGCTTTTCCATACATTACTCCCTATTCGTTTTTATCCATACGGACAAGTGTTCCAATGCCCTGTTGACAAGTTCCGTCTTTTTGTTTTTTCTGTCAATATTTATCAGTTCAGGCAGGAGCCCAAAATTAGCGTTTACGGGTTGGAAGCGTTGTTCCGAAGGAGTAATCAGCCGTCGCCAGAACTGTCCCAGAATGGTGGTTTCCGGCAGGGGGAAGAGGACATCACCGTGCGTAACGGAATGGTCGATAATCATTGCAATCAGCAGTCCCATGGCAATGGATTCCGTATAACCCTCCACTCCGCTGAACTGCCCTGCCAGCCAGACATCCGGCATCTGCTTCAATGACAGGTTATCGCTGAGCAGCGCGGGAGAATTGAGATAGGAATTGCGGTGGATGGAGCCATACCGCAGGAACTCCGCATCCTGCAATCCCGGAATCTTGCGGAATACCTCTTTCTGGACGCCATAGCGCAGCATGGTCTGGCATCCCACAAGGTTAAAGGCAGTTCTGTCCTGGTTTTCAGACCTGAGTTGCATCACGGCGTAAGGCCTTCTGCCGGTGCGCGGGTCTTCCAGCCCGACCGGACGCAACACCCCGAAGCGCAGGGTATCCACACCCCGCCTTGCCAGCTCTTCCACCGGCATGCAATTTTCGTAAAACCGAAAGCTGACATCCTGGAAAAGCTCGTTCTCAAATTCGTGCGCCGTGTGCTTCTCGCCGTTTTGCAGAGCTTCCACAAACTGCAGGTATTCCTCTTTGGTAAAGGGGCAGTTCAGATAATCCGCCTCGCCTTTGTCATAACGGCTTTTATCAAAAACAATGCTCCTGTCCAGCGAATCGGCGCTTACAATCGGGGCGATGGCGTCAAAAAAGTAAAGGTGCTGTTCACCCAGTTTTTCTATCAAAGCCTGCATCAGGGCGTCTGAAGTGAGCGGACCGCCTGCCAGGATGACTTTCCCTTCCGGAATTCCGGTGATTTCCTGGCGGAGCAGAGTGATATTGGGATGTTGTTCAATCAGTTCTGTAACAGCTATGGCAAAGGCATCCCTGTCCACCGCCAGGGCGTGTCCCGCTGCGACGGCATTGTCCTGGGCAATATCCAATAGCTTGCAATCCAGCAGTTTCAGCTCCTGCTTGAGCAGTCCGGCAGCAGTATCGGTGCGCAGGGATTTGAGGGAATTACTGCAGACCAGTTCGGCACAGCGGTCAGTTTCGTGAGCCGGGGTCATGGTATGGGGGCGCATTTCATAAAGCTTTACCTGCCAGCCCCTGCCGGCCAGTTGCAAAGCCGCTTCACTGCCAGCCAGCCCAGCGCCTACGATAGTTATCTCTTTATTCATTGCAGACTTGGCGTCAATAATAGTCGTCCGCTTCCGGCTCTTCCGGGGGAGCGTATTCGTGCTTGACCGTAAAGCCGCAGTGGATGGCACTGGGCTTCTGTTTCAGGCCTGTGAAGCTTTGGATGGCGTTTGCGCAGACGGTCTTGGCGTAATAGAGCTCGACAGCGGCTTTATAAAAGGAATCCCAGTCCTCAAATATCGTATTGTAGGCGATGAATTCATCCCAGGTATCGGCATCTTCAAAGAAATCCAGGATGTGGGCAAGGGTTCTGTCACCTTTGAACAAATCGTTGAAAACGTAAGGAAGCTTCACGGTCAGGAAGGCTTCAATCAGTTCATGCAGATGCGCATAGCGGGTGCAGGTGGAAATGAAATCATCGGTAAACAGCTCTTCCTCGCTGACGTAATCCTCCGGCTTAATGCCCTTGGTGAGCCGGTTCATTTCCTTGGGGTCAAACAGCAGTTCCACGCTTCCTCCAGTAAAATCTTGATTCTGCTTTCAATGCCATTCTGGGAAATGCGGCTCTGCCGTAAAGGTTTTTTTCCCCGCAGCAGGAAGTATTTTCCCGGGCGCTTTACAGGCATCCTGCCTGCTGAGTTGTCGCGGAGATGTCCCGAAGCCTCCCGAAGAAAACCCGGTCATCTTCGGGGCATCTTCGGGACATCTCATAGAGGGGGAAGCGGGGGAAAAATTTGTTTCTTTACAAATCAGGGATATCTCAGGATAAGGTTATTTCTTGAAAAAAAGCGAGAATCTGAGGTTAACAATGATAAAGAAGACTGGTTTACTGCTTGCTATCTGCCTGCTTTTGAGTGGTTTGGCGGCAGTTACGATATATGAGATTCAATACACCACCAATCCGGGCAACGGCACCTATCCATCCGATTATGCCGGGCAATATGTGACCACACAAGGCATCGTGACTGCCTATGGCTATTCCGGCAACAACGGATATTACATCTCGATGCCGGAAGGCGGAGCCTGGAAAGGCATCCTGGTCTATGACAGCAGCAACACCCCGATACCGGGAATGCTGGTGCAGATAACTGGACAGGTCTGGGAATATTACGGTCTGACTGAAATCCGTTATGTGAGCAATTATCAGGTGCTTAGCGTCAACAATCCCATCCCTGCGGCAGAAGTGGTCACCACCTCCCAGGCAGGGGACGAACCTTATGAGGGTGTGCTGGTCAGGGTTGAGGATGCTATCGTGACGCAGGAACTAAACAGCTATGGCGAATGGGCTGTAAATGACGGCAGCGGCGAGGTCGTAATCAACGATATCTTTATGAGTTTCAGCCAGCTGGGTAACATGATTTCACCGGGGGTGCTGTATGACAGCATCACAGGCATCGGGCATTACGGGTACGGAATCCACAGCCTCAATCCGCGCTCCGTGGCAGACCTGGTCATCAATACCCAGGGCGTGGTTGTTACTCTGCCTACCCTGCAGGTGCAGGTCGGAACGCAGTTTACCGTGCCTGTATCTGTATCCAATCTTTCCATGTCGCAGGCTTTCCAGAACTATAGTTTTAACCTGGGCTACAATCCCGGGCTCATAAGTTATGCAAGCTACGGGACCGCTGGAACAATCTCGTCAAACGGGACGGTAAACGTCATCCCCACAGCGGGATACCTGACGGTAAGCTTTAATACTGCCGGCTACCTGCTGGGGCAGGGCACCCTGCTGAACCTGAATTTTACCAGCGTAGCGGATGGGATTACTCCGCTCAATGCGACAAACTTCACATTTAACGGCATCCCCGCCATGATAGTGAACCAGGGCCTGGTAACGGTCGGCATTGCCGGAGGGGAAGTGATAGACACCCTCACGGTCATCCAGAGGCCGCTGCTCAATATCCCTGCCATCACAGTGCCGGGAGAGACCTTTAACATTGAATGCGTGGCGCCTCCTGCCACCACAAACTGGGCTGCATGGCTGTACCGCGGAAACCTGAACTACAGCGTTCCCATCACTTCCGCACAGTATGAGACCAGTCCTCCCCGCTGGGTGCTGACCGCCCAGGTTCCGGACGTGAATGTCTTTGAGCTCTATAATCTGAGGGTGACAGCCAGCGGTGGAATCAATGACCGCACCCGCAATTCCGTGCAGGTGCTGCCCACCCGTAAAACAAACTATTACTTTGCACATATCACAGACCTGCATCTGCCGACCCATATTTTCTATCCCGACGCCGGCTACAACACCGATTCCACAGAAGTGGTTGATTTCCGGGAAGTCATCAAGGACTTCAATATCATAAGGCCGGAATTTGTCCTGCTGACCGGGGATTTGGTGAACCAGGGCGAACTGGAGGAATTTGAGAATCTGCGCGTCTATACCAAGGCAAAACGGGTTCTGGGCGAACTGGAAGTGCCGGTCTATATGGTGGCAGGCAATCACGACATCGGGGGCTGGCCCTACACAGCGCCTCCGGCGGGTTCAGCGCGCAAGTTCTGGTGGAAACACTTTGGCTGGAGCTGGCTCAACAATACCTCCACGAGCTGGCAATACCACACGCAGGATTACAGCTTTGACTATGGTCCGGTGCATTTTACGGGACTGGAAGCATATGATAATTATGACAATTACCTGACCTCCATCTATGGGAGCACCAGCTTCACAAACAGGCAGATGCAATGGCTGCAGCAGGATTTGTCCGCCTCGGGCGCTGCCACGAAAGTGCTGTTTCATCACTATGACTTTGACAGCCAGCTGAACCTGAACTCACTGGGGGTCAATATGGCTCTCTGGGGACACATCCATTACGATACAGGGTCTCTGGTCAATCAGCCCTACAACCTTTCCACCCGCGCCACCTGTGACGGTTACCGTTCCTACAGGATTATCGGCGTGAACGGAACCACCCTGCAGCCTTACGGAACTGTAAGCGCCGGAAGCACCGGAAATCAGATACGGCTGGATTTCTTCCCCAATAGTTTCGGTTATGCAGACAGCGTGAGCGCCACTCTGTACAATAACCAGCCCATCAGCTTTGATAATGCGGTGGTCAAGTTCCTGATGCCTGCGGGATATGCGGAATACAATGTCTATAACGGCGTTCTGGAACAGATAGACCGCAGCGGAAACCTGAACGTCTGCTACGTGCGGGTCAATCTGGGGTCATACTCTACTGTGACAGTGGCGATTAAGCAAACCGGCACGGAAGTTTCAGATGAAACGCTGCCTGCTGCAGGCTTGACCCTGAATGCGGTTTATCCCAATCCGTTCCGTGACAAGACAACCTTCAGTCTCAGCAAAACAGGTTCCGGCAACCTGTCTGCGCAGGTTTTTAACCTGAAGGGGATGCTGGTCAGAACACTGTTTGAAGGCAATCTTGCCTCCGGTGCGCATTACTTTGACTGGGACGGCAAAGACAACAGCGGACGCAACTGCCCATCCGGCGTTTACTTCTTCAGAATGAGGGATGCCGGGCAATCTGTGTCACAAAAGATAATCCTGATGAAATGAGATAAAAGAGGTGGAAAAATGAACTGGTACATTGAACTGGTCACGTCAAGGCCCATCCTGTCAGCCATGGTGCAGTTTGCAATCCTCGGCACGCTGGGAGAGATTGTCTCCAAATGGATGGTGCAAAAGAGCTTTAAATATCCTTTCAGCCTGGGTCTCACCCTGTGGAAAATGGTGGTCTGGGCTATCCTCGCTGTCGGCATCAAGTATGCCTTCGTCGGCATTAACGGCTTTGTGCAGGATTTGATAGACCATAATATGCTGCCCTATATGGAACAGGGAACGGTCGGTTTTGCCTTTGCCAAGTCTGTGCTGATAAACCTGCAGTTCGGTCTGTTCCTGGTGATTTTTCACCGGGTGCTGGACAACCTGGTGGTCAAGGTGAAGAACTGGAAAAACCTGGACAAGGGCATGCTGTCGCTGCTCTGGTTCTGGATTCCCGCCCACACCATCACTTTTTCCCTGCCCAAGGATTACCAGATTGGCCTGGCAGCCTTGTGGTCAATTGCGCTGGGCTTTATTCTGGGCATGTTTAACCGTAAGTAAAAAGATTGTAAAAACGTGGCAGAGCAGGAAAGACACACCCTGCCGAGTCCTTTGCTGGTTCCCACCCTATGTTGGGGAGCGGGAATCATCCTCGCCGCATACTTCCGTCTGCCGCTGCTCTGGCTGGCAGGCATCGGTTGCGGCGCAATCCTGCTTGCCCTGGCTTTCCGTTTTCGTCTGCCTTTCCTGCTGTTGCTCTTGGTGGCGGCAGGACTTATCAGATTAAACGTTTCCGTTGATAGACCCATCTCGCCGCTTCAGAAAATTCTCCATGAGCGGGAAAGCATCACCCAGCCCTGCCATGGTGAGGTCCTAAGGGTTTTAAACCCCGCGCACAACCTCTACCTGGTCCGGCTAACATCTGTGAACAGCTCTCCCGTCAGGGATAAAGCCCTGATGGCATATTCCGGAAGGCTGGTTCCGGGGGATGGGTTCACCGCTCTGGCTCTGATGGAAAACAGGAAGCCCGACCCCGTGCTGGACAATACATCGTTTTACTTTTCACACCGCAGCAAACGCACGCCCCTGCTACTTAGAACGGTTTACAAGCTTGAATCAACGGAAAGCAGGGGATTGTTCAACCTGGAACGCTGGCGCTACCGTCTGCTGCAAAACCTGGAAAGCAAGATGGGGGATGCGGCTCCTTTTGCCAAAGCACTGCTCCTCAATGACCGCACCGAGGACAAGGACTGGATTCAGCAGCTTATCAGGGGCGGGTTGCTTCACCTGATTGCCATCAGCGGACTGCACGTCCTCTTCTTTTACTTTGTTTTCGTTTACTTCCTGAACATATTCATACCAAAAAGATGGGCGGAGGGCCTGTTCATCGTCCTGATGCTGGTTTATGCAGGCTTGTGCCAATGGTCACCGCCCGTTATGCGCGCTATTGTGATGATTCTTCTGCTGGTATTTGGAAAATGGCTGCAGAGGCCTGTTTCTCGACTGCAGATAATCTGCCTGAGCCTGCTGATAATCACAGCTTATGACCCCCTGCAGTTGTTCTCCATCGGGCTTCAGCTCTCTTACCTCTGTGTGATAGCCCTGCTCTATGTAGTGCCCAAGCTCAGGGTACAGGGCGTTAAACATCCCCTCTGGAAATACCGGTTGCAGAGATTTGGGCTATACTTTGCCGATATGCTGATAGTTTCATTCGTGGTGTCGGTGGTGATGCTTCCCATAATGCTGTTTTACTTTTACAGGGGCAGCATGAACGGAGTAATCGGCAACCTTCTGGGCGTCCCGCTGATAGGGTTTTTACTGCCTCTAACTTTTGTCCTGATGCTGCTTCCGGCCGGCTGGCAGCTGTTTCATTGGCTCAAGGCGACCTTTGACCTGCTGCATTTCCTCTTTGGCAGATGGGCGGAATGGACTGCGGAACTTCCGTTCTATATTGATACGGTGCTGCTGCCATTGCCTTTGCTGCTGGCCGTTTACCTTGTCATCGCCGCCATCGCTGTCAGGATAAAGACCGGCGCAAGCCAACGCAGGCTATCCTATACCCTGCTGGTCCTGGCGCTGCCATTCCTGCTGCTCTCTTTTTCACCGCCGGAAAGGCAATTTACCCTGACTGTCTTTAATGCCGGAATGGGCGATTGTACCATGGTGGAGTTTCCCCGCGGTCAGACCCTGATGATAGATACCGGCCCGGGCTGGCTTGACCAGGACTACGTTCAACGTGGAAGCTGGTTTGGTAGCCGCAGCACCGGTTGGCAGAAACGCCATAAAATCGGCACTATAGACATTTTGGTCCTCACTCATCTTGATACAGACCATGCCGGCGGACTGGAAGATGTCTTCGACAGGATGCGGGTGAGGAATCTCTTTATTTCAGAGCATGCATCCCGAACCTCCAGATGGGCAGAACTGGAAAGAGCGGGTTTCCTGAAGGAAGCGCAGGTCAAGATTCTGGCAGACACCGTTTCCATCCCGTTTGCAGGTGCAAAGCTTACTTTCCTGCATCCCGGCAGGGATTACCGAGGTGCTGACAGCAATGACAACTCCATTGTCCTGCGTCTTGATTACAAGGGCTTCTCCGCCCTGCTGACCGGCGACATATCCTCCCAAGCGGAAATGCATTTGGTGAACGAATTGCCCCAACTGCTGGATACCGATTTCCTGAAAGTGCCCCACCATGGCAGCCGTTATTCCAGTAGCGCGCCCTTCATCCGCGCCGTTTCACCCCGTATGGCCTGCATCACCGCCGGCAAATATAACCGCTTTGGATTTCCCCACAAGGAAACGCTGGAACGTTATCGCAACTACGGGGTTGAACCAATGCTCACAGGTAATGGCTCCGTGGTGATAACGCTTCCCTGAGCAGGATTTTATCTTACGGATTGACAGCAAATCCAGTCCCGTTTAACTTGCCCATAGCCATAGATAAGGAGCCGAAATGGACAAAACCCTGTTTGCTGCCCTGCAGTTTGATGCTATTCTGGATTTAATCCGTCCCATTGGTGAAGCAGGACGCGTGCACAAGCAGCACCTTTCCGCCTTCAAGCCGGGTCAGGAAGCTGTTCTCCGCAAGGAATACAAGCGTCTTGAATGCCTGACCGCAGCAATGGACAAAGATAAAAAGCTGTCGGGCTTACTGACTGCCTCCCTGTCCCAAACACCTTATCTTCCCCAGACCCTCAAAGCCCTTCACCAGAGGACTCTCTTCCTGCACGAATGTTTCGAAATCAAGAAACTGACCCACTATGCCCTGCAACTCCGCAACGCCTGCACAAAAGCATGCTTGGAAAAGCTCTATCCCTTCCCCGAATTGCAAAAACTGTATGATTTGCTTGACCCGGAGCAGACCCAAAGCCCCTCCTTTGCACTTTCCGCCGGCTTTGACCCCATGCTGGCAAAACTGCTCTTCCAGCTTCAGGAATTGCAGCTAAAACGCCGTCATACGGAACACTTGTTACAGCAGAAAGCACAGAAAGCGGCAGGACTTAGCAACCCTGTCGCCGAAATCGTGGTTTCCCGTCTTGATGACAAAAAGCTGGCGAAACTTCGCAATTCAGGGTTTTATGCATTGTCAGACGAGAACTTCGCCAATCTCACTTTCCGCCTGAAAGACAGCCCTGAACTGGCTGCCATCAAACAGCAGATTACTTCGCTGACCCAAAAGCTGGTCAAGGTCGAAGAAAAAGTGCTGGTTGACCTCAGCAAAAAGATAAAAACATATCATAAGGCTCTGGACAGGACTGCCGAACTGGTGAAGCTACTGGACTGGGACTATGCCAAAGCTGCCTTTGCCATTCAGTATAAATGCGTTATTCCGGCGATTACGGCAAAAGTGAAGCTGGATGCGCGCCGGGCTGTCAATCTGCCCCTTCAGCAAAATCTGGCGCAACTCAACCGTAAGTACCAGCCGCTGGATTTGCATTTTGATGCCACGCTCAACGTCCTGACCGGACCCAACATGGGTGGTAAAACCACTGCCCTGCATACAGTTGGACAGCTCTGCCTGATGGCGTCTTATGCCATTCCCGTTCCGGCGGAACAGGCGGAACTATGCCTGTTTGACCACATCTGGCACAACCGGGAAAGCGAAAGCGGGGAAAATCTCAGCAGTTTTGGCAGGGAGATAGTCTCGCTGGCTGCTGCGCTCAGGAAGAAAGGCAGAACGCTTTTTATCCCGGATGAACTGGCAAAAGGCACCAATCCCGCCGAAGGGGAAGCGCTGCTGACTGCCGTTCTGCAATACCTTGCGAGCCAGCCCTGCCTGGTGCTCGCTGCCACGCATTATGACATCTCAGCTTATCTGAACCGCATAACCCGCTTTGTTATCAGGGGAATTGATGCCAAAGCCCTGAAGTCGCTCGCCAAAGCCGATAAAGCCACCCTGGACGCTCAGCTGGACCAGCTTAACAGATTGATGGATTACTCTTTGGTCAGGGTTCCAGACCGCCTGTCACCCCCGCAGAATGCCATTCCCATCGCGCAAATCCTTGGCTTGCCTCAGGACATAATCAAAATAGCGGAATCTACCCTGAAAGCAGGACTACCTGATTAGCATGCACTTGGCTGTCCTGACATAGCCCTCGCCTTTTACACGGATAAGATAAATCCCGCTGCCGGCTTTGTTGCCTTTGCTGTCTATCCCGTTCCACGTAACTACATGTTTACCGGCTTCTTTGAACCCATCGGCAACGGTGATTATCTTTTGCCCTTTCAGGTTATAGATGCTGACCTCCGTTCTGCCGGATTTATCCAGTTCCAAACCAATGGAAGTGCTTGCAGAAAAGGGATTGGGGGATATCTTCATACCGGGGTTTATCTGAATTACTTCGTCCCCGGCTGCTGTGGATTGGTAGTCCAGGATATGCAAGCCTCTGCGCTTGACCCAGATTCTGCCCTGTGAGTCGCTGTCCAGCCAGTAAAGGGCATTCACGTTAAATCCGGGGCACATGACGTCCTGCATCACAATGCCGGCTCCGGTGTAACGCATCAGTCCATACATGGAACCAAACCAGACATTGCCGGAATTATCCTCTGTGATGGCATAAATGTAATCGCAGGGGATATCTCCGTTACCCATCTGGTAAACAGTCCAGTTCGTCCCGTCGAATTTCACCAGGCAGGTCTGTTCCGCGTTTCCTTCGCAGGCAATCCAAAGGTTTCCGGCAGAATCTGCGAACAGCAGCTTTATATTGCGGTTGGGCAAGCCAGAATTGTACTGATTGTAAACCGTGTAATCAGTTCCGTCATATTTTACCAGCCCGACGTTACCGACACCTGTCCACATATTGCCTTCCCGGTCATAACAGACAGCATAAACCACAGAGCCGGGAAAATCCGAGTTGCTGCTGTCATACAGGTTCCAGTCATTGCCGTCATATACCATCAATCCCCGGTTGGTAGCCAACAGGATGTTGTCATTACTGTCAATGGCCATGTCGTTGATTAAGGCATTGAACATACTGTAGAGATTATACTCGTTCACTGTGTTTCCTACCAAGCTCACAACACCAGAATGGCAAGCATACCAGAGATTACCGGTGCTGTCAAACAACATTTTTTTTGCTAGATCCAGCCAGGAAGAGGAGTTTTCCAGGTAAAAACTCTGCCAGTCCATACCATCAAAGCTGTAAATGCCTAATAAATTAATTATATAAATAACATCCTGGTCATTAATGGCAAATCCTGATATATCTCTATAGTAATCAGGGCAGTTGCCCAGAGTGATATCAGACCATACTCCTCCGGATAGGGTCTGGGTCGTTCCCCAGTATTTACCAAACCACTTTGTGTCGTAATCGTCTATGGTAAAGGCATTTATGTCCGTTCCACTCAAACCGGAGTCCGAATGGGTGTAATGCGTCCAAACCATTCCGTCGTAACAGGATACAACCCCATCGGCTGAGACCCACATATTGCCGGCGGCATCCCATTCAATGCCAACCAGTCCGTAATTATAATAGTAAAGCAGCATTTCCGGATAGCCGAAATTCTGTCCGTCAAAAGCAAACAGCGTCCCGTGAGAGCTCATCACATAGTGGCATCCTGCCCAGAGGATTCCCTGTTGGTCAAACTTGAGAATGTTGGTCCTGCTGTAATAGTTACTGGGATAAGGAAAATAATACCAGTCAACCCCGTTGAACCTGTTCAGTCCGGAAGCGTTTGTTCCCAACCAGATTACATCCAGGCTGTCTATGGCGATGGCGGTGACATTGCTGTTTGCCAGCCCGGAATTGGATGTGGTATATGCAGTCCAGTCCGTTCCGTCAAATTTGTATAGTCCCGAACCGGAACCCAGCCAGAGGTTGTTTTGGGAGTCGCTGGTAATGCAGGCAGCTGCTCCCGGATAACCGGAGTTTGCTTGGGTGTAAAGCGTCCATTCCGTTCCGTCAAACCTTCCCAATGCCCCTGCCGTGACACCAGTTCCCATAAAGGCGACCCATTTGATGCCCTGCGGGTCAACGTAGATGGTGCTTATTCCGGCAAAGTTTACGCCCTGGTCTGTGCAAAAGTATTCGGTTTGCTCGTGGGTAAGCAGGTCATACCGGATGAGTCCTTTCTCGGTGCCTATCCACATAAGGTTGCCATCCGGGGCGAATGTCTTCACGACACCGTGCCAGGTGTTGTAGGTCCAGGGATTTGTCCGGGCGGAAGCCAGTGTGATGCAGCAGGTGATGAGTAAAGCCAGGCAAAGTTTTTTCATAATAACCTCATTAGTTCAGATATTCTGAAGGCAGGTATATATGTATCTTGCTGTGCTTATGTTTATTTAGCCATTTCTGTTCCAAACCTTGTTTCAATCTGCCCGCCCCGAGGGGGTAACGGGGAGGATGCGGGGGGATTCTCCTCGTATCCTCCCCGTATCAAGCAGGGAAGAGCTACCCCCGGATGCTTTATTTTGTGAAAAAGGTATAACAAATGCGTTACAGTGCAACATGGATAACTCAGGGGAAAAGCCGGACTAATTTGCTGGTAAACATACATATGCGCAAGCTACCGTTGTAAAATTGTAACACTGCTGCTGCACGGGATTTGTTATCAGTAACCGGAATTAGTGCTGTATCTTCCTGAAATACATTAAGTTGGGACAGAACGTGAATATTGGCTCATATATTGCATATTTATCACTGATTACCCGGGAAACTCAAAACTTGCGAAAATCAGGGGTTATCACAGCCGGGGGAGGATACATGCAGCGAGCGATTCTTTTATTGATACTGGGAGCGATTTTCACCTGCGGACTTATGGCGCAGGATTTCTACGACATTGACCAGGTGAACGAAATCCGCCTATATTTCACCCAGGCAAACTGGGACCAGATACTGGACCAATACTTTGCCGCGGGACTGGAACAGCGCCTGATGGGCACGGCAGTCATCAACGGCGTAACCTATGACAGCGTCGGAGTCCGTTACAAGGGCAATTCATCCTACAATGCCAACCGCACCAAGAATCCCTTTAATATCAAGCTGGACTACATCATCGACGACCAGCTTTTGGACGGCAAATATGGCACCATCAAGCTTTCCAACGGTTTTTCCGACCCCTCTCTGGTCAGGGAGGCGCTCAGTTATGAGATTGCCCGCAAATATATGCCCGCCAGCAAGGCAAACTATGCCAATGTGTTTGTTAATGACGTGCGCATCGGTGTTTACACCTCTGTGCAGGATGTGGACAGCTACTTTATGCGGGAAAACTTTCACTGCTCCGGCATGCCCCGTTTCAAGTGCGATACCAATGTCTTCAGCTCAATTCCGGTCTGGGGTTACCTGGGTGCGGATTCTTTGGCTTATACGCCTTATTACGCGCTGGAATCCAATTCCGGCTGGGATACGCTGGTCAATTTTACCAATACGATGTCCAACAGTCCATCCAACCTGCCGGATGTGATGAACATAGACCAAAACCTCTGGATGATTGCCTTTGACAACCTGCTGGTCAATCTGGATTCACCCATCCATGTCTTTCACAACTTTTACCTTTTTGCCGATAAGGATAACCGCATCAATCCCCTGCTCTGGGACCTCAATATGTCGTTCGGCGGCTTTGCGATGGGCATGACACTTACCACCATGCAGAATATGGACCCCCTGCGAAACCAGACCAGCACGCAATTCCTGCTTATCAGCCGATTGATGGCAAATCCACGCTTCAAAAAGATGTATCTGGCTCATATGAAGACTATGATTATAGAAAACTTCTCCAACGGCTGGTACCTGACCCGCGCCAATGAACTGCAGTCCATCTGCGGACCTTCCGTTCAGGCAGACGCCAATTTCTTCTACACCTATGCCAATTTCCTGTCCAATATAAACAACTCCGTTACAGGCGGAGGAGCCCCTCCGGGACAAAGCATCTGCGGAATCACCCAGCTTATGAATGCGAGGATGAGCTACCTGAACAGCCATGCGGCTTTCCAGGGTATTGTTCCCACGCTTTCCAATGTGGCAGTGAGTCCTCAGACGCCGGCGCACTATGGCTCGGTCACCTTTAACGTGACTGCTGCCAATGCCACTTATGCCCAGCTTGGCATCCGCCAGAATATTGCAGACAAGTTTGAATACCATCAGATGTATGACGACGGAATGCATTCAGACGGCTCTGCCGGAGACGGGGTTTATGGGGTAACCGTACAGCTTGGATACGGGGACGTGCAATATTACTTCTGGGCGGAAAGCGCCACCCAGGGGGCTTTCCTGCCGGTCCGCGCAGAGTACGAGTTTTTTGAGCTTCCCCTCCTGCTTGAACCCGGAGAGCTGGTAATCAACGAGATTATGGCAAAGAACACAACCTTTGCCGACCCCTTTGGCGAATACGAGGATTGGGTGGAGATTTACAATCCCAACGACTATCCCGTGGACATCGGCGGTATGTATATGACTGATAATCATTACGGAAACGGCATTTCCGCCTGGACCCAAATACCAACGAACGCTCCTGCCCTCACTACCATTCCACCCTTTGGCTATCTTATCGTCTGGTTTGACGAGGATTTGGACCAGGGACCTTTGCACATCAATGATAAACTGGGCGGGGCAGCGGACGCGGTTTACCTGATAGACAGCAACGGCAGCACGGTGATTGATGCCTATTCCTGGACGTCTGTCACGGGACTGGATTTTGACAACGTTTCCATCGGCAGATTGCCGGATGGAGGGAACACCTGGCAGCTCTTCGGTGCGGGACAAACCAATCCCAGCACTCCCGGAACGCCCAACCAGGGTACGACGAATTCCGCCCCGGTGGTCAGCAATGTCAGCTATAGCCCCATTCCGGCGCCGGCAGCTACCCCGATTACCGTCTCGGCGACAGTGACGGATGCGGATAACGACCTTGCCTCCGTGCAGATTCTGTGGGGAGTCACCAGTATCGGGCAAAACACGGTAACCATGACCCTGCAGGGCGGAAGATATACCGGAAACATTCCAGCCCAGGTAAGCGGTATCGTTCTGAAGTTTGCCGTCCGTGCCACGGATGCCCTTAATATCAGCACCACTTCCGCCATCTACAACCTTTTAATCGGCTACCAGATTCCCACGCTCTACATAAACGAGATAATGGCTTCCAACACCACTACGGTTACCGACAACTACGGCGATTACGAGGATTGGGTGGAAATCTACAATCCCAACGATTTCGCCGTGAACCTGGCCGGCTTTTATTTTGAGGACGACCACTATGAACCCGGTGCCGTTATTACGGACCGCATCAGCTATGCCTATCCGGACAGCACCACCATTCCGGCGCGGGGCTTCAAGGTCATCTGGTTTGACGAAGAGCCGAGGGAAGGCATCCTGCACATTGACCGCAAAATCAGCACTTCCGGCGATGCCGTCTATCTGATAGCCCCCGATATGCTGACTGTGGTGGACCAGAAAAGCTGGACTGCGACCACCGGTCTGCTGGCTGATTTATCCTATGGACGTTATCCCAACGGCACGAATAACTGGATGCTGTTCGGAGGGGCAAATCCTCATCCCGTCACGCCCGGAACCAGCAATTCACCCACTTCTTCCGAAGACGACCTCATCCCGCCTGCCAGGCCTGCCCTGCAGATTTATCCCAATCCCGCCTCTGAAATGATTCATTTTGATGTGATGAACACCAAGGAAGCCGGAGTGATAAAAGTGTATAACCTGCGCGGACAGATGGTGCACGAATTGCCCGTCCTGCCTTCCCAAAAGCTTGTCTGGGACGGCTCGGACAAAGATGGCAACCGTCTCGGCAACGGCATCTATTTCTGCCGTTTGACCGCAGGGAAAACCAGGCTTACCGAAAAGCTGGTTCTTCTGAAGTAGCGTCGTTAAAGCAAACTCAAGCTTACATTTATAAACAAAAAGGCCTGCAGATTTTGGTTCTGCAGGCTTTCTTTTTATGGTTATCTTATTTCTCTAACCTGTTTGAGGTATCAGACTACTTCCCCGTGTATGGTTTCTACAGGCGCTTCATAGGCAGAACTGCCTTCCTGCAGGGGTTTTATCTTGTGATAAAAGATGACGAACGCTGTCATGTAATAGCTGGAAAGCCAGAGGAAACCTATACCGAAAGTAAGGGATGACAAGAGCACCCAGCCGATAAAAGACAGCCCCAGCCGGAATAACTCCCACTTGTAACCCATCATCATCTGCTTGCTCTGACGGATGGCGTCCGATGCCGAAATATTGGGGTTTTCCGCCATGATGAAGAAGGTCATGCTATAGCTTAAACCCGCGATTATTCCAGGCACAATCAACAGCAGACTCCACAGGAAAGTGTAGATTGCCATCAGCAGATAAGCGCTGAAAGTCCTGGCAAAATCCTTGAAGCCGTCAAACATCTGTACCAGTTCAAAGCTTTCTTTGTTGTAAATGCGCAGGAAAATCCTGGTAACACCCATATACATGGGTCCGCCGATAATCAGGGTTGCGACTGTTCCGAATACAGGAATGATCAGGTCAATCACTCCGCCGGCAGCCATAAGAATTACGTAAAAGAGAAACCAGACCGGCACCAGGCTGGTCCACAAGCCCTGCAGAATGCCTCTTGCTTCCTGGCGAATCTCACCGACAATCATCTTATCCTCCTTTGGGGTCTCATTTGTATCTGTGCGTTTTATATGAAGTTATGGCTTTGCTTCAGGGTCTCCCCATATT
Source organism: Cloacimonetes bacterium UBA5614 (assembly GCA_002424605.1). Classification (GTDB taxonomy): domain Bacteria; phylum Cloacimonadota; class Cloacimonadia; order Cloacimonadales; family Cloacimonadaceae; genus UBA5614. Next base: position 660,046 of record DIKQ01000005.1, on the reverse strand, counting down.
AACTGAAGTCTTTGCATTGAATATTTCACTTTGTCATTGTTGTCAATAATTTTGTTGTTGCCTGCTTTCTGCCTGCTTGCTGCGGGAGCAATACGTGAACAATGCGTGAACAAAGCTCTCGCATTGTCCTCGTATCATGAGGGAAAGACATAATGCCCGAAAAAGCGACCTATCATACAGTAATTAATTGATATAAGGAATGATTATTGCATTTATAATGGCAAAATTGCTTCGTTATTGAGGAATGAATTATGAAAAAAACTGCAGTCCTGATTCTTCTGTTCTGTCTGCTTCAGATGATAGCCTTTTCGGCTCTGGCAGCAGCGCAAATCAACAGCCTTGGCTTTACCATCGGTTCCAAATCAGCTCAGAGCATGGAAGTGCATTTTAACCTTCCGGAGTTTGAGATTGAAGAAGTGAACCTGGGTGGGGCTTCCTACCAGAAAGTGAAAGTGGAAAATGCCGGATACCTGATTGAAGACGGTATGCCGGAACTTCCCACCATGTCCGCCATGATAGCCATCCCCAATCGTGGCTCTGTGCGGATTGAAATGATTGATACGCAAACCAAAATGATTAAACACATCCTTCCTTATCCCTCCCAAGGCAGCAATAACGAAGAAAATCCCAGAAACGTCCTCCTCAACAGCGCCCTTTACCTGGGCAGCCAGACTTATCCGCAGGACCTGGTCCTTATCAGCGAACCCCAGATTATGAGGGACTTCCGCGTCATCAACCTCCAGGTGCAGCCCTTTGCCTGGGACAGCGCTACCCGTGACCTCACAGTGCGGGAACAGGTTTCTTTCCGTCTCGTCTTTACGGATGAACCCGGTATCAACGAACTGGAATCCTCCGGTGTCATCACTCCCGTCTTTGACAGGATGTATAATGCGCTCATCCTGAACTACCGTGACCTGCGTCCGGACAATATCCCCGCAGCGCCGGAAAAGATTGTGATGATTTATGGCGCTTATGCCGATGCGACCTACAATACCATGGTGAATAACTTCGCCCACTGGAAACGCCAGAAAGGCGCAGATGTAACGCTGGTCAGCACCACCGTTGCCGGCTCATCCACCACCGCCATCAAGACTTACCTGCAAAACCTTTACAATAACCCGCTCACAAGATTTGACCATATCGTTTTAATCGGCGACGTGACCGGTTCCTTTGCCGTTCCCAGCTACACCTCCAACGGCTACGGAGACTATCCTTACCAGATGCTTGCCGGCGGAGACCAGCTCGGAGATGTCACGATTGGACGCATATCCGCTGAAACGACTACTCAGCTTGATGTGATTCTTACCAAGATTTACCTTTATGAAAGGGACATAGACCTGCCTTCCGCCCAGTGGCTCAACCGTATGCTGCTGGTCGGCGACAGTGCCCAGAGCGGTATTTCCGTGATATATTTGCAAAGATACATCCGTGAGCTTAGCTTGCTCACCAATCCTGACTATACCTACACCATGCTCACCCAGAATTCTCCCGCCCCCTCTGCCATGAACCAGGCGATAAATCAGGGCGTGGGATTCTTTAACTATCGCGGTTACATCGGCATGAGCGGATGGAGCCCCACTGAAAGCCTTATCAACGGCGTAAAACTGCCCCATGCAGTTATCATTACCTGCTCCACAGGCAGTTTCGGCGGTACAGCCACCACCGAATCCTTCATCCGGCTCGGTACGGCTGCCGTTCCCAAAGGCGCTGTCACTGCTATCGGAATGGATACTTCCGGAACGCATACCATGCCCAATAACGCTCTTTGCGGAGCTGTTTGGGACGGCATTTTTGCCCAGGATATGCGGTCGATGGGAGAAGCCCTGCTTTATAGCAAGCTCTTCATGGCAAAAATGTTTGCCACTGCCAATTCCGGCGTTGTATCCAGCTTTACACAATGGTGCAACCTGATGGGCGACCCCACCATGGAAGTCTATACGGGCATCCCGCATTCCTTTGCCATTACTGCGCCCTCCACTTTACCGCTGGGACTCAATGCGGTGGATTTCTTTGTCGTTGACCAGTTGGGATTCCCGGTGCACAATGCCGTCGTAACCGTCATGCAGAACGGCTCTATCATTTCCAGGGCATTTTCAGATGCTGCCGGGCTGGTAGTCCTCAATATGTCGGTTCCTTTGGTGACTGGCAACGCTATCATCACTGTTGCCAAGCATGATTTCAAGCCCCTGATTCAGACCATCCCTGTGCCTGCCACAGGTTCGCTGGTTACAAACATGGTGCTGATAGATGATGACAATGTCGGAAATTCACAGGGTAACGGAAACTTCAGCGCTAATTCCGGAGAGACTCTGGAACTGCTGATTGGAGTGCGCAATTCCACAACTGCGACCATTTCCGGTATCAGCGGTTATGCCGTCTGCAGCAGTCCCTTTGCCACCGTCGTGGATTCTCTGGTTAGTTATCAGTCCATCGCAGCCGGCGAAGTGCAGTTCAATCTGGTGCCAGTCCTGGTACAGGTTGCCGCCAATACGCCCAACAACACTCTTCTGCGCCTGACTTTGCATCTGACGGATTCCGGGCTGGTAACTTACGAGGTTGCCTGCTATGTTTCAGTTACGGATGCCAGTCTCAGGGTCACTTCCTATGCCGTTGCCGATGGCGGAAACAGCGTCCTTGACCCGGGCGAGTCAGCTCCCCTCAATATCACCCTCTTCAATTCCGGTACGGTTACAGCCATGAACATCACCGGAGAGCTGTTCAGCGATAACGACCTCGTCACCGTCACCGACAGCCTGGGTTTCTTCGGCAATATCACAGTGAATAACCAGGCAAGCACTCTGGTGGACAATTTTACCCTTCACGGCAGGAATCTCGTGCTTCCTGGCATGATTATTCCCATGCGCCTGAAGCTTACCAATGACGACGGTTTCCTGCAGTGGGTGTCCTTTAACCTCACCGTCGGCAACGTAACAGTGCACGACCCTCTGGGTCCTGACGCTTACGGCTATATAATTTATGACGATACCGATACCGGCTATGTGGAATGTCCCGTCTATGAATGGGTAGGCATTGCCCCGGCGGAAGGCGGCAGCGGAACAGCCCTCAACATAAACGACCCCGGCTATTCGGGAGAAGGTGACTCTACATCCGCCAATTCCCTGGCTGTGGTTACCTTGCCGTTCACGTTCAACTTTTACGGCAGGCCTTATCAGCAGATAACCGTCTGCTCCAACGGCTTCCTTGCCATGGGCGTCACCGAGAACGCCGAATTCCGCAATTACCGTCTGCCCGGACCCATGGGACCCGGAGGAATGATTGCGCCGTTCTGGGATAACCTGAATACCACCGGCAGCGGCGGAATCTATACCTGGCATGATTCTGCCAACCATCGCTTCATCGTGGAATGGTACCAGTTGGTAAATGGAGCCCAGACCAGTTCACAAGAGACTTTCCAGGTCATTTTGCATGACCCTGTCTATTATCCCACCAGTATGGGGGATGGACCCATCAAGATTCAGTACCACACTTTCAACAATGTGGATGCCTCCACCACCAACTATAGCCAGGGCGTCTATTCCACCATCGGAATCAAGAGCCCCGACCATCGCATGGGTCTGGAATATTCCTTCAACAACCTGTATCCCACCGCGGCGTCACCTCTGGGAAATGGACGCGCCCTCTACATCACCAATATTCCGGTCTATCACGAAAACGCTTACCTGGTCCTGGGAGAGACTGTCATCAACGACGCCAACGGCAACCAGATAGTGGAAGCCGGCGAAACTGTGGAGCTCGGACAGCAGTTGCTCAATATCGGCAGCGGTTCCGCGGATGCCATCATCACGACCCTTACGACTGCGGACCCGATGGTAACGATTGTGAACGGGACTTCCACCTATTTCCCGATTGCGGGAGACGGCACCGGATTTAACCGCGACGCCTTTATCTTTACCGTTTCGCCCCAGTGTCCGCCCAACCACAATATCCCCTTCCTGCTGAATATCGTCTCCAGCACCGGAAGCTGGGAACGCACCTTTTCCATTCCTGTGCGCGGTTCAGGGCTGTCTTTTGAATCCTTCTTCATCAATGACATTGCCGGCAACAACAACGGCATTGCAGACCCGAACGAGAGTATTGTCCTGATTGTGAACGTGAAGAACGTCTCCGAAGTGAATACCATAAACCTGACCGGAGCGCTTTCCACCACCAATCCCAATATGACCATCCAAAATTCCGTGCAGGCAAAGCCCCTGCTGGCTCCCAATGACATTGCCCAATTCGTTTACCCTGTGCAGATTGGCAATATCCCGCCCAGCACCTATGTGCCGGTCAGTTTCAATGTCATCGGCGAGAATGCCCCCACCGAAACCGGAACTTTCACAGTCGGAATCGGCACCAGCGGAGTGAACCATGACTTTGAAAACAACAACGGCAATTTCGTCAGCGAGAGCGGTTGGGCATGGGGAACCCCGTCCCAGACCACTGCCCATTCCGGAGTGAAGTTATGGGCCACCAACCTCTCCGGGCAATATCCCAACAACGCCAATTTCATTCTCAAGACCCAGCCCATCTCGGTCGGAAACGGCGCAGTCCTCTCTTTCTGGCATATGCTGCAGTGTGAAAACAGTTGGGACGGCGGTAACGTAGCTGTTTCCAACAATGGCGGTACTGTCTGGACCATCATCCCGCCCGCCACCGGCGGGTCTTATATTGCCAACGTAATCGGGATGGGCGAGCCCGGCTTTTCCGGAGGTCCCTCCACCTGGACGGAAGTCACCTTCAATCTCAGCCAGTTTGCCAATCAGGAAATCATCATCCGCTGGAGATTCGGTTCGGACAACTCGGTCCAGGGCAACGGCTGGTTCATTGACGATGTGATGATTACGGGTTACAGCATCAAGACAGGCATCATCAGCGGAACCGTTACCCTGTCCAATCCTGACAATCCCCAATCTGCCACCGTCGCATCCCAGGACAGATATGTCACCAATCCGGATTCTGATGGCGATTATGCCCTCTATCTGCCGGCTGGGACCTATAACCTCACGGCTTCCATGCCGTTTTACCAGAGCATGAGTTCTCCTCCCATCACCCTGACGGAACAGGCGCTTACCTTTACCCAGGACTTTATCCTGATTTATCTGCCTGCGCCCGTGGGACTGGCGGTCTATTGCGAGCCAGATCAATCTCTGGTCACCCTCACCTGGAGCGAACCGGCGGATCCGATGTATCCCGTGCTTGCCTACAAGATTTACCGCAAGATGGGACCCGGAAACTATTCCCTGATAGGACAGGTCACCGAACCGGGCTATGTGGACAATCTCACCCTGGAAGGGCATTACTGGTATTATGTCAGTCCCTTGTACAGCGCCGGAGATGGCGCGCCTTCCGAAATCGTGGACCTCATCTATCCCGTAGTTTCCAATCCTGATGACATTACCGTCATCCCGGTCAATGCTTTGAGCGCCAATTTCCCCAATCCCTTCAATCCCGCGACCACCATATCCTATTCGGTTGCCAAAGCCGGCGAGGTCTCTCTCAAGGTCTATAACACCAAGGGACAACTGGTCAAAACCCTGGTCGGGGAAAACAAGGCTTCCGGCAAACACACTGCCGTCTGGAACGGAACGGATGACCACGGCAAACCCGTCTCCTCCGGAATGTATCTTTACAGAATGCAGACAGGCAAATTCACCTCCACCCGCAAGATGATGCTGATGAAATAACCTGCCCCTGCCGGATAAACCCTAAGAAAACTTAACCATATATACGGACTGCCTGATACTGGGCAGTCCGTTTCTTTTTGCGGGGGGTCATCGTGGGGAATGCGTGGGGAAAGCCCTCGTTGTCCCCGCTATGCAAAAGGGGAAGGCATTTACCTTCCCCTTTATTGCTGTTGGTTTAATATTATTCCGAATCCGTCGCGATAATCCGGTAAAACCTGTGGACTGCCGTTTGGTTATTCAGAACAGCGAAGAGATTGGTGGTAGAGAGCATGTAGGTGGATGGATTTATCTCAAAGTCTGGCGAGTCGCCGGAGTAGATTTTATACGTTATCCTGTTTAATTCCGGATAGGAATTTCCTTCCCAACCGCCTTCGGTTACTTCTTCCCAACTCAGGGTATAGGCATCTGCGCCGGTTCTGGCAAGTTCCGGTCCGGAGGGCGCATAGGGAGGGATGTTGTCAACGCTGTAACCGTTCATTGGAACTGATTGCCATATCCCGTTGTTATTATGATATGCCACCATTAAGTTGACTTCGTGGCTTCCTGATGATGAGGAATCAGCCAGAGTTGGCGCAATCCAGCCATATTCGGGGAAGTTCATTGCCCAGACCTGTTGCAGGTAATACCAGGTGCGGTTTCCGTCCCTGAAACAGATATCTCTGCCCTCTGATTCAAATCCGTGAGTAATCTGGGCAAGGTCTGTGATAAACACTGCGTCTTCCGTTCTGGAAGCGCCTTCCCGCCAGACAGTATAAAAGGAATTGGGGTAAAAGGCTACATCAATATCACTGCTATTCCAGACCAAATCTATATGGTGTCCCTGGTCAAAAGGAACATCGGAAGCCTTTGTCAGCAAAGGTTTCAGCTTTCTGTAATGCATGCCTATGTCTGCCCTGCTTCCGTCAGGGTCGAGGGGTGAAGCCGGGTCAGCGGTATCAATGGAGCAGGAATTATAGGCAGGCCTCCAATCCGCCCCCAGAGGGTCGCCGGCAATACCCCAATTCGTCGGGGCAACGAATGTGGCATGGGTTTCCTGGTTATTGCCATAGTTGCCAAACGCAATCCCGTTGCCCATGATGACTGCAGTTCCAAAGGGCAGGCAGGAATAGTAGAGATAAAGGTTGCTTGCTGGTGCTGCATTGTAGATATCGCTTTCGCCAATATCACCATTGTTGTCGAATATCGTGTTTCTGACGGTGACTACTGAGTTGCTGTTATAAAGTCCGAAACTTTCATTGTTGGCGATTGTGCAGTTCAGAATCCCCACCGTGCTGTTAAGCGCATAGATTCCTCTCTGGGAGTTGTTTGCCACCAGGTTACGGCTGAAAGTTCCGGAGCAGTATTGAAGGATGACTGCTTCTCTGTCTGCGGAACAGGCATTTTTAATAATCAGGTTGTTTGTAAAGTTGCTTACGTCAGTCCACAATAACGCGACCGCACTCTGTCCGACATTGTTTCTGAATATATTGCCGGAGGCTGTTAGATTGCTCCCGGAAAAATAAGCGCCTGCTCCCGCCCAGGGACTGTCATTGTAGTAAAACTCGCAATTTGTGAGGGTCAGCGTACACCCTGAAGCAAGCAATCCCCCTCCGGAGGAAGAAGCGGGAGAGCTGTTGTTGCGGAAGATGCAGTTGCTGAAACGCAGTTTGGTGGCATATTGCACGTCAACCCCTCTGTGAATGCTCCCCTCGATTATCGTGTGGTTAAGCAGGGTGGAATCATTGGCGGCATTTGAAACCAGGATATTGATTCCCAGCCAGGGGTCGATCAAAGCAAGCTGAGTGAATATCACCGGCTGTTCTGCAGTTCCGTTGGACAATAATCTGCCTTTGACTTCTACAAAAGTGTTGGCATTCATATTGATTTCAGTTCCGGCTTCCAAGGTAAGCGTATGCCCGTCCGGGACATAGATATTGCCGTAGGGAGTATAAATCCCCGCCGCCCAGGTACCGCTCCCCAGGGTATTGGTGTAGGTAAGCAGAATATTATCAATATACCAGCTGTTTATATTCCAGTTGTTGCCCCGGAAGACGAAGGAGATATAAGTAGTTTCAGACATTCCCAGGTCAAAGCTGATGGGAACGGTTACCTGGGTTGCCGCGATATCGGTTGTGGGCGCAATATACCATAGCTCCCAGTCAAAACTCCAGAGGTCATGAGCCAGTTCCACGGCGATAGAGACATCCTCCTGCAAATCATAATGGTCAAACATATGCCTGAAACTCAGGGTCATGTCATGCACCTGGCGGGTATCGATGGGTGGCGAAATCAGCCGGTAAGTTCCGTAACCGCTGGGGGTGTAGTTCAGCCTGGCTTCATTGGGGGTTCCGCCTGCATAACTGTTGGTGGAAAGCCCCCAGGCACCGGTTTGCGGACCCTCTACAGTCCAGCCGGCGGGTGGAAATGTGGTGGTGGAAAAGTTTTGTTCCAACAATGTAACAGCGCTCAGGAAAATACAACTAAAGATAAAAATGCACATCAGAATTGTTTTCATAATATCTCCTTTGTTCAGTTAGGATTACGGGGAATTATCAGAATGAACTTTATTCATTGCTTGTCTCTATGTCAAGGATTTTTTTTTGGCCTTTCTGCTGCAATGTCTACAATAATAGGGAGATACTTATGTTTAGTGCCAAAACTACATCGGAAATCAAGGCTATTTTATTACCCGCAAGATGATGCTGATGAAATAACCTGTCCCGGGTTTCCTGATTATCTGCTCCGCGCTTACCGGTTTCTAAGGAACATTGCTTTAGCATTACGGTACCATTACGGTAGTAATACGGTCAATGACCGCAATGCTACCGTAATGGTACCGTAATGATACCGTAATGCTCCTAAGGAGGGAGAGTGGAAGTTCAATGGGTACCACATGTATAGAAAAATGCAGTTTTCTATACATATGGTTCCTGACATATATAGCAAATGACAGCTTTGTACAATATACTGACCAAATAAGAGAGATTCTTCAACTTGAGAGACTTGCCCTATAAAGGCTGAAAAAGTCTCAATTCAGGCGAGAAACAACTTCCTAATCTATTGACTGTATTTGACAAAGCCATGTCACAAATTGACAAACTTGGTGTCAATTGATATCCGGATCTCCTTATTCTTTGTATTCCGTGTTTATATCACAGAATCTGAAAAATAATTCTTGACACAGAATTTACAAGTATTTAAAAAGTAAACAGTTGCTAACAAGTTATAAACCAGCCGGCAGCATCAACTTTCTCAAGAGCTGCCAACGGAGGAGTTTTTATATGAAGCAGCTTACTTTTGTTTTGTTTTTTTTATTTACCGCAGTAACGATTACAGCAGTAACCAACACTTGGGATGGGAGCAGCAGCACAGCCTGGAGCACCGGAGCTAACTGGAGCCAGAATCATTACCCGACTGCCAGTGAAGATGTTGTAATACCCATCACTATGTCCGGACGCTATCCTATAGTAACGGGTTCTTATTCCTGCAACACGGTCAATATGGAAATAGGCACCAGCTTGGAAATTGGGAACGGAACCCTGAATATCACCGGCGGACTGACCAGCCAGGGAAACCTGAAACTGACCAATGAACTGGCAGTCCTGAACGTTCAGGATATGACGTTTAACAGCGGCTCTACCATGTATATTCCTTACAACGGGTCGGAACTTAACATATCGGATGACGTCTATTTTAATGCCGGCAGCAATATCAATCCAACTTATGGCAATTTTAAATTCAGTGGAGGAAGTCCTTCCATCACCGCCAATGTCAGCACATCAATTTATAACTTGATCAGTAACAGCACCAATCTCAGGCATGTTGCCGGGGTAGGCGATCTGACCATCAAAGGCAACCTGACAGTGAACAGCTCATACTCCTATGTCGGTCTTGCCGATGCTGAAACACTCATATACGGAGCAGTGTTTGTTGGGACGGGCGGAAACCTGCAATTCAATGCAGGCATGGTAGTACTGAAAGGTAATAATACTACTATAACCACTCGCAGCGGTAATTACTTCAATAATTTGTTCATAAATAAAACAGCCGGTTTTGGTGTAACCTTAAACAGCAATATTGATGTAAACGGCAACCTGACCATCTATTACAACTCATCTTTGACCGCCGGAGTTTATGACATCACTTTGGGCGGAAACTGGACCAACTGGGGTGGTACTAATGGCTATATTGCCTACATAGCAGACTACGCTATTGTGACATTTGACGGTGCTGCAAACCAAACAATCAATGATAGCGAATACTTTGACTGGTTTGTTATTAACAAGACCGGAGGTCATTTAACCATCGCTGAGGGTGTCACAATCGAATGCTACTATTATGACTGGATTGCCGGTAATTTGACTGTCTATGGCAACTTTATTGTAAATAACATGAATGACCAAGCAATCTACGGGATTCTGAATGTGTATGGAACTATGGAACTGCACCAGTCCGATGCGGATCCCATTAATATCTATGGGGTTGTTACTGTATTAGGGGTTCTTAACATCTATTCGGGTTCCAATACGTCTTTTGGAAGTTCGGGTGGTGCTCTGTTTTTGAATGGAGGAACTGTTGATTTTAAAAACTGTGGATTTACGATGCATTTTGCATTTGTATGCCAGGTTTTTAGCGGTATAATAAGGATGACAGGCAGTCTGATTATTGATAATTCACCTGCTATTGTCCTGGACGACGGCACTATCGAGATGTATGGTACCAATAGCAGTAACATCATTTGCAATGCAGGCACGCAACTGAATAACCTGGTAATAAATAAATCCGGCGGAGCCAGGGTATATGTGAATTCTGCCCTCGATATCAACGGGAACCTGGAGATCATAAACTCTGGTATTCTAACCACCTACTCACATGCTATCACGGTCGGCGGCAATTTTACAGTTTCATCAACGGCCCAGGTTGAAGCTGCGAATGGAACACTGCATATGGATGGAACCTCATCCCAGTGGATTATGGGGACGGCAGCATTCGGAACTTTTATCCTGGATAATTATTCAGCGTATGTTTACTTTAACAATGCCAACTTCACCTGTAATTCATACCACTGGTTGAACGGCAACCTGGATATTGCCTATTCGACCTTTACTGCCAATGACTTGGCTAACGACGGAATTTATGGCGGATTTTTCGTTCACAATACTTCAATCGTCAATTTGCACCAGGATGTCTTCAGTTCAATTAACTGTGGTGCATCCATTGGTATCACGGCAAACTGTCAGTTAAATATTTATGGTGGTAATGCTCCCGCCGTTTTTTATGGAACACTGCTTATGTCGAGCGGGGTATTGGACGTAATAGATAGGGGCATCATTATTGACAGTAATTGTTCGGTTGATATTACCGGTGGCTTGATCAGGACCAGCAGCAGCTTTTCCAACAATCTGCCGTCCTACAATACCACCAACTGCACACTTGAGTTGTATGGCAGCAGCGATGCCATACTGACCATGAATTATAATACCCCCCTGTACAATCTGATTATTAATAAAACCGGGTTAACCGTGGTGGACGCTGCGACAAATATAAATGTTTTCGGTAACCTTATTGTCAGCGGAGGCATCTTTTCTACCCCCAATAACATGAATGTAATGGGAAATGTTGATATCTACGGATATCTCAGAATACACAACTGCACTCTGCGCCTGATGGAAAATAAATCATTGACTGTTTTTACCGGCGGAGGGGTTATTTTATTGGGTTCTGAATCAACTTATGCTACGGTAACCGGCTATGCCGGAATGACGGGTTTTTACTCTTTTACGGTTAACTCTGGTGGAACTATCTATGCAAATTGGGTTTTGTTTGAATATATGAACACCAATGGTATAAATGTTCAGAATGGTGCCGTGGTTAACGAGGACTGGTGCTTTAACCACTGCCAGTTCAGAAACGGAGCTCCCGGCGGAACTCTGCTGACAATAAATAACTCTCAGGACCTGACTTTATTTGATGTCAGTTTCCCCAATAACACCTGGGGCGGGTCATACAATGTAATGAAAACCATTAACCAGGGGAGTATAAACTTCGTCCTCTACATGGGAGTCTTTGGAGGAGCTGCATATGAAGCAGACCCTTACGACAGAATCAGGTGGAACCAGATGCAGGTTCCGCCCGTGGAGAATCTTACGATTTCCAGAGGTATCAGTGACGGCATGTTTTACCTGAATTGGGATTATCCCATTGGGGAAGCCACTTACAAGATTTACCAGGCTGTTGCTCCTGAAGGCCCATATTACTTTTTAGTTAATTCTGCATTTAAATATATAACTCTCGGATCGACCCACAATCACATTTTCTTCCGGGTCACCGCAATTCTGGAACCCTGAGTTTTGTAGTTCTGCGTTTACGCAAGTATCAATGGGTGAGGTATTTCTGCCGTCTTAAAGAAACCTGCCTGAAGACAGTACAGCGTTTCTAAACACTAAAGTGTGTTATCCCGGAGAAAGAAGATTTTTCAGATTTTTCTTGACACTTGGATAGTATTTAACTAATTGGTTAAATAATTAAGAGGTGAATATGGCAAACGATGAATTATTCAAGGCGCTGGCTGATGCCAACCGCAGAAAAATCCTGAAACTGCTGCAAAAAAAAGATTCAATGACGGCAGGGGATATTGCGGAGCAATTTTCCATCTCCAAGCCGGCTGTCAGCGACCATCTGAAAGTCCTGCGGAATACAGGGCTGATTTATGCCGAAAAAAAAGGTCAGTTCATTTATTACCAGTTGGATACCACCGTAGTGCAGGAACTGACCGCCATCCTGTTTGATTTGCTCAAGATTAATAAAGAGGAGTCAGAAAAATGAAAATGCACAAGTATTTTGCCCTTTGCATCGTTGTCCTGGTGATTCAGCTTGCCGCAGTCCTGATAATCGGCAATTCCGTTCCCGCTGATGCCAAAGTCCCCATCCACTGGAATCTCTATAACCAGATTGACGGCTGGGCTTCCAAAACCACCGCCATGCTGCCTTTTTGGCTGTTTAATGTGGCGATATTCCTGCTGATGATGTTTTCCGGCAAGCTGTCGCCGGTGTTTCGCCAGAATGTGGAGCGCTACAATGCCATCATGCCGGTAATGACGCTGGGACTGGTCATCTTCTTTGCCATCTTCCATGTGTATATGCTGCTGCTGGCAGCCAATCCGGAGTGGCAGAGCAAGGTGCAGATAATCTTCATCCTGCTAGGCGCGATGTTCATCTTTCTGGGCAATATCCTGCCCAAGACGCCACGCAACTACATCGCGGGAATCAAGACGCCCTGGACGATTTATTCAGACGAAATCTGGAGAAAGACTTCCCGGGTGGGCGGATTCTGTTTCTTCATCCTGGGGGTGTTGCTGTTTATCCGCGGGATATTCAATATCCATGCGCCCTGGATGAACCTGCTGATGCTGGTGGGACTGCTGGTCCTGGTGTTCGTACCGGTTGCATATTCCTTTGTGCTTTACCAGAAAGGGAAAAAGGAAGAATAGGACATCCGCAATACTGGCACAATGTGAAAAGCCATGCTTCGGCGTGGCTTTTTTTTGCATCTGAACAGCGGTTGAGGGCGGCAGTCCCTTCTCAATATTTCGCTTGACAGTAAAGGCTTTGCCAGAGTTAATGATAATCTGTATAAATAGTTGAATTGTGTGCAGATATAAAGGAGCAGAACCATGATTACCATTGACTGGAAAGAACGGCTGACCCAGGATACGATGTATTATTTAGCCAATAAACTGCCCAAACAGGATTACGACTTTGAAATCATCTTCAATTGGTATCCTGAACGGGTAAACGGTCGTATTCCTAATGAAGTCATCCAACTGGTCGTCAAAGTCATGGCGCAGAAAATCGGCAAACTGCATGAGCAGTATATCCCCTTTTACCAGCATCTTTGGGACAGAAAAGGCGACACCGGCAAGATGGCGTTCATCTTCTTCATGTCCAAGTTCCTGACCAAAAAGCCGGCGGTTTACCTGCCCATCATAGAAAAAGCCATGCTGAAAGCCACTGTCCATGAAATTGCGGCGATATTTGAAAAGGTCTTTTTTCCGCTGTTCAAGAAAAGCACGGAGCCATATCTTTCCCAGGTATATCCCTGGCTGGAAAGCAGTTATGAACCGCTGAGAAAGCAGGCGACCACCTATCTGGTCAAAATGCTGAAACAGAAGCCCGAGATTATCCCCAATGTGCTCAAACACCAGCAGAATAAATGGGTATTGCCCGTCTGCAGCGTCGTTCAGACCAATGTCGCCCTGCTGAAGGCAATCTCCAAAATCGACCCCAATGCCTATATGAATGTTTTCCGCGAATACAAGACCACGCGTGACCCGCAAACCGTGGAAATCCTCTGCGGAGCGATTGCGGATTATCATCCCGAACTGCTTCCGATAGTGGAAAATTGGACCCATAGCGGTAATGCCCGGCTCAAGAAAGCTGCCACTTCCGCTTATAAAATACTGCTGAAAAAGAAGCCCTGAAGCAAGAAGATGGATTTTACCCAATACATTACCAAGCCTGGCATGGATAACATGCAGAAACGCATCCATCACCTGATGAACCACGAACGCCCGGAAGTCATCAAGGCAGTGGCGATTGCGCGGGAGTTCGGCGACCTGAGCGAAAATGCCGAATACAAGGCAGCCAAGGAACGCCAGCGCTCCATAGACCATGAGATAGACCACCTGAGAAGGCGGGCAGCGCACCTCAAGGTGATTGATGCGACTGTTTTCCCGCGGGATTGCGTTCGGTTTGGGCTGTGCTGTCACACCAGGGATGCGGAAACCGCTGAAGAGCAGTGGTTTCATCTGGTGGGAGTGGACGAGATTGACTTTCCGGAACCCGAAGGCGTGATGGCGGTATCGGTCGCTTCTCCCATCGGTAAGGGCCTGCTTGGCAAGAAAACGGGCGAAATTGCCCTGATTCAAGCTCCCATGGGCGAACGCCGGCTCGAGATTCTGGAAATCCGCTGAAGATAATTGTAAATAAATAAAAAATGTGAAGTGCAGGACGCAATGCCCTGCATCGTCAAGGAGTTATGATGCCCACAAAGAGCAAGTCCCCAGCCAAAAGCCCGCTGTTGTACGAACGCAAGAACTTCTGGAAAGACGCCGACAAAAAATTGCAGGATGCTGCCATGAAGTTTGCGGAAGGTTACAAGGACTTTTTGAACAAAGCCAAGACCGAACGCGAAGCCGTCGCATACACCGTGGAAGTTCTGAAGAAAAAGCAGTTCAAGCCGATGGACGGAAAGAAAGGCCAGAAAAGAGTTTATCAGGTTTTCCGCAACAAGACCATGGCATTTGCCATCATCGGCAAAGAGCCGGTCAGCAAGGGTTTTAAGATGGTGGCGTCCCACATTGACGCACCCCGGGTTGACCTCAAGCAAAACCCCCTCTATGAAGACGGCAACACCAGTATGGCTGTGATGAAAACCCATTATTACGGCGGGATTAAAAAGTACCAGTGGGTGTCCACTCCGCTTGCCCTGCACGGCTTTATCGTAAAATCAGACGGCAAAACTGTGGATGTCTGCATCGGCGAAGACCCCAAAGACCCCATTTTCATCATTCCTGACCTGTTGCCCCATCTGGCGCGTAAAGAGCAATATACCAAGCTGTTGCCAGATGCCATAGACGCCAGCAGGATGAACCTGTTGTTTTCCGGCCGGGTGGAAATCGGGAGCGAAGAGAAAGAAGCTTACAAGCTTTATGCCCTCAAGCTTTTACACGAGAAGTACGGCATCACAGAGCACGACTTTATTTCAGCGGAACTGGAGCTGGTTCCTGCCGCCTTTGCCCGGGACTGCGGTCTGGACAAGAGCATGGTGGTCGGGTATGGCCAGGATGACCGCATCTGCGCCTACACAGGGCTTCAGGCACTGTTGGAAGCCATGGACGAACAACCCAAAAAGACCATAGTGGTCTATTTCTCCGACAAAGAGGAAGTGGGCAGCAACGGCAATACCGGCGCGCACTCCATCTTTATCCAGGACTTCATCGGCAACCTGCTGAAAAATAACGGGGAAGACTGCAGCAGCGACAACCTGCGCAAGACCTTCATGAACAGCAAAATACTCTCCGGCGACGTTACGGCTGCCATGGACCCCAATTACCCCGGCGTGCATGAAAAGCAGAACGCCGCCATCATGAACTATGGCGTGGGAATCTCCAAATTCACCGGTTCCGGCGGTAAATCCGGCTGCAATGACGCCAATGCGGAATTCACCGCGGAAGTGCTCCGCACCTTTAACAAAGCCGGAGTTTTCTGGCAGATGTGCGAACTCGGCAAAGTTGACGAAGGCGGCGGCGGAACGATTGCCGGCATCCTGGCTCAGCTGGGCTCCGAAGTCATAGATTGCGGAACCGCCCTGATGGGCATGCACTCGCTGTATGAACTGTGCAGCAAGGCAGACCTGTATGAGACTTTCCGCGGCTACAAAGCGTTTTTACTGGCAGATTAACATTTATCCCAAAAGGAGGATAAGATGAGAAGATATCTGTTTTTACTCCTTATGCTGGTGGTTTTGGCTGCCTGCAGCAGCAACAAAACGGCAGAAACCGATAAGCAGAATCCCTGCAACGAGATTGACCTGGAAAAGCATCTGGCTCAGTTAAGGGCACAGGACAAGCAAGCCATGGACAATCTGCAAAACAACATGGAAGTTTACCGCGAAAATGTCTTTATGGCAGTCAAAGACCTGGAAGAACTCAGGAAAGAAATGGAAAAGCTGCTGAATGACCCTGAATTCATCAATCCGGATACTGAAGTCCTCAAAAAGTATGTTGAGGAGACAGGCAAAGGCCTTGCCAAAGAAATGAACAGCATCGAATACCGCGAAAAGATGGAAGCAGTGAAAAACCGGATTGCGGATATTGAAAAATTCATGCGTGAAAACTGCTACGGATTTACCAAAGAGTAAGCTAACTTAAACGGCCGGTGATAGATGAGATATAGTTCAAGGATTGATACAGCCAAAACTGCCTTTATCGTGGGAGTATTTATGCTGATGATAACGGTGGTGCATTCAGTGGCGCTCAATCCTGAGCAAACCGCTGCAGAGATTCTTTCCGCGCTGGCTGATTCGCTGGTTATCTCCAATCCTGTGGTTCTGGATATCCGTTGCGGTGAATGGACCCCTGTCCTGGAAAGGGAACTGCGCCGCAGATTGCTGCTCCGGAACGCTGATATCCGCGAGACCAATATCATGCTGGTGAAAGACAACAATGAATGGCTGCCGATTGCCATGGAAAGCGATTGGGGCGTAAACGGCGAAATGCTCCTGCAGATGCTGAAACTGGAAAAGGCAGATATCCTGGAAATGAATATGGAGCAATCGGTGGAAACCGGCGAGAAACGCAACCTGATTTCCTATTCCAGATACAGGATGCCTGTCTATCACTTTACCCTGAAACAGATTGAACTGCCGGAACAGCGGCTGTTGTCGCTGACGGAATACAAGCTGAGCGGAAACCCGGAAGTGGAAAATCCCGGCAGCCTGCTTGCCATGAAGTGGTATGAACCCATCCTCGCCAGCGCCATTCTTGGTTCGCTGGTCTATATTTTATGGACCCTAAAGTAAGAATTTGAGGTTAGATATGCTGAAAAGATGTGCCTGGCTACTGCTGGTAATCCTGGTCGCAGCCTGTTCCCGCAACAAGGCGGAACTCACTCCCGATGGCAAGATGGCAAAGGCAGACGAGTATTTTGCGAACAAGAAATATGCCCGCGCCGCCGAACTCTATGACGATGTCTCGTTTGAACGCAGAAGCGCCCAAAGCGCCCTTGCCCTGATGAGGCTGGCAGACAGCTATTACAATATGAACAAATTTACCGATGCCCGCCTGAAATACACCCAGATGGCAAGCACCTATCCCGACTTTACCGATATCGAGACTGCCTATTTCCGCATCGGCGTCTGCTATTTTGAGGAATCCCTACCGGCGCAGTATGACCAGACCGAAACCGGGCAAAGCATCGAGGCATTCCGCCTGTTTGTGGAAAAGTTTCCCAACAGCCCCTATTTCCAGCAGGCAGTGGAATATATCCGCAAAGCCCAGTACAAGCTGATTGAAAAGAAATATTACAACGGATACATCTATTACAAGATGAAGGACTACAGCTCTGCCCTGATGTATTTTAAAGAGGTGATAGACCTGGGCAATACAGACAAGCTGGACCGAATGTCGCTCTATTACGCCGGCAGAATCAGCCTCTTCCATGAAAACCGGGTAGAAGCCACTTTCTACTACCAGAGACTTCAGGAACGCTATCCGGACAGCAAGGAACTCAAGAAACTGAAAAGATACTTTTAACGGCAGGCAAACGGAGTGAATATCTATGTATAATCAGTCCGGTCAGGCAAAGCGGATAGCGGTTCTGGGCGGAAGTTTTGACCCCGTTCATTTGGGTCATCTGCACGTGGCGGAACACGTCCTCAAGATGAACAAGGCGGATGAGGTCTGGTTCGTTCCGGCCGGAAGCCACCGTTTCAAGCAGGCAAATATCCTGCTGGACTTTGATGCACGACTGAACCTGATAAACAAGAGCATTGTATCCGAACCCCGCTTCAAAAGCCTGGATATTGACCGTGCCGGCATGGGTGACGGCTCCACTTACGACATTATGCAGAAGCTCAAACAGCAATACCCTGCATATGAATTCTCCTTTGTCATCGGAATGGATAACCTGGCTCAACTGCCCCAGTGGTATAACTTTGCCTGGCTAAAGGACAACGTCCGCTTCCTGCTGGCTGTCCGTCCCGAATACAGTCCGGACCCGGCAGTCATCTCTCAATTGAAGGATTATACCTACCTGAACTGCCCGCCCAGCAGCATCTCTTCCACCGTCATCAGGCAAAGGCTGAAAAACGGTCTATCCATCCAGGGTCTGGTGGCTCACCAGCTATTGATAGAAATCACCCGGCTCTACAAAGACCTGCTCAAGGAAAAGCTGTAACCAAGCCCCTGACCGCCTTGAATCAGGGTTGTCAAGCTCCTGCTTGACAAGTGGCAAACAGGAGTTTGCCACCCCTGTGGCTGCTTTTAAACTGCTTTTACCGACTTCTTCTGCTTTGCTATCAGTTTATTGATTGCCCTGTGGGACAACGCTAACAAGGTATTCAATTGCTTATGTGAAAACGTGCCCTGCTCACCCGTGCCCTGCACTTCTACAAACTCGCCTTTTTCCGTCATCACCACGTTCAAATCCACTTCGGCACGGCTGTCTTTGGCATAGTCCAAATCCACTTCCGGCTTGCCGTCAATAATCCCTGCCGAGATAGCGGCAATCCATTGCTCAAAGGCGTTCTCCGCTATCATGCCTTTCTGAAGCATGGTCTGCACTGCATCATAGACAGCGATGCAACCGCCCGTGATGGCAGCAGTCCGGGTCCCGCCATCTGCCTGCAGAACGTCGCAGTCCACGGTAATGGTGTAACCCGCCAGCTTGGTCAAATCCACCGCCTGGCGCAAGCTTCTGCCAATCAACCGCTGGATTTCAATCCCCCGGCTGTTGACCCTGCCGATGCCGTCCCTTTTCACTCTTGATTGTGTACTGCGCGGCAGCATGGCATATTCAGCGGTCAGCCAGCCTGACTGCGTTTCGTCTATGTGGGGCGGAACTTTCTTTTCAACAGAGGCGCTGCAGATGACTTTCGTATCTCCGAACGCAATCAGGCAACTGCCTTCAGCATTTGGCATGTAGTTGCGTGTGATGGTTATCTTTCTCATGTTTAATCCTCAGGGCTATATACCACAGCCAACATTATTTTCCCATTGAATTCTACCGCTGTATGCATCTACTTCATAATTATCTTGATACCGATTGTTTTTTTCTTCGAATGGAAAAGGAGAAATATATATAATATCCGGATATTTCCTCGTAAATCTTATATACCATGAGGATTGAACACGATAGCGGTATTGTGCGATAGAGTAAGGATCCAGAACATTGATTGAGTAACCTTTCCGAACTTCTATGGATAGCGTATCGAGAGCGGTCTTAGGCAGCCCGGAGCGTTTGAGCATAACAGAGGTAGCTATCTTAATGGCTTTCTGTCTTCCAATCTTGTCTTTTGGTATTGACAAGGGGACTTCAAATAGCTGGTTATAGATTTCATACTGCTTTGACATCTCTTTATACTTGATAACCAGTTCGCAGTTAGAATCAGACTTTCTCAAAACAGAAGGATTATACTTATCAAGTTTCTGATCATAGATTGCATAATAGCCGACAGCTTCTTTTTTAACATAAGGAATGAATTCTCTTCTATAATAAAGACTGTTTTCTTTAGAGCTTTTTGGCTTTATCTCGCGGTAATAAACACCGCTTTCTCTGTATACAGGGCTTTTGATAAGAATAAAACCGGCTTTTTCCCCTCCATACATGGCCAGTATATTTTTCACCAGGAAATCAGCATTACTTCTGAAGCTTGTTGTATCTAATGGTTCGGGAAGGTTGAAAGAACCTTTTAAGTAGCTGAAAGTGAGGTTCCTCCCCAGGAAGTAAGGATTATAATTAGGGTCATTTATATTCCCCATGAATCCTGTCTTTTCATAAAAATCCCTCAGTACCATATCCCGGTTTATCAAGGAAGAATCAGCCACGATGGTTTTTTCTTTAAACTGATACCTGAGATATTTGATAAATAGCCCAAGATCCGGTGGGTTGCTGTATCTGAAATCCATCCAGTTATCGTAAATATTGGCGATTGATTCCACGTGATAATTCACGATGGATTCCAGCACACCAGGTTTGTTCACTCCATAATGTTTTGTCTGGTCTGGGGCAGAATTGTCATATGAATTAATCGGGTAAAAAATTCTGGGGCGGGTGTACTCGGGAAGTTCCTTGGGCGGCATAAAATCTCTGAAACGTATGCCAAAAGCCCAGAGTATGATAAGCAGACAGGCAACAGCGATAAGAAGCAGCAATGCAACCCTCTTTAAACTGCGGAATAAGCTTTTCCAGAATGAAATCCATCTACCCATACAATTCCTTTCTTGGCTTATTCGGCATTCAGGCAGTTCCCTTCCCATTGGGTATGTATTGTCTTGTGATGCTTATCTTTCTAAGCGGCATTTGTTTCCTTATTCCATCCATTCACTTTCTAAAAGAATTTTCCCTGTTGTGCCATCTATCATATAATCATTACCACTATACCTGCCGTCAGAGCTTCCTGCTTTCCAAATATACCTCAAAACGAAAGCTGTTCTGCTTTCATTCTTTGGGATTGCAAATAGATTCAAATCTTGAACATATACAGGACCTTTGTATTTATTTGCTGCAATAGTCAGAGCATCATCTTTGGTTACGCTAAGAACAGGCAGTTCAGCAAGTTTCAAAAACATCTGATTATGTATTAAATAAATGGCATCATTAGGCTTGTATCTTATCTCAATTCTACCCTGTATTGGATATCCGTTTGGAGGATATCCCCATTTTTTATATTCTTTGTTTTGCTCTTTTTTCCTCATGAATTGTGAAAATTCACCAAAGCTATCTGTTTCTGAGAACTCTTTGTAATCGCTTAAAGCTTGAGCATAATGATTATCCATCATTATAAGGTGGATTCCGTTATAAGCTTGGATAAACCTAGCTGAATACTCGCGATTTTCCATAATGGAACCCTCTGTATCATACAGCTTAAGGTGGTTCAATGAAAAAGCATCAGAGTTGTTTCCATACAGTTTAAGTATTATCTTTATAATGCTGTCGCAATTTGAAATGAATGTATTTTGGTCTATTACTTTTGGTAACGGAAATGCACCTATCAATTCTGAGAATATCCGTTCATCCTTTGATAAAGCATAGGTTCCTATAAAGTTTGTCTCAGAAATAAAGTTGTCCATTATCTGTGTAGAGGTTGGTTCTGTTTCAGTATTAGACTTAATTTCAGAGTTTTGAGCCCAGAAAAGCACTATTCCAAGCAAAAAATATAAAAGAATCAACACTATTCTTTTCATATTATTCTCCTTTTAACTCTTTCCGTGTTTTCGGGGCTTTCGGTGGTTTACCCATCCTGGCTTTCAGTCGGCTGATGCGTTTTTCCAATTCCATCAGTTTCTTTTCGTTGCCATATGGGTCTGCCAACAGGTTAAAGGACAGGGCTTCTGCTATCATTAAAGCGGACTCAAAGTCCTTGCTTTTCTGCTCCAGCAGGATGCACAGTTCCAGCATACTGGGGTTGTGAAGCAGGTCTGCTCCTTGCCGGAAGAAGCTTTCCGCTTCGGCAAACGCTTTGTCTTTCTTGTGCAAAATACCCAAATCATAGACCAGTTCAGGGGTGATATAGTTCTCATCTGCCAGAGCCGTGAGGATGGCTTTTGCCTCGTCCTTGCGTCCCTGCGACTGGTACAATCTCCCCACCGCGTGATAGTCAATCCGGATATCCCTGTCATCCGGAAGGGGATAGTCAATCTGCTCGCAAATCATGGCAAAGAGCGCCGCCGTGTGCAGAACGTCGGTCCGGTTATGCAGGAAAATCCTTTGCAGCAGTTCGGGGTCGCCATTAATCAGGAACTGGAAATAGGTCTGCGGAATGATGCTGCCTTCGATATCCAGTTCCTTGTCGCGGATGTGCCCCAAAATGTAGTATTCCAGCGTTTCCAAGGCACAGGACGGCATCTTCTTTTTCCATAACCTTCTGGCTAAGTGAAGCAGGTCTATATGCTGTTTGCTGCGCAGGTCTATCCATAATCTATTATGCAGAAAACGGCTTTCCAGGACAGGCAAGTCAAAGGTCTTGCCGTTGAAGGTGACCAGCACGCCTTTGCGGTCCAGGTGGGGCAGTATAAGGTCAAAGGAATTGATTTCCGCATCCGGCTCCGGCAGGAAATACTGCTCCACTATGTAGTTGTCGTTCTCGTAATAGCCGATGCCTATCATAAAGGCAATCATGCCTCCGCCCCGGCTCAGCCCTGTGGTCTCCAAATCCAGAATCAGCAGGTCGTCATGGGTGATGTTTTTATCTTCAATGCCCGCCCAGTCCAGGATTACGTTGGGGATGTTGGGTATCAGGATGGGCAGTCCGTCCGTCATGGTGGTCTGGCGGTATTGCTTTTTCGTGACATAGACCGGGTAGTCCTTGTGGGCGGAAAATTCGCCCTTGATGGTGCTTTTCAAGGCTTTGTGAATCATCTGCCTGATTTCAGCGCCATATTTCTCACGGTCGGACATAAACTTTTCAAAATCCATCTCGGATAGATAACTCACCATACTGAAAGATTACGTCAAGATATTTGAATGTGCATATTCTAAGATATGATAATGGCTTCTTCCCTGCTTGTATCGGGGAGGTATCGTGGACTTTCTCCTCGCATCCTTCCCGTATCCCTCCCGTATCAGGCAGGATGGACTTGACAAATATGAATGGTTGCGATAATCTTTGCATGTGGCGGATGGAGGGATGAAAACCGAAGGGAGAGGATATGCGTAAAGCGTTTCTGGTGCTTGCATTATTGCTGTTTTATATATTTGCTGCAGAATGTTTTGGCGGGACATCAGCGCCGGATGGCAAGGGCTTTGAACCGGGCAGGGTAGTGGTCAAGCTTCTGCGGGAGTACAGGCATCTGCTGACAGACCAGCCAACTGACGGATTCGGACTTCCGGAGGCAGACAGAACGCTGGAACAGCTCGGAACGGTGAAGGTCAGCCGGAGATTCCGCTTTGACCCCAAGCGCCTGAAAGAAGGCGTGCCGGACCTTTCGCTCATCCTTCTGGTGGAATACACCAAAGATATCTCTCCCTATGCGGCAAGCGAACTGCTGATGCGCCACGGGTGCTTTGAATATGCCGAACCGCTTTTCATCCAACAGCTTATGGACACACCCAATGACCCTTACTACGCCCAGAGCAGTTATCTTTCCGTGCTGAACGCAGCCGCTGCCTGGGATATCCACAAAGGGGTAAATGATACAGCCGGGATTGTCATAGCAATCGTGGACACCGGCGTGCGCTGGTGGCATCCGGACCTGAGGGACAATCTCAGGATAAACACGGCAGAAATGACGGGAGTTACCATCAACTGGTCAAATGGCACCATCACAGGCGGGAACGGGATTGACGACGACGGCAACGGCTATGTGGACGACGTCATCGGCTGGGACTTCATGCTGGACTCAGGCGGTAATGAGGGTAACAACCCTTCCGACGGTAACGGGCACGGAACGATTGTGGCAGGCATAGCCAATGCGCGCACCAATAACGGGATCGGGGTATCCGCCCTGCCCTGGAACCTTTTGCTGTTGCCCATCTCCGCTTCCTTTCCGGGCAGCGCTTCGCTCTACAAAGCTTATGACGCCATGCTCTATGCCTGTGAAAACGGGGCGGATATCATCAACTTTTCCGCGGGCAGCACGGAATTTTCCCAGGCAGAACAGGATGTGATTGAATATATCTGGTCCCAGGGCACTATCATCGTGGCGGCGGCTGGCAATATGAGCAACCAGACCCTGCTCTATCCCGCCTCCTATCCCAAAGTGGTGTCCGTGACGGCGGTGCAGAACAGCGGGGTGAAATCCGTTTATGCCAGCTACGGTCCCGCTATCGACGTCTGCGCTCCCACGGGAGATATGTATACCACCACTTTCAACGGCTCCTATAATGCTACTCCGCTCACTGCCTACACTTCATATGCCACACCGGTGGCAACTGCGCTGGCAGCGCTTATCCGTTCCGCACATCCCGGCTGGTCCAATCAGGAGGTGGTAAACCAATTGATTGCCACCTGCAACGATGTGGATGCGGTGAACCCCACCCTTCCAAACCTGTTGGGAGAAGGGATGCTGGATGCCTATGGCGCGCTTTCACTGGTCAATCCGCAGGTCACGCAGGAACTGAAATTGGGACTGGCGGAAGTGCTGGCTCCGTCTGATGCGAACGGCAATCTGGCTCTGGAACCGGATGAGCTGTTTTCCCTCAATCTGAAAGTGCGCAACTACGCTTTCGGGGTCAGTTCAAACAACGTGACCTATACGTTGTCCTGCAGCGACCCTTTCCTGATAATCCTGAATAATACGCACTATGGCTCCCTGCCCGCTGACGGTTATGATGTGCTTTCCGGCGCTTTCCAGTGCAGGGTTGCGGCATATGCCACCACCAAAGCAGTCACCTGCACGCTGACAGTCAGCGCAGACGTTCCGGTAGCGGTGGGCTCGAGCTTTACCTTCAATATCCTGCTTAACGCAGGCGGAATCTTTGTCTGGGAAGGTAAACAGGAAGCGGGCTACAGCGGCAGAACCATACGCAACCTCTTGCAGGCACAGGGTCACAGCGTCTATTATACCACGGTGTTTCCCTATTCGCTGCGTTCCTTCTCTGCGGTGTTCCTGTCCTTTGGCATGGCGACGGCTCTTTCCAACAATGTTACACGCTTTGACCGGCTGATGATGTTTAATGCCGTAAAGGAGTATCTGGAACTGGGAGGCAAGCTCTATCTCGAGGGCAATGACGCAGTCGGTTTTGACCTTGGCTATTACCTTGCTGACGTGGGCGGAGGTCAGTCCGCTGCAGACGTGCTCTGGCCTTTGCTGGGCATCGGAAATGCGGATGACGGAAGCTATAACGCCTTAAACCTGCTGACCGGTTTCGGTCCTGCCTGCACAGAGGGCATCTCTTTCACAGCCAGCTCCCAGACCAAGCTGGATTTTATGGACTGGTATGTTCCGGCATCCAGCGCTGCAGCGGCTTTCTATGAATCGGACTATGGCATCGTGGCAGTGCAGAACTATGGTCAATATGGGCAGAAATCCTTTATCTTTTCCTATTGCCTGGCAGAACTGGCGGACGGCACGGCTCCAAATACCAAAGCCACTCTGCTCAGCCGCATTATGCAGGATTTTTCTTCTCCGGTTAACACGCTGGAACTGATAGTCCCGGATGTGGTGATAGAGAAAACGGCTGATAGCGTCTCTCTGAGTTGGCTGGCGGTTCCCAATGCAGTTCAGTACAGGATTGAGGCATCAGACGAGGCGGAGCAGGGATTTATCGGGATTGATACGACGGAACAGCTATCCTGGGAAGAGAACGGAGTGATGCCAAAGCGTTTCTACAGGGTGATTGCGCGGTCGTTCGGGTCAGATTAGCAGGTTATTGCCGACTTCGTGGCTTTCCGCGGGATAGATGGCGCAGGCGATATCCTGCTTCTTGAGGAGGGATTTCAGCTTTGTCAGGACGGGAAACTCGGTGTGGAAGTGCCCTGCATTAATCAGGGGAACAGAGCTTTCCAGCATGGCATGGTAGGTGATATCTCCCGTGACGAAGACATCCGCGACTGCTGCCGCTTTATGGATTAAGCTTCCTCCGGCACCGCCGCAAACGGCAACCGTCCGCACCGGATGGCTCTTGTCTTTGCCGGCTGTCCAAAGCTGTACGAAGGGCGCTTTCAGCTTTGTTTTCACCTTTTTGGCAAAGGTCTCCAGCTTCATCGCTTTTTCCAACGTCCCCACCAGACCCAATCCGTATGTGGGATTGGCGTTCTGAACCTCGGCAAACCAGACGGCGGGTGTCTCATAGGGATGCGTCTGCTTAATGGCTTGTTTCACTGCAGGCAGATTAAACGAATCGACCATGAACTCCAGTTCCACCTCGTCCACTTTTTCATACTTGCCCTGATTGCCGAGGAAGGGATTGCTGCCTTCCAAAGCGCGGAAGGTTCCGCTGATGTCGTGCCGGGTTGAACACTTGTCGTAGAGTCCGATTCTGCCTGCTCCGGCGCTGTGGATTGCTTCTGCGAGCTTTTCCAGATACAGCGGCGGAGCAGTTACAGAACCGTGATACCATTTGCTGCCTGTCTCATCGGACAAGGTTCCCGTCACTATCAGTCCCAATGCCTCTGCCAGTGCGTAGTTTACTCCATCCGGAACCACATCCAGATTGGTATGCATGGCTATGACGGCAATCCTGTTCTCTGCCAGGGTCAGGATATCCTGCCTGGTAACGGATTGCAGGGGTCTGAAAATAAGGGGATGGTGACTGATGATGGTCCCGAAATGCTGCTTCACGGCATAATCCGCTACCGAAGGCGTCACATCCAGCGTAAGCAGGACTTTGCCTGCCTGCCGGGAGGGGTTTCCCACCTGCAGTCCCACATTGTCCCAAGAGGATGCCAGCCCTTGCGGAGCCAGTTTATTCAGCAGTGTAAGCAGTTCGGAGACAAGCATTTTTCTGTTTATTCGTTGATAATCCGGTCGGCTTCTTCTTTATCGCTGGAATAGGTGAAGGCGTCCAGGATTTTATAGTTATTCTGCGGGTCGGTGACTTCCGGATAGGAGATGCGAAGTGCTTCCACCTTGTCTTCGGAGAAGGTGTAGGCACCGATCAAGCTGACAATCTGGTTTACGCTGAACTTATAGTTCTTGGCGGCAGTGCGCAGGACGCGAAGCTTATCATCGCTGAAGCTTTCGGCCTTGATTCTGCCTACAAGGGAAGTGAACTCGCCGGAGGAAATAGCCTTGCGGTTGCTCACAGCCAGCCTGGGCTCTTCGTCATGGTGCGGAGGTCTGGGTTTGTCTCTTGGCTTGGGACGGGGCTGTTCCTCCATACCGCTGATGTTGATGTTGATATTGGCGGTGCCTGAAGCGGTGGAGGAAGAACTGCTGGAAGAGGATGCCGATGCGGAGGCAGCGGCTACGGGAACGGGTTCTCCGCTCTGGAGCAGAGCCAGCAGGTCATAGATATCGTCCACGATTCTCTCGGCTTTCTTCTGGTCCAGTTTGTTAAGCTTGGAGTGGATTTCTTTTTCCAACAGGTCGAGCTTGGCAGCAATCATATCGATTACGTTTCCGGGTGCGCCCTGTTCAACCGGAATACCAGTCACAGACATGGATACGGAGCCTTCGGGCGTGTTCATGTTCATGCCAATCTGAGCCGTCAAGGCGACGCTCATTATTAAAAGAACTGATGCGAATAAGTAGCGCATGGAATTCTCTCCTTAGTCAGATTTTGTTACTCTAAATACAACAGTGCCATCCAAACTCTGCACAGCTTTTTTTGGCAAGCACTTTTTGCCCGGGAGGTTTCGTACAATTATTCTATTGACAGGTAAATGGGAAATTTACAGCATTGATTCATCAGAAAAATCAACAAGGAGATACATCATGCCAAAGGTATTAATCGCCACTGAGAAAGCTTTTGCCGGCGAAGCCGTGCAGAAAATCAAGTCAACCCTTGACGCTGCCGGATACCAGCACGTCTGGCTGGAAAACTACACCGACGTCAACGAATTCCACAAAGCCGCCGCAGACGCGGAAGCCCTCATCATCCGCAGTGATAAAGTGGATGAAGCCGTTCTGGACGCCGCAAAACAGCTCAAGATTGTTGTACGCGCCGGAGCCGGTTATGACAACATTGACCTTCCCGCCGCCACCAAGCACAACGTGGTCGCCATGAACACCCCGGGTCAAAATTCCAACGCCGTTGCAGAGCTTGCCATCGGTATGATGATATACATGGCGCGCGGAAAATTCAACGGAAAATCCGGCTTTGAACTTGCAGAGAAAAAGCTCGCCCTCTACGGCTTTGGCTGGGTGGCGCGTTATGTCGCCAAAATCGCCAACGGCATCGGCATGGACGTCTATGCCTATGACCCCTTCCTCACCGACGACGTATTCACCCATGCAGGCGTGAAACGCCTTACAGCCATTGAAGAAATCTTCAAAACCGGCGACTACATATCACTGCACATACCCGCCAATGCCGATACCAAGAAATCCATCAACTGGTCTCTGCTTTCCCTGATGAAAAAGGGCTCAACCCTCGTCAACACTGCCCGCAAGGAAGTCATCAACGAGGACGACCTGGAAAAAGCTCTGCTGGAAATCAAGGGCTTTAAGTATATCTCAGACGTGGAAGGCGACAAGGTTGCCTATTTCAAGCAGAACTTTGCCGACCGCGTCTTCTTCACACCCAAGAAAATGGGCGCGCAGACTGAAGAAGCCAATACCAATGCCGGCGTGGCGGCTGCCAAACAGATTATCGCCTTCTTTGAAAAGGGCGATGTATCCTGTAAAGTGAACTAAGCAAAGATAAATTCAGACCTGTAAGGGACGGTGACAACGCCGTCCCTTTTCTTTTGTCCGCAACCTTCCTTCCCCTCTTCCTCCTCTATGAGATGTCGCGAAGATGTCCCGAAGCCGACCGAAGAAAACCCGGTCATCTCCGCGGCATCTTCGGGACATCTCATTATGCAGGGATAAAGAAACAGGGCAGGAAAAGTCCTGCCCTGCTGAATTGATTTATCCTGCCGAAGCAGGTGGAAAAACTCAGTTGTAGATGACCAATTTCTCCGTCTTTTCGGCTTTACCGCTCCCTGTGAGGGGTTTGGCGGTGATTTTGATGAAGTAGGTGTTGTTGGCGAGGTAGTCGCCATCCGCATCCCTGCCATCCCAGGCTACCTGGTTGTAACCGCGGACTGCGGTGGCTTTGATGGTGCGGATTTTCCGTCCTCTGACCGTGTAGATGGAGATGGTGACGTCGGAAGCGTCGGAAGCCTTGAAAGTGAACCAGCCGCTGCGTTTCATCGGATTGGGATAGGGCAAAAAGTCCTCAATGGTAAAGGATTTGGACTTGCTGACCCGGAAGCTGATGGTGGCGACGGAGGGGCGGTTGAAGCTGTCAAAGGCAATGAGCTGCAGGACGTGGTCTCCCTCGCTGAGCCCGGTTATCTGGTAATTCAGGGTGCCCTGCGTGAAGGAATCCTTGTCATAGGTAAAGTAAGAGGTCACGTTGGTGGTGGAGACTGTGTAGTCCAGCACCAGCAGCATACTGTGCCCC
Organism: Cloacimonetes bacterium UBA5614; assembly: GCA_002424605.1. GTDB lineage: Bacteria > Cloacimonadota > Cloacimonadia > Cloacimonadales > Cloacimonadaceae > UBA5614. The sequence continues at coordinate 630,608 of DIKQ01000005.1, read as the reverse complement.
GGTGAATTGGTCAGGTTGATGCCGTTGCTGTCTGAAATGCGGGCAATCAGGAGCGGATTGGAGCCGACTGTGTCCCCGTCCTCAAAACCGGTAGAGTCCAGAAAGAGCTCAATCAGGGGCGCATCAGTGTTTTCCACCGGAACCGCCTCGTCGCTGAAGGAAACGGAAGGCATAAAATTCACATAGCTTTTGCTTGCGGCATTGTCCCAGAGGTAAGCCAGAATCAGTCCCGAATTGCCGGTGGTAATATCATCAGGGACGATGAATCCTGAGCTGTAACGGGAAAGGTCAACGGAAGAAGTGCCCCTGAAAACGGATTTGCCCCTGAGGGTATAGAGAGAGTTGTTTGGCATGGTCTTGCGCACTTCCGTGTCATAGACATAGACATCAGAGGTGCCGGCAAGGTTTGGTCCGGAAAACTGCCCGGCAATGCTGATTTGCTCGCGGGCATTGAAGATGCCGTCACGGTCAGCAGTCTGCACAGTAATGGTGCTGTCTCTTTCAGGGGTGGTAATCAGCAGCAGCGGGTCGCCCAGGATGTTGTATTTGTCATTGTTGCTGGTATTTGTGTAAGCGAACTTGGCATTGAGCAGGGAATATCCGATGGGGTTGCGCTGATTGAGGGAAAAGCGGTAGTATTGCTTCAGGAGGGAGACATTGGCATCGCCATAACATTCTCGGGTGGCGGCGATGGCAGCGATGGCCCCTTTGTTGTTTAGCATTACGACTTTCTCCGCCAGGCAGTCAAAGGCAAAGCTGTCAAACTGGGCAATATCGCAGGAAGCTGCGATGAAAAGGGGCAGTTTGCCGGCATTATCAAAGCGTCCCATATCCAGAGCGCCCTTGAAGTAATCCTCGGCTCCCAGCGTGTCAAATGAGCCGTGTCCGATGTAATACCACACCAGTCTGCCAGCGTTGATGGAGGACATCATGTCATCCCTGGCTTTGGGCTTGTTCTGGAATTCGTCAAATTCATAATCAATGGCAAAAATCTTGTCCACCAGGATGCTTTTGTTCAGCATTTCAGTGGTGGACTGCAGTTGCTCGGAATGGTCAAATTCAAACTGGCTGGGTCCGTTGTACTGGTCGTCTGCCAGGAAAACCAGGCTGTTTTTCCAGATGCCGGGCTGAGGCTCGTTTACGTATTTATCGAGATTGGAGAGCATGATGTCAAGCTCATTCTGGTTGCGGACGGGATATCTGCCGATGGCAACCTGGGGATATGCCGTGGTGGTGAGCATCCCGAAGTAGTCGTCTGAAGCGGAAAGGCTCTTCTGGTAAACGATAACCTTGTTTTTGACCGCTGCCTGTCCCGAGTAATTTCTCCAGTCTATGGTGCCGCTGCCCAGCAGGGTAACGGAGGTGATGGCGGGTGAAGGATAGTTGTTTACGCAGTACTTGAGATAAAGCCTGATGGCATTGGGGTCCGGCATTCCGGCATTGAACTGGTTGAAGATATCCTGCATCTGGACTACTTTGCTGCGTTTGTTAAAGTGCTGCCCGTAAAAGGTTGCAAGCGACTGCGCCTGCTGCAGGTAATCCGGAGGGGTGATAATCAGGTTGTCATAGGACTGGGTTTCTGCTATTAGATTCACGGGCTGCACTCTCTGGATGGCTGCAGGCGTGTAATAATCAGCATCCTGGACGACCCAGTATTTCACGGTGGAATTGCCGTTTCCGGTAAAATCAAATCCGCCTGAGGTTACATTTACGGGTAATTCCGTCACGCTGTACAGGCTGGAACTGATATTGGCGCGGAACACCCTCAGGTTTGTATTGCTGCCGGTGAAGGCATAGCGGCTGTTGAGGTTGAAAAGTGTATCCGCTATTGAAACCATGAACTGCTTGTTTCTTTTGATGAGGCGTTTTTGATAGGCGACCTGGTAGTAGTCAAAATACAGGTTATCCGCCCTGGTCCTGAGGATATTGACTATCAGGTTATTGGTTCCTGAGGTGAAAAAGTTGCTTGCATGATTGACGGTAAGGGTATTGAGCCCTGTCCAGGTCCAGGTGTCTGAAACCGAATTGTTTTGGGTGTAGGTAAGCTGGTTGCCGTTCACTTTCAGTTTCATCCTGTGAATTGCTTCGGAAAACTTCAGGTATTCCTGCACCATTAACAGCGAAAGGGTCTGCGGAACCGCTGTTTCGACGTCTTCGAGGTCTATGTTGTAGCTGTATTCGGCAGAGGTGCTGCCAAACAGCTTACCGGTGTACCAATCAAAGCCGATGGGGCGCCGCTGGTAAGATTCGTTCTCTATCCTGACCGTTTCCGGGGTGGTGGAAAGAGTGTGCGTAAATTCGTTGATAGGCGCATCCTGGACGATACGCAGGGGGTCTCCGCTGAAGGAACCACCGAAGGTAAGCCAGTAGGAAACGTTTTTGGAATAGGGGTTGTTGTACTGGTTGCTCGAGACGTTCTGGTTCATCTCAAAACCATCCCTGTCCCTGCCGTAAAACAGGATGTAATCATTAGCATTAAAGACGCCGTCGCTTTCCCCGAATACTAAGATGGGGACTTCACGGAAGACGGGGCCGTTATTGGCTACAAGGGTCGAGTGCACCTCTCCTCCGGTGGTGAATAGACGGAAGCTGCGCGGGTCAATGTCCCCCACAGGCAGCATGCTGAGTTGGGAGGGGGTGAGCCTGAACATCCCGTCCTTATCGGTGTCCACTCTTACCCAAAAGTCCGAAAGGGAAAAATCGGCATAGTTTATCCTCTCCCGTTCCGAGTGTTGCCAGACTGCAGCGATTTCGGGATTGAGGGTCTGTTTGGCGATGAGGGCGGTCAATTCGTCCACCGGCTGGGGATTACCCTTTGCGGCATCTCCAGTTATGGAGACGTTAAATTCGATTGCGGTGGTGACTTTGAGGCGGTTTTTCCCGTCATAGGCAAAGGGATTGATGCGCACCGGCACAAAGGAAATGCGGCGGAAGCGCTCGTTGGGCAGCGGGTTCAGGATGGGCTGCATGAAAGAGGTGTAAAACTGCTCGTTGATGATGTAGCTATAAGCGCTGACATCACCGTTGCCGCCGATTTCGGGGACAGGCCGGATTCGTTTATCCAGCAATAAATCCTCGGTTTTTTGAGATAGAATGCTGATTGAAACAGAGCCGTCCTGAGGAACGATAATCTTGCATTCGTCAAAGGGAAGCAAAGGCATTCCGGGTTCATCCGGGAAACCAAGGTCTCCGGCTATGATGTAGCTGAATTCATTGTTGGAACTGATTCTCCAGTCTGTCAGTTCCCAGCTTGCCTTGTAGTTATAGGCATCAGTTTTGGTGATGGTCAGCTTTGCCGAAAGACCGGCGATGGACAATGCTGCAAGCAGCAGAAACAGGAATTTCTTCATTTATCCTCTGTGGCTTTTTCTCTAAAGATACGGTTCAAAAACTCAATCAAGCCGTAAAATACAGCCATAAACACAAAGATACCCGCCATTCCCTGCGCCATAAGTATCAGGGACTGGGTTACTGCGTTTGTAGATTCGCCGGTGATAAGTTCGTTCATGCTATACCTCTTCAGTAATGATAGGTCTTGCCGCTGACAATGGTCTGGCAACGGTAAAGCTGTTCAATCAGAATCAGCCTGATAAGCTGGTGCGGAAAGGTGAAGGCGGAAAAACTCAGATGCATGTCTGCCCGGTCAATGATAGCTTTGTCCAGTCCATACACGCCTCCGATGATGAAGGCGATGCTTTTGTCCTGCATGACGCCACGGATAAGGTGCGCGAAACTGATTGAATCATAGCTTTTGCCTCTTTCATCCAATGCAATCACGTAATCTGTATCGGGGATTGCCTTCCTGATGACTTCCGCTTCCCTGCCTTTGACCTTTTCAATGCTGTCTGTCTCTTTTAGGGATACGTCCCTGAGCTCCTGCCACTCTACTTTCCAGCCGGGGTTCAAACGCTTCTGATACTCTGCAATTCCCTGTTTAATCCAGCTTTCGCGTGTTTTCCCGAGGCAGATTATGCGGATGGACATCTTACATACAAATCAAGCCCATTGCCATGCACAGCATCTTGGTCTCGCCATCGTCTGCCCGGGAAGGGATAAGGATGGGGACCCTGGTGCCCATGACCACATGGGCGACACGGTATTTGCAATAATAGGTGAGTGCCTTGCCAAAGATGTTGCCGGACTCAATATTGGGAACAATGAGGATGTCTGCTTTGCCGGCAACGGGTGATACTATTCCCTTGGTTCTGGCCGCTTCTTCGTTTATGGCGTTGTCGAAAGCCAGCGGTCCTTCTATCTGGCAGCCGCTGATCTGACCCCTCACGTTCATCATGGATATAAGGGCAGCATCAAGGGTGGATGGCATTTTGGGGTTCACAGCTTCCACAGCGGACAGCAGGGCAACCTTGGGATTGGGTATGCAAAAGGCATGAGCCACCTGAACGGCATTACGGATGATTGCTACTTTCTCGTTGAGTTCGGGCAGGATGTTGATACCCCCGTCACTCATAAATTTGATTCCGTCGGGATGCTCATAGGCAAGCACATCCGAGATGACTTCACTGGTGCGAAGTCCCTTTTCCTTGTCCAGAACAGCTTTGAGCAGGACGGCAGTATCCGTCTTTCCTTTGAGGATGGCGTGTCCTTTTCCGGCAGAGGCAAGTTCTACAGAAATGGCGGCTGCCCTGGCAAGGTCTTTGCCGCAGTCTATGATTTCAAACTTATCAGCCAGTTCGGCGTCCATTGAAGTCAGTATCCTTTTTATCTCAGGAGCATCACCCACCAAAATGCTGTCGGCTATACCTTCCCTATATGCCAGGATTGCCGCATCCAGAACTGAATCTGTCTGAGCTGCTGCAATGATGACTTTTTTGCGTTCCCTGGTCTTGACATATTCGAGCATTTCATTAAAATTCTTCATTATGGACTCCCACTCTGTTATATATTAAGTATAATTGTATTTGTCTATAAAAGCATCCACCAGTTTTTCTTCCTCAGGCTGCAAATCGCTGAGAATCTTTTTTAGCGCTTCTTTCTGAATCTGTCTCACCCTTTCGCGGGAAAGACCCATCTTTTCCGCTATCTGGGCAAAGTTCCTGGCTTTTTGCTGTTTGTTGATGCCGTAATAGGTGCGGATAATCTCCGCTTCCCTGTCTTCCAGGTTTTCGATTGCCTTGTTCAGTTTCTTTTTCAGGCGGTCCCGATAATAGAGGGTCTGGGGGTCGAGGGTTGATTTATCTTCGAGGTTTGCGCCAATATTCACTTCCTGGTTACCCGAAGTCATGGTAAGCTCATCAATGGACAGGGTATCGATGACATTGGTGCGCAGTTGGTCTATCATTTTTGTATCGACAGACAGCAGTTCGCCCAGTTCTTCATCGGTCGGGCTTTGCCCTGTTTTGGTGAACATCCTGTCTGAAATTGCCTTAATCCTGTTTGCCTGGCTGCTTTTACCCAGAGGTACGCGGATGAGGGAGTTCTTTTCTGAGATAGCGAGCATGATACGCTGCTTTATCCACCAGATGGCATAGGAGATGAGCTTGATGTCTTTTTCTGGCTCAAATTTCTCTATGGCTTTCAGCAGTCCGATATTGCCTTCGCTGATGAGTTCTGATAGCGAAAGCCCCCTATTCTGGTAGCGGGAGGCAATCTTGACCACAAACTTCAGGTTGGACTGGATGAGACGGTTCAATGCTTCCATATCGCCATTCTTTGCTTTGACTGAGAGCTCCTGCTCCAGTTCGCGAGGTAATGCCTTATATTTGGAAATCTCGTTCAGATAGTTTTGCAGAGCTTTGTCGGAAAAAACGGACTCTTTTCTTTTTCTCTGCATAATCATTGCCTCAGCATCACTTACTCAGGGGCAGCACTTTTCTGGGGTTAATGGCTTTACCTTTGATGCGGTATTCAAAGTGCACATGAGGAGTAGTGGCATTTCCGGTGGAGCCGACTGTGGCGATAATCTGGCCTTTTTTCACGATTTCTCCGACGCTGACCAGGTTTTTCTCATTATGGGCATAGACCGTCATCACATATTCAGGGTGCTCGATTACGACCACGTTTCCATAATTTCCCTGCAAGCCCGAATAGACCACAGTTCCGTCCAGCACTGCAAAGACAGGATTACCACTGGGAGCGCCCAGGTCTATGCCTTTGTGCGGTCTGCCGTTCCGAATGCCGTATTCTGAAAGAATCTTTCCATCCACCGGCATTATCAGGTCTGTCCTGATGACTGCCTTGGTCTTGAGGTCGTCTTCGGTGACGGTTCGGTATGAACTATCCGAGGGCTGCTTTCCGTTGGAAGTAACGATATACAGCTTCTGTCCCACGCTTATGTTATTGCTCCGCAAATTGTTGAGCCGCTTCAGCTCTTCCACCGTTATTCCGTTTTCACGGGCTATCTTGAACAGTGTGTCTTTGCGTTGGACAATGTAAACCTTTTCTATGAGCACTGAATCCGAGGTAGTGGGAGGCACTTCCTCCGTGATATCATCCTCTGTATCGCTGCCCGGTTCAGGAGAGGCTGCAGAGGAGGCAAAAGTTGCCGGGTCTTTGATTATCAGTCTCTGGCCGGGCCGTATTACGAGGTCGGTACCGGAGACATTATTAAACTTCTTAAGTTCATCGAGAGTAATCCCACTGTTAACAGCAATGCGGAAGGGATTTTCCCCGGCTTTGACTTCGTGGAAATAATCAGGGGGCAACATATCCGGAGTGACGGTTCTTGCCCGGGAAATGCCCGGTTGTTTGACACCGGAGGTATCGGTCACAGCGGTTACAGGCTGTCTTGTAGCCGGAGGAGGAGTAGAGGGAGTGACGGTTGCCGGCGGTTCTTTCTTAGGAGGAGGAGTCTTTACCGGTACCTTGATTTTCAGCTTTTGCCCGACAGACAACCGGTTGCTGCTGAGGTTGCTCAGCTTCTTTATCTCATCAACTGTTGTTTCGTGCTTTTTAGCAATTTCGGACAGGTTGTCTCCGCGTTTCACCACATAAGTAATCTCTTCAAAGGCAGGCGCTGCTGCGGCAGGAGCCGGTTTGGTTTCCTGTTGCCTGGGTTTGGGAGGTTCATCCGCTTTGACCTTAAGCTTTTGCCCCACATCTAACCTGTTGTCGGTGATGTTATTAAGCTGCTTGATTTCTTCCAGGGTCATTCCGTGGTTTTTGGCAATATTGGAAAGATTGTCCCCGCGTTTGACGATATAGGTGCCGGTTTCTGTGGTCTGTTCAGTGGCAGGAGCAGCAGTCCTGGTTTCCTGGGGTTTGGGCTTGGGGGGTTCATCCGCTTTTATCTTCAGCTTCTGTCCCACATCTATCCGGTTGCCCGTAATGTTGTTAAGTTTTCTCAGCTCATCCACCGTGATGCCGAACATCTTGGAGATTGCGCCCAGATTGTCTCCGCTTTTGACGGTATAGACATTTCCTTCCATAGTTCTGGTCTGGGGAGCGGATGAGGATGAAGCTGAGGTTTCCGGCCTGATTTTTAGTTCCTGTCCGACGGACAAATCGTTGCTGCTGAGGTTATTAAGCGCAATAAGTTCTTTGACCGTTACCCCATAGCGTTTGGCAAGATTATAGAGATTATCGCCCCGGCGGACGGTGTGGGTCTGGTATGTGGCTGCGCCGAGCAATGCCAGTCCCAGCAGGGCATGACACAGTAGCAGCGTGAGTATCTTTTTTATTCTATGCAATGACAAAGTCCTCGTATTCCGTAAAATTGGTAAGTTCACTGACAGTCATATTTCTTACAACTGCAAGGCGATTACCCTGCCTGATTTCCGGGATAAAGCTGTCCAGATTGTGGAATTCACCGGTGGCAATGATGAGAACCGTGCCATCAGGCATGTTTCTGACATATCCTGTGATGTCATGCCTTTTGGCGCAGTCCCGCACAAACCAGCGGAAACCCACTCCCTGAACCCTGCCGCTCACTATGATTTCGCATCCCGGCACTCAAGCACCTCCTGCATTAATGCACGATTTATTCCATCCCAAATCAGCCGCCGGCAGTCATGCACAGATGCGGCTAACGGATGTTAAACAGCTAAATATGAAAATTACAAGGAGTTATGCTTTATAATACATCCAGTCATTAAATACCAAAGGGTTGATATTTGTCAAGTGTGTTTATCCGCAAGGCAGGATAAACCTTGTTGCTTTTTCCTCCCTGAGGTTAAAAATCCAAGCCTCCTGCATGATACGAGGGGGTATCGTGGGCTTTGCTCACGCATCGTTCCCGTATCGCTCCCGCATCAAGCAGGCAAGGATTGATAACCGCATAATCTCTGCAAAGGGGAGAGATGAAAAAAAACGCCGGCTTGCACCGGCGTTTCGTTATCTAAGTATGATTTATCTGTTATCAGTTATTGGCAATCACATAGTAGAAGCGTTTGCCATACATTCCCGCCTCTCCGGAGAGGGTGCAGGAGTTTGTGAAGACAGTGCTGCGCAGGTTGAAGGTGCCATAGGCATCGTCCGCAGACCAGACAGTCCAGCTGGTGGCTGCCATGTCGTTGTCCCAGGTGATGACAATGTCGTTTCCGACGGCGCTAATCACGAGATTGGCCGGAGCTTCAAGGGTTCCGCCGGCAGGTGAGAAGTCGGAAAGGAAACGGGGACTGATTTGCATGGTGCCGCTGAATTCGCCCACCAGACAGATTAAATCGACAGTGTAGTCGGGAATCGGGGTTCCGCTGTAATCCGTGGAGGGGAAGGTGCGCATGACCAGGGTTGCGGTCGGGTCTGTGGCGTTGATGTTTTGCGCTGTAAAGAGGAAGTTTCCGGATGAGAAGTCAAGGTTCACACCCAGCACTTTTATCAGCTTTGCCTGGTCGGCACTGGTGAGGCTGGCAAAGGTGCGGACTTCCGGAATCACGACATTATTGGTTGAGGTGGCAGGGCCCGGGTCTGTGGCGGGTACGAACTGCAGCAGTCCGCTGTAGGTGGTAAGGGTTCCGCAGATGCCGGTGATGCCGTCATACAGGTTATAGTTGGTGGTGATGGTGCCGGGGGCATCATCAATCAGGATAGCAGCCGTGGCGTCCTGCAGGTACTTCTGGTGCCGGGTCGCCTGCTGGAAGGTGAGCACTGCTTCACCGGTGACCAGATAGTAGGTTCCGGTTCCTGGTGTCATCGCCCTCAGGGCTGCCAGATTGGCAACCTGGGTCGGGAAGATATAGGATGCGATGGCAATGGCGCTGGGTGAATAGCCGGCTGCATAGGTCCTGGCTTTGACCGCGGTGGTTACGCTGATTTGGAAGGGTGCGCCATACAGGGTGGAGGTTTCCGTCGGGTCACTTCCGTCAGTGGTGTACCTGATTTGTCCGCCGGGTGTGGTGGTGGAGAGAGCCAGCATGAAGGGAGCGGTCACAACGCCGGCAGGCACTGAGAAGACAGGTGCATCGGCAGGGGTGAGTCCAGGCAGGAAGGTGTGCTCTCCAAGGTCGGAAATCGTATCAATCGGATACAAATCCCACTCGGTGGTCAGGGTGGTGAAGGCGGTGGGACCGGTTCCGGTCGGGTTTACGGTTACGCCTTGTGTAATGAAGGACTTTCTGACCAGGGTCTTGTCCAGGGTGGAATATCCGCCGTCGCCTGTCCAGGCAGTACCGGGGTCGTCCCCGATGCGTCCAAAGATATCCACATAGGAATCAGTGGAAACTTTGTATAGTGCAACCGCATCGTCACCATTGTAGAAGGTGACTGTGCTGGTGATGTCAGCCAGGGCAAGGATGGCAGCATTGGCGCTGGCATTGGCGATGACATAGACATCATTGTGGGCAAGCGTTCCGGTCATGTTCAGCGTATTTCCGGGCGTGGAAGCTCCATTGCTGTACAGGTAAACCCTGTAATCTGACAAGTCAACGGGATGGCCTGTACCGTTATAGATTTCCAGGGCTTTGTTGTTGCTGCTGCCTTCGATGTATTCTGAGAAGAACAGGTCAGTGGCAAAGATGGCATTGGGGTCAAGGCCGTAACCTGTGGCATTGATTTGGGCAGAAGCGGTTCCGCTGACAAGGTTGATTACATTGTTGAAGGTTCCGATGGAGGTGGGATTGAACTTTATCCAGAACTGGATGGTTCCGTTGTAATTGGAAGTGATGGAATAAGGATTTGTGAAGGTACCGTCACTGGTGGCGCTGAAGGTGTATTCCCCTGTGGAAGAGATGGTGATGGGGGTAATCAGGTTAGCGCTGGTGATGGTAGCCATCTGGGCATCGGAAGAAGCACCGGAATTGGCACTGAAGGTCATGGCAGTGGGCAGTACAGACATAGTGGGAGCAGGGCTGGTGGCTTCACCGCTCAGCTCGATAACCACTGGGGCTGCTTCGTCGCCGTCAATGGAATGGGTGATGGCGCCAGTGAAAGTTCCGGCAGCGGTGGGCACGAATCTCACCTGAATGTCACCTGTGTATTCCGGTTCCAGATAGAGGTAGTCAGTCCAGGTCGGGCTCGGGTGCATGGTGTCCAGTATCTGGAAGGGACCTGTGACGGTTACTTCAAAGAAATTGGAGATGTTCACCGCAGTCAGGTGATAGGTCTGGTAAGCGGAAGGTGTTCCGACAATGCCTGTGAAAGGCAGGATGTTGCCGGTAACTTCAAACAGGGCATTGTATCCGGTTCCGGTAACAGGGACGTTTACTGGGTCTACGCCTGCTGTGGAGTGGACAATGTTTCCGCTGTAGGTGCCGGGCATGGCAGGATTGAACCTGACAAACACTGTGGCGCTGGCATATCCGCCTGTCTGGGTGATGGTGATGGGGCTGGTCCAGTTCGTGATGCCGTCCAGGGAAAGCTGGAATCCGGCAGGAGCGGTAACGCTAATGTTTTCAGTAAGGGAAGAACCGACTACAGAATAGGACTGGATGGCAGAGGGTTCACCAACCAGGGTTCCGAAAGGCACCAAGTCCTGCGTGACATAAATTGCAGGTCCGGTGGCAGGGAACAGGGCTGCCCAGTTGGTAGCGACGCGGATGCCGTCAATCTTGGTGATGGGGGTGTTGGTTCCCTGTCTGATGGCTATGGCGCCGACATTGTTAATATCAGTGGTCGCCACGTCAGTAGCAGTAAGCATGGGAGCGGGCTCTGTGCTGGAGGCAAGAGGATTGACCCACATATAGACCTGATCGTTGGTTGCGCCTTCGACAATGGTGTATTTCAGCACTATCAGGTAGGTGGTGTCAAGAGCGTAACTATAATCAGTGTAAGCTACAGTTGTTGTTCCTTTTGACACTCCAAAGCGGATCTGGTTGGAAGCATCTCTTTGCACAAATACTCTACCCTTGAAATCGGTACCGATGGGGTTGGGACCGAAGTGGAACACATAGTCACCGGTTGTATTGGGCAGGGATGCAAGTTTAAAGAGCACTGCGGCATATACGCTTCCGGAGGTCTGGGTGGGGAAGGTGCGGTGTACGTCTTCTGCAGAGCCGGAGAACACGGTGGTGGCGCAGTAGCCGGAATTGGGTTCGTATCCGGGATAGAAGAGGTTATCTTCCGCAACTATGGCTGGCTGGGTACCGGCACCGCTGTGCGCTGCCCAGTAGGTAGTGGAAGTGAGGGTCTGTCCCACGGTGTAAACAAAGTTTTCCTCAAGTAGATAAGGGGACTCGCCTTCGGTTGCCCCGGTCACCTGAGGCACTGTGCCGTCGGTCTTGTAATCAATATAGTTACCGCTTAAGTTGTGCGGGAATATCTTAAAGAAATACTGCATATTGCTATCGAGTCCGGTAAAGGTATAGGTCTGGACTCCCTGAGCTACATAAGCAAACAGGCCTTCAGTTACAGTAACTCCGTCAACCGGTGTAGCGATGGCTGCATAGCTGACAGGACTTGCCTTGATGAGGTAGCCTTCTGCCACGGCATCTGTCCAGGTAAGCTGGATGGAACTGGTGGTAACGGTGCCCACTGCAAAGTTTGTGACGTGGTCAGCCGGCTCCGTATCTCCCCAGATGGAAGCAACCCATTCCGGGTGGTCGATATAGGGATTGCGGTTGCCCTGTCTTTCCTGGATACGGTCGTTCCTGCGCAGTTCCCACGCATCAGGCGGGTCGGCATGATGCCAGGCAAGCAGGGTGCTCAGCTTTCCATAAAATGGTTCGTAGGCAGGGGCGGTATTCACATAGTCCACCACTTCCAGGTCATAGGTAGTGTCTGTGCCTTCATAGCGGGTTGCCATGTAGAAAATCATCCTGGCGACATCGCCTTTGTCAGCATCCCTGGGTTCCCATACATAAGCGGAAGTGCTGCAGCCGGTATCTCCGCTGTAGCCGGGGTAAGGAGAGGCATCAACATATGGAGTGACGCCGAAATCAAAGTCCCTGTTGCTCTTGGCGGTGTTCACAGTGCTGTCGCAGGGACGCAGGTGGTGCAGGTCTGTGCCGGCAGGAGCATTGTCTCCAAAGTCGCCGTGGCTCTTTGACCAGACGTGCTCCTTGTTCCAGTCTGTGTCGCCGATGCCGTAGGCGGTCTTGGGAATAGACCAGCCGGTGTATATCTGGACGATATTGCTGCTGTTGAGAGGGTCTTCGTCCACGTATTTCAGCTCTTCAGTGGTAGCGGTATAGCTGAACTGGGTGGTATGCGAGTTTTTAATAACTTCGTGCAGGCCTGCCTTGAGGGCTGCGCCTTCCAGTCCGATAACCGTATCGTAGTAACCGACCGCAGTACCAAAACCGCCCACGTTGGTGGTTTCGGTCCAGGTGCCAGTCTTGTCATCCACCAGGTTGTTCATCTGGTCACGGATTTCGATTAAGTCAATCGTGGTTCCGACAGGGCAGACGACTGCCAGTTCACCGGTGGTGAGAGCAGTGGAGGCAGCGCTGATGAGGGTGGTTCCCGAGTAGGCAAGGACCACGTATTTATTGGTCAGGGGATACTCAGTAGAGCCGTAATAAATACCGCTCAGAGTGAAAGGTGTGGTGATTTCTGTCGCGGCAGGCAGAGCTGTTGTCTGGTAGTTTGTCGGATAAGTTGGACCCAATCTGTCGCGGTAACTGGCAACAGTGGTGGCATTGCTTCCACGCTGTGACATTATCCAGAAAGTGGTAGAGGTTGTGGCTGTCCCGAGTGCCTGTGGTCCACTTGCATAGGCGGTTGAAGTCACATAAGTTCCTGTTGCAACATTCCAGCAGTAATACTGGTTTGCGTCATTATAGAGACGATATCTGACATCATCTGTAGGGTAGTTTGACAAAGTCATCAGCACTGCGCTTTCAGAAGTTGTTGCAGAGATGTCTATGTAAGCTGGACGCAGGGTGACTGATGCACTCGGAAGCGGAGCCGTGACCGAGCCGTTACAGGTAACGGTCAAGGGTGTGGCACCGGTGGAGGTAATGTCTATCACTTCGCCGTTGTAGGAAGCGATAGCCAGCCCTGCTATCAGGCGGACGTAAACCATGGTTTCCGCCACTGTTCCGCCGGAGGGTATCAGGGTAAGGGGTGATGAGAAAGTGGTGCCGTTCAGGGATATCTCGTAATCAGCGGGAGCGGCGATACTGATATTGTTAGTCAGGTTTAGTCCGCTCACAGTAAAGGTCTGGTTTGCAGAGGGACCGTTGCCTGACACATATGTGAAACCGCTCAGGGACGCGGGACTTACCAGAAGCAAAGGTGCCGGGGCAGCGGTCTGCTGGCTGTTCGGGTTTCCGGTGGCGGTGGTGGTGAGAAACATGGTTTCCGTTCCGGTGCCGTTGTATTCATAAGCCCTGAACCAATAAGTGGTGGAGGGGGAAAGCCCTGTCACTGAAACAGAACTGCCGGTTCCGTTATAGACGACCTGCTGTCCGCTGCCTGCATATACAGGGTCAGCGGTCGGGTCTGTTCCGTTCACGGGATTGGTAAAGCTGTTGGTGGTATTCATAATAACGACGCGTCTGGCGCCATCGCCATTGGTCCAATTGGCGGTCATGGAGACCTGTCCCACATTGCTGAAAGTGATGGCAGATGCCTGCACGGTGGGAGCGGTAATGGTGGATGAGCCAACGATATCATCCCAGGAAGTGCCGACCCTGATGCCGTCAAATTGGGCAAGCTGACCTGCATTATATTGGCGGAGTGCGAAACCAAGTATCGAAGAAGCATCTGTTGAAGATTCTGCAAAGGTCAAGTCCGGGGTTGGTTCGCTTCCGCTCAAAACCGGGTTTACCCATAACGATACAACGTCATCAGTACTGGAGCCAGTATTGAAAGTATATTTTATTACTATCAGGTGCGTTGTATTCAGCGGATACACAGTTGGGGTAGCGCCACCGACAAAAGTAGGTGTGTTGCTTGACTTAGATAATCCCAAGTTAATGCCGCCGCCATTTGCAACTATCCATAACCTGCCGTAAAAAAGTGAGCTGGATTGCATGAAATGGCTTATGTGACCGGAAGTTGTGGTTGTTGTTGCGGCATTTAGCATCAGGGAATAGTAAACACTACCCGCAGTGATTGTTGATATTGTCTTATTGACATCTTCTCCGTTTCCGGAAGCAGATGTCCTGTTTCCGATACCTGAACCCGGATAGCCCGTATAGGTAAGTCCGGGGGATGCAATTGACATTGGGGTGGTTCCGGCTCCGCTGTGTGCGGTCCAGCCGTTTTCAGTAAGCAATGTTCCGACAGTGCCCGTGAAGTCATCAGTCAGCAGAAGCTCGGCTGACAGGGGATTCACAAGCAAAGCTACAAACATAACGAGTAAAAAGACATAGGTTTTTTTCATAAGTCACCTCTCTAATAATATTCTGTTAAGTTTCTAATTTCTTATCCCAAGCCAAGTTAACAGAGATTTAACAATCAACCTCCGGAAAGTATGGCGACACTTATCTAGTATAATTACAAACTAAAGAAACAGGGCAAATCAGGCAAGGGAAAAACACGGATTTTGTGCTAATTTTTCTTAATATTGCGCAAAGGTTTTACCAGCTTGACATCACGCCTTGCCACTGTCAAATCTGGACCGTTTTCAGCCCTTCCTCTCTTCCTCCTCTATGAGATGTCGCGGAGATGTCCCGAAGCCGGCCGAAGAAAACCCGGTCATCTCCGGGGCATCTTCGGGACATCTAAGCAAGGGAGAAACAAAAAACTTGTCAGGAACGGCAGAGTGAATATTATGCAATACATAACCTATCTTTTTATGATAAAAAGGGTTAGGGAGCGGATTATGAAAAAGCTGATATATATCACGCTGTTGCTGGTGCTGGTTTCAGCCGGGCTGACGGCACAGGTAAATGGAGAGTTAACCCTGGTGGAGGGCAAGAAGATTCTGCACGTCTGGGGCAATCATTACCAGAGGGGCTATGCGCAGGGTTACCTGCTTTCCCAGCCCATTATGCAGATTTTTGACGAATATATCTTCCAGATTGTGGCGATGGGCAATCCCACAGTCTACAACGCCGTGGTGGCGTTTTTCCAGGACAGCTTTGAAGTGGAATACAAATACCACAGCGAAGCGCAGGGCATCATAGACGGAATGCTGGAGGCAGGGTCCATCCTCTACATCCCGAACCTGGGACGCACCCTCACCAGCGATGATTTGCTCACCTTCAACTGCATCCCGGATATTTATCCCTACTTCAGCAATATCGGCTATGAACTCAATGTGGGGATGTATTGCGCCTCGCTGTCCAGTTGGGGAACCGCCACCCAGGCGGATACTCTGCTGGCAGGTAGCGCAGTCATTACGAGGTTTCTGGATTGGGATATGGACGATGCGCTGGTGGGAAATCCCATAATGATTGTGTCCCATCCCTCCGAACCGGATGAGCAGAAAACGATTAACTTCGGCTATCCGGGGCTGATGGGCATGCTCTCAGGTATCAACGAATCCGGGACATCAGCTTTCCTGAACATGGGCAATGTGCACTCCACCGGCAACGTAACGGGGCTTCATCCCATGCTGCTGAGCATCCGCAACGGACTGGAGTCGGCTGATTACAACGATGACGGAAACGCAGACATGATGGACGTTTACGACGCTATTGCCTATGAGAATTATCTGTCCGGCACCATAGTCCACACGCTTTCAGAAAATCCCCAGCCGGAAGCAGGCATCATAGAGGCAAACAACGTGAGCGGAGTGGTGATGCGGACTCAGGCATTTGCAGACGATATGCCGGGGATGAACCTGGCAGCCACCAACCACTTCCGTATGCTGTCCAGTCCGGTCTGCTGCACCAGATATGCCAGCATTGCCGATTCCCTCTACACAAACGCGAATGTCAGCGCCAAACGCCAGTATGCCATACTCAGCGGGGCTGCGGGACAGGACAATAATATGATGGCAATCCAATTTACACCCTCCACGGGACGCATCCTCTGGGCAAATGCATCTTTTTCCGACCCCGCCTTTGATAATTCGGCAACCGCCCTGAACAGCAACGAACTCTTTGCCTACTCCACCTCTGCCGTTGACGAGGTTGTGACTCCGGTTCCGCATACCCTGAGGGTTTATCCCAATCCGGCGAAAAGCTTTGTGGCAATTGCCCTGTTGGGACCTGAAAAACGTGACGCAAAGGTGGAAGTATTTAACCTGAAAGGGCAAAAAATCAATAGCCTGCAAGGTGACGGCAAAACCTGGCGCTGGGACGGAAGGGATGCAAAGGGAGAGCTTGCCGGCAACGGTATCTACCTGTTCCGCCTGCAGGATGCGCAGGGACGGATTCAGACAGCAAGGGCGCTACTGCTCAAATAGTGCTGTCAGTGCTTCTCCAGCTTCATTCCGAAGCTGACGGCTGGGTGCTGTTTATCTTTGCTGTGGAAGACTTTTTCAAGGTATAGCAGGGTCTGGTCAAAATCAATCGGCTTGGGTAAAACCACTACCTTGTCGGTGGGGAAATCGGGGTCGAGCAATTCTCCGGTCTTCCGGCGGGTCAGGATAAACCAGAACTTGTCGGGAAACTCACGGTAAGCCTTCTTCAGTTCAGTAATCAGGGCATTTTGGTCCGGGCTGTTTTCCGCAATGTTTACGATAGCGAGCCTGACTTGTGGGTTAGTGACCTCAGCCAGCAGGGTGGGGAAATCGTTGATGAGCTTCTGCTCAAAGCCTTTGCTGGTCAGGAAGTTTTGCAATACTTTGTCGTCCAGGTCATCCCCCGGTAAAACGGCGATTAATCCATGATACGTTGACTGCCCGTTAGCCTGGACGGATTCTGCAACCTGCTCTGCGGGGACTTCGCTGAAGGTGATGGTGTCGTCCAAAATGGGCAGATCCAGAGAGATAATCACGGAAGTTCCTACTTCCGGCTCGCTTTCCACAGTGATTTCACCGTTCATCAGCTCCACCAGCTGTTTGGAAATTGCCAGTCCCAAACCGGTGCCTTTCAGTCTTTGAGACAGGGGTCCTGATTGGTAGAAAGGCTCGAAAATGTGACGCACCTGCTCGGCAGTCATGCCCACGCCGGTGTCTGATACAGTGAAGCGGATTTTCCGCTTGCCGACCCTGTCCACGCTTACTTTTATGCTTCCGCTGTCCGTGAATTTGACGGAGTTGTGCAGAAGGTTGATGAGTATTTGTTTGATGCGGGTTTCATCGCCCTGGATGACATTGGGCAGACGGGGGTCAAAATGCGTCTCCAGAGTCAGCTTCTTTTCCTTTAACTCATAGCTTACCACGTTGATGGCAGACTGGATGCAGGATACCAAAGCGACAGGGTCGTTGCGGAGAAGGGCTTTTCCTGCCTCAATGCGTGATACGTCCAGGATGTTGTTTATCAGGTTCATCAGCAGTCTGCCGGAAACCCTGATGGCTTCTATGAAGTCTTTCTGCTCCGGTGTAAGGTTGGTGGATTCCAGAAGGTTTATCATGCCGATAACGCCATTGAGGGGAGTGCGGATTTCGTGACTCATGGAACTGAGAAAACGGGTCTTGGCGTCCACAGACTGCCTGAGCGCCAGGTCAATCTCGCTGCGCCTGATGGCACTGCCAATGCTGTCTGCCACTGATTTCATCAGGGTATGTTCCAGTTCGTCCTCAATAATCTCTTCTCTCTGGGTCTGGAGCGATACGATTATGCCCCAGTATTTTTCATCGCAGAAGATGGGACAAAGATGCAATACTCCGGGGTTCTGGATGCGTGCAAGGGTTATCAGGGAGATGGGGAATTCATATGACTCCCCGCCCAGAATCCCGCCGTTCTTCATGCTTGCTTCCCAATCGGTGTATTTCGGTTTTTGCATGCGCGAGAACATATTGACGGGGATGCTGCTGTCCGCAGGGGCAGTGCATACCCAGTTTGCCAGGATTTCGTAGCTGTCTTCCCTGTTGGTCAGGATGGAGACCTGGCTTTTTCCCAGGATTTGTCCATAGCGGGAAAGCACTTCCGGCAGGGTCTTGGCTAAATCGGGGTTTGCCAGAAGGGTATGGATGGCTTCGGAAAGGTAGTCCAGAACCTTGTTGTGCTGATGCAGGGAAATGCGTGATTTCATCTGGGTCGTTACATCAGAGGCAAAGACATTGACCATCGCCTTGCCTTCCTGTTCCGGCTGGATATAGTTTATGATGGCATTGACCCAGTAATCCTTGCCGCTGAGTGAAAGATTGCGGAATTCTCCCTGCCAGCTGATTTGGCGCATCAGGCAGAGGCGGATGCGGTTAATCAGCTCGTCATTGCGGTCAAAACCCAGGTCTTCATGGATATTCTGCCCTTCCAGATAACCGACGGAGAGTCCGATGAGATTGGCAAAAACCGGGTTCACATAATCGATGGTGCCGTCCGGCTGCAGGCTCATAACTCCGATGGGAGCGGCTTCATTCACTGTATTGCTGTATTGCAGCCTTCTTATGTAATGCTTTTGCAGACGGCTGAGGGTGATATAAATCAGGAACAGCAGGATGAGGAGGATAAGCGCTTGCAGGACTGCGCTGGTCAGGATGCTGTTCAGCGAATCCTTCATAAACTGGAAGTCGTAATCTGCTCCTACGATGTAGTATTGCCCGGAGGGTGAATATTCCGGGTAAAAGACGGAGTAGAAGGTTCCCCAGCGGTCGGTTACTTTGGCATAAACCGCCTTATGGGTCTTGTGGGCTTTGAGCAGGGCAGGCGGAGCTTCCTCATATTCCATCCAGTAGGGGTCATATTTCTTCTCGCTGATTTCCTTTTTGGTCATACTGTTAGCGATAAAGTAGAACTTGCCATCCTCTTCCTTCAGCGCATAGAGGTAACGGAAATGGTTTTCCCAGGTTGCCTGGCTCAGAAGTTCGGTGTACCGGTCAAATTCGTTCTGGGGTATGGAATTGCGGTCTATAGCCCTGTCAAAATATCCGGCTGGCATCACGTATTTAATCATCGCAGCGCCGTTATGCAGGCGGTTGCGGATGATTTCGTTCAGTTTACCGCTTTCATCGTAGTAGCGGTAAATGGTAAAAACAATCACCACGAGCAGATACGCCAGTACAAAGTAGCTGAATATTGCCCGTTTCTTCCTGAACTTATGCATGGGTTACCATAGATTTATATCACTTGAAAAGTTCGCTTTTGCTGCGTTCCACCGCCTGGCGGAAAAGCTTTGCCAGCTTCATCTGCAGGGGAGTATCCACTACCCCCGTCCATTCATCCATGAATATTTTCTTGAACTCAACTGCCAGGCAGAGCACCTGGCCGGGAAAAGTCTGGTGAATCCAGCGGGAAACCCAGCCACCGGTAAACTTGACGTCTATCCTGCAATCCAGGTCATAATCCCCAATCGGTTTCCGGTTTAAATCACTGCGCAGGTGTTCCACCCAGGGATAGAAATCCTGCGGCATATTGTTTCTGCCCAGGATAATGTCGGGATTATCATCCTGAGGGTCTGCCGGCGCTTCGGGACCGAGTCTGCGGTGGTTATAGGAATGCAGGTCCAGAATCAGCAGGAAGGGGTTTTTTTCCAGCATCCGCTGGATGGTGAAGGTCAAAATGGAATACCACTGTCCATAGTCCCTCAGCAGTTCGGTCATCAGTTCATCCGGAATGGCGGAGAGACGGACAGGCAAGCCCCAGCAGTCCTCCGGGCTCTGATACACAGCCAGTTCGCGCTTACGGTTCAAATCAACCGTGAAGCGGCTGGTATAGACAATCATTTTGTTGGCAAACTCACTGGCAAAGATGTCTGTAAAGGGGTCTTCCTCCCGCAGTCTGTCAGCTTCGCTGATACCGCACATCTTCAGCAGGTCGGGGTTCATTTCGTGCCCGTTATGGACGGCGAGGGCGAGAATAGGCTCATTCTCGTTGAGGAGTTCATTAAATGTTTTAATCATGATAACTCCCAGCCGTCAATCGTGTCGATGCAGAGGTTCAGGGCGCGCAGATAGTCGTTAAAAAGGTTGGCTGTCAGAGTCTGGGAGGGGGCGCTCTTTTGACCGGCAATGAAGCGGAAGGCTCTCAGTTCTGTCCGCAGGATTTCCTCCAGCTGGGTCAGAAGTGATTCCATATCGCCGGGCACTGCCCTGCCTGCCAGATGGCAAAACCCTTTGAACACAGGCAGCAGAGCCGTAAAGGACTCCTCAAGGATGCCATAGAGCCGTTGGGGTTTGTGGCTGTAATCGAGTGCTGCCAGACGGGTCAGCAGCCATTTGCTGCGCAGTTCCCGTTCAATCTCCAGCCGCACGTCATTGGCGTCAAACCTGAGTCCCGAAACAACGTCTTCCACCGCATAAAGACTGGTGTAATCGTTCTGGATATCCAGAAATTCCAGGGGATAGCTGTCCAGCGAGCTTCGGATAAAGCCTACGCTTACAATCAGGGGAATGGGCAGCTTGTGCCTGTGAATAATCCGGGTCAGGGGATGGAAGGTGTTCAAAAAACTCTCCGCTTCCTCATTGAAGACCAGTATCCAGCGGTTTCTGCTGTAAGAGGCAATCTGCACCACCTCGGGAAACAACTCCCGCGTCTGCGTGGCAACTGCCTGCCAGTCAATATGTTTCATATTTCCCCCTTGGTTTCATCCTGCCTGATGAGAGGAGACAACGAGGAGGATACGGGGAGATTCTCCTCGCATCGTTCCCGTATTGTTCTCCTATCAAGCAGGGAAGAAACAGGTAAAAAGATATGGCGTAAAAATCTATCGCTTGCTTTTCTGCCATGGTTTAACCTTGTCCGCTCCGAATTTATCCATGTAAGTGGTGGCGCAAAGCCGTGCCAGATTGCGGATTCTGCCGATGTAAGCCTGTCTTTCCGTAACGCTGATAACGCCGCGCGCATCAAGTAAATTAAAGGTATGCGAGCACTTGAGCAATTCGTCATAAGCGGGATATACCAGCTTTTTGGCGATGAGGGCGTTGCATTCTGCTTCGCTTTTGGTAAATCTGTCAAACAGCATGGCGGTGTCCGCTCCGTCGAAGTTGTAATGAGAATACTCCACCTCGCGGTGGAAGAACAGCTCTTCGTAGAGGGTGGTGTCGTTCCACCTGAGCTGACGGTAATCATCGACGTTCTGGATGTACATGGCAAGGCGTTCCAGTCCGTAGGTGAGCTCCACGCTCACGGGCAGGCAGTCCACGCTTCCCACTTGCTGGAAATAGGTGAACTGGCTGATTTCCATGCCATCCAGCCAAACTTCCCAGCCCAGTCCCCAAGCGCCCAGAGTGGGTGATTCCCAGTCATCTTCCACGAAACGGATGTCATGCTTCTCAATCTCGATGCCGATGGCAGCAAGGCTTTTCAGGTAAAGGTTCTGGATATCGTCAGGCGAGGGCTTGATAATCACCTGGAACTGGTAGTAGTGCTGCAGGCGGTTGGGGTTTTCGCCATAACGTCCGTCCTTGGGACGGCGGCAGGCTTGCGGATATGCCACGGAAGAGGGTTTACTGCCCAAAGCTCCGAAAAAGGTGGCGGGATGGAAAGTGCCAGCGCCCATTTCCATATCATAGGGCTGGACCAGGTTGCAGCCCTGTTCAGCCCAGTATTTCTGCAGGGTCAGGATGATGTTTTGAAAGGTCATCTATTTCTCCACTCGGGTGTTTTTTACGGTTGAGACGAAGCGGGAAATCCCGGCTTTCATATCGGTCAGTTTCTTTATCAGCCTGGCTTTGTCATTCTTGTCAAGAGTGTGCACTTCAACGGTCTGAGGTGCTGCAAACAGGTCGATTTCCAGTTGTTCAGGCGCTTTCCGGGCATTCTTCAGCTTTTGGCGGGCTCCGTCTATGGTGAATTTCTGGGTGTAGAGCATGTCCTTGATTTTGCGCAGGAGCTCAATGTGCTCCTCAGTGTACTGGCGGTTGCGTCCGTGTTCCTTGCGGGGCCTGAGCTGGGGGAATTCCGTTTCCCAGTAACGGATAACGTAGGGCTTGAGGTCAAGGAGGTTGCTCACTTCACCGATGGTGTAATAGTACTTCTTCATCTATGTTCTCCTTTCGCCTGGATAGGAGTTCTTCTTTTAATAAGCGCGATAAGGATGAGCAGGGCAGCCAGCAGGCAGATAACCAGAGGCCACCAGTAAATGTGGTAGAAAAGGGGGACTTTGGCGCATCTGTAAAGGGGCGGGGATATATTGGTGACTTCATAGAGAGAAGTCTGCTCAACGATTCTGCCCAGAGGGTCCACTGCCATGGAAATGCCGGTATTGGCGCTGCGGTATATCTGAATGCGGTTCTCGATGGCTCGAAACTTGGTCAGCATAGCGTGAATCCAGGGTCCGACGGACTTGCCGAACCAGGCGTCGTTGGTGATGTTGACCAAAAAATCTATCTTGGCTGGCTTTCCGCCGTTTCCTTCCCCAAGGTTGCGGAAGGACATTTTCCGGTTGAGTCCGGCAAAGGCGATTTCAAAGCATATCTGGGGTGAAAAGACAACATTGCCGCTCTCGTAATACATATATTCAGTGCCGAATTCCCAGTTTGCCTGGCCGAACTGGAGCTTCCACAGGAAGGGGAGGATGTTCATATAAGGCATTCTCTCGGCAACCGGCACCAGGACAATCTTGTAGTAGGGTTTGTCCGGCATCCGATAAGGACGGAACATAGTGGCGGCATTGTAATAATATGCGCCTCCGGGGTAATCTCCGGGTGCGGGCAAAACGTCCGGAAAGCCGGTAAACAGCTCCAGACCATACCTGTCAGGGACATCCTGCACAAGGGCTTTCATATTGCTCTGGCGCAGGACATAGGCAGGCATGGCAGCCTCGGGCCAGATGAGGAGCTTCGTTCCGCTCTGGGCTGCCTGTTCGGAAAGCTGCAGGTATCTTTGGTATAGCTTGTCAAACTGCTCCTCTTCCCACTTGTCCTCCTGCAAAATGCTGGGTTGCATAATGGTGACGCTTTCGTCGGTTTTGGTCATGGGAAGGGTCTTCAGGCACCAGATGCCATATCCGGTCCAGACCGCCATCAGGACTGCAATCCAGATGAAGTAATGCCATCTGCGCTGCAGGAGCTTGTAAACAAAGACGTTTATCAGCAGGATGAACAGCGAGAGAAGGACCACTCCCCCCAGGTCGGCTGCCTGCAGAAGCACGGTGTAGTCGGATAGTGCATAGCCCAGGTTGAGCCAGGAGAAACGTAATTCCGAGTAATTTTGCAGATGCTCAAAGGTGAGGAAGATGAGCACAAAGCCGATGTAGCGATAGCGGGGCAGCTTTTGCCAGACCAGTTGCACTGCGGCAAACACCAGAAAATAATAGGCGATGTAAAACAGGATGATGCCTGCAAAGCCGGGTCCTGTAACTCCGTAAATCCAGTGCATCCAGATGCAGAAAAAAACCGTGCTGAAGACAAAGGCGTCGCGGACAAGTTCTTTCCAGGTATGTCTTTCCTTCTCGAAATAAAACAGGATTGGAACAAGAGCGACGAACGCCAGCCAGCCGCTGAAAAACGGCAGTCTGGAGACTCCGAGCAGGACAGCGCTAAGCAGGACAGGCAGGGATTTCTTCATGCATCTCACCTGTTTCCATAGATGGGGGTTATAGTCAGCACAGTGTTGTCTTTTACCAGAATCAGAGCCCGCTGGGAGGGCAAAATCTTCACTTCCGCATCCTGCCAGCCCAGGGGAAGGATGACGTCCTGTCCCTGCAGGCGCAGAGCACCGTCTTTGAATATATACCTGTTCATAAACTGGTCAACCGCCATCTGGCCGGGGTAATCCTCCAGATGCATCCCCATGGAAGAAAACAGCACGGTACGTCCGCCGGTTTCTGATGTGACGGCAATCTCTTCCCGGTTGGCGGAAATATGGGAAACGCTTTCCACCTGGAACCTGCCGAAGCTGAACATCATCCTGCCGTCAAAGCCGGAGATGCGCTTCAGTTCCTTGGTAGCGGCGTCATAGACAATCAGGTCGCTTTCCGCAGTGGCGCAGAAACGGGAGGGCTGGCTGAATCCCGGCAGTTCGATGTCAGTAATCCATTTGCCTTCCGGGTTATACTTGCGGACCAGACGGGTGAATTCATCCAAAGCCAGCAGGTTGCCGTCAGAGTCCAGGGCAATGTCGCTGAGTTTCTGGAAGTTGGAACGGTCACTGCCAAAGCCGCCGAGGGTGTTGACCAGCTGGCCGTTGCGGTAAAGCTGGATATTGGGGCGACTCTTCTCCAGCAGGTAAAGGGTGCCGCTACGCATGTCCAGCAAGGCTTTTTCCACGCTGAAGGGCAGTACCAGCCGGTCTGAGACCTGCAGTGAAACGGGGACAATCTTCCTGCCGGATTCAATGCCGGAACAGGCTGCCAGCACTGTCAGCAGAAAGCTGGCGAGCAGGAACAGATAAACAGCGCCGGAAAAATTTCGCATAATCATCCGTGGTGGTTGTTATGAATCCTGATGTCCTTGAGCTTGCCCTGTATGGTGGTTTTATTGCCAAATCTGTTATACTCCAGCGTGTAGGCAATGTCTATCAGGGAATTTTTCTTTAAAAGCGGTAAAAAATCACCCATGTTATAGCCAATCAGGTCAAGGGAAACGCCGTTTTTGACCACTTTCAGCTTGAGATGATTGCGTCCGACGTTATAGGGATAGCTGGCGATATTTACCTGATTGGTCATAAAGACGGGGTGCTGGTTTTCGGGACCGAAGGGGGCAAAGCGCTCCATCCATTCCATCAGCGTGTCATTAGCGTCATACAGTTCCAGTTCGTGGTCTATTTTGACCGGTTGCTTAATCTTGTCCAACTGCAGGTTCTCTGTGACATAGCGGCTGAGCTCGTTTTCAAAGCGGTCAATGTATTCCTGGTAGATGGTGAGTCCCACTGCGTATTTATGGCCTCCGAAGCTGTGCAGGTTGTGCTCCGTTTTCTTGAGCGCGCCGAATAGGTCAAAGTCCGCCACACTGCGTCCTGAACCGCATCCGAAACCTTCCTTGAAGGAAATCATGATTACGGGACGGTAATATTTTTCCACCAGCTTGGATGCCACGATGCCGATTACGCCCTGATGCCAGTCATCCGAGCTGATTATCATGCAGGAGGTGTGCGTAATGTCCTTGTATTTCTTTTCAATGATTTCGCAGGCTTCGATGAAGGTCTTCTGGTCTTCCTGCTGGCGGAGCGAATTTTGCCGTTCGATGACCTCTGCGAGTTCCATGCTTCTGTCTTCCTCGGTGGCGATAAGCAGTTCCACCGCCGTAGCGGCGCTGCCCATTCTGCCTGCAGCGTTGATGCGGGGCGCGATGCCAAAGACGATATCCGTCGTATCCAGGTTTTTCTGGTTGAGGTTGCTGATTTGGGTAAGCGCATTCAGTCCGAGGTTCTTTTTTTCTTTGAGATGGGTGAGCCCTATGCTGGCAAAGACGCGGTTCTCATCCGTGAGGGGGACGATATCCGCAATGGTGCCCACTGCCACGAGGTCCATATATTTCAGGATGTTTTCCTGCGTATCGATACCCAGCCGCTGGTAAATCGCCATCAAAAGCTTGTAGGCAACCCCGACGCCTGCCAGGTGCTGGAAAGGATAGCGGGAGTCCTGCAACTTGGGGTTGATGATGGCATATGCCTCGGGCAGGATTTCCTTGGGGTTGTGATGGTCAGTGATGATGATTTCCATGCCCATTTCGTTGATGGCGGTGATTTCCTCGATGGCGTTCACTCCGCAGTCCACGCTGATAATCAGCTTGGAGCCCAGCGCTTTGAGCTGGTCCAGGCTGTTCAGTGAAAGCCCGTAGCCGTCTATCATGCGGTGGGGAATATAAAAATCCACGATACCACCGATGCGTTTCAATCCAAGGTAGAGCAAAGCTGTGGCGGTGGTGCCGTCCACATCGTAATCGCCGTAAATCGTGATGTTTTCCTTGTCATCAATGGCTTTCAGGATGCGTTTAACGGCTTTGTCCATCTGTTCAAACAGAAAGGGGTCGTGCAGTTTTTCCAGGGAAGGATTAAAGAACCCGCGGATTTCCTCTATGGTGCGGTAGCCTTTGCTGAAGAGCAATTCGGCTACGAGGAGAGGGGATTTGAGTTCATTGGAAATTTCCCGGACTGCCTGCAAATCGCCGTTATCCAGCGGAAGTGGCGTGTCCCACTTTTTCTCCATAATACTGCCTTTATATGTTATATTTTGATATCATTTACGGGCTTCTGACCCGCCGTTAAAAACAACGTCACTGCAGATGAATACAACTTTCCAGTTTAACGGCAAACCTGAAGTATTTTCACTCTCTCTGATTTGGCTAATCTTGTAAAGAATATTTTTCTTAGATATTGTTCTCTGCCAAAGCGGATGATATGAGAGCGGATAACTGATTGGCATTTTAGGCAGATACCAGCTTTCTCGCATTATTGCCCCCTCCTTCTCCCTTTATGAGATGTCCCGAAGATGCCGCGGAGATGACCGGGTTTTCTTCGGGAGGCTTCGGGACATCTCCGCGACAACTAAGCAAGAAGCAAGCAAGGGAGAAAAAAGCAAGAATATTCTTGACAAACGATTTGCATTGAAAAACATTAATATATGACCAATCGGAAGAGAGGGTTGCCATGAAAAGACAATTTGGTTCGATTTTGCTGCTGTTTACAGCCGTATTGTGCGTTTATCCACTTTCCGCCCAGGACAGCCTGAATGTGAGTCTTTTGGGGCAACTCTATCACACCATTGATTACGGTTATTTCAGCAAGTTGGCCTATCGCGACAACCTGGTCTATATCTGCGACGGAGATGGCGGACTGAAGGTGATAAACGTGGCAAATCCCTCCAATCCGCAGATTGTGGGTAATTACGACACCTATGTCCAATTGAACGACATCTTCCTGAAGGATAACCTGGCTTATGTGACTGCAGCTTACCCTGCACCTCCGGAGGGGGAATGGGTGTGCGATGTGATAATCCTGAACATAGCAAATCTATCGAACATTCAATGGATTGGCGGATTTTACACCGACCCGTGGTCGCAAGGGGCATATGTTTCCGGCACGCGGGCATTCATTGCGGAAGGCGGGGCAGGCATCAAGCTGTATAGCGTGCAAACTCCTTCCTATCCCGTTTTTGTTGGTTCCTATGACACCGGAGGAAGCGTTTATGACCTGCAGGTGGAGGGCAATACCATCTATGTGGCGGACGGAACGGGCGGATTCCTGATTCTTGCCTATACCCCTCAGTTTAACGTTACCGAAATCGGGGTTTACCGCACGGGCGGTACTATGACCTCGCTTGTGGTGAGGGATGACATTGCCTATGTGCTGGAAAACGTTTATTATCCAAATTCCAGCTATCTGAAGATAATCGATATCTCCAATCCGGACAATCCTGTCCTGAGCGGAACCTTTCCCATCATCAACAGCAGTTATGACCTGTTTCTGCAGGGCAATTACGCTTTTGTGGCGACCTATAACCAGGGAATCAGGATTATTGATATCAGCGACCCAACCAGTCCCGTGGAAACCGGATATTACATAACACCGGGACATGCCTTCGGGATAGCGGTGAACGGCACCATCGCCTATGTGGGCAACGGTGAATACTTCAGCATCTATGATATCAGCCAGGCTGTTAGCAATGATGACCCCGCTCTGCCTGTTCCACCGGTCAGTAAACTGTATCAGAGCTATCCCAATCCGTTTATTTCCGGGACTGAGATTGGCTATGACATCGCCAAAGCCGGCCCAGTAAATCTTTCAATCTATAATACCAAGGGGCAACTGGTCAGGCAAATCGTGAATGAACAACAGAAAAACGGTTCTTATAGTGTCACTTGGGACGGAACAGACAGCAATAACAACAAGGTATCTTCGGGGGTGTATTTCTTCCGTCTGGAAACTGCGGAAGGAACCCGTTCCCGCAAGTGCCTGCTGCTGAAGTGACCCTTTATCGGGCAATTTAACACCGTCACCAAGTGCCGGGCCGGCTTTTTCAATTGACATATGCACAATAGCGGACAAATTATCCTAAAGACAATATCCAAAGCAGATTGACAGGGGTATCAAATGAAAAGAATTGGCCTGATAACGGCTTTGCTGGCAGTAATCTGCGCAGCAGTGTCTATAACCGTTTTCCTGGAAACAGGCAGGGACTACAACGGCGATTTTGTGGAATTCAGGGACAGCTTAACTGTCCTGAATGACGAAGGAGTCATTCTGCATATACCCACAGGCAGGATTAAAGTAGCCGTGGAGGAAGGAAAAGACATCACTGCGGAGTTTCTGGCAAAAGCCAAAACAGGCAGCAGCGGTGACGAACACTTCCTGCAGGAAAGCGACTACTTTGTCTGCGAAACGCCACCAAACCCGGACAGGAGGACGGAAGTGAAGCTTGCTTCCCTGCTGAAGCCGGGCACAGAAGAAAACGAAATGACAGGGGAATTCCGGCTGCTGATAGACGGAGACGCCCTAAAGACATCATACTGGTATCGGACCCGGCCTGCCAAACCTGAAGACATCAGACGCGGAGCCACAGTCATCTTCTTTGGAGCCATCAACCCCAAAGGTAATTACATCGCTCCGGCAGACGATAAAGAAGCCCGCTCCGGCATCTGGTTCATCGCGGAGATTACCAATGCCGCCACTTACAGGCAGGGGTTTGTGACTGTCTCCGGCAATGCAACGGTGGAAACCCGCAACCTGAGGATTGTTATCAGGTAATCAAGTTTCGCGCAGGGTTTTCTTATCTCCGGTTTGAGATAAAGTGGGCTACGAAATAGAGGATTGCTGCCACAAGCGGAAAGGCACTGAAAAAGACAAGGGTTTCCCATCCCCGGTAAGTCTTGAAGAAATAAGCCATGGCAGCGGTAATGACCAGCAGGATAATGCCGCCTGCCAAGGGATGCTTCCAGCTAACCAGCAGGCAGATGACCAACAGTATGGAAGGAATGCTGTGCATCAGGAATCCGAGCAGTTTCATCCCCAGGCTTTCGTCGCCTTCAAAGACATCAAATGAGAAAAGCAGCATGAAAGCAGCCAGCAGCATCACCATCACGCGGGGAATCCAAATCAGCCAGTTGTGTTTCATTTTAACCTCCTTGCGGGGTCTGCTATACCTATTATCAGCAGATAAATAGCTGTCAAGCAAAACAAGAATAACACACCTTTTCGGGGATTGATAAGATTAAACTTGTCAAAAGTGAGCGTTTTCTGTAAAAGACCTGCAAGAGATTGTTTAAGAATAGCAGGTAGGAAAATGCAGTCATTTGACAAGTTAGTGGAGATAATCAGCCGTCTGCGCGACCCGGTGTCGGGTTGTCCGTGGGATTTGAAACAAACCCCGCAGACATTGGTGCCAAATTTCATAGAAGAGCTGTTTGAAGCTGTGGAAGCCATCGAGGAAGAGGATTATCCCGCCCTGAATGAAGAACTGGGCGACCTCATGCTGCACATCGTCTTCCAGTGCCAGATTGCCAATGAGGAAAAGCGCTTTGACGTGGACAGCGTATTGCACAACATCAACAGCAAGCTGGTGCGCCGCCACCCCCACGTTTTCGGCGATACGGAAGAAACTGATGCGGACTCGGTCAAGATGAACTGGGAACGCCTGAAAAAAGCGGAGAAAAAAGACCGCATTTCCGTGCTGGAAGGCATCCCCCGCGCATTGCCGGGGCTTATCTTTGCCCAGCGCACCCAGGAAAAAGCCGCCTCGGTAGGCTTTGACTGGCAGGACCATAAACCCGTCCTGGAAAAGCTGCACGAAGAAATATATGAACTGAACGAAGCGCTGGAAAACGATAACCAGGAACACATCAGGGAAGAAGTGGGCGACCTGCTCTTCACGATAGTAAACCTTGCGCGCAAATTGCATATCGATGCGGAGGCAGTTGTCAAGGAAACCACGCGCAAGTTTACCAAAAGATTTCAATACATCGAAGAATATTACCGTAACATAGGAGAGGACATCCATGCTGCCAGCCTTGAAGAACTCGACGCCGTCTGGAACAAGGCAAAAGAAGTTTAACCGCTATCTGGCGCTGAGGCTATACCTGATATTCGGCGTCATTTTCCTGTTGCTGTTTTTCGGCATATACACGCAAATGCTGATTCAGAATGCCAAGCGGGATGCGCAGTTCGTACCCCGCCTGCTGGCGCAGTATATTGCCTATACGGACAGTTACCTGAGAACAGCGGAAAAGAATACGCAACTGATGACAGAACTGCTGGTGGAATACCTGCAGTCAGCCGGCGCCGTAAATTACCAGGAAAAGATGTGGAACTACCTGAATACGGAATTCATGGCCAAGATGAGCATCCCGATTATAATCACGGATGTCTATAACAACCCGACAAGCTGGTACCATGTGGGCGTTCCGGACACCATTCCGTATGGAAACCTGCTGTCCACGGACAGAGGCAAGCTGTTCCTGCGGATGAATGCCATGATATCCATACCGATTTCCTACCAGAATGAAGTGCTGGGCTATGCCCATTTCCAGAAGCCCATCTCCTTCCGCGATTTTATCCGCAAGATAGATTATTCCATTATAGTGACAGACAGGAACAAAACTCCGCTCTACTGGCGTAATATCGACGTGCCGGAAGACGTACCGTACCGGGAACTGAGCATCAACAACAAGAACCGCTTTGAACTGCGTCTGAACGAGATGTTTGAGATACCCATCACCAATGAGGACGACAGCTTGGGGTATGCCTATTTTACCACCTCGACTTCGCTGGCAAGGATTCCCTATCTGATATATCTGGAACTGGTCCTGATGGTGTTTGTGGTGCTGTTTGGACTCTATGGCCTGATGTTGCTCAAACGGACGGAAAAAGACTCGCTCTGGGTGGGTCTGGCCAAGGAAACAGCACATCAGTTCGGCACGCCCATCACTTCGCTGATGGGCTGGGTTGACTATCTCAAAGCGCATCCCAAGGGATTTCCCACAGAAAATGAATATGCCCAGTTTGTGGAATGGATGACGGCAGACCTGGAAAAGCTCAAGACCATTGCCTCGCGTTTCGGCAAGGTTGGTTCCAGCATCAAGCTGCTGCCCCATGATTTGAACAGGATTCTGGAAGAAGTGGTGGACTATTTCAGGGACAGGCTTCCGCATCAGAGTTCCAAAATAGATATTACTTATATCAGCAAACTCGGCAATACCAAGGTTCTGATGGATGTAGACCTGATAAAATGGACAATGGAAAACCTGATAAAGAACAGCATTGACGCCATAGGGAAAAAAGGCGGTAATATCATTATAACGGCCTCTGTAAAGCATCCCTGGGTTTACATCCATGTCCTGGATGAAGGGAAGGGCATTCCTCACAATATGTGGAAGAAGATATTTGACCCCGGAACCACCTCCAAAACAAGGGGCTGGGGGCTGGGGCTTTCCCTGTCCAAACGTATCATAGTGGACTATCACCAAGGCAGGATAAGGGTGCTGGACAGCGCTCCCGGAGAGGGTACAACCATAGAAATAATGCTGCATGCGCAGAATCAGGGATAAGAGGTGTCTATGAGCATAGTTTTGACTTCTTCACAAATGAAGCAACTGGACAGCAGGGCAATAAACGATTTTGGCATTCCCGCCAGAGTCCTGATGGAAAATGCCGGCAAGGGCTGTGCGGACTATCTGCAGGAAGCTTTTGATGTCGACCTGGCACTGGGTTGTCTCATTCTGTGCGGTCACGGCAACAATGGCGGAGATGGCTATGTGATTGCCAGATGGCTGGATTATTACGGTTATGCTGTCAATATATTAGCTGTTGAAGCTGGGGAAATGAGTGCTGAAACCAAGGCAAACAAGGAACTCTGCGTGAAGCTGGATATCCCCTTTGTCAAGCAGGCGGACCGTGATTCTGAAGCGCTTCCAGATGTCGGGGTAATCATTGATGCCATTTACGGCATCGGATTCAAGGGCAGTCTCAATGAATCCCTGGCGGAACTGATTGTAAAGGTAAACATGCTGCAGGCACTAAAAGTGGCTATTGACATACCCTCAGGCGTAAACGCTGATACAGGCTTTGCCGAGGTCGCTTTCCAGGCGGACCTGACCCTCACTATGGATTCCTTTAAATACGGACACTTCCTGGGCAAGGGACGCCAATGCAGCGGGATTGTGGACACTATTCACATCGGAATTCCGCACATCCTGCGTAACAGCATAACCACTGCCACTCTTATGGACGAGGATAATGCCTTTCTGCCGGAAAGAAAAGCATTTGCTCACAAGGGCGATTACGGCAGGATAGCTGTTCTGGCAGGTTCCCCAGGATTTACCGGCGCAGCATTTCTTTCAGCCATGGCAGCTGTGAAAGCAGGAGCCGGACTGGTGACCATATTCGGACATCCCACCAGTCTCAGCATCTATGACAGCAAACCGGAAGAGGTCATGGTCAAAGCAGTTCCCATCAAGGAAGACGGCAGCGTGGATTATGATTTCCTGGACAGCAAACTTAAAAACTATGACATTATCCTGCTTGGACCCGGTTGCGGAGTATCGGAATATACTTACCAGTTGCTGAAATACCTGGCGGAAAGATGGCGGAATCCTGCAGTAATCGACGCTGATGCGCTCAATTCCCTTGCCATGCATCCGGAGCTTTATACTGCGCTTTCCGGCAAGCCATTTGTCCTCACACCGCATTGGGGTGAGTTTTGCCGTCTCACCGAGTACACTATGGAAGATATGCACAAGGATAGCCTTGATTGCCTGAAGGAATTTGCCGGCAAATACAAGCTCAGGATCCTGCTCAAGAGCCACACTTCAGTTTATTACGATGCGGAGCATCTGATATTCAATATCTCCGGCAACGACGGACTCGCCACTGGCGGCAGCGGAGACGTGCTTGCGGGACTGATTGCAGGTTTTCTGGGTCAGAAGATGCCGGTTGCCAAAGCAGCAGCCAATGCCGCCTATTACCTGGGTCTGACGGCTGAAATCCTTGCTGACAGACAGGAAACGCTTTCCATTACCCCGACAGATATCCTGAACAATATCTTCCGGTATGACCTGCTGGAGCACACTCAGGATGAAGAAGAGTAGAACCATGCTCAGAAGCTTTGCATTACTGGCTTGCCTGCTGCTTTTTACAGGCAGTTGTGTCGGCAAAACACCCAAAACAAAAGATAAGGACGAACCAATGCATAAACTGGCTCAAATGAATACCCCCATTTTCTGGGCAGAAGGACATCCGGGCAAACTGGACAGGGAGAACTGGACTATTGAAGTTAAGGGGCTTTGCGACAACCCCACCACCTTTACCTGGCAGGACTTGCAGAAGCTGCCCAAGTCCATTGCGAACGGACGCCTGACCAGTGTTACCCGCTGGTCTGTGGGCGGAAATTGGGGTGGCGTCAAGCTCGCCGATATCCTGGCATATGTAAAGGCAAAGCCGGAAGTGCGTTATGTCCGCTTCTGGTCCTATGACCTGGTTTACGATACATCCATCCCGATTGATATTGCCCTGATGGAAAAGACTCTGCTCGCCTGGGAATTTGACGGCGAATTACTCACCGAAGACTACGGCGGACCTGTTCGCGCCTTCGTGCCCTATCTCTGGGGTTACAAATCTGCTAAGAGCGTTGTCCGCATTGAACTTCTAAACAAATACATCCCCGGCTTCTGGGAGCAGAGAGGCTATACTGATGACGCAGAAATTGAGGCAGGTCCCTGCCGGGATATCAATGACGGCGGCATGATGAAACGCATCCCTGACGGGGAAGTAACCGGCTTCCTGGAATAGCTTTATGATAATCGGCGGACAGGAGTACCGGAGCGTTTGGATGCAGGACGGAGCAGTTCTGATGATAAATCAGAACAAACTCCCCTTTGAGTTTGAGATTATCACCTGCAACACCTGTGAACTGGTAGCGACCGCTATCCTGGAAATGACTGTCAGGGGCGCACCTGCTATCGGGGCTGCAGGAGCTTATGGAATGGCGCTGGCAGCCATGTCTGCAACTGATGAGGATTTCCGCAGCCGGATGCGTAAAGGCAGGGATATCCTGCTGGCATCCCGTCCCACTGCCATTGACCTTGCCAATGCCGTAAATCTTGTCTATGACCAGACTCTGCTTAGCTCAGACAATCCTGCCCATGCCAGAATTGTAGCTATAGAAACAGCAAAAGCTTTTGCCGCCAACAGCGCGGAAGATTGCCGCCTGATTGGCGAAACGGGGAGCGTTTTGATTACGGACGGCATGAAAGTGCTCACCCACTGCAACGCCGGAGCTCTTGCCACTGTGGATTGGGGCACAGCTCTTTCCGTATTCAGGATGGCAAAAAGGCAGGGAAAGGAATTCTTCGTCTTTGTGGACGAGACACGTCCCCGCCTGCAGGGAGCACGCCTGACCGCCTTTGAACTTCAGCAGGAAGGCATTCCGCATGCTGTCATAGTGGACAGCGCTGCGGGGCACTTTATGCAGAAAGGCGATATAGACCTTGTTATCACAGGTGCAGACCGCATCTGCCAGAACGGCGATTTTGCCAATAAAATCGGCACTTATGCCCTTGCCGTGCTGGCCAGGGAGCATAAAATACCCTTCTATGTTGCAGCGCCGCAATCCACTTTTGACACTTCCTGCCAGCAGGGCAGCGACATTCCGATTGAAGAGCGTTCTCCCGGGGAGATTACCCACCTGAAGGGTGAACCGCTTGCCAGTCCCGGCAGTGGAGCTATCAATCCCGCCTTCGATGTGACCCCCGCCCGTTTTGTTACCGGTTTCATTACAGCCGGAGGCATCATAAAACCTGAAGAGATAAAAAGACTAAACGTCCCACGGAATAAAGCATGAATACTATTACAGCACCAGATAGGCTCACCAGCGTCAGCACCATTGTCAAAAACGCGCTCATCCTGACCATGGACGGCAGCCATTCCGTGATTGAAAACGGTGCCATAGCCATCAGGGAAGATAAGATTGCAGCCATCGGCACTACAGAATCCATCCTGGCTAAATACACTTCAGAGCAGACGATTGATGCCGGTGACTGCATAGTCATTCCCGGGCTCATCAATGCCCACACCCATATCCCCATGACCTATTTCAAGGGTCTGGCGGATGATTTACCCTTAAATCCATGGCTTAACGATTATATCTGGCCTATGGAAAAGATATTTGTGGAGCCGGAAACAGATGAGGCGCATGATTTTGTTTATTATGCCACTCTGCATGGCGCTGCCGAAATGCTGCGCAACGGCATTACTTTTGCCAATGATATGTACTTCAAAGGTGAGGACATGGCGCGCGCTTTTATCAAAGCGGGAGTGCGATGTATCATTGGTGAACCGCTGATAGAAAATGGCAAGGAAACCAACCTCAAAGACATCGGAAAGCTTGCCCTATCCTTAAGGAAGCAGTACAAAGACAGTCCTCTGCTGGATTTTTCCCTGGCACCGCATGCCATTTACACCAATCCGCGCGATGTTCTTGTACGCTGTGCAGAAGTTGCCCGCGAGCAGGATATGCTGGTGCATATGCATATTTCTGAAGCCGACTGGGAACCGAAACAATGCCTGGATGAACACGGCAAACTGCCAATCCCCTATCTGCAGGAAATCGGTTTGCTCAAGACCCCTCTTATCATGGCGCATGGCATCCATGTAACTGAAGGTGAGATGGAACTGCTGGCTGAGTCCGGTGCTGCCATCGCCATCTGCACGGAAAGCAACCTCAAGCTGGTCAACGGCTTTGCGCCCATCCGGAAATACCTGCAGCACAAGGTGCGTATCTGCTTCGGCACTGATGGAGTCGCCAGCAACAACAACCTGGACCTGCTCTCCGAACTGGACTTCACTGCCAAGCTGCACAAAGCGCTTGCCAAAGACCCTACTTTCCTGCCGGCGGAGCAGATGTTGCGCATGGCAACCGTTGAAGCTGCCAAAGCCCTGCACAAGGACAAGGACATCGGTTCGCTGGAACCCGGAAAAAAGGCGGACCTGGTTATCCTGGACTGCTCCGGCGTGGAAGCCCAGCCCCTGCACAATCCCTATTCCCAGGTAATCTATGCTCTGGGTGGCAGGGCGGTTCGCGACGTGATTATCCATGGGGAAGTGGTTTTGAAAGATAAA
The DNA here is from genome assembly GCA_002424605.1 of Cloacimonetes bacterium UBA5614. Taxonomy (GTDB): domain Bacteria; phylum Cloacimonadota; class Cloacimonadia; order Cloacimonadales; family Cloacimonadaceae; genus UBA5614. The sequence goes on along the minus strand of DIKQ01000005.1, from coordinate 594,351 downwards.
AAGCTTACCCGGCTGGACGAAGCTGAACTGGTGGGTAAGGCAAAAGAATACAGAGCAAAGATACGGAAAGAATTGAACTTATGAAATCAATAAAAAACCGTAAGGCGGAACACGAGTATTACATCGTCCAGACCCTGGAAGCGGGCATTGTGCTCACAGGCACGGAAATCAAGTCCATCCGGGCAGGCAAGGTCAATTTCAAGGATAGCTATGCCAAAATTGAGAACGGTGAATGCTGGTTGATGAATCTGCATATCAGTCCCTGGGAAAAGGCGTCCTTTTTCAACCATGACCCGGAGCGCAAGCGCAAGCTGCTGCTGAACCGCCATGAAATCAAACGCCTGAAATCCAAAACCGATGAACAGGGCATGACCCTCGTACCCATGGAAATGTATATCAATGAAGCGGGGTTTTGCAAGGTAAAGCTCGCCCTCGCCAAGGGCAAGCACAGCTATGACAAAAGAGAAACGCTCCAGAAAAAAGACCTGGAGCGCGAAAAGGAACGGGACAGCAAAGCCTAACAGCTGATTGGGGGACTTGTGAAAAGTACCATTATCCTGATTATCATTGTTTTAACTCTTCTTGTTTGCACTTCCTGCATTTTTAATAGTAATGAAGATACAGTAGAACACTACCTTAAAGGAAGCATCACTGATACTGATGGAAATCCCATTACAGATGCAGGTATCTATGTTGTCTTTGACGATACCTGGACTTCGAAAGGCATAAACGATTCATTAGGGGTATATTTTGAATTCTTTGTTTACAATTATGAGGCAGGATGGTTAGATTGGAATAACGCAAATATCAGATGGTATACTTACACAGAATCCAATATGCTGGGATTCTACATTTATCGGGCAACAAGCGATTGCCCTGATTCAGCCGTTATAGTATCACCTTTGATTCCTGCGACTAATACTCAGGATTTCCACGAATATCAGTATATCGACTATGATTTACCGGATGGAAGATATTATTATTGGCTAACTGCATATGAACTGAATAACCCTGAAATTTGTATTTGGGGACCAAAATGGGTTGATGTTCATGGTTATCAGCCACCAAATGAATGGTCCTTTTATACAGCCCCCAATCCCTTTTCCAGATATACATGGTTTTCATTTGCATCACTGGATACATGTAATGTCAGAATTGACATCAGCAATCCCTTTTTTGGCTTGATCAAGTCGATAGACCACCCAGTAGCTTATCCTATGGGTGGTATTCACAGGTGGCAGGGAACTGGGGGCGAAGGCGAAAACCAATATTTTGCAAGCAATGGTTTATATCAGGCAAAACTAACGGCCATAGCTCCGAATGGAACTGAGCTTTACCATAAAACAATAAATGTTTTGCAGAATAGAACTGATACAAACCCTTGGGGCAGACCAGTTATGTATAGTTCAGAAACAGGCTACAGGATTCCTTTCAAAATGTACTTCCAGTTCGGCAAACAGTTTGATGCTTATGACGTTGAAGAATGGGAATTTATTGGAACTTATACTGTCCCAAACGGTTTTACGGTCTATGTAACAAAAGATGGATATGAAACGGCTTCCCGTCACATATCCATCTCAGATACTCATGCTGACAGGACGGAAGATTTTATCCTGCAGCCTGTCATTGGGAAATAAAGCTTTTATACGTCTTCTTTATCGTTAATCTCTTCTATCGGTTCTTCCACCAGGATGGTTTTGGGAGCTTCTTCCGCATCTTCCGCCAGGCTAAACAGCACTGTCTCGCCTCCGAACACCGGTTGTCCGGCTTTGACCAGCACTTTAACGGAGGAAGGCACGTTTACCGTGATGATGGAACTGCCCGGAAGCACTCCGATGACCTTTCCCGGCTCATTCGTATTCTCAAAGAAAGTGATGCGTTCGCTCTGGATACGCAGATTGACCTGGCCTTTGGGAGTCTCAAAAATCCAGTTGCGGTTGTTTTCCATTTTCAGGTCGGGATAGGGCAGGCGAAGCTCGATTACATCCAGGAAAGATTTGCGCATGGAAATCTGGGTGATGCCATCGGCATGCTTCAAGGCCTGGATTTTACCGTTCACCGGCGATACGAAGGTGCCTGCATCCGGCACCAGTATCTTGTTTTTGGTGCGGAATTTGATGCGTTCCCACAGATACCAGGCAAAGGCTGCCATAGTAATGTAAAAAGTATAGCTTTGAGCCCAGAACACATGCAATACCATCAGTGCCACCACCACCAGGATGGGGATTATCTGCCGGCGGAACTGCAAATACTTGATTTTATGCAGGACCTTGCTGTCGGTTAGGATGACCTTTGGCTTTTCCTGTTGTTCATTCATATCGCTTTCTCCTTGCTGCTTGCGTGCAAAGCTTCAATTCTTTGGTTTATATACATTTAGCAAGCTATTTTTATGCCGAAACACATACTTTTTTGCCTGCCGGCTTCTTCCCTGCTTGATACGGGAACGATACGGGAAGGATGCGAGGGCTTTCTCCCCGTTGTCTCCTCGTATCGAAAGGGGGTGTTCTATTCTTTTTCCGGTTTGGGAGCGGCTTTGGTTTCCTCTTTTTCCGGTTTGACGGTGCGGGTCCACTCGCTGGTTTTGCCTATCATGCTGACGCCGATGAAACCGCGCAGCTTGAGGAGGTTGGAATTTGCCAGCTCTGCCTGGGCAGAATAGGTTTTTCCGGATTTGGGGTCATAAATCTTGCCTTTTTCATACTTGCTGCCGCTTTTGAATGCCAGGTCAGTGAGCACCACCAGACCAAGGCGGGGACGGCTTTTCAGCTTGGGGTCGGGGTTTTCGATATCGGTCTTGGGCTTGCCTTTGGCATCCATGGGATTCTTGAGCCAGATGACTTTGCCGAAGAATTTGCCGTCTTCTTTGGTCACTTCGATAACGGCGTCTTTTTCCGCATTGAACCAGTAGCCGAGAATGCCGTCGCCGGCAGGGGCTTTTTGGGCAAATGCAATTGCGGGGATGAGCAGCAGGGCTGCCAGACAGGATAAAACCAGTAATCTCTTCATAGTAAACTCCTTATTGTTGAAAACAGCATAGGTTCCTGCCTGCGCAGGAACGACGGGCAGAGGACAATCTCTGTGCCTCTGTGTTTCTAAAAATCATATTATGTTGCATCTGTGCAGGACAAAGTCCACATGGCGCAGGTAGCGGTCATAGTTAAAGATGTCTTTTATCTGCTGTTCGGGCAGTACCTTGGCAATATCCCCGTCCTGCAGGACAAGCTCCAGGAAGGGCTGTCCGGACTTCCAGCAGTTCATGGCATTGCGCTGGACCAGGGCATAGGCATCCTCGCGGCTGAGACCGGCGGTGGTGAGATGCAGCAGCAGCGCCTGGGAGAAGACCAGTCCGTTTGTCTTTTCAATGTTTTTGAGCATGTTGTCGGGATAGACCAGCAGGTTTTCCATCAGGTCGATGGTCTTGCCCAGCATGTAATGGATGAGGATGCAGGAATCGGGCAGGATGATGCGTTCCACCGAGGAATGGGAAATGTCGCGCTCATGCCAGAGGGCGTTGTTTTCGAAAGCGGACATGGCATTGCTTCGGATGACCCTTGCCAGGCCGCATAGCTGTTCGCTGACGATTGGGTTGCGTTTGTGGGGCATAGCGGAGCTTCCCTTTTGTCCGGAGGCGAAATTCTCCTCGGCTTCCAGCACTTCGGTGCGTTGCAGATGGCGGATTTCCAGGGCGATTTTTTCCAGGGTGGAGGCGACTATAGCCAGCACGGACAGAAAATGGGCGTGCCGGTCGCGCTGGATGACCTGGGTGGAGACATTGACTGGCTTGAGCTCCAGGTATTTGCAGGCAATGACTTCCACCTGCGGGTCCAGATGGGCATAGTTGCCCACAGCGCCGGAGAGCTGTCCCACACTGACGGATTCGATGGCATCCTGCAGACGCTCTATGTTGCGCCTGTTTTCGTCAAACCAGAGGGCAAACTTGAGTCCGAAGGAGGTGGGTTCGGCGTGAATCCCGTGTGAGCGTCCCATGCAGAGCGTGTTTTTGTATGCTTTAGCCTTTAGCTTGAGCACTTCTCCCAGGCGGTGAAGCTCGGAAAGGATGAGCAGACCGCTCTGTTTTAACTGCATGGCAGTGGCGGTGTCCAGCACATCAGAGGAAGTCATGCCATAATGAATCCAGCGGGAAGCTGGTCCCACATATTCGGCAACATTGGTCAGAAAGGCAATCACGTCATGACGGGTGACAGCTTCAATCTCGTCTATCCGCTCAGCTTCAAAATCCGCTTTTTCCAGAATCTGCTGCAGGTCATCAGTGGGGATGATGCCGAGTTCGTTCATGGCGCGACATGCGGCAAGCTCCACGTCCAGCCAGCACTGGTAACGGTTTTCCGCCGTCCAGATGCGTTCCATTTCAGCCCTGGTATAGCGTTTTATCATATTCTCTCCCTCAGCGGGATTTATTCAAGTTCAAATTCGTAGCCTTCCAGGTCTATCCCTTCCAGCAGCTGCATCAGGTCCAGGCTGTCGGAAACGGCTTCCAAAGGCTCGATGCTGACATCCTTGTATTCGCGTTCGTTTATCAGCAATTCAGCTACCTGGCTGCCGGAAAACCTGATTTGGATTTTGGTGGGCAGGTTGCGGGTATTATAGATGATGGAAGCTTCCATTCTGGTGGCTGGACTGCTGAAGGATGAAAGCCGGTATTGTTTGTCAAAGGCAAATGATGTGCCGGCGGTTGTGGCTTTGCGGTCTGCCAGAATCTCTTTCTGTTTCATCAGCAGGGAATCGGCAAAGCCAACCATGCCTTTCACGGCGCCGGGAGGTAAAAACCAGTTGAGGTCCAGGCCTGCCAGCTGTTCAATCGTCGGTGCATTGAGAATGGCGGTATCTTTGAGGTATATGGAAACCAGCGGTTGGGCCGAAAGCCCCATTACTCCGCTGTCCAGGATGTCAAAACGCAGGGCGTCCCCTGTCTTTGCCAGCACAAAGTTCTTGCGCATGGAAAAAGCGGATGACTGCACTTGCAGGATGCCTTCCCAGCGGAATTTCTGCCATTGGTTCAGGTTGGTTTCCAGACGCTTTTCCGCCTTGGTTTTGGCGTTTAGTGAGACGCTGATGCAGACAAGTATCAGCATCAGGATAATCACAGTCCTTTTCATAGTTTACTCCGGTTTGACTTTATGATGTGCTTTGTAAAGGTAGTATATTCCGATGATTGAAGCTACCACCATCAGGAAGCTGAGCAGCATTCCGACGGTGATGAATCCCAGGAAAAGCCCGTTTTTATAGAGGTCTATGGCATCGGGTTCCCGGAAAAATTCCACGATTACCCTGAAGATGCCATAGCTTCCGATAAAAGCCCAGAATCCCATGCCTTCAATCTTTGTCTTGCGATAGACCAGCTGGCAGATGATGGCAAGCACCACACCCTCCAGAAAAAACTCGTATAGCTGGGTCGGATGCCGGGGCTGGCCGTCGCTTTCAGGGAAAATCATCGCCCAGGGCACATTGGTCACCCTGCCGTAAAGCTCGCCGTTGATAAAGTTTCCCAGCCGTCCCAGTCCCAGTCCGATGGCGACCAGAGGCATCATGGGGTCTGCCAGCTTCCAGAAATTTAGCTTGTTTTTCTTCAGGAAAATCGCGCCTGCTATGATGACTCCCAGAGCACCGCCATGGAAAGACATGCCTCCGGACCAGACGGCAAAGATTTCCAGCGGATGCTGCAGGTAATAGGCAAGGTTGTAGAATATGACATAGCCAAACCTTCCGCCCAAAATCACGCCCAGCATCATGGAGAATATCAGTCCCTCATACTGCTCCTTGGTCAGCTTTATATTCCTGTACTTAAGGTTGGGCCTATAGAGCAGGTAGCCAAGGATAAAGCTGAGCACGTAAAACAGACCGTACCAGCGTATCTGCAACGGGAATCCAAACAGGGTGAATTTTACGATGTCCGGGTTGATGTTCGGGAAGGCTATCATAACGTTGTTCCTTCTTTATTTGGTAAGGTCGTTCAGGGTCTTGATGATTTTCTCCACCGCTTCGTCGGGGTCGCCTTCAAATTTCTCCGTTAGCTTGTCATGTTTGGGGGTGAAGATGTGCATCACCTGGGTGGGAGAGCCGTTGAGTCCGACCAGTTTTTCGTCCAGGCCCAGCTCGTCGCAATTCCAGACTTTTAGCTCCACGGACTTTGATTTCATCTTGCCGCGCAGGGAGGGCAGGCGGGGAACGTTTATCTCTTTTACCACGCTGATGAGGGCAGGGAGATTCATCTCAACCTTGTCGCTGCCGTCTTCCATCAGTCGCTGCACCGTCATCTTGCTTGCCTCTACGCTGTCCACCTTGCGGACAAAGCAGGTTTGGGGTATCTTCAGATGAGCCGCAATGCCGGGTCCAACCTGGGCGGTATCGCCGTCAATGGCTTGCTGGCCCGTGATTATCAGGTCATAGTTGCCCAGCTTGGTAATTGCTGCTGCCAGCGTGTAGCTGGTTGCCCACGTGTCTGCTCCTGCAAACTTGCGGTCAGACAGCAGGATGATTTCATCCACGCCGAGGGAAACGGCTTCGCGCAGGGCGGCTTCCACCTGGGGAGGGCCCATGCTGATGGCGGTCACTGTGCCGCCAAACTGCTCTTTCAGGCGAACGGCTTCTTCCACGGCATAAGTGTCAAAAGGATTGAGGATGCTTTCCACGCCTTCCCTGATAAGGGTGTTGGTGACGGGATCTATCCTGATTTCAGTAGTGTTTGGCACTTGCTTGATGCATACTATTATGTTCATCTTTCCTTCCGGGTTTATTTATAAAAGTTTCTGATAGTCTGGATTACGAAGTCAAGCTGCTCGCGGCTTAGTTCCGCAAATACAGGCAGGGACAGCACTTTATCAGCCATTTCCTCAGCAACGGGGCAGTCTCCTTTTTTACCGCCCAGGGAGGCAAAGCATTCCTGCAGATGAAGCGGCAGAGGATAATAGATGGCGCAGCCGATTTCGTTGTCGGCAAGGTGCTTCATCAGTCCGTCCCTGTTTTCGGCAATAATGGTGTACTGGTTATAGATGGTCAATGCCTTGCTGTCAATGCAGGGAAGCTTGATTTGAGGAACATCGTTCAGGTGCTGGGCATAGTACTCAGCGTTGCGTCTGCGTCCTTCAGACCAGGCCTGCAATGAATCCAGCTTCACTGATAGCACTGCTGCCTGCATGGTGTCCAGACGGCTGTTCAGTCCCACCCACTTATGGAAGTAGCGTGGGTTTTCACCGTGAACGCGAAGCTGGCGAAGTTTGGCAGCCAAGTCGTCATCGTTGGTGAGGCACATACCGGCGTCGCCCATTGCTCCCAGGTTTTTGCTGGGGAAGAAGGACAGGGTGCCGATATCCCCAAAGGAGCAGGACATTTTACCGTCCCATTTTGAGCCGATACCCTGAGCATTGTCTTCGATTACAAAAAGGTTATGCTTTTTGGCAATAGCCATGATGGCATCCATGTCGCAGGGCTGGCCAAAGAGGTGTACAGGCATGATAGCCCTGGTGCGGGGAGTGATTGCTTTTTCCACCAGAGCGGGGTCCAGGTTAAAGGTCCTGGGGTCAATATCCGCAAAGACGGGTTTGGCATTGCAGCGCCAGATGGAACTGGCAGTGGCGAAAAAGGTGAAGGGAGTGGTTATGACCTCGTCTCCATCTCCGATTCCCAATGCCTTGAGGGCAAGCACAAGAGCGTCGGTGCCGGAAGCGCAGCCTATAGCATACCTGATACCAAGGTAGGAGGCCATCTTTTCTTCAAAGGCCTTCACCTGGGGTCCCATGATGTAATAGTGGCTGGTGAGCACTTCATCGATAGCTTGCCTTAGCTCCGGCATAATGGGCGCGTATTGCGCATGCAGGTCCAAAAGAGGTACTTTCATCTATACTCCTGAAATAATTATTAGCTGTTTAGAAGGTCCGCAGGGCTATCAGTATGGTCAGAATCTGCGAAGTGAACAGAACAACGTCTTTTATATCATCCCAAAGGTAGCGTTCTTCCTTGTCTGGAACGAAGATAATGTCCCCGGGATTTATCTGCACTTTATCAGTAGGCTTGATCCAGTTTCCGGAGTGAACCCGGATTATCCTGGTGCCCTGTGACTTGCGGTTGTTGGCATAACCTCCGGCAGATTCAAGGTAGTCTTTCCACTTCAGGTTTTTGTCCCAGGTCACCAGACCGGGATATCTCACCTGACCGGCAACCCAAACTCCGTTGATGAGTTCAGGAACGAAAAGCTCGTCACCGTCCCTCAACACAAGATTGGCATCCTTACCCTGCGAATCCCAGCACTTTTCGAGGTTAATTGAATACTTGCCTTTCAGCTGGCGGGTCTTGGTTCTCAGGTAGCTGTATTCCAGCCAGGTCATCTGATTGTAGGAATATCTGCTGAGGCGGTCAAAATCCGGGTCAAAGTTCTCACTAACCAGCCGGTTATAAACAAAGGAATTGTTCAGGTCAGCCTCTTTGGTGGGGCCGCCGCACATTACCATCAGGTCATACAGGGTGGTATTGTCGTTTATATAATACAACCCCGGCATTTTGACCTTGCCGGTTACCTGCACTTTATACGCTTTGCGGAATTCGGAATTGGCAGGAACCAGAATCCTGTCTCCGGGATGCAGTTCCCTGTTGAGATAATCCACTGCCTTTTCAGAATACTCATGGATATCCAATTCTGTCTTGTCAAAATCGATAAAGTTTTCCCGGTAGCGGAACAGCATTACTTTACTGAGGTCGGCGTCTTCGAGTGGTCCGAGTGCGAAAGCGAGCAGGTTTCGGAGCGTATCCCCCGCTTTGAACTCATAATCTCCGGGTCTGCGGACACTGCCCTGCAGGGTGATAACTGCCTGCACCGGATTAACCGTAATGACATCCCCGTCCCTCAGGTAGGGGTTTTGGGAAATATCGCCCAAACGCTGGAAACGGAGCAGGTCCAGCACCTGTTTTTGTCCCTGCCGTGTGAGAGTTATGTTTCTATGTCCGAAAACTGTAGTTTTAGCTGTGTCAACCGGAGCAGAAATCCTGAACATGGAAGTCCCGGAAACAGGTTTTTCGGGAATTGGCTGGCGGATGGCTGATAACTGGCTTGCTTTCAACTCAGCCAGTTCCAGGGCTTCTGAAACGCGGCTCATAGTGGTCAAAGTATAGATTCCCGGCTTTGCAACGTCTCCCGTAACGCTTACGGAAACAGGTATCAGGTTCTGGGTGGTCAGCTCAACTGCAAGACAGGCAGAAACCATTGCCAGCAAAAGGATTGCCGGCAGAAGCAATTGCTTAGTTTTCATAATACTCAATCATCCGTTGGATTATTTGGTCCAGATTTATTTTGGGTTCATAACCGATATATTCCTTGATTTTGCCCAGGTCAGGCATGCGGTGCATCATATCCTCAAAACCTTCTTCAAAGGCATCTTCATATGCCATATACTCGATTTTGGACTTGCTGCCGCACTTTTCCCTGACCATCTTGGCCAGGTCCTCAATGGAGATTGCTTCTGTGGTGCCCACGTTAAAAATCTCGCCTTCGCATTTCTTTTCTGCCATAAGGGCCAGAAAAGCGTCCACCACGTCTGTGACGTCTGCAAAACAGCGGGTCTGCTTACCGCTGCCGTAGATTATGATGGGCTGGTCCAGCAGGGCGGCTTTGACGAATTTGGGCAGCACCATACCGTATTGTCCCGTTTGGCGCGGACCTACAGTATTGAAGCATCTGGCAATCACGACGGGGAGTTTTTTCTCGCGGAAAAAAGCCAAAGCGTAAAATTCATCCACAGCCTTGGAAGTGGCATAACCCCAACGGCTTATCTGGGTGGGACCCATCAGCCTGTCTGCGGATTCATTAAACGGAAGCTGTTCGCTCTTGCCATACACTTCCGAAGTGGAGGTTATCAGCACCTTGCATTTGTATTTGTTTGCCAGTTCCAGGACATTGTCCGTGCCGGCAATATTGGTCTTGAGCGATATCAGGGGGTTTTCAATGATGTATTTGACTCCTACTGCCGCCGCCAGATGATAGATTTGTTCGGATTGGGAGATAAGCTTTTCCAGCACCTCGCGGTTCAGGATGGAGCCGATGGTGTAGCTGAATCTGGGATTGTCCTTGAAAGTTTCAATGTTCTCCAGCTTTCCGGTGGAAAGATTGTCTATGATATGCACCTGGTGGCCTTCATTGAGCAGCCGTTCAGCCAGATGAGAGCCGATAAAACCGGCTCCGCCCGTAATCAGTATTCGCATAAAACCTCTGTCTCCTATTGAGTTACAGCCCATGGAACTGCATATCTTCTAACCGTTTACACTATTCCACGAGTAACATGTATGCTTTTTACCAATCACTATTCTGTCAATAAAAAAACCCGCTCCCTGCCTGCTGAGATGTCGCGAAGATGTCCCGAAGCCTCCCGAAGAAAACCCGGTCATCACCGCGGCATCTTCGGGACATCTCATAGAGGAAGAAGCAGGGACGGCTTCTGAAAAAAGCGTCTTTCCGGCTGCAGGAGGGTTTGGGGGGATTATTGCTTGTCAGGGGGCAGAACGGTCACCAGGAACTGGTCGCCTTTGTAGAGAATGTTTTGGGTGTCTCCGTAAGTGAGGATGGTATCATTCTCAAAGACAATCTGGACCAGGTAATAGTACATAGCCTGGGGGGTGGCAGGGTTCTGCTGCTTGTGCCAAACGCCTCCGGGGGGGAGCAAATCCGGAAATTCATAGGTCTGGGTAGTGGTGTAATAGGTGGTATTTCTCTGCACAAGAATCCGTTTGATATACTGCCCGGACTGGTTGACGACTTTGACGCTGGCACGGTTGGGGTCCAGGTAGATACTGGTGGTCTTGCCGGCGTTGACCCAAACTTCTGTACTGGGGATGTATGTCTCTTCATAGGCGTCCCAGATTTGGTAGGTCTCGCCTTCCAGAAAGACTTCCACATATTTTCCCACGTTGGAGTCAAAGGGAGTCTGGCGCCCGGTGGTGATATGCAGCTTGAGGGTGGAATCGGCAGGGATGGTGTAAAGCGAGCCGGAAACTCCGGCATAGACATTGTAATCGGTGCGGTTGATTATCTTGAGGTCGCCGTCTTTATCACAACCGGCGAGAATAAGCAAGGCAAGGGATAAGACCAACAGCAGGGTTAGCTGCATTCTCTTTTTCATATAGACCTCCGCGTTTGTTTTGCGTATCTGTATTAAAATATAATCCGTTGCGGGATTATCACATCTTATATTTCAGGACGATTCCGCCCAGCCAGTTTCTGCCCGGCTGCGGAACATAATCATAAATCTCATACTGCCTGTCAAACAAATTGTTCAGGCGGAAGCTGAGACCAGCATCCAGGCCTTTCCAGGACAGGCCGTATCCCGCTGCCAACCCGTAGAGGAAAAACTCCGGCAGGGGGTCTATCAGGTTGTCGGGTGTTTTCCATTGCCTGCCTGTGTAGTCCTGGCTAAGGGCAAAGCTGAATCCGGCATAAGACAGGGCGAGTTCGGTCACCCATTTTGTTTCGGGTGTGTAGGTAAGCTTTTTGTTCAGATTGGCGTCCACGGCATCGGTCAGCGTCAGCGAACTGCTCAGCCCGAGCCAGCTCAGGGGCTGGGAACGAAAGCTGAATTCCCAATTGGTAAGCTCGGCTTTACCGATATTCAGCGGTTTCCACTGCGTGCCAAACAGATATGTCTGCCGCCACTGGATAAGCTTTTCCACCCTGCTCTGATAATATGCTGCCTTGATTGAATTTCCCGCATATTCTGCACTCAGCCAGACGCTTCCGCCCAGGGAGGTCTCCGGTTCCAGGTCGGGATTGCCCAGGGACTGGGAATCGCCTTTCCAATAGAGGTCATAGAACGACGGCAAGCTAAAGCCGCTTCCATAGGCAATTCCGCCGGTCAGGTCCACAAGTCCGTAATACCGGTAAACATCCTCTACCCGCCAGGAAAAGTAGGTTCCAAAATCCGTCACTTTATCCAGACGCACCCCTGCCTGCAGGGTGTTGTTTTCCAGCGGAAAACCCTCATCAGCCAGTAGTTTGAACGAAGCTGCGGTTTGGTTTCGGGAGGTCTCAGGGATGGACAGGTGCGGGTAAAGCAGGTTGTCCAGTTCATAGGTCTGGTGCGTGGCTTCCATGCCCAATCCGGCTATTAACCAGCCAAAGCCGTATTCCGCCTGGTTCTTCATCCCTGCGCTGTGGTGGCGCTGTCTGTAGTGGGACGAGTAAACGGGGTTGGGAGCGCGGGTGTTTGTGTATTCGGTGCCGTCCCTTGTAAGCCAGAGGATGAGGTTGTCCTTGAAGGAATGTTTCTGCCAGCCGAGAGAGAGGTTTTGGCGCAGGTTGAGCCCGGTCAGGTAAGCGTTTTGGTAGATATCGGCAAAGTTGTAGGGTCCGGGCAACTGACGGTAAATCCGGTCTGAATCAATCCTGTAGCGCAGATGCAGGTTATGCAGGTTAGTGGAAAGCTGCAGCGCGATATTTTGCTGCTGTTTGCGGTTGTTGCGACGGGTGAGGGTTCCGCTTTCCTCCCACCAGTCCGGAGGCTGGAAGGAAAAGTCGTTATCTGCAGCCTGGCGGCTGACTGAAACCCTGTATGCGAAAGCCTGGGACTGCTGTCCGTAGGCAAGGGAAGCCGTAAACTGCCCGAAAGAGCCAAAGGATGTTTCCTGCTCCAGTTCCAAAGGATGAGCAGTTTTCACATTATCGGTAAATAGATAGACTATGCCTCCCACAGCGGAAGCTCCGCCGTATAGTGAGGCGTTGCCTTTGACGATTTCAATCCGTTTAATCCCGCTGAGGGGCAGGGTAGAGATGTCAAACGCTTCTCCGTGAGGATTGAGAGGAACGTTGTCCAGCATGAACAAAGTGTGGCGGCTGAGATTGCCCAGCAGAGAAAGGGTTTGGTTTTCCCCTGCCAAACGGGTTTCTGAACTGTGAAAAGCGCTTTCCCGGAGCAGGATATCGGAGGAGGAAGAGCCATGCCTGTCAGCATCGGTGTCTATGACAGATTTGTCCAGAGCAGTGCTGTAGGGAGTTTCATAGCGTTCGATGACCCTGACAGTGCCAAGCGTGATGGGCCTTTTAACTAAAGTGATTATGGGAGGCAGGTTTACGGTCAGGAGAGTCCGCCGTTCATAGCCCAGCCTGGTAACGATTAATGAATCTGAGGATGTGTTCAATCCAAAGCTGCCGTCCGCTCCTGTAAAGACCGCTTGCCTGCCGTCGGAAACAGTGACGCCTTCCAAGGGTTTGCCGGAAGGGTCCTGAATCCTGGCAGAAACCTGCATGGCGGAGACAAAGCTTGCCTGAATAAGAAAAAAGAACAGGAGAACGAAACTTCCCAACGGAAAAGTAAGGCGTCTTTTCACCGGGAAGGGCTGATGCCGGGGAATATGAGGTTGGGGCGGTTGGAGAGGGGGTTAATCTGTAATGTAAGTTCTGTGTCAAACAGCTGTTTGAGGGAGGATTGGGTAAGCACCTGCTCCGGAGAGCCGTTGGCAATGAGTCTGCCGTCTTTCAGGAACACCAGCCGGGAGGAAACATTGGCAGCCAGATTCAGGTGGTGGGATATCAGGATAATGGTTTTTCCATCCTTGCGGTTGATGTCGCTCAGCAGCTGCATCATCTCTATCTGGTGGTTGATGTCAAGCTGGGAGAGGGATTCATCCAGCAGGATAACCTCTGTCTGCTGAGCCAAAGCCCTTGCCAGCAGGACGCGCTGTTTCTCTCCGCCACTCAGCTGAGAGTAATAGCGGTCTTTCAGGGTCTGCAGTTCCAGCTTGTCCAGGACCTCCTCCACAATGTCCCTGTCGCGGGATGACCAGTTCTGCATCAGTTCCAGCCAGGGATATCGCCCCATCAGCACCATCTCCTCCACTGTGTAGTCAAAGGGGAGCACTGTTTCCTGCGGGATAAGGGCAATTACTCTTGCCAGTTCCTTTTTGTGCCAGCTTGCCTGGGGTTTGTTTCTGATAATGATATCACCGCTGCGCAGAGTCAGATAGCCGATAAGTGTATAAAGCAGGGTGGATTTGCCTGCACCGTTGGGACCCAGGATGGCGGTGAAATCCCCTTGTTCAATACTGAGCGTAATCCCTTTCAGGACGTCATTCCTGTCGTATCCGGCGGTCACATTGTGCAGTTTTATCATTGGCATTCTCCAAAGCCGATTTTAGAATCAGGGGTGGGATGTCAACCTAAAAAGGGAGTGAAAGTTACGGGGGATGGAATGTTGCAGATAAATATAAAAGCGGAACGCTTTGTGCTTTATATTTGTCTAATTCAGCACAATCACAAAAGAACATGTTATAGATATTTATTGGCTTCAGTTTATGCATGACTGAATTTGGGAAATAACCTTTTTAAAAAGTCAGGAGAATATCATGAAGCAGAAATTACTATCATTGATTTGCCTTTGCCTGTTTGCGTCACTTTCCGCTGCTCCGGTCTGGGATACACCCACTCCGGTTCTGCGCGGGGACAATATCATGTGGAACCGCTGCTCAGCTGTTACTAATGATGGCGGAGTAATATACGTGTGGTCGGACAGCCATCGCGGGAGCCGGGATATCTATGCTCAAAAGCTTGACTCTAGTGGAAACGCTGTCTGGAACCAGCCTCTGCTTGTGGCAGGAAATGAATGGTATGAAATCAATCCGGTTATCACCAGGAGCTCAGACGGGAACTTTATTATAGTTTACACCGAGCATAGGGGGTATGCAGACAACAGGATTAAAGCCCAGAAAATAACTAACAATGGAGTGCTTTACTGGCAGAGTGAAGGTGTAATGGTCTGTATGCATGACCAGGATTATTATGAATATGAAGTGGCAGCGGATTTAGGAGGTGGTGCTTTTGTAGTCTGGGAGGACGTTAGAACAAATGTTAGGGGTATCTATGCTCAGCGGATAAACGGCAGCGGAGTTATACAATGGGCTGTGAACGGCATTCCTTTTGGCGACTATAACGGCAGCATCTATAATTTTACAGCAACTTCAGACGGCAGCGGCGGTATGTTTCTGCTTTATGCCATTCAGTACTCTGCCCAAAGCGCCGTTTGCATAAAAAGAATACAATCCAACGGTTCGTTGATGTTAACTCAGATTCTGGAGACTTTTTATGGATACACAAATTATGATATCAACTTGTCGCAACGGTTGGACGATTCAGTAATTGCTACGTGGAACAATAATTACACAGACGCATCAATCAAAGCTCAAAGAGTCAGCCTGACAGGAAGCCTGGTCTGGGGAAGCCCCATCGTTGTAAGGCAGGGAAGCAGTTCCGTTACGCCCTATTCTGCACCACAAAACCACCGGATTGTCTCCGCAGGCAACAATGTGATAATAGCTTGGAAAGACGGTTTCACACAAAAAATATATACGCAGAAACTGGACCTTTCCGGAAACCTGCTTTGGAATCCGGACGGGCTGCAAATCTGCACTGCCGATGGAGAGCAGACTAATTTTAGGATTACTTCGGATAACTCTGGCAGTGTTAATATTATCTGGGTGGATGGCAGAGCCGAGACATCAAACATATATCAGTTATATTCCCAGTACATAAATTCCTCCGGGATTCTCATCTGGCCTGCAGATGGAGTTTATGTTACTACTATTCAGAGGCCTTATAGCAATCCATTGCCCCGTTTCTCCGGAGACAAGTTTTACTTACTATGGGATGATGCCCGACCGGGCTGTGCGGGTCTGTTCTGCCAGGTATTGAATCAGGCAGGAATGCCGCTACTGACTCCAGGTGGCAATCTTCTGAACCAGGGCATAGAAACCTATTCCCGTCCCGATATAGTAGTGCCACGCCAAAACGGAGTCGCAGTTGTCTGGGAGGATAGCAGATTTAATCTTTCCGGAAACAGAATCTACATCCAGTATGTCAACGCTGATGGCTCAGCAGCTTTTGAGACAAATGGAAAACCAGTCACCCTATCAACTGTTGATGGGCAATACTATCCTGCTGCTGCAACTGCGCCGGACGGCTCAGTTGTGGTCATCTGGAAAGAAGGCGATGAGAGCATCAAAGGGCAGAAGTTTGACTCAATCGGTAACCGCTTATGGGGAGATGAAGGCATGCTTATCGCTGAAGCGTCTCAATTCATACTTAATAACTTAGTCCTGAGCTATTATCAAAATGCTTTTCACATCGCCTACAGTAAATTAGTAACTCTGTCACCCCCTTATAACCAGCAGCTTATGCATCTATACGGACAGAAAATCCAGGGCAACCAGATTGCGTGGGATTCTGATGGCGTGCTGATTTCTGATTACGGGCAAGGCGACCCCATGTTTGAAGCAAGGCCATCGTCGATAGTAGAAGATTATTACATCTGGGAAAAAACAAATCTAAACTCTGATCATTATGGCGAAAGGACGGTTTTTGCAAAGAGAATAAATCCTGACGGAAGTACGGCTGTCGGCTGGCCTGAATCAGGTATCGCTCTTTCCGATTATCAGAATTGGGACAACATTCAATATAATTCTCAGGCGGTACTTACGGATGCCGGGCTGGCAGTGGTATGGATTGATTATCGGATAGATTTTATTGCCAGCATATACGGCCAGTTGATTTCGCCTTCCGGAGACCTGCTGTGGAATCCAGAGGGAGTAGAAATGTTTCCAACTGCATTTGAGCAACAAGATGTTCGGCTGGCTTACCATAATGGCATCACTTTGATTTGGCGGCAAATAGAAGAGACAAATCCTGACAATTGCAGCATTAAAATGCAAAAGTATGATTTATCTGGACAGCCCTTATGGGGTGAAAACGGAGTAGATATAGCTCCCATGGATACCGTCTATGACTATGATGAGCCCGCATTAGCCCTGTTCCCGAATGGGGGCATGCTGGCAATTTTTTACAGGCAGCATTATGACTGGCATCAGGATAGTAAAGGGCTGATGTACAGGTATATCAACCCTGATGGCACAATGGCTTATGAAGCAATTACTTTTACTGACGGGTATGACGAGACATACTCTCACAAGATTATTGTGACAAATAACGAGGCATATGCCGTTTGGCAGGAAACCGATATGTATAGCAGCCAGGACGGCAGGTGCGAAGACACTTATCCTGCCACATATATGATTAATGCACAGAAATTCAGCAGCCCAGTAGGATTAGATAGCGATGACCTCATCCCGTTTTCCGGACTGGTGCTGGAGCAGAATTACCCTAATCCTTTCAATCCCCTCACCAGCATAGGTTTCTCGCTGAAGAAGCCATCCGATGCCACGCTTAGCATCTACAACCTCAAAGGTCAGAAAGTAAAAACCCTGCAAAAAGGTTGGCTGGATAAAGGCAGGCACACATTGGTCTGGGATGGAAATGACGACCGGGGCAATCCCTGTTCCAGCGGTATTTACTATTATCGTCTCAATGCTTCCGGCGAAAGCCGCACCCAAAAGATGCTGCTGTTGAAATAAACTGAAACCAGCCAATCCCATCAGATTGGATGCCACATACAATATAGACCCCTGCCCGCGCTTGCAGGGGTCTTTGCTTTTCTTCCGGTTCAATGAATTGTTTGACAAAAAACTACATCCTGACAACCTACCGTTATTGTGCCTGAATATGAGGAAACACGCATTACCGCAGGTTATTCAGGCAGGGAGGCGTCCATGACCCGACATATTCTGATAACCGACATCGGCAGCACCACCACCAAGGCGATATTACTGGCAGAAACAGAAGGCAAGTGGATTTTACAGGGTCTTGCCAATGCCCCCACTACGGTGGAAAAGCCCTTTGAAGATGTGATGGCTGGAGTGCTGAATGCGGTCCGGGAACTGCAGGCAAAGACGTCCGTCATTCTGTTGGACTCAGCCGGAAAGGTTGCGGCCGGAATCCAGTGGCTTTCCACCAGCAGCGCCGGAGGAGGCCTGCAAATCCTGGTTATCGGCCTTACCAAGGAAGAATCCGCTGCCAGCGCCGGACGTGCCGCTTATGGAGTGGGCGGTGTATTGCTGGATACCATTGCCATTGACGACGGCAGGTCGGTAGTGCAACAGATGCACGACATCGAAGCCAAACAGCCGGATATAATCCTGATGAGCGGAGGTTATGACGGAGGCGCTTTTGCCTCTGTGCTGCGCCAGGCAGAAATCCTCTCCTATTGTGAAATCAAACCCAAATACATTCTCAAGGACAAGATACCGCTTATCTTTGCCGGTAATACCGATGCCGCAAATGCCATACAAAGCATCCTGATGGAAAGCTTTGAAGTGCATATCCTGCCCAATATCCGCCCCACGGAGGAAGTGGAGAAAACCGAACATGTGACAGGACTGGTGCACGAGCTGTTCCTGAACAAGGTCATGCAGCAGGCGCCCGGGTACAAAGCTGTAAGCAGCATGGTTTCAGACCCTGTGATACCCACTCCGCTGGGCGTTATGCATTCTCTGAAGCTGATTGCGGAGACCGAAAGCAAAAACATCCTTGCCGTGGACATCGGAGGTGCCACTACAGACGTTTATTCCAACGTGTTCGGCAAGTTTTACCGCACTGTCAGCGCCAATTACGGAATGAGCTACAATCTCTGCAACGTCTTTGCCAAAGGCAGCAAATCCCGCCTGCAGCAATGGCTCCACCCATCCCTGCCTGAAACCGCCCTGCGCAATTATATGGGCAACAAGATGCTCAATCCCACCCTGATTCCGGATAACGACGCCACCCTCCACATCGAACAGGCGCTGGCGCGCATTGCCCTGCAGCTCTCACTGCAGCAGCACCTGCAGATGAATTTTTCCATTTCGCACATCGGTAATTTTCTCCGCCTGAAAAACGAAGAGCTCGATCCCTTTCACGAGCAGTTCTTCCGTGAAAAGCTGGACCGTAAAACGGAATTCCGCCTACAGGATTTCCATGTCCTGATAGGTGCCGGCGGAGTGCTTTCACACGCTCCCAAACCCCGTCAGGCAGCCATTATGATGGTGGACGGCCTGCAACCCAGGGGCATCACGGAACTCTGGCGCGACCGGCACTTTATCACACCGCATCTGGGGAAACTCAGCCAGCTGGAACAAAAAGCAGCCCATGAATTGCTCAAGACTGAATGTCTGGAGCCCCTCTGTCTCTGCGTCCGCCCTATGCCGGGCAGATTGAAGGCAGGCAGACCGGCGCTCAGTGCTCAGCTTCGTTTTGAGCAGGGAACCCGCATCATAGAAGCCGAGGGCAACCAGCTTTACTGGATAGACAATGACCGCCCCGTCACCGTACAGGTTAAGTGCCATGGCTCGGTCCGCATCGGTTATGAGCAAAAGGAACTGTCAGCGGAAACCAGTCATCCCATCCTGATTGACACACGCATAGCAGGACAGTATGCCTTTGATGATATGAACCGCGTCCTCGGTCTTTATGATGAAATCCTGCCGGCGGATGCTGAAAATCTGCCCCTGTCTCCCGGCTCAAGGACAGAATCCGTTATCAGGGGAACAGGCAGGCGGGTTTTTTCCCTGCCATATGCCGGCAGAATCCATGTGAAGGAAGGTGACAGGGTCCAGCCCGACACTTTATTGGGCGAAAATCTCTATGACCCGCCCCGCATATATGTGATGCAGGTTTTCCGCGGACTGGAAGCATCTTTTTCAGAGGAATCATTCCGCAAGAACCTCAAGGTCGGCATCGGCGACGAGGTGAAGAACGGACAGCTCATCTTTGCCGAGGAACACTCCTTCCTGGAGAGTTTGATGAACGTGGGGCACTATAATTTTACCTCTGCTGTCCGTGGTAGAGTGGAGAAGATTGACTGGCAGAACGGCACCCTCATCCTGCGCGAAATCCAGGACTATTCCTTTGAGCCCATCACCATCAATATTGCCGGCCAGCTCGGAGTAAAGCCCGTATTCATCAAGGGCTGTCTGCGCAAGAACCTGGGGGATTTCGTAACCGGCGGTGAACTGCTGGCTGTGCGCGACTGGAAAAAGAATGAGCATCGTATGCACTCGCCCGCCACCGGCACCGTCACGGATGTCGATACCCGCAAGGGCACCATCACCATCCAGTACATCCGCAAAAACCTCACCCTGAAGTCCTGCCTGGATGCCAGGGTCATACATATCGCAAAAAACCGCTTTATCGAACTGGAGTATGAAGGTACCACCCTCAGCGGCAGCATCGGTTTTGGACAGATGGAGGACGGTCTGCTCCTCTGGCAGGATAGCTTTGCGGAAGGTAACGTCCGGGAAGGCGCCATCATGGTCTATCCCTTTGCCTTGAGCGGAGAAGAACTGAAAGCGATACGCAGACAGAAAGCGGACGGCATCGTGGTTCCGTCCCTGCAGGAAGCCGATGTGGCGGAACTGCTTGGCTACGAACTGGGCGTCGGTATCACCGGTAGTGAAAACCTGCCCTTCAGTATCATGCTGGCAAACGGATTTGGCAAACAGCAATTCAGCAGGGAACTTTCAGCAGAACTGCAAGCCCATTCCGGCAGGCACGCCGTCCTGCTTCCAGCCACCCAAATCCGTGCCGGAGTCATCCGTCCCTGCCTGATTATCCAGTAATTCCGTAGATTTCTTGCTTAATCTCACCCTGGGGTCCTCCTGGGGTCCTCGTGGGCTTTCCCCACGTTGTCCCCACGAGGCAAGCAGGGGAGAGATAATAAAAATCTGCAGATTTTCCTTGACATATGTAATGAATAGCAGAAATTTGATTAATCAAGGGAAGGGCTAGAAAAGGTTAACTATTTTAACCGAAACATCGGGAGGACCTTATGAAAAAGATTTGGTTGTCTGTAACCGTTTCAATGGCGTTTGTCTGTATCCTGTCAGCACTGCCGTACCGCACTCCGCCGGACTTTACCGTCTCTGTCAATCCCGCTCAAATCATGCCGTCCTGGTATGATTATATGATTGGCGGATATAATTCGTCACCTGTGAAGACAATTCCGGACGCGCTGGGAGGCGGGTTCCTGATGGCTTTCCATGCCAAAGCGGAAATCTCATCCGACCGCTACTCCTATATCGCAAGAATCAGTCCACAGGGTGCCTTGCAGTCGGTGGAGACCCTGGCTGTGAACGGGACTTACAACGGATATCCCTCCCTGGACCTGGATGAAGAGAGCGGAGTGGGCTTCATCGCCTGGCACAATCAACTGGCGGGAAACTCCAATATCTCGGTGTATGGCTCAATCATTCTGCCGGGTCTGGGACCGGACAACTATATTGGAGCACCCCAGCCGGTGTTTGAATCCGTCTCTCCGGGCGAGACCTATTATTGGCCTGTCGTGAAGTGCGGTAATTCTCCCATTGCCGGAATGCGCAGAATCTATGTGATGGCAAGAAAACCCGTTACGGTGGTCTATCCGGCGGAAGTTCCCAAAATCGCTTATGCCGATTACAATCCCCAGCAGGTGAACCTGGAGACGGACTTCATCTGGAACTACATATCGGTTCCGGAGATAGAGGGTTGGGCAGCCCATACCACGCTGTACAGAAGAGTCAACTACACCATCAAGGTGGGTCCCGACGCGTCTTTATACCTCTGCGGTCACCACACTGCCAGGGATGCCTCCACAGAGATGGAGATTTTTGAGCCGAACCTGGATGTGTTTGTCCTGGAAGACATCAATCCCGATATCTGGAGAAGGATATCTGTCAGCGCTGAACAAAACCCCTCCTGCCAACCTTATAACGATTATGATATCTATGCCAACCTGAGCAATTGCGGACACTTTAATGCCGTAATGGACAATGCAGGCAATATCCTGTTTCCGCAGCTCAGTACCTTCCATGCATATGATGAGGGTGTTTTGTATTATTATCCTGTCCTGCATACCTTGCGGAGCATTGTGTTTGATACCTCTGCGGAGACCTTCCGGATAGACGACCTCTGGCCTCAGGGTGTATCACCGCATGCAGAGCCGTGCTATAGTCCCTGGGATATTGATGAGGATGGCATGATTGATGAGGTTGATAATCAGGGGAACCCTGTCTTTCCCACCAGTTGGCCTTTTCCCTACTGGGATATGACAGCCCACAGTGATGCCATGATGTTTCATTATAATCTGCAGATGATGACCCGGCCAAACGAACTGGGCTGGATGGCTTGCGTGTGGCAGGACTCTAATCTGGCAAGATTGAACTTTGATACTTTTCCCACTAACGAGATTTGCATATCGCTGTCACCCGATAATGGCTGGACCTGGCTGGAACCGATAAAGCTGAACAGCGTTGAGACGCCGCAATTGGCAGGCATCAAGCCGATGTGGGTCTATCCCGCTTCCGCTATTGTGCAGATGAGTCATACCAGCACAGAAGATGTGGGCAGATTGTATCTGATGTTTTATGACGACGCATCCTGGGGCGCATATACGCTGACTCCGCCGGTGGGCGGAAACTCTGCCGGAATGGTCAAGTACATGGCAGTGGACATCTCGCTTCCAGTCACGATAGCTGATGACCCGCTAACGCCTGTTCCCGCACTTGCTTTGCAACAGAATCATCCCAATCCGTTTAGCTCATTAACAAGCTTCAATTACCGGCTTAACACAGATGGGGATTACAGATTAAGCATCTGCAACATCAAGGGACAAACCGTCAAAATCCTGGCGTAGGGCAGAGCCAAAGCAGGCGAGTATTCGCTATCCTGGAACGGGGAAGACGAATCCGGAAACAAAGCCGCTTCCGGTTTCTACTTCTGCCGTTTGCAGTCCGGAGGAAAGTCGGTCAGCCGGAAAATACTTCTGCTCAGGTAGGAAGCAACTCCAAAGCAAAAAAAGATTAGTGTAACTGCTGAACTCCTACAAAAAAGATAGAACTTCTGCTTGACTTTAATCCCTACCGGATTAGTATGTATTGTGAAAACAATGCAAAGAAGGTCAAAATGCAGATAAGCACACGAACTGAATATGCCCTCAGGGCTCTCCTGGAGATGGCTAAGTGTCACAATGAGCCCATCTCCGCCAGGGAGATTTGCGAACGGCAACACCTTCCCCGTAAATACATCGAACGTCTGCTCAACAATATGCGCACGGCAGGATTGGTGGACAGCCAGTCTGGAGCCAAAGGCGGATACATCCTTGCCAAACAGCCCGAACAAATAACCCTGCTCAGCGTGATGCAGGCGGTGGAAGACCATTCCTGGGAAATGAGCTGCATATCCAATCCTCCCGAACATTGCATTGGAAAAGATTGCGGGCTGTATATGGTCTGGGGCGACGTTTACCATAACATGAAAAGCATCCTGGACGGCTATTCGCTGGAACGCATAGATGAGATGATAGAATTCAACCACGGAGGAAACGGCAAATGAGCAGCGGTGAGATTTACCTCGACAACTGCATGACCAGCAAACCCGCACCGGAAGTGCTCAAAGCCATGCAGCCCTATCTGACGGAAAAGTTCTGGTATCCCGGCTCCTTTATCAGCACCGGCGAAGCAATCAACGATGCCTTGAACGAATTCAAGGGTATTGTGGCAAAAAGTCTGGCAGCCAAACCCAATGAAATCCACTTCACAGGCGGCGGTACCATGGCAAATAACATCGCCATCAAAGGACTGCTGACCGCTAATTCCGATAAAGGCACCCACATCATCTGCTCCGCTGTCGATTATCCCGATCTTTTGACCAATGCTGCTTTCTTTGAGCAGAACGGCTTTGAAGTGACCTACCTGCCGGCAGACAAGGACGGCTTGGTCTCTGCGGCTGAGCTCAAAGCTGCCATTAAACCCGAAACCATACTCTTTATGACCACCATCGTCAACCACGTAATCGGCACCATTCAGCCCATGGCAGAATACAGACAGGTCCTGGCTGATGCCGGGCACAAGATTTACTTCCACGCAGATGCCGGACAGGCCTATGGCAAGATGCCTTTGGATGTGAATGAACTGGGCGTGGATACGCTCTCCGTCTCAGCGCATAAAATCCACGGACCGCAAGGTGCCGGAGCATTGTTTGTGAAAACAGGCACCAAACTGGGACAGCTGATTCACGGCGTCTCGAGGGTGGATAACCTGCAGACCGGCGGTGTTAACATCGCTCTGCTGGCGGGATTTGCCAAGGCGGTGGAGCTTGCCTTTGCCGATTTACCGGCGCAGGTGGATAAGCTTTATGAACTATCAGAGTATCTTTTGACCTCGATTGAAAAGACCATTCCGCATGTTGAACTCAACGGTCCCCGCGGCAGAAAACGGGCAGCGCACAATATCAATGTGACGATGGACTACATAGAAGGCGAAGCCATGACCATGATGCTGGACCTGCAGGGCATCACTGTTGCCACCGGTTCTGCCTGCGCCTCGCAAGGCCTTTCCGCCAATTACGTGCTGATGGCGATTGGCAAAAACCATATGCAGTCCCACGGCTCGCTGAAGTTTACAGTATCCCGCTACACCACAAGGGAAGACCTGGATTTCGCAGTGGCAAAACTGGCGGAAATCACCACAGAATTAAGAAAAAGAAGCCCATTATACAAGGAGCACTGATGCAATACTCACAGAAGGTTTTAGACCATTTCATGCACCCGCACAACGTGGGCAAGATGGACAATCCGGATGCCACTGCCACAGAGGGAAGTCCCGCCTGCGGAGACCAGGTGACGGTTTATCTCAAGGTCAATGAAGACAGCAAAGTCATAGAGGATGTGTCCTTCCTTTCCTACGGCTGCGCTTCCAACATTGCCACCGCCTCCATCATCACAGACCTGGCAAAGGGCAAGACCCTGGACGAGGCAAAGCAAATCACCTGGAAAGACGCCATGGAAGCTTTGGATGGCCTGCCTCCTGTCAAGGTGCATTGCTCTGTCCTGGCAGCCGATACCCTGCAGACCGCCATTTCCAACTACGAAATCGCCAAGGGGCTGAAGGAAGTTCCCCTTTTCTCCAAGGACACTATCGTGGATGAACTGAAGAAGATTATCTATCCACAGGTGGGAGAGGACATCGTCACCCTCAAGATGGTCAAGTATGTCGGTTTCACGGACGGTGAGGTGATAATAGATCTGAACATTGCCGAGTTTGACACCTGGCGCGATAACGTGGTGGAAGAAATCCGCGAGCATCTGGAAAAGTATCCCGACATCAAAGACCTGAAGATAAACCTGCCCTGATTAACCGCAGGAATCAGAAACAGAGGCAGTTTGGAATATCTGAAGAACCACAAATACTTTGCCCAGGTGGCTGGCAGCCTGGAAAAGCATGCTGCGGCAGAACTGACCGAACTGGGCGCGGAAGTAATCCAGGAAGTGCCGAGGGGAGTGCGTTTTTCCTGCGACAGGCAGACCCTTTACCGCATTGTCTATACCTCGCGCCTTATCCAGAGGGTGCTGGCACCCCTTATCAGTTTTCAGTGCCACAGCGAGAAATATCTCTACAACCAGGCTTTTGCCAATCTTGACTGGACTGCTCTGTTTGGAGTGGATGACACCTTTGCCATCATCACCAATGTCAGCAACAGCAATATTACAAATTCCCTCTATGCGGGACAAATCCTCAAAGACGCCATTTGCGACCAGTTCAGGGAAAAGTATCAGGCGCGCCCCGATTTCTCTGCCAAGCAAGCAGATATCGCCTTCAGCCTGTATATCAACGACAACTGGGCAACCGTATCGCTGGACGTGGCAGGCCACAGCCTGCACAAACGAGGATACAGGAAAGGCATGTCGCTAGCGCCATTGCAGGAAACGCTGGCTGCTGCAGTGGTCAAGCTTTCTGGCTGGGATGGCGGCAATACCTTTTTTGATCCCATGTGCGGTTCCGGAACCCTGCTGGCGGAAGCTTTGATGCTCTATTGCCGCATTCCTGCCGGTTATCTGAGAAAGGATAGTGCGCTCGCCTTTATGCCGGATTTTGATGAAAAGCTGTGGGACAAGGTCCGCAAAACCGCTGATGCTGAAATCAGGCCGTTGCCCGTGGGTTTGATAGCCGGTTCGGACATCAGTTCCGGAACTGTTGCCAATGCCCGGACAAACCTGCAGAGCTTGCCGTATGGTGATAAGATTGAGCTGGGCGTCAGCAGGTTTCAGGATTTGCCAAAGGAACCGGACAGGACCATCGTTACCAACCCGCCCTATGGGGTCAGGCTGGGTGACAAAGACGGCACCGGCAAGCTGTATAATGACCTGGGAGACTTCCTGAAACAGAAGTGCCCTGCCAGCACGGCATATATCCTTTGCGGTTCTGAAGAGCTGGTTCCGATGCTGCGTCTGCGCGCGTCCTGGAAAAAAACTTTGAAGAACGGAGACATCGAGACCAAGCTGGCTAAAATCGTTATCAGATAATAAGATACGCCGATAATACCCAATCTCCCAAAACAGCACAAACTGACGTAAATGCATTTATTTCTTGACAATTATCCCGATACTCCTGATGCTTAAACAAATCTCACAGGAGGATTTAAATGAAAAAAGCTATTCTGGTCCTGATGGTCTTGGCCATCGTGTCGATTCTATGCGCTTTCCCGAAGGGAACCATCAACCCGGGAGGCACGGTTTATTTTTCAAGTGAAAAAGATGATAGCGATGCTAAAGCATTGACTACCTTCGCCATCATGCCTCAGGTTGGCTATTTCTTTATCGATAACTTATCAGCAGACCTGTTGTTTAACTATATCAATCAGTCCCAAGATGATGAATCACTATCACAGATGGAAATTGGCTTAGGCGGAAGATACTTCTTTAATAAGCTTTATGGAGGATTGGGATTTCTTCACTCAAGAATGGAATATGATTATGACTTGTTTGAGCTAAGCGGTAGTGCCAATTATCTTGAGTTGAAAGGTGGATATCTGATACAACCCGCTCGTAATGTATACCTTGATTTGGGGCTGAAATACAGATTCGGATTAGGTGACTACGGCGGAGATATGGATGGTAAAAATGAAGAAACCAAGCTTATGATCGGAGCCGGTCTGCAGATTTTCTATCACACCGACGTCTTGGGAAAATAATCAACTTCTAACCTCAGCCCGGATGCAAGTCCGGGCTTTTTTTTATCCTTCAACTTTCCCGGCATTACCGATTCATTTTGACACCATTGTAGCAGTTTTGGGTGGCTTTTAGTAGTGTACTTTCATGCTAAACTCCTGATTGAATCCTTCATAATAGTACTATAAAAATCAATTGATATCAAGTCGATATTCTGTTGATATCCGGTTGACTTCAATTCGACTGGATATCGACTGGATATCGAGTAAACAACGATAGGATTTCGAATTGCAATTAAGAGAAGGGAAAGGAGAAAGACCTGCAACAGATGAATAACTTGACGGAGCAGGTCTTATCTTTTATATGGTTGATATATCATTATGATATGAAACAGGGAGCTTTAGGCAGCCGGGAAGACCGGTGAATATGACATAAATAGCTGATAAATATTCAGTTAAGTCATTTATTGCGGACTGGCTGATAATTTGCAATAATGAATGATAATTCAGATTGTTTTCCAGGAGGATACGATGAAAAAGAACTTCATGCTTCTATGCATGCTACTGATTTTGATAACAGGTTCGCTGAGCGCCCAGATTGGCGGTTATATCGGCGGACTCAACCACAGCATTGCCAATACTGATAATTTCTTTGCTCCGCTGGTAAATCCCGCCTCATTGGGTTATGGCAATTCGGAAGGTATCGGCTGGATGCACCTTTACAACAATGACGAACTGAAGGACCATTACTGGCTGACGGTCAATACCAAAGGCCTCAGCTATGTTTATGAAAAGGACGAAATCTGGAAGAACGGCAGTTGGAAAGACCAGAGCGTGCACACGCTTGCCACCGGAACCGAGACATTTTCCGTCTTCAAATTTCCCAACCTCTACACCGGAACCACCTACCAGTGGGTGAACAACGAATTCAGCAAGGGTAGTTTCAAGAACGGCGTGCTCTACCGTCCGCTCAACCTTGCCTCTTTTGGCTTCACCTGGGACAATCCCTACAAACAGTCACCCAACTATCAATTCGGGTTGGGAGTCCGTCCGCTGGCTTTGATGGACAGCAAAATAGCCCACAAGGTGGAGCTGACTGCCGACCTGAAGTATGGCAAGGAAGAGGGTGATTACACCGCTTTCAAACCGGTTTTGGGCATCAGCACCCAGCTTATGAACGGATTGCTGTTCAAGGCAAATTACGACCTGGAAAGTGAGACCGCCATGCTAAGCTTCGGAGTGGGGCTAAAGAACCTGCTGCTGGGCTCGGACTATCACAGTGACAGCGATGACAGCTATGGCGTGGGCTATGCTTTCGCCGGCAGCAAGGAATATCTTCCTTTCCTCGGTGTCGTTCCCCCCAAGTGGTATGCCGTTCCGGTTAAAAAGAACGTTGTCACCTACAAAGCTCCTTCTTTCAACATCGGTCCCATCATGATTTTTGACAACAACCAGACCAGCGTGGAGACACTGATTTATCTGTTACGCAAGGCAAAGACCGACCCTGCCGTCTCCGGACTGCTCTTTGCGAACAGGAATTTCACAGCTTCCATGGCTTTGAAACAGGAACTGATAAACGAGATAAAGGACTTCAAGACCAGCGGCAAACCGGTGGTATTCTATTACAACAACATGAGCAACGGCGACTACATCTTTGCAGCCGCAGTAGCGGATAAAATATACCTGAACCCCATGGGCGGAGTGGACCTGCGCGGGATAGCGGTGCAGTCCCCTTACATCAAGGGCACGCTCAATGCGCTGGGAATAGATGTTTACAACTTCCGCAGCCATCCCACCAAAACCGCGGGCAATATGTTCTCCGAAACGGAGATGATTCCCGAAGAGCGCGCCATGTATGAATCCCTGTTGAATGATTTGTACAGCCAGATGTGCTCCCTGATTGAAACCGGACGCGGAGTCAAGCTGGCAAAAGACGTTCGCACCACCATTGACGAAGGTCCCTATTACATTGCTGAAGACGCCCTGAATGCAGGCCTGGTCGATATGCTGGTTTACGAATCCCAGCTGGAGGATGAACTGAAGAAGGAATTCAAAACAAGCGCCAAATCCTCTCATCTTGCCGACTATCTAAATTATGACTGGTCACATCCCAAACAGGAAAAAATCGCAGTCATTTACGCCCAGGGCAATATCGTGATGGGCAGCGGTCCCGCCGGCAAGAACATTTCGCACCAGACCACGGTTGACATCATCCGCAAAGCCCGCAAGAACCCCGAATACAAGGGCATCATCCTCAGGATTGACAGCGGCGGCGGCAGCGCTCAGGCCAGCGACATCATCTGGCACGAAATCGAGCTTGCCAGGACCGAAAACAAGAAACCGGTGGTCGTAACCATGGCAGGCGTTGCCGGCAGCGGCGGATATTACATCGCCTGCAACGCAGACCACATCATTGCCGACCCTGCCACCATCACAGGCAGCATCGGCGTTATCGGCATCACTTTCAATGCAGAGCGTCTGTTTCAGAAGGTCCGCGTCAATTGGGATACGGTCAAGAAAGGCAGGCACAGCGATTTCGGCAGCATGAACCGCCAGTGGACGGAAGAGGAAAAAGAAATCTTTACCAGCATGATTGGCAGGACCTACCACGATTTTGTCAGCAAGGTTGCCCGTGGCAGAAGCATGGAGTTTTCAGAAGTTGAACCCATTGCCCAGGGTAAAATCTGGACAGGCGTGCAGGGCAAGGACATCGGCCTGGTGGATGAGCTGGGCGGTATGAAGGAAGCTGTGGCAAAGATAAAGGAACTGGCAAAAGTCAAGCATGACATTATGCTGGTGGACGCCTCCAGAGGCGACAAGATGAGCATCGGAGTGGAAATGCAGCCCCTGATGTCCATGCTTCCATTCGGAAACGTTATCAGCGAAACAGGCGGTTTCCTCAGCTTGTATGACCGCTGGCTGCAGTATCAGGGCGAAAAGGTGTTGTTTGCCACACCTTTTGAACTGGACGCGATTGCCAATCAGTAACATATAACTCAATTAAGCATAGCAAAGCCCGGGCTCAGTTCCGGGCTTTTTCTTTTACCGCTGACAATCCCTCCCCTTTCCTTCCTCTATGAGATGTCGCGGAGATGTGCCGAAGCCTCCCGAAGAAAACCCGGTCATCTCCGCGGCATCTTCGGGACATCTCATAAAGGAAGAAGCAGGCAACAGCAAATCCCGGACATAAAAAAACCCGGCAGAAGACTGCCGGGTATGAAATTATGATGAAACCTGCTTAGACACCTGTTTCGCCGAAATTGACGGCAGGAGCCTGCTCTGCAGCTTCCGCGGCTTTGAACAGCTCTGCGGGCTGGATGTTGAACATGCGGGCAAAGAAGACATTGGGGAAGGTGATGACCAGTTTGTTGAACTTTGCCGCAGCATCGTTATAGAGGCGGCGTTCCTGGTTGATGCGGTTTTCCGTGCCTTCCAGCTGTTCCTGCAGGTTGAGGTAATTCTGGTTGGCTTTCAGCTCGGGATAACGCTCCACCACGACCATAAGGCGGGAGAGGGCAGAGCTGAGTCCGTCAGCGGCCTGTTGCATATTGGCAAAGGCGTTGGGGTCTGTGATGGCTTCCTTGGGAAGCTGGATGGTTCCGCCCATTTTGGAGCGGGCTTCAATCACGTCGGTGAGGGTATTCCTTTCAAAGTTGGCGGCGCCTTTGACGGTTTCCACCAGATTGGGGATGAGGTCAAATCGTCTTTGGTAAGCTGCCTGCACCTGGGCAAACTGGTTTTCCACGTCAACCCGGGATTTGACCATCATATTGTATTTGCCAACCACCCAGCCGATGATGCCGATGATGAGGACTACTGCTACAATCAGGATTACGATTCCTTTTTTCATTTTAACTCCTTATTCTAAAGTAAGTTTTGTTTCAAATTACCGTAAGGTCTGTTTGCTGTAAAGAAAAATCGGTCAGCGCAGGATGATGGTGCCCTGTTTGACAACGAGGTCCAGCCTGAAGTCCTCATTGATGTAAATGCCGTCCTCGTCATTGAATCCGGTCCTGTCATCCAGCGTAAATTCACCCCTCAGCTTGATGCGCGGTTTGAAGGCGGAAGGCAGGTCAAGCTCCAGGGTGCCTTTTTCAATCTCCACGCGAAGGGCAAAGCTGACAAGCGTGTCCGGAAAGGCGAGAACAGCGGTTCCCTTGTTGATTTTAAGGTCGATGCCTCCGGGAGTATCAAAGCGATAAAGCAGACGAACTTTGTTTTCCAGTTCGGTGAACATGCCTTTCTTCAGCTGGGTGTAACTGATAAACACAGTGTCGTTGCGGGCTTCCTCGGAGAAAGCCGTAACCAGCTTGCTGCGGGGAAATCCGAAGCCCTGCGCCTCCCATTCAATATGAAAGTCGTTGGAAGGGGTGAGCGTCATATCCGCATTGTAGAGGGAAAGGTTTACCTTCGGGTAGGCATTGTCCTGCATCATATATACTACCGGGAGATGGATCTTGTTTTTGGTATAAGGTGTTGCCACAGCCACGCTGAGCAGGGCAAGGGCAATCATCACCAGAACGACGGCAGATACCATAGACCTTTGCCTGCGGTCGATGGAGCCGGCTTTGGGATAATACCAGAGCGCTTTTTTGAACTTCAGCAAATCATAGATGGAAGCGCCAATCAGATAAACCAACAGTCCCGCAATCACCACATCACTGGCAAAATGACCGCCCTGGGCAATTCTGGCTACGCCGATTGCCAGTCCCAGACCGATGCCCGATGCGAGCGATACGGCAGCCCAGATGGACTTTTTTTTACGCAGGACAAACCAGGGTATGAAAAGGTAGAAACCCATGGAGGCATGACCGCAGGGGAAGGATTTGCCGGGGCTCTCCGGGTCTATGGAAAGGACCTTTTCATGGGCATATTTACCGCCGAAATCCCTGATGTTGCGGGGACGGGGCCTGCCCCAATGGTCCTTGAGAACTGTATTGATGACCAGTCCGGGACCCAGCAGCATGGCAAGGACCAGGAACAGTCCAATCTTGCGCCACTTTGCCCACTTCATTGCCTGGTAACTGAGACCGAGCAGTACGAGTCCGGCGATGGAAATGATAATTGCAGGCAGGTTGCCGTAATGGTAAAGAAGGCGGAATAGCGGCATGTCTTTGAGGAACCAGCCGGATTGGGGCTGGTAAAAAAGCTTCTGGATGGTGATATCAAGCTCGGTCTTCCTGAAAACGATAACGGTGGCAATCAGGAGCAGAAAGGGTATCAGGAAATCAGCGCCCAACAAAAAACGACGGCTCCTGAGAGCCGCCGTATCGGACAATTGTTGGTGTATGGACATATCTTATTCGGTTTCTTCTTTCTTGGCTTTGACAGTTTTCTTTACTGTCGTGGCTTTCTTTTCTTTGACAGGTTTCTTTTCGGCATCGTCTTTCTTGGCTTTGACAGCTGTTTTAGCCTTGGTGGTTTTCTTTTCCTTGACCGGCTCAGCATCATCTGTCTTAGCTTTCTTGGGGGCTGCCTTTTTCTTGGGGGCAGGGGCAGGAGTCTCTTCAGCTACGGGTTCGGGCTCGGGTTGAGTCTCTTCTTTGACTTCCGGTTCCGGTGCGGGAGCTGTTTCCTCTGCAGGGGCAGGGACTTCTTCAATCACAGGTTCCGGAACTGCAGTCTCTTCCTGCTTCGGCTCTTCTACCTGAACTGCTTCTTCAGCCGGCTGTTCAACGGGAGTCTCCATTTCGGGAACGGTCTCGAGGACAGTATCCTGCTCTTCGTTCTGTTCCATAGCGGCTTCTTCCGCATCTTCCTTTGCTATCTCTTCCTGGGTCTTTTCGCGCTGTCTGGCCTCTTTCTCGGCTTTTTTCTTCTGCTGGCGGGCAATCCTGTCACGGATATACTGCTCGTGCAGGGTGATGTATTCTTCCTGCAGCTTGGGGTCGCGTGAGAAGAAGAAGGCTTTGACAGAGAGGATAAGGCGACGGTTGTCGGTATCCAGTTCGATGACTTTCAGGGGAAGCTCCTCACCAATGTGGAAGGCGTCTTCGGAGTGCTCCAGCTTGGGAATCGCCAGATGGGAGATGGGGACGAAACCTTCCACTATGTAATCATCAACGGTAACATCAACCAAGACACCCTTGGGGATGAGCTTGCTGATTTTGCCCTTGATTTCCGTATTGACAGGTAGTCTGGTGGGAAGGTTTTCCCAGGGGTCGCTTCTGAGCTGTTTGACGCCCAGGGCGACTCTGTGCAGGGCACGGTCAATGGTGAGCACGATGGCTTCCACTTCCTGGTTCTTTTTATATACTTCTTTCGGATGATATATTCTCTTGGTCCAGCTGATATCTGAGATATGAATCAAGCCGTCGATGCCTTCCTCGATTTCGACAAAGGCGCCGAAGGTTGTCAGGCTCTTGACTTTGCGTCTGAGCACTGCGCCTACGGGATAACGGTCTTCGATGGTTAGCCAGGGATTGGCTTCCATCTGTTTCATACCCAGGGATATCCGCTTGTTTTCCTTGTCCAGTTCCAGCACGATGGCATTCACAGTGTCGTTCATCTTGAGGACACGGCGGGCGTCGGTGATTTTCTTGGTCCAGGACATTTCGGAGATGTGGACAAGGCCTTCCACACCGGGCTCAATCTCTACGAATGCGCCGTAGGATTTTACGCTGACGACTTTGCCGGTGACCCTGGTTCCTTCGGGGTATTTGATTTCAATGTGTTCCCATGGATGAGGGACCAGTTGCTTGAGACCCAGGGAAATCTTACCGGTTTCCGGGTCATAATGCGTGACTTTTACCTTCAGCTTGTCGCCGATGTTGAGCATTTCTGCAGGATGGTTTATCTTGCCCCAGGACATATCAGAAAGATGCAGCAGTCCGTCGATTCCGCCCAAATCGATAAAAGCGCCGTATTGGGTGATGTTTTTAACCTCACCTTCCAGTTCTGCGCCAATCTCAATGTGGGAGAGCAGTTCTGTGCGTTTGGACAGCATTTCCTCTTCCAGCACTTTTTTGCGGGAAAGGATAATGTTGCGTCTTTCCAGGTCAAGGCTGACCACTTTGAAGGTCATTTCCTTGCCGATGAACTGGTCAAGATTGGGGATTGGTTTGAGAGACATCTGGGAACCGGGCAGGAAAGCTTCAATGCCAAGCACGTCAACAATCATGCCGCCCTTTACTCTGCGCCTGATAACGCCGGACACAGTGGTTTCCTTTTCGAATGTCTCCTTGAGAAGTTCGATATTAAGGATAAAATCTGCGCGTTTTTTGGAAAGGTGAAGCTTTCCCTCACCGTCTTCCATTTCGCTGATGAAGACGTTGATAACTGCCATCTTTTCAGGAATGCCGGAATAGGCAAATTCGGAGATGGAAATAACGCCTTCGGATTTGTAGCCGATGTCCACCATTACTTCTTTGTCTGTAATGTTGACAACGGTTCCCTGGACAATCTGACCCTTCTTGAGATTGGATTCAGACTCTTCCAGAAGCTGCATCATTTCGCTGTGCTCAGTTGCGGGAGCAGGCTTCGTTGCGGCTGCTTTGGGCTTTTCAGGTTGCACTGGTTCAGTAACAGGTTCCCGGGTCTGCTCTTCAGCTTTGACAGGTTCTTCTGCTACAGGTTCTGATGAAGTTTCTTCGGCAAGAGGTGCATCTTCAACCTTTACATCCTCTTGTTCTTGTGTTTCCGCCGGCTCGACGGACTCTGTGGACACTTGTTCCTCGCTGACAGAAGCGGTTTCTTCCGTCACTTCAATTTTGACTTCGTCTTGTTCTTGTTTTTGGTCATGCGTTAACATGATTCCTCCTTATTGACGGGGATATCTTCGACACTTGTCACGGTTGTCCGATTTCCCGTGAGTTTATTTATTCTGTTATAAACATCGACAATTAAGTAATCCGGGGTGGAAGCCCCGGCAGTCAATCCTATTCTGTGCTGGGAACTGATTTGTTCCTCGCTAATCTCATCCGCTGTTTCTACGTGTAAGGTCTTGGTAATGCCGGAGCACAAAGCTGCCAGCATCCTTGTATTTGAACTGTTGCGTCCCCCGATGATAATCATCAGGTCGCTTATTTTTGCAAGGGCGGTTGTTGCTTCCTGCCGGATGGATGTGGCAGTGCAGATTGTATTGAACAACCGTAATTCCTTAACGTGGGGCAGAAGCCTGCTGACTGTTTCCTGCAACAGAGCCATATTCTTGGTGGTTTGTGAAAGCACTCCCAGTTTTTGCCAGAACTTGTCCGGAACCTCGTCGGGACTGCCGATCACCAAAGTTTCACCGCCGCAATAGGACAGCATGGCAATCACTTCTGGGTGATCCCTGTCACCGATGATAACCACGGGATAGCCTTCCGAGCAAAGCTGCCTGACATGCTCCTGCGCTTTGCTGACATAAGGGCAGGTGGCGTCTATCAGCACGTTCCCGTTTTTTAAAAGTGTTTCTTTGTCAGAGAGGGAAATGCCGTGCGAGCGGACAATTACAGTGCTGTTATGCAGTTCAGCGGGATTCTCAGCCATTCTGATACCGTGCCGAGACAGTTCCTCCACCATCTGGGGTGAATGAATCAAAGGTCCCAGCGTAAAGATGTCCTGCTGCCCGTCAGAGGCTTCCAAAGCTATCTGAATGGCGCGTTTGACACCAAAGCAAAAGCCTGAATGCTGAGCCAGCCGGATTTCCATCTTATCTGTTTCCTTTGGAAAGCAAGGCAGTAACGCGCTCAAAGAGCACTTCAACCTGCTGTTCAATGCTGAGGCTGGTGGTATCAATCCCGATGGAATCTTTGGCAGGCCTGAGCGGGGCCAATGCCCTGGTGCTGTCCTGAAGGTCACGCTCCTGCATCTCCTTGAGCACTGTTTCAAAGCAGGCAGGCTTGCCTTTTTCGCTAAGCTCCTCACACCGCCTTCTTGCTCTTTCCTCCGCGGAGGCAATCATGAAAAACTTAAGGTCGGCATTTGGAAAAACCACCGTTCCGATATCCCTGCCGTCCATGATAACGCCACCCTTTTCACCCATCCTGCGCTGCAGGGCAACCATCTTTTCGCGGACAGGCCTGAGGGTGGAAATATCTGAAGACAGGCGGGAGATATCTTCCTCCCTGATACGTTTTGTCACATCTATATCATATAAAAGAACTCTGTTTCCTTCCGGGCTGTATTCAATGCGGATATCAATATTCTGCAGCATAGATTCCAGTTTCTGCAGGTCAGCGTGTTCAAAGCCGGCTTCCAGGGCAGCCAGAGCACAGGCGCGATACATAGCTCCGCTATCCAGATACACATAGCCCAAACGCTTAGCAAGAAGCTTGGCAGTTGTGCTTTTACCCGAAGCTGCAGGACCGTCTATCGCAATGATTAATCTTTTCATAACCGGAAATTTCCACTTATTTGCATAGAAATTAAAACACGAAAATGGCGTCAACCTTTTTTTAATAACGGGATGTTTTACGTGGAAAGAAGCGGTTTGCGGGAAAAAAGAAAAGGGCTCGTAATGAGCCCTTTTTTATGTTACTGGTTTTTGTCTTGATTACTTTTGCATGAATTCGACTCTTCTGTTGAGAGCGCGGCCTTCTTCAGTAGAATTGCTGGTAGCAGGTCTGGTTTCGCCGTATCCACGTGTAGTAAGGCGGCTTGCGGTGATGCCTCTGTTGACCAGATAATCCTTAACAGCGTTGGCTCTTCTTTCAGACAGTCTCTGGTTGTATTGCAGGGTTCCCATTTCATCAGCATGTCCCTGGATTTCCAATTGTACTTCAGGATAGTAAGCCAGGTTGGCGATTATTGCATCGAGAATGGTTACCGCAGCATCTGTCAGTTCATGCTTGTCGAATTCGAAATAGACGTTTCTAAGTGACAGCGGCGGGGTGGGCATACCTTCCTGAACGACCTTGAGGGTCAGGTTCAGGCCGCCACCGGAAACATAAATGTTACCTGTTCTGGGTTGGGGTCTGGTGTTTTCATCATATGTAACTTCGATAATTCCATTACCTGTTCCACTGGTCGGTTTTACGGAAAACCAAGTTTCATTTTCAGAAACAGTCCAGGGGTTATTGGCAGTGATGGCAAACTCAGTTTCTCCGGCCCGATAACCAACCTCACGTGTATTGGGTGTGATGGTCAGTACAGGTTTGGGAGCCTCTGGTTTAATTTCTACAGGCACTATCACGGGAGCAGGTTTCTTCTTGCCAAAGGTATGTGAAATACCCAGGAAAGCCATCCAATAGGAATCGTTGAATTCTCCTTTATCCCAGCCTTCCAGTTCATCAGACATCAGGAAGTTTTTCTGGAAGCCAAGGTCAAAGTCAATACCGTATTTGGTAAAGAAGGTCAGTCCTGCGCCCACGGTCGGCAATACGCCCACTGTGTGGTCGGTTCCCGGAATGTAAACACCTGACTGGGTTTTGGGATAGAAATTGGAAACGCCACCGCCGGCAGTGATGTAGGGGGCAACATGTTTCCAGTTGGGTCTGAGGCGGAACAGCATGTCCGCGCCAACTACGTTTGCTTCGAAATTAATCTCGTCTTCTTTTCCGGCTCCCACCTTGGTGATGTAGGGATGAAGACCAAGGCTTATCCATTTGGCAAGCCATATCTCATAAGAAATACCAATCATTCCGTTAATTTGTTTATCCTGGTATATATCAGTTTCAGCCTGTGATATACCACCCTTAAGCATAAGTGTGCTTTCAAAGGCAAACCCTAAAGTAACCAGGGTCAGCAGCAAAATGGTCAATAATGTAACTTTCATTTGTTTATCCTCCTGTTGTATGGACAACTTATTAATAACATAGTAATCGGATTAGTTCCGTTTGTCAAATAAAATCCAAAACTTTTCTTGATTATCGTGAAACTGCCGTCTGACTAAATTTGCTAAAAGATTGGAAAAATAGGGGATTCTGTTGCCAGAATCCCCCGAAAATGCACATCTTTACTTTGTCCGGTAAAATTCTATTCTACGGTTCAGGGCTCTGCCTTCCGGAGTGTTGTTGGTCGCAATAGGCCGGGCCGGACCATACCCTTTGGCGGTCATTCTGCTTTCGGCAATACCTTTATTTACCAGATACGTCTTTACTGCAACAGCTCTTTGCAGTGACAACCTGTTATTTATCTCCAGGGAGCCGGTGTTATCCGTGTGCCCTTGAATCTCCACTTCCACTTCCGGATAATAAACCAGGGAGGCAGCGGCTTCATCCAGGACTTCGTAAGATTCTGCAGTTAGTTCTGCACTTCCGGAACGGAAATTGACTCCTTTCAGAATCATTTGTTTGTCAGTTTCTATGGGTGCCGGAGCGTTTCTGCTTTGCGTAATGGTGATGGTCTGGCTTTCCTGTCCGGCTGTGATTACCACCTGGCCCATCCGGCTTTTGCGGCTTCCGTTGGCCATATAATTGACAACCAACTCGCCGTTTCCGTTGCCCTGGATAGGTGCAATCGAAAACCAGTCAACATTTTCAGTGGCATTCCAGGCAAGGTTGCTCTCTATGGCAAAGTAAGCCTGTCCGGCATTATTTGTGACCTGATACACGGTGGGGTTGACTTCCAGCTTAGCCGTCATGGCTTCCTGATAGATATTGATGATTTTAACTTGGTCTTTGGCTGTAAAAGTAATCTGGCCTTTTCTGGGGGTAAACGCCGGATTGCCCTCATAACTGATGGTGATATTGGCATCACCTTTCCCGGAGGAAGGATTCACGGAAAACCAACTGTCGCTTGTTACGGCTGTCCATTCCAGATTGGACGCCACATCAAAGGACTTTGTCCCTGCTTTGCTGGGGACGCTTTGTTCCGTTTGTGAGACCAGCAGCATGGGTTCTGCTTTTGCTCTCCTGATTGCGGGAGCACTCACTTTTTTGCCGAAAGTGTGGGAAACCCCCAGGTAAGCGTAATAGAAGGCATCTTTGTTGTCGCCGTCTTCCCAGGCATCCAGATAATCCGAAGCGGTCATCTGGTATTGAAATCCCAAGTCAAAGTCAATGCCGTAATCCGTAAAGAAAGTGAAGCCTGCTCCCACGGAAGGAATGACGGGCAGAACGTATTCATATTCAGCATCGGGGTCTCCGCCCAGCGGATTTTTGTCTAAATCCCTGGGGTAATAAATCACCACTCCTGCGCCAGCCAGAAGATAGGGAGCCATTCCGCTGATGGTGCCGTTGCCGAAGTTCACAGTCACGGGTCTTAACCTGAACAGCAAATCACCGCCCAAGGCATCTGTCT
Source organism: Cloacimonetes bacterium UBA5614 (assembly GCA_002424605.1). Lineage (GTDB taxonomy): Bacteria > Cloacimonadota > Cloacimonadia > Cloacimonadales > Cloacimonadaceae > UBA5614. Next base: position 555,356 of record DIKQ01000005.1, on the reverse strand, counting down.
GGAATTCTCTGCGCAAGTAGCCGGCAGCTTCCGGAAACTGCGGACCTGCCTGCAGCTTGGTTACATAGGGATGTATGCCCAGGCTGATCCATTTTGCCAGCCAGATTTCATAGGACAAGCCTATCACTCCGTTCTGTTTGACGTCTTTATCGATATCTGTCAGTGAATTTGACATTCCGCCTTTCAGGGTTAGTGTGCTTTCTGTGGCAAAACTGACGGACAATAGTGTAATCAGTATCGCTGTAAAAATGACTTTTGAAAATCCGCTCATATATCGTTCCTCCCGCTTTTTTGTGCAATATATTTAATAATGATGATTTCAGGATTCCTGTCAAGTAAAAACTAAGCAATTCCCTGCTTCTTCCTCAATGAGATGTCGCGAAGATGTCCCGAAGATACCCGGGTTTTCTTCGGGAGGCTTCGGGGCATCTTCGGGACAACTAAGCAAGCGGGAAATAAAAAGGATGCCTCCGTGATTTATGGAAGCATCCTTAGGCAAGACTTTATCAAGCGATTAATTTATTGTTTCAGGGATGGTTATGCCTTCTGCTGCAGCATGGCATCAATGGCTCTGGCGCTGCGGTGACCGTCGGCAATGGCTGTGATGGCGTCTGCAGTGCGGTTGAAGATATCCCCGCCGATAAAGACCTTGTCATCGCTGGTCTTGCCCCAGCGGTCGGCTTCGATATTGAACCTGCCAAATCTGATATTAGTGATGGCATTGCCTTCCATCCAGTGGTAATGAGCGCTTTGACCGATGGCGCTGATGACTGTGTCGGCAACAACCTGCTCGCGGCTGCCCTCAATCATTACAGGGACCGGCCGTTTGCCTTCCTCCTGCTGTACCATTTCCGCTTTTCCCCAGATGAAGTTCAGACGGTTATCAGAGGTTTTTTCTATGGCAATGGGAATTGCCTGGAAGTGGAAGGCGACCTTTTCTTCCATCGCCTCCTCGATTTCCTCGCGGTCGGCAGGCATGTCAATCTCCCGGCGCCTGTAGAGGACGGTGACATCGGAACCGAGTCGGCGGGCCGTCCTGGCTGCATCCATGGCGACATTGCCTCCGCCGATGACCAGGACATGCTGTCCCAGAACCGGGATTTTGCCGTTGGTGACATCGTCCAGCAAATCCAGACCGCTGATTACGCCAGGCAGGGTTTCACCTTCGATAGCCAGGCGGTTGGAATCAAACAGGCCTACGCTGATGAAAACGGCAGAGAAATTTTCGTGCAATGCGTCAAAAGTGACGTCCTTTCCGACGTTGGTATTGTAATGAATCACCGCACCCAGGGAGACGATGAAACTGATGTCTTTGTCAATCGCCTCATAAGGCAGGCGGTATTCCGGAATGCCGTAGCGGAGCATTCCCCCGGCGGCAGGCCTTGCTTCAAAGATTTCCACTTTGTAGCCCATTTTCAGCAGGTAATACGCAGCGCTGAGTCCGCCCGGTCCGGCACCGACGATGGCAACGGACTGGTTTCTGGGTTGAACTTCCAAAGCAAGGATTTCAGCGTATTTCTGCCCTTCCACGCTGTCGGCAAGATAACGTTTGAGCCAGCGGATAGAGATGGCTTCACCCCTGTGGGAAAGGGCGCAGACGTCTTCGCAGCGCCGGGTGCAGATGCGTCCGCAGACACCTGGCAGGGGGTTTGTTTCATACATAATCCTGAGCCCTTCCTCCAGATTATCCTCGCGGATGGCTTTGATATATGCCGGGATATTCATATGGGCGGGACAGGTTGCAGTGCAGATTCCGCACTGGATGCAACGGTCAGCCTCCTTGCGGGCAAGTTCGCGGGAGTAGCCCTTCACCATTTCCACAAAGGAGGAGAGACGCTCTTCCACCGGCAGATGAGGCATGGGCACACGGTCCAGATGCAAAAGCTCATAATCATTGGGACGTTTGTAACCGAGTTCTTCACTGTCCCAGGGTTTTTCGTCCACGCCGGGAGTGAAGCAGAAGGTTTCGCGGACGTCCTTGTCCAGGCCTTCCTCCACCCAGGTATAGGCATTTGACATCCTGAGGGAACCGGTGGGACAGATGTCCACGCAAAGGGCGCACCAACAGCACAGTCCGTAGTCAAACCGGGGTCGCAGACCGCTGTCGCCGTCTTTTGCCTCTTTTACCTGAACCATGTCAATGGTGATATTCTGGCAGATTTCGGCGCAGGAACCGCAGCCGATACATTTATCTATGTCATTCTGGTGGAATCCCCTGTAAACCGGAGACCCGGGACGCTGCTCGGTAAGAGTGGCGATGGAATATGGCTTTTCAAAAGCACGTTTCCAGACATACAGCGGAGACAGGATATCTTTCAGTTTCATTTCTACCTCTCTATTTCCGGCGGATAGGTGTGAAGAGACAGCATCAGCCCGTGTGTATCGGCAATGTTGACTCCCACTGCAAGATGTTCCAGCAATGCCATGGCATGGGAATAAGAGGGACCCCTGACCGTTATCTTGCGGGGATATGCGCTGCCGTCGGAAACCATATAGTAGCCATATTCGCCACGGGTGGACTCTGCCCGGACATAGGTCTCCCCGGCAGGGACTTTCAGGTGCAGGACATTGGGTAAGGTGACGTGCAAGGGACCTGATGCGGGCATGTTTTTCAGTATCTGCCGAATCAGAGAAATCGACTGATGCATTTCCTTCCAACGCACCACGGCGCGGGCATAAGTATCGCCGGCAGTTTCCGTCTCAATCTGAAAATCGAGTTTATCATAGACCAGATAGGGACTGTCTTTCCTGACATCACGCTGCATACCGCTGCCGCGCGCAACCGGTCCCACCACCCCGAAATGGTCTATCATATCCGGAGTAATTACTCCCAATCCAACTGCGCGGGATTTGAAGACGGCATTATTGAACATAACGTGCCACACTTCACCCAGCAGCTTTTCGACTCCTGCCAGCACCTGCTCGCAGTGCTTGGTCCAGCCTTCAGGAAGTTCGCCCCTGACACCGCCGGGAGTCATATACATATGATATATTCTGGCTCCGGTCCACTCCTCAAACAGGTCCAGGACATAATCGCGGTGCGCCAGAGCCCACTGGGCGACAGTTCCGTGTCCAAAAGCACCGCTTTGCCCGCCGGTCCACATCAGGAAGCTGGCAAGACGGGATAGTTCCAGGTTCAGGGTGCGCAGCCATAGGGCACGTTCTGGAATTTCCACTCCCAGCAGTTCTTCCATGGCAGCGGCAAAGAGATATTCATTGGTATCGGGTTCAGGGACGCAGATGCGGCAGACGATGGGGAAGCAATTGATGTAGCGGCGGCGTTCCATCAGCTTTTCAAAGCCGCGGTGCAGATATCCCACGTGGGTCTTGCAGTCAACCACCTGGTCACCGCTGATAATCAGTTCAAGGGACATGTTTCCGGTTACGCCGGGGTGCTGCGGTCCCTGCCACATCTTGAGGTATTTACCGCTGTTCAGGTCATAAACGGACTTGCCGTTCACAATGGGTGGATATAAATCTGCCATATCAGTCCTCTGGGTAAAGCTTTTCTTTCATATGGGATTCCGGCTCTCTGGTGTCGCGCGGACGGTGGTCATAAGTTTCCAGGCTATACTTTGCAGTATCAAAGTCGCGGCGCATAACGGGAGGTCCCTGCCAGCCCTCCAGAATCATTGGTTCATTCACTCCGGGGCTGCCGGGAAAGTCAATGCCGAACATCTCGTGCAGTTCACGCTGGTAAACGCGTCCCTGTTCCCAGAGATGATGGATGCTTTCCATAACGGGTTTATCGCGGTCCAGCATCACTCGGATGCCGAAATCAGCTTTTATGTCATAATTGTGTAGCATATAGGTTATCTGGAAGCGGTTTTCCTCCAGCCAGTCCACAGCAGTAACGAAGACCAGATGAGTATAGCGGTGCACATCACGCATGTAGGTCAGCAGGGCAATCAACTGCTGTTTTTCGGCAGTGGCAAAGGCAAGGTTGGGTTTCTGCTGATGAAAGTCCTTCAGCGTGAATTGCAGGGATATTGTATCATATAATTCTTTCATAAACACCTACCAGTTGTAATCCGGCATATTCCAGTCCTTAATGACCTGCTTCTGGTTCGCCTTGTACCAGTCAAATTTCTCGGCATAAAGATTTTGCCCTTCAGCCTTGCCTGCCAGGATGAGTTCCTTGAGTTTGCTGAAACCAGCCATAACAGCTTCTGGACGGGGCATGCAGCCGGTTACATAGACATCGACAGGGATGTACTGGTCTATCCGCTTGACTGTGTTGTATGAATCCCAGTACATTCCGCCATTGATGGCGCAGGAACAGACAGCCACCACAAACTTGGGACCCTGCATCTGCTCATAGCTGCGGACGATTCTCTTTAGTGTCTTGATGGAGACATAGCCTCCAATCATAAAGACGGATGCCTGCCTTGGAGTGGGGCGGGGCTGCATTCCCAGGCGGGAGATATCGTATCTGGCAGTGACAAGGGGACGCAGTTCTATGGCTCCGCAGCCGGTTCCGAAGGCAAGAATCCATAAGCTGTTTGCCCTCGCCCAATTGTAAAACTTTTCCACCGGCCCCCAGGCAGGTTTGGCCGGAGTGGGCCTGGCATCGCAGAACCAGTCCTGCTCCTCCAAAGTAAGCTCGGCGTTGGTCAAGGTTTTATCGTCCTTGCGCCATTCGCGGTCCGGCATTTCCCCTGTATCAGGGATGGGTGGGGTTATTCCCTGCTCAGGGATTCCGGTCGTTTTATCCATATAACTCATAAAGGCTCCTAAATCAGAAATACCGCAATTGCCAGGATGCCGACCAAAGTGGGCACCTTGAGGAAAAAGCGGATGGCATCTTCGGTTTTGAAGCGTGGGAAAGCCACACCGATAAACACACTGAAAAAGTAGATGCAGAAGGTCTTGACAATCATTTCAACAAGATTGGTCGCTCCGCCGAAATAGAGATTCATAAAGAGCACCATCTTGGCGGCGTTAAAGATGCCGCGGTTGGTCGCCAGCATTCCCAGAAACGAAGCGGAGTACTCAGTGGGAGGTCCGATGGGGGTTTCCTGCGGAGCAATAACCACAGAGAAAGGATTGTACATATTCATGCCCAGCATGGCAATCATGGCGGCAATAACGGCAAGGGGATTGGTAAACAGTGTCCAGCTAAGGATTCCTCCCTGCTGTGCAGCCACAATTTCTGTGATGTTCAGGGTGTGATACTGCACGGCAAGACTGATTACTGAAAGGGCAAACGGCACTTCAAAAGCTGTCATTTGAGCCAGTCCCCGGGCTACGCCGATAGCGGAATAGGGATGACCGCCCTCTCCCGCACCCAATGCCATTCCCAATTGTCCAAAGAAGATGAAGTACATTACCAGAAAGACATCGCCTGAAACGGAAAAATTTGAGAAATACAAAGAACCGTAAATGGCGGGGATAAACATATAGGTGCCGATACCGCCTGCAATGCGGAATACGGGTCCCAGATAAAACATGATGCCGTGGCTGACAGCAGTCCGCTTGGCATTGTTTTTGATAATATCGATAAAGGGCTGCCATACAGGCGGTCCCAGGCGACCCTGCACCCTGGCAAAGATTTTGGCAACAATGCCTGTGAGGGTAAGACCCCAGATAGTTACAATCCCAAGAGAGATAAAAGTCCAGATCAGTTTGGTTACCAAGCTCATCAGCGGATACCTCCGACTATGAATATGACAAGTATATACATGAATATGTGCAGCAGATAGGTTTGTCCGTTACCGGTATAAATATGGGAAAAAGCGGCAGCCAGTGAATGGGACCATTCGGTGACGCCATTCCAGAAAGCTGTGATACGCGGGGTAATCAGCCAGCCCAGGGCTTTGTTGTAATGGGCAAACATATTGTGCGCGAAGTGAGTGGTCCAGGGCTTGTAGGGGCGCTCTGCCGCAAAAACTATGTTAAACTGCTTCACCTTTTGGGTTCTGGCATTAATCAGCAGCAGCCAGAGCAACGGAAAACCGAAGACACCCATAGTTACCAGCATTACCAGATTTCCGTTCCAGTTGCCGTGCAGGACTGGAGAATTCAGCGTGATGTTGTATCCTGTCCAGGAAAGCCAATCGGGCTTCTCAATGAAAATGGATACAGCACTGGAAATGGGTTTGGTAATGTAATTCGGGAAGAGGGAGATTCCCATGATAACCATTATAAAGATTGCCTGGGGGATTATCAGCCAGAAGGGAGCTTCTTTCACATTCTGCTGGCTGGGTTTGGGCTGTCCCAGGAAAACGGTGTGAATCAGCCTGTATAGGTATAAAAAGGCGATTGCGCTGGCAAAGAAAGCCAAGCCTGCCTGGAAGTAATGGCCCTGTTCAATGAGGGAAGTGTAGATAAACCATTTGGAGCCGAATCCGCTCAGGGGGGGTACTCCGGAAACAGCAATGATACCCATCAGGACGCTGATGTAAGATATCGGCATCTTTTTGATGAGACCGCCCATTTCGTACATGTTTCTGGTGCCGGTGCGAAGTATCACACCTGCAATTGCCATAAATATGAGTGCCTTGAAAAACAGATGGGTGAAAGTCAGATATAGTCCGGAAACCCATCCCAGATGAGACATCAGGGCAAAGCCAAGGATAATGTAGCCAAGCTGGCTCATGCTGGAGTATGCCAGCAATTTCTTCACATCTTCCTGGAAGACCGCCATCAGCGCACCAAAGAATGCAGTGAATACACCCAGCCAGCTCAGGGCGTCCAGAAGCAGATTGTTAGCAGCAAGGACATCCTTTGCCATGACCAGAACGAGCAGAAGCCCAAATACCCCTGCTTTGGATAAAACGGATGACAGAACAGAGGTGAATTCGTTTTCAGCTTCCGCATAAGCATCCGGAAGCCAGACATGCACTCCCAAAGCTCCTGTTTTAATCAGAAACCCGATGCCGAGCAGGATAGTTGAAACCAAGCCGATGCTGTGAAAACCCGATTGCAGGTAGAAAGCCATTCCGGGACTGAATGGAGGCATCAGGGAAAGTCCGGTCAGAATCAGATAAGCTCCACCCAGGGAAAACAGGATGTAGCTCAATGCTGCTTTATGTGAAGATTTACCCCTCATTATCAACAGGTAGGATGAGAGGGTCATAAACTCCCAAGTCAAAAAGAAATCCAGCTTTGTAGACGCTGTCAGCAGATTGCCCAATGAAAAAATCAGCATGGCAAGCAAAGGTATTAATCCGGCTTCCCTGCCTTTGTGATGCAGGAATCCAAAGACCTGTACCAGTGCGCCGCCTATCAGTACGAGGCCGAACAACTGCCCGATACCCATCAGTCTGGGCCAGACGGAAAACCATCCCCATAGCCCAATTGCAGCAACCAGAAGCAGACCCTTCAGCTTTAACGGACAGCAGTCCAGAATGGAAAAGACCAGTAAAGCCAGCAGGGGGAAATACATAAATTCCGAAAGCACATAAAGCTGCGAACCCATGAAAAGGGACAAAGCAAACAGCAGGATTGTGCCAATCAGGGGTGGAATGAGCTTTAAGTACGGCAGAGAAGCGGTTTCAGGTTCATCACTATTCTGTCTGACCGCAAGTCCAAACCAGCGAAGCAAATAAGCAGCTTCCAAGAGGGAGCCAAGCAGGATAGCGGTAAGAGCGACCCATCCACCTTGCTGGGCAAGTATTTGGATGATTTCCCATTTGGCAAAGAAAGCGGGGAAAGGCGGAAGACCGGTCAGGGCAAGGATAAAGACTCCAAAAAGCACGAGGAGCAGGGGTTGCTTGCGCAGGATGCTCCATTTTTCTGTGGTTTTTTCCTTGATAATGCCGGCAAGCCAGAATAGGCCTGACTTTGCAATGAAATTCGTGAAAAACAGACCGCCGGCTATAAACAGAACCAGCGAAGGGTGAACATTGTAGCGGTAGAGTCCGGTTAGGACAAACATCAGCAGACCTGTCTGGGCAGTGGATGAGTATCCCAAAAGCCGGGCTGCGTTTTTCTGCCTTAAAGCAGTCAGGTTCGACAGAAGAAAGCTGACCAGTCCGGTCCCCGCCAGCAAAGGAAGAAACTCATAGGGCATCAGGGGCAGCAGCTTGTAAAAGAAATAAAGCACCGCACCCGTGTGGACTGAAGCAATCAGGGACGATACTCCGCTATGGGCACTCTGGTAAACATCCAAGGCCCATCCGTTGGCAGGAAAGGGCTTCAATTCAATCACGAATGCCATGATAATCATAAAAAGAGCGATTTTGTAACCAAGAGTCATAGGAATCAGCAAACGACCCCAGGTATCCAGATTGAGGGTTCCGGAATAACGGTAAGCAAAGGCAATGCCTATCAAAAGAAGTGCGCTTGCCAAGCCTCCTGCCATCATGTACTTGAAGCCTGCAGCCAGAGCGTTCTTCTTGGATTTCAACCCTATCAATGCATAGGTGGCGATAGACAGGATTTCCAGAAAGACAAAGCCGTTAAAAATATCCCTGGTAAGAATTAAACCATTAGCGCCCAGCATCAGAAGCAAAAGAATCGAAATGGACTGAACCCCTGATTTACCGAGCTTTTTTGCCAGATAGACTCCGCTCAGGAAACCTGTAAGATTGACCAGGAAAGTAAGCAGCGCTTCCTTGAAGCCAAAACTGAGGGCAATGGATAAGGGGGGCTGAAACCCGGCAGTAAAGACCTGTGTTTCATTGCCGTTTGTGAAGAACAACTGCCACAGGCGCATCAGACTGAGGGAAGCCGTGTATAACAAGGAGAAATACATCACTCCAAGTGAAAGCCGGCGGTCTGCCCTGTCCACAAAAGGAACCAGGAACGCGCCTATCAGAAAGACCGCTATCAGATAAAGAGGATTCACCATTTTTGCTCCTCAAAATCATCAATATCAAGACTGTTGCCGGTTTTATACATACGTATGGCATAAGCCAGCATCAGAGCCGTCACTGCCAGACCAATGACTATGGCAGTAAGCACCAGCGCTGACGGAACTGGGTCAACGACCTTGTCCACTGCCTGGATTCCTGCTTCTGCGCCTTGGGCCATGGTAACTGCCTTATCAATAATGGGGGCTGTCTTGCCCTTAACGTATCCGATGGCTACCAGAACGATGTTTATGCCTGTGTCCATAACGGCAAAACCGATGATGATACGAATCAGGTTCTTGCGGGTCAGCATTGCCCAAAAGCCAATAATGATGAGAAGCAGTCCTGTTATCAGTATAATCATTGCTCACCTCCGTCGCTTTGCAGGGAATCCAGCAATCCGGACATTTCAGCTCCCACTTTCAGTCCAATGAAGCTGTAAATCAGAGGAACCGCACCGGCAGAAAACAATCTGCCCCATTGTCCAAGACCCAGCCAGCGCGGGTCAAGGAAATGGTTCAATCCCAGCAGGACAAGCCCGGTAATGCCTATCAGCACATAACCGATTCCGGAAATGGTCTCAGTCAGGTTAATGATACCGTGCGAAAAGCCGAAGTTTTCATTTGCCATCAGCAACAGTAAAAATGCCGAAGCCATTACTACACCTCCGGGGAAGCCTCCTCCGGGGGTCAGGTGTCCATGGGTGAATATGTATATTCCGAAGATGATAATCAGTGGAGCCAGAATCTCGGACCCGGTTTTAAGGATTTCCGAGCCGGGGCGGCGGATACCTTCCATATGCTTTTTCCGTTTCAGGAAAAAACCCACTCCGGCGGTTGCCAGGAAAAGCACCGTTACCTCGCCGAGCGTGTCCAGACCGCGATAAGTTACCACCACTGCAGTTACTGCATTGGGCATGTTCAGGTCAGCAGCGGAACCAAATACATAATTGGCAGCCAGGTTGTTGGTAATGTCCGGAGTAAAGAATTCCACCACCAGGGGAAAAAACAGCCACGCCATACCAATCAGCACCAGGAAAATCAGGATATATTTAATCATCTCGACTGCTCCTTTGGCCTCTGACATGCTTCAGGGCATACAAGAAGACCACCGTGGTCAGTCCGGAGCCTATGGCGGCTTCAGTCATTGCCACGTCAGGCGCCGCAACCAGCAGAAACGTGATGGAAGCCATCAGGCTGACCACTCCGCTGGAGATTATGGCGTTTATCGTTTTTTTGGTCACTACGGCAAAGACGGCTGCTATGAGACTTATTGTGGAAAGCACTATTATAAGGATATTCTCAGCCATTATCATCCTCTTTCGGGTAATCTTCTTTCAGATTGTCCCTGACGGATTTTTCGGTAAGCTTGATTCCGGCATGGTGAGCTGCTCTGGCCAGGGCATGGGAGCTGATGGGATTGGTGATAATGATAAAAACCACCAGCAGCAGGAGCTTTCCCAGCCAGCCGGGTAGAACGATTCCAATTCCGATAAGGGTCAGCATGGAGCCCAGGGTTGTTGCTTTGGTGCCGGCCTGCATCCTGTTGTAAACGTCGGGCATACGAACCACGCCCAAAGCGCCCAGAAAGATGAACATCGAGCCGACAAGGGAGATGACTGCGCCGATTATCTGTATCATAACCCTTTCTCCAGATAGCGCGCCACAGCTATTACACCCAAAAAGCTGAGCAGGCCATAGACCATAGCCACGTCGAGGTAAATCGCTCTGTTCGCAAAGACTGCGATGAAGACAATTACCGAGATTCCGGCAATCGTCATAGCATCCAATGCCACCATCCTGTCTGCGCAGGTGGGTCCCTTGATAAAGCGCACAAAGGACAGCAACACCGCAGCCATCAGGATATAGAAGGCGGCATTCATAATAAGCATGGTGATATCAGCCAAAAATCACCTCCAGATATTTCTCAAACTTAGCTACGATGGCTTCGGTGGAGGAATCGATATCCTCGGTCCTGATGTCAATCCAGTGAATGTAATAGTATTCGCCTTTTGTCTCGATCGTCATGGTTCCGGGAGTCAGGGTGATGGTGTTTGCCAGGATAATCCTGCCCAGAGGACTTTTCAGCCTGGTCCTGACCTTCACGATGCCGGGATTGATGGGCAAACGGGGAGAAAGCAGCCGTCCCGCCACGTCAATCGTGCTGTGCACCAATTCCTTCAGGAAGACAAAGAAAAAGATAACGGCATAGGCGATTGCCTTGGGATGCAACCTGACACTGCCCAGGGCTGATGCCCTGCCGGCAAACAAAACGCTTATCACCAGAGACGCTGCTGCCGCCACTATCAGTTCGTCCCTGTCCGCGCCTGCCAGCAACAGCCACAAGCCAAACAGAATCACAAACAGTATTATACCCGGTTTAACCTTATGCATAAGGCCTCCGCTTCATTACTTGAACACATTTATTCGTATCTCATTCATTATTACTGGGGTTAGAGTGCTTAGTCGGGACATTACACTTCACTAAACAGAATAATAGGCAAATTTTGTCAAGCACAAATATTGTCTCCCTTCTGCCTTTTAAAACTACAAACATAATAATACTAAACTATCTGCCTGCCAAATATTAGTAAAGCAAAAAAAACAGCTGAGCCTGAATGCCTTTCAGAAAAGACTTTGAAGTGGAGCAAAGCCGAAATAGCTTGACTAAAATATAACTGCTTATTAAGATGAACGCCCTGTCTGATAATCAGATATGCATCAGCAGAGAGCAAAACAAAGGTACAGGAGATTTATGGACCCCTTCAGGATAAAGAGAAAGTGGAAGATTACCTACCAGTATGGTCTGGACGGAGTGCGCAAAGAGCTGCAGCTGTCCCGGTCTGTCCTGGCTGTGGCGGTTATCCTGCTTGCCTGCGTCTTTGTTATGTCTGTGCTGTATCTTTCCGGTCTGCAGTTTGGCGATGGCGACAGCCGGTCCTCTGAACTGCTGAAACGCGAAAACACCGAACTCCGCGACAAGCTGGAATACTATTCCGGCGTGGTTGATTCCATTTATCACAAGCTTGACACCTTCAAAGTAATAGATAAGAAGCCCCAGAGCGAGGAAAAGCTCTATCCCTACAACATGAACGGCGCTGATGAATCCCTGGCGGACAACACCTTTGTTTACGACTCCTATCTGGATGCCAGGATAAACTCGGTGGAGGAACGCCTGAAGATAATCCTGACGGCTGTTGCCGTGCTGGACGGCGAAGTGGCTCCCGAAAGCTCCCTGCCCTACAATCCTGAAAGCGGGCCATCCGTGTATCCCACTTTCGGCAGGTGGTCGGACGGCTGGGGGGTGCGGATGCATCCTTTCCACAAGCGTCTGTATTTTCACTATGGGATAGACTTTGCCAACAAGGTGGGGACGCCTGTCTATGCCACCGGGGACGGTGAAGTGATAGCCACAGCCTATGACCCGGAATATGGCAAGCTGATAAAAATCCGCCATGCCAACGGCTTTGAGACCCGTTATGGTCACCTGCACCGCTTCGAAGCCGCCATCGGCGACCAGGTGCGCAAGGGCCAGATTATCGCCCAGATGGGCAATACGGGAGTATCAACCGGACCGCATCTGCATTACGAGGTCCTGGTCAACGGCGCCAAGGTCAATCCCGCCCGTTACCTGAACCGCTTAGAAGAACCAGTCTATTACACTACCCGATGAGCGAAAAATACCTCCGCGCCTGGCTGATTACGCCTTTTTCTCCTCTTGAACCCGTCATTCCCTATGATTCCATTACAGAGACTGACCTGGTGATTGCCGTGGATGGCGGTCTGGAAATCTGCAGGGAACTGAATCTCTCTCCCCGTGTGCTGATTGGCGATATGGATTCCCTGCCGCGGGGCCTGCGCACTGTCATTCCAGACGGCTGTGAAAACATCATTTACCGGTCTGAAAAGAATGAGACCGATACCCAGCTGGCGGTGGAGTACTGCCTTGAGCAGGGAATAGGAGAAATCATTATCTGCAATAACCTGGAGGGACGCTTTGACCATGCCCTCGCTCTGGTGCAAAACCTCCTGCAGGCGCACCGGAATGGCATATCAGCAAAGCTTGTCAGCAGCAGCCAGATTATCAGCGTCCTATCCGGCAGTGTATGTCTCAGTTACCCCGCCGGTTCCCTTTTGTCCCTGCTTGCCGTCACTGAAAAAGCGGAGTTTGCCGCTTCCTCCGGGCTGAAGTATCCCCTGGACAATCTCACCCTTTACAACTGGCAATCCCGGGGCATCAGCAATGTGGCAACTGAACCGGAGCAGGTTCTGGATATCGTTTCGGGACTGGTCCTGGCTGTGTCCACCCTCAGATAATCAGACGCACCATCATAAACAGCCACAATCCAGCCAGATAGGATGCCAGATTGCAGGCAAATGACAGATACAGGGCATGTTTCAGCTTGATTCTTACAAATACACGGTAAACCAGGGCTTCCACCAGAAAGGCAAAGATTACACCGCCCATGGTCAGCATCATATACGTTTGCAGCCATTGTGGAAAGACCCACCAGAGCATAACAATGGTAAATCCAGTGCCCAGCAGGCAAGCAGGAATCAGCGCGAAAATCTTCTTAATCAGAGGGATTCCGGTCACGGAACTGAACAGCGTAAGCAGGATTATCAGTTCAGTTAAGACGGTTGCTGTTGCTGCAATAAAGAAAAACATCAGGTAAAAGATGTAATTCTCTTTCATTACCAATTCTATAACTTTATAGCTTTCCCCCAGCGTAACATTATGTCTGTATGCCCCGATGGTTTTGTAATATAGTTTGATGAGTTTTTGCCTGCTGATTTGTTTGTTCAGCCAGCTCTTCAGAGGAAACCATATTTCCTTACTTTGTCCTTGATAGACGGTCCAGTATCCCACGTTACTGTTATGTTTAAGCCTATAGGAAATATAGGACCGATCAGGAACCAACGCATACTTTGTCCAGGTAGATCTATCCTTGTCCACCTGCTTCAGATTATAAACCAGCGTTCTTCTTCTGGGAAAGAAGTTAAAAGCTCCATTCCAGTAATCAAACCAAATTCTCTGTGTTTGAGTAATGAACCCTTTTTCATAATCATCCGCTGTGTAGGAGACGCTTTGCACAAACCTTTTGTATTCGTTGGTACGCGGTCCATAGGGCATTCCGCTTTTATATGTCTTCAGAAACGGTTGCCAGGAAATATAAGCTTCGTCCCCCTTGTTGCAATTGACCAGGATAGCCCATTTTGTGACCGGCTGGACAACAAGGTTATTATTGATAGTGACCAGATAAAACTTCGTCTCTGGATATCTCTCGAATCCAGTTACGTAGATGTCTTTTGAGTTGTCTTCCGGAAAAACAATGTAACTTGCAGACAAGGCAGTGGCAAGCAGTATAGCCATCAATGCTAATGCCGGCTTGAGTTTAGGCATATTTTCCCCTCAGAAGAAATCTTCATAATCATATTTACGTCAGGAAACTTTTCTGGCAAGTAAAATCAGGTTTTTACGGCATTTTCCCTGCTTCCTGCTTAATGAGATGTCGCGGAGATGTCCCGAAGATAGCCGGGTTTTCTTCGGGAGGCTTCGGGACATCTTCGGGACATGTGAGCAGGCGGGATGCAAAAAAAGGGTTGACAAAAAAGCGTATTCCATATATGCTAAAGTTTGATTTATACTGGGAGTGTTGTGTAATATGATGACAACGACAGACCCTAAAGACCTGAAATTTGAACAGGCTTTAAAGATTCTGGAAGACATCTCGGAGAGGATGACCGCCAATACCGATGACCTGGATGAGATGCTCCGCCTGTATGAAGAAGGCATCGTTTACCTCAAAATCTGCCGCGAAAAGCTGGCGGAAGTGGAGATGAAAGTGACTCTGCTCAACGAAAAAATGATGAAAGAAATACCTCAGGAGGAAGAGAATGGATAATCGCGTCCTCTTCAAACGCGACCTCAAAGAAAAACAGGAACTGGTAAACATCATTCTCGACCGATTTCTGCCACGCAAGGACGAGTATCCCAAGGAAATCCACAAAGCTATCCGCTACAGTCTGTTTGCAGGCGGCAAGAGGATGCGTCCCTATCTCACCATGCTCGCCTGGCAGCTTTTTAACGAAGACCCGGAACCGATAACCTATGTGGCGGCAGCCATTGAAATGCTGCATACTTATACACTTATCCACGACGATTTGCCGGATATTGACAACGATGAATACCGCCGGGGCAAAAAATCCTGCCATGCGGTGTTCGGGGAAGAAGTCGCTTTGCTGGCGGGTGATGCCCTCCTGCTTTCCGCTTTTGAACTGATTACCTGGTCGCCCCTGCCGGAAAAAACAAAGAAAGAAATGGTTCACGAAATGGCGGTGGAATGCGGAGCTACGGGCCTGATTGCCGGACAGGTGCTGGACATCCGGTCCGAAGGCAAAAAACCCGACAAGAAAACCCTGGAATTCATTCATAAAAACAAGACCGCGCGTCTGATAAACCTTGCCCTGCGCTTTGGCGCCATGGGTGCCAACGCCAAGCCGGCAGATGTGGAAGCCCTGGAAAACTATGGCATCGGCATCGGCATGGCATTCCAGATTGTGGACGATTTGCTGGATATTGAAGGCGACCCCGCAGCCTTGGGCAAATCCGTCGGCAAGGACATTGATTCGCAGAAAATGACCTTTCCGTCTGTCTATGGCATTGAAAAAAGCCGTCAGATGGCAGAAGAATATAAGCAAAGCGCAAAGCAGGCTCTTTCCCGGTTCGGCGGCAAAGCCGTCTTCCTGGAAATGCTGGCAGACTATATTACCGACCGCAATAGCTGAACCATGCTGAAAATCCGCTACAAAAGGTTGTCCGCCACAGCGCAGACACCCCGGCTTATGACACCTCACGCCTCGGGCTATGACCTGGCTGCAGATATCACTGCTGAACTGGTCATTCCCCCGCAGGGAAGGGAATGCGTCCCCACCGGGATTGCCATTGCCCTGCCTGTTGGTTTCGAGGCGCAGATACGTCCCCGCAGCGGTCTGGCAGCCAGGCACGGAATCGGCATCCTCAACAGCCCCGGAACCATCGACGCTGACTATCGCGGAGAAATCAAAGTCATTCTTTTTAACCAGAGCAGCGAACCCTTTACCGTCACACCCGGCATGAGGATTGCCCAGATGGTGATTGCAGCGGTTCCGCAGACCGAACTCGCCGAAGCGGAAGATTTGGACGAGACATCGCGCAATTCCGGCGGTTTCGGACACACCGGCTACTAACCCGCGCTTTTTCAGGCAAGGAGTTTTATGGCAATGTTCAATGAAATGCAGGAACAGATACTGTCCCTCAAAAGAGAAAAGAACGCCGTTATCCTGGCGCATAACTACCAGGCGGTGGAAATCCAGGAAATAGCTGATTTTACAGGCGATTCGCTACAGCTTTCCCTGCAGGCAAAGCAATCCGCCGCGCCTTTGATTATTTTCTGCGGAGTGCGGTTTATGGCGGAAACGGCTGCCATCCTCAACCCCTCCTCCCGGGTGATTTTACCCGTCTTGGAAGCCGGCTGTCCCATGGCGGACATGATAACCGCCGAACAGCTCATCTCTTTCAAAGCCGAACATCCCGGCGCCGTCGTTATCTGCTATGTGAATTCAACCGTGGAGGTAAAAGCGGAAAGCGATATCTGCTGCACTTCCTCCAATGCTGTAAAAATAATGCAGTCCGTCCCCGCCGACAAGGAAATCCTCTTTGTTCCGGACCAGAATCTCGGTACCTGGGCTGCTTCGCAAACCAGCCGTAAAGTGACTGTCTGGCACGGCTACTGCGTGGTTCACCACTTCGGTTTCACAGTTAAGGATGTGGAAAATATGCGGGTTGCCTATCCTGAGCATACTCTGCTGGCGCATCCCGAATGCCAGTGGGACGTGGTTTCCAAAGCTGATATCGTGATGTCCACCAGCGGTATGATGAAATATGCGGAAGACCACGATAAGCTGATAATCGCCACAGAGACAGGCCTGGTGGACCTGCTGAAATCAAAGTATCCCGAAAAAAGCATCCATTCCCTGAATAGTAACGGCGTTTGCCAGAATATGAAGAAAACACAGCTGCATCACGTTTTGGAAGCCCTGAAACTGGAGCAGCACGAAATCAAAGTGGAACCGGCAATCGCAGGCAAAGCCCTGTCCTGCCTGGACAGAATGCTTGCACTTTCCAAGTGATGAACCGCATTAAGGTCAAGCTACCCTTTACGGATATTGAGATAGAGCAGTTGGAAGGCGGGCATCCCGTTACCGAAGCTGCGGATTTCCTGCAGAAGACAGTTGCCGACAAGGTCAGGAAAACAGAGGTGCGCGGACTGGAACTGGGTGCAGGAAACGGCATCATAACCCTGATGCTGGCTCTTCAAAAGCCGGATTGGCAACTGAGGGGCATCGAACTCCAGAAAGAGCTGGTTGACCTGGCGGAACGTAACAACGCCAGGCTGGGTTTGTCCTGCCGCTTTACTCTGGGGGATTTGCGGGAGTTCCGCTCCCAGCTTGACTATAAAGGATTTGACATCATCTACGGCAATCCGCCCTGGGTCAAATCCGGCAGCGGAAAGGTAAGCCCGGACTTTACGAGGGCAATGAGCCGGCAGGAAATTACCTGCACAATGGCGGACGTCCTGGTCTGCATTGACTGGTGCCTGGCAGAGGACGGCGAGGCATACATCGTCTATCCGATGGAGCGCAAAGCTGATTTGGCAAAGGAAGTGATGAGAACGGAACTGGAGGTCAGCAACCTGTTTGAGTCCGAACTCAGTCCGCGTTCCTTTATAGCCAAGCTCAAGCGCAAAAAACTTACCCTGAAATGGTGATATGTCTTTACAGAGGTAAATAGAATGAAGAAGCAGTTTATGTTGCTGATAGTGACGGCAGTCCTGCTGATAATGGGCTGGACGGTCATCGAATATCTGTTGCAAAGCCAGATACAATACCAGTATCAGCAGGTTTCCACTTATCCGGTGATGATTTATTCCTGGGACCTGAAAGTGATGGACAGCTTAAAGGAAGGCCTCGCGGGATATGAGTTTATCCGCGAAACCCTTTACAAGACAGGCGAGCAGTCCGCCACAGAGCTGATAGAGAAATACGGGCTCAAGGGCGCTGAGGAAATCCTGCGGGAAAAGGCTCTGCCGGATTTGCTCATCATCTATCTGAAAGGTGAGCACAAAGCAAGGACAAACAAACTGGTGCTCAGGGATTACCTGGAGAACCTTGCTGACAAGGAACGCATCATGGTGGAGTACCAGGACGATATCTGGAACCTTACTTTCACCAGGATAGACCAGCTGCGCCAGGTCCGCTGGATTGTGATTGCCTTTCTCAGCCTGGTTATATTCATCATCTTCCTGCTGAAGAGGCTGCATTATGAACACCATCTGGCACGAATCAGGCACCTTATCCAAACCCGCCAGAATGAGGACGAAGAGGTTCATGACCACTTCTGGGCAAATTCAATGCTGCTGGGGCTTATACCGGTGGGAATCAGCTTTTTCCTCTATAAGATTTTCTATTACAGCGACTGGCTGCTTTATGGCATCCGGAGTTACTTTTTCCTGATTCAGCTGGGGGTGATTCTCCTTGCGACTTTGGTGGCTTATCCTTTCGTGGTAAAATATAAGCATGAGGAACCTCCTCACAAGGACGAATTGTGAAGAAATACATCCCCAATGCTCTTACCATCCTGCGCCTTGTCCTGACGCCAGTCTTTCTGTGGCTGGCCTTTCTCTGCACTCACGAAAATGCCCTGTACTGGGCATGGATTGTATTCGTTTTAGCCTGCATCACGGACTGGCTGGACGGTTTTTTGGCACGGAAATTCAATGTTATCTCCGATTTCGGCAAGATTATCGACCCGCTGGCAGACAAGCTGATTGTTCTGGCAGCGCTGGCGGCCCTTACCTGGAAAGACCCCATCCGCCTGCATTGGACTGTCTTTGCCATCATTGCCTTCAGGGAAGCCTTGGTTTCAGTATTGCGCAAGATTCTGGTGCGCAGGCTGATAATCCTGTCCGCCGATATCTGGGGCAAAATCAAGACTGTCATGCAGATGGCCGGCATCATCTTCAGTCTGGGCTGCATGGCTATCAGCTACACGCCTGCCTGGGTGATAAACGCCAGCCGCATCTGGTTTTGGATAGTAGTGGTTGCCACACTGTTGAGCGGTTTCAATTACGTCAGGGCAATCAGATAGGTAGTATTAATCCCTTAAAATACAGAAGGTCTATTATGAAAAACAAAGTTTTTTCCCGTTTGGCGATGTCTCTGCCGCTTCTAATTTTAGCTATCCTGGTTGTTTTGATTCCGGCTTGCGGAAAGGGTACGGCGAAATCCGGCAGATACTCCTTTTATGAGACTGTGGTTGATACATCCAAACCCATGGCTTGGGGTGAGGACAGGGACATCCATGTCTTTTGCGACGACCTGGTCTGGAAGCTGATGGAAGAAGTGCTGAGGGAGACCCTGGAGCAGGAGATGTATATCGTGGTCAACGAAAAGTACTTCAATATGATAAAAGCCGACATCAAGGACATTGACCAGTTGTCAAAATACAAAAACCTCCTGTTCTACGGCGATTTGGAATCCAAGGGTGCTGTTTCCAGCCATCTGCGCAAAACCATGCATGCCCGGATGATAGAGCGGGTGGAAAATTCCGGCGCAGAAATGTTTGTCGCCAAAAACCGCTTCGTCAACGACCAGCTAATCGTTTATATGGTGGGAAGCAATCTGGAGAGCCTGGTCAAACTTAGCATCCAGCAGTCCGACCGCCTGTTTGGTATGTTCCAGAACAGGCTGGGCGAGCGTCTTGCCTACCAGGCATACAGGACAAAGCTGATACCCGATGCCTTTTTTGAAGAATATCCCTTTACCGTAAAAATACCGGAAAACTACCGTCTGTTCAGCAATGACAAGGCCAACCGTTTCCTGAGCTTTTTATACCGGATGCGCAGTGAAAGCAGGGAGTTTCCCGATAAATACATTTCCATCTATTACGAGGACATGGAAGAAGACAGCCTGCATCTGGACTGGCTGAAATCCAAGCGCAAAGAGCTGGCGGAAAAGTATTATGACGGAGACGAGTTTGACGCCAAAATGCTCCGCGCTGAAAAAGTGACTTTGGGAAGGTATGAAGCTTGGCGCATCATCGGACCCTGGAAAAACATGAAGCATGCCATCGGAGGCGGTTTCCAGTCCTTTGCCTTTTATGACAGGGGACAAAAGAGGGCTTACCTGATAGACAACGTGGTCTATTATCCCTCCGGGGACAAACTGCCCATCCTGCTTGAACTGCAAAAGCTTTCCGCCTCTTTCAAGGCAAAGTAGCAAGCTTTGGGTAATGTGAAAAAAATCCCGCTTCCCGGACTGGCTGCTCTGACCCTGGCGGTTGTAATGCTGCTTTCTGCCTGCGCTCAGAATGTTCCCGCCACACCTGACGGGTCCAGGCCCAACGAGTATTCCGCATATCTTTTTTCCGCCGCCAACGTGCTGTATTATGACTACCAATATGACAGGGCTGAAGAAGTCTATCGCCTGGCCCTGAAGTTTGACCCCCAGTCGAAGGAAATACGCAAAGCCCTCTTCAATACCCTGATGAACCGCGTAAACTACAGGGAAATACCCCTTGAGTATTTTGCCGGCTATGTGGATACCCTTCTGGCGCGCAAGGATATGGACAAGCTGATGCTGGAGCAGACCTATGATATCTATATCCGCTACAAGGAGCATAAGAAAGCTGAGCGCGTCCTGAACATCTACCTGAAAAATTATGCAACCCCGCGAGCTTACACTTCACTCTTTTATCTGGAGCAGACCCTTTACGGCAAAAACCGCCTTTCCCTTTTGGACAAAGCTTATGAACTTGGCAAATCAGACCCGGAGTTCCTGAATTCGCTGGGATTGCTCTATCTGGCTTTTAATGTGGAAAAAGCCGAAAAGGTCTGGAAACAATCGGCAGCCATCGATACCACTTTCCAGGCGGCAGGCCTGCTGTGGGGGCTGTATTCGGTGCAGAACCAAGTCACCAAAATCCGTGATTTGTGGCAAACCCTGCAGCAAAGCGGCAACCGGAATAAGCTGGAAGGTGTCCTGGAATCCGCTCTGGACAATGGTGATATTTCCTCACTGCTCCTGGTGAGCGACCTCATCCTGGCATCAAAAGACCCTCAGTTTATCCTCAAACTCCTGCAGGCAAGCTGGGCAGCGAAGGACGACGTCCTGTTTGAAGCCAGCCGCAGCGCCTTGCAAGGCATAGAGTTCAGCAGCAGGGAAACCCAGCTTCTTACCCTCTATTACGCGCTGAACGGCCTTAGAAAAAACGATGCTGAGGATGCAGTGAAGCACATTTCCGCCCTGGAGGGCAAAACAGCGCTGGATGAACTGCTGCTAATCCACCGCGCCACTGCCCTTGCCGATTCCCAGCAGGTGGAAGCGCCGGCGCTCGATACCATAAAGAGCCGCCTTACCGCTACCATCAAAACTGCCACGCAGGAGCAGCTTGCCACCCCTGTAAAAACTTATCTTCTGGCAGCCATCGACAGCCTGAAAACCGACGGCTTGATTGCGGTGGAGGACACCCTGACCTATGAATGCCTGAAGTGGTTCTATGACAATGACCGCCGCACTTATGACACCTATGTCAATCTGGGGCTGCATTACCACAAAACCGGCCAGAAGGACAGGCAGACTGCAATCATCCGAGAGGCCCTGGATGAGTACCCCCAGGATGCATCTCTTCTGAACTGGCTGGGTTATACCTATGTTTTGAACAACGAAAATCTCGAGGAAGCCGAAGCCCTCATCCAGAGAGCCTTGCAGCTTTCTCCCGATAACCCCCATTACCTGGACAGCCTGGCCTGGCTATATTACACAAAAGGGGATTACCAGACCGCGATTAAGCTGATGGAAATTCCGGCGCGCCTGGAGCAAATGCCTTCCGAAATCGCCTTTCACATTGCCAAAATCTTCCTTGCCCTGGGCGAAACGGAAGCCGCTGTCGAATTCCTGAAACTGACGGTGGAAATCGGCGACGACCCCGTTTTTTCCAAGCAGGCTCTGGAACTGCTGGACAGCGTTTTTACTGAATAGAGTGCCTAAATACTTTCATTGCATGTGGTTGGAGCAGATTTGCACCATACCCGTCCCCTGCTCCCTGCCTAATAGCATTGCTTTAGCATTACGGTACCATTACGGTAGTAATACGGTCAATGACCGCAATGCTACCGTAATGGTACCGTAATGATACCGTAATGATACCGTAATGCTCCTAAGGAAGAAGTATGAAACAAAATAGAGGTAACGTTATGAAAAGCCTGAGATATTTGCTTTTGATTTTTGTCCTGTTTTCGCTGGCAACTCTATCTGCCAGGGAAGCGGACTCGCTGTATCACCGCCTGCATAAAAAGGCGGTTGCCAATCTGAAGAACATGCCTTCTGCGGCAAGAAAGGACTATACGAAGCTGCTGAAAAGCCATCCCGACCGCGTTATGGCATTCATTCTCGCTTACGAGGAGAACGGAAGGCTTGCGGCTGCCAATCCGCAGGTGGTGCAAAACCACTGGCGTTCCGTCACAGAGATGATGCAGGAGCAGGGCATCACCAAGCCGGACGAGTTTTTCCTGTCCTATGTGGCAAAAATCACCGTCAGCGACGAAGCCATCACGGATTACCGGCGTCAGTTTGAAAGCGGCGGCATCTATGATAAGGACAATATGTTTGACGGGCTGAAACTGAAAGAGCTCAGGCAAAAAATCACGGACCCGCTGGAACTTTACCGGCAGATGTGCCTGGTCAGCACCGAACTCCTTATGTACAAACCGACCTCGGGACGTGACCAGTCACCCATGGATGTGGCGGCAAGGTCTCTGGTGGGCAGGTGCGAGGAATCGCAAATCCTGTTTGTGGCATTGTGCCGGACGGTGGGCATCCCGGCGCGGGCAGCCAGCACTCCCTGGTGGGCGCATCAGGACGATAATCACGCCTGGGCGGAGGTCTTCCTGGACGGCAGATGGCAATACAGCGGGGACTCGGATGGGGGTTACTGGCCAAACCAGACCTGGTTCACGGGACTTACCAAAAAGATGGTCATCATTGCGGCGGACGGCACGCTTCCGGCACCAACTGACGAAGTTCTGGGGCAGGATGATTACAGCGCAGTCATCAACAGTATACGTTACTATGCCGGCGAAAACGTGCGCACCCTCAAGCTGAAAGTGGTGGACGGCGAAGGCAAGCCAGTCCCCAAATGCGTTCTGGGCATTGATGTCTATAACTTTTACTCACTGCGTCCGCAGGCCTTTACCCGCACCGATGAAAACGGCGAAAAAACTATCACGGTGGGACAGGGCGCTTTTTTCATCATGGCTTTCAAGGACACCCTGAATACCCTGCAATACGTGCCATCCGGCACTGAAAGTGAACTGGAATATATCATTACCCTCAATAAAGCCGAACTTCCTGAAATCACGGCGATGATGGAATACCCCAATTACAGGCCGGACTTCCTGGATGCACCGCAGGAATGGAAAGACAGCGTTACCGAGGCAAAAAACAACCGCCAGAAACGGCTGGATGATATTGCCGACCTGATGAATCCCTCCACCTTTGCCAGAATCGCTCAGATGGATGACCCTGATTTTGTCCTGTATATGAAATCCCTGGTGGGTGATGAGCCAAACTATCTGGCGAGACAGCTGATAGGCCTCAGAAGCTATCTGAAGCAGTTCCCTGCGGTGGACGAATCGGACAGCTTGTTCTTTCAGCTTTTAACCAAAATGCGGCTGAACCCTGACCGGTTCCTGGGTTTTGACATGGTGCGCAAGCTGATTGCAGACAACAGGTTGCGGAACAATCATGAAATGTACCAGACCTGGATATCCACTCTGCTGCAAAATGACGAGAAGGATTTGTGGCAGGCGGACGGCTGGACTTTTTACCGTATGTATAAATGGTTTGAATACGCTTATCCCAAGGTCAATTCCCTACCGAAGGAAGAGATGCTCAATCTGTTCGAACCGACGATTTTCTATGAAAACCTGCCCTGGCAGACGCAGTATTACTATGAGAAACATCTGCTGCAGGGCCTGTATCCCAAACGGATGATACTGTCCAAACCGGCACAGCCGACCCCCCAACAGGTGATAAAGCTGTTCCGGAAAAACCACAGGATTAAGCCGGAAAAAGCAATGACAGGCCTGATTCCGCTGGACATCGGTCTTTTTACAAAGAACCTGACAGGCTACCAGTATAAAATCCTCGCCTGCGCTTACCTGAGGGCAAACCTGATTCCTGCCAATTATACCCGCATTCCCAATGTGGTGGCGGTCTATACTGACGGTTCCTGGAAATATTTTGACCTCAGCAAAAATGACTATTACGAGACGGAAAAACGGGATGACGAAGCGGTAAATAAAGTGACATTCTCACTCACTGACGAGCAGGATTTGCCTGTATCGCTCAAACCGGAGCAAATCCAGGTCTGCTTTATCCGTGACGGGCAGTTCTTCTCCGTCAGCGGACAGACTGAATATAAAGGCAATGGCGTGTTTGAAGCGTCAGTGCCTGAAAGGGGAAGATATTATGCCCAAATCGGTTACCGAAGCAGTGACAGCCTGACGGTTTATATGCTCAAGCCACTGTCAAAAGACGATAAGACAGTGACAGACCTTGACGTGAAGATAACTCAATACCATCGTAAATGGCAGCCGGCAGAAGCATTTTTCCAAAACATTGCAAGCCATGTGGAGCAGATTGGATATGACTGTTTCGTATTGGGCAATTACAGCCAGGAAAACAGCATCCGGATTTCCAACAAACTGAAGTCGGAAGGAAAGCGTTTTCTGCTGGTAGGCTATGAAACCGGCAAGCCGGAAGGCATTGAATACGCAACTCTTCCTGAGTTTTTGGAGATGATAAGGGAAGTTCCCTCACTGCAGAACCGGACCATAACCCTGTTAAAAAACGCCGGCGAAGGCAATTGGCAGATGTATGAAGGGCTTTGGGACAAACTTCCCTAAATAAAAATTGACAAAATGAGCAAAACATTAAAAAAGGATAGCCCTGTTTAAATTGATATCGTTGAGTGAGTTTATCGCTGTAATGGAGGAGTCTTTATGATTGCAATACCGTTATTATGGTATCTGGCACCGATTGGAGCAATTGCAGCTCTGATATTTGCATATATTTTCTTTTACTGGGTCAAGCGTCAGGACCCCGGTAATGACCGCATGCAGGAGATTGCCCTGCATGTCCGCGAAGGAGCATTTGCCTATCTGAGACAGCAATATAAAGGTGTGGGTATTTTCTTTGCCGTTGCCTTTGTTGTGTTCCAGTTGATGGCATGGGTTTTGGGAGTCCTGCACTGGCTGGTACCCTTTGCCTTCCTTACCGGAGGATTTTTTAGCGCTCTGGCGGGTTACATCGGTATGAATATGGCGACTTTGGCATCCAACCGCACTGCCCAGGCTTGCACCCAAAGCCTTAACAAAGGCCTCAAAGTCGCTTTCCGGGCCGGAGCCGTCATGGGTCTGACCGTGGTCGGCCTGGCTTTGTGGGATATCTCAATCTGGTTTTATGTCCTGAACTGGCAGGGTTTTGCCCTGGAAAAAATCACCGTTATCATGCTCAGCTTCGGTATGGGCGCATCCACACAGGCGTTGTTTGCCCGTCTGGGCGGAGGTATCTTTACCAAAGCCGCAGATGTCGGTGCAGACCTGGTCGGAAAAGTGGAAGCCAATATTCCGGAAGATGACGCACGCAATCCCGCAACCATCGCAGACAACGTCGGCGATAACGTCGGCGACGTAGCAGGCATGGGTGCAGACCTGTATGAATCCTATGCAGGTTCAATCCTTGCCACAGCGGCTCTGGGCATGGGTGCCGTCACTCAGATGGGTCCTGCCATGGCTCCCTGGATGATAAAGTTTATTACCGCTCCCATGATTCTGGCAGGTATCGGCGCCCTGCTATCCATCCTTGGGGTTTTCATGGTATCCACCAAGGAACATGCCGGCACCCATGAACTGATGTTTGCACTTAATAAAAGCGTTTATACCAGCTCCGCCCTGATTGCCATTGCTGCATTTTTCATCACCAAATGGCTGCTGCCTGCGGACTATTTCTTCGGGGTATTCATCTCCATCATCATCGGTCTGGTAGCCGGCATTTTAATCGGCTGGTTCACTGAAATAGATACTTCGCACAGCTTCAGAGCAACAAGGTCCATCTCCAAACAGGGAGAATACGGACCGGCAACAGTTATTCTGGAAGGAATCGCGGTCGGAATGCGTTCCACCGCAGCGCCTGTCATCACGATAGTGGTTGGCATCCTGTTGGCGTTTATCTTTAGCCACGGCTATGAATCAATTGAAATGGGACTTTATGGCATCGGCTTTGGCGCAGTGGGCATGCTGGCAACCCTGGGTGTGACCCTGGCAATGGATGCCTTTGGTCCGATTGCAGACAACGCCGGCGGCAATGCTCAAATGGCTAATCTGGATGCAGAAGTGCGGGAAATGACCGATAACCTTGACTCTGTCGGCAATACAACAGCCGCCACAGGAAAAGGCTTTGCCATCGGCTCGGCAGCTTTGACAGCCATGGCACTGCTGGCAGCTTATCTGGAAGAAATCCGAAACGGATTTCACCTGCTGTCAGACAAGCTGGGCAAGATACCCTATTTGAACATTCATTACAGTGATAAACTGAATGACAGAATCCTGGTTTCAGAAGCAACGGTAAAAGACTTCATCGCTTTTTACCAGATAAACGTGCTCAATCCCAAGTTCCTGCTGGGAATATTTATCGGGGCTATGGTGGCGTTTGTCTTCTCGTCCATGACCATTAAGGCAGTGGGCAGGGCAGCAGGCAAGATGGTAAAGGAAGTTCGCCGCCAGTTCCGTGAAATACCTGGCATCCTAGAGGGGACAGGGACTCCGGATTACGCAAGATGCGTGACCATTTCCACCAAGGGAGCCCAGAAAGAAATGGTGCTTCCAGCTATGGTAGGAATCGCTACTCCCATTATCATCGGCCTGATTTTTGGTGTGGCAGGCGTTCTGGGTGTCCTGGTCGGTGCCCTCACCTCCGGTTTTGTGCTGGCTGTTATGATGAACAACGCAGGCGGAGCCTGGGACAATGCCAAGAAGTTCATAGAATCCGGCAAGTTTGGCGGTAAAGGCTCTTCCCCTCACAAAGCAGCGGTAGTTGGCGATACGGTTGGCGATCCTTTTAAAGACACAGCGGGTCCCTGCATTAATATTTTAGTCAAGCTGATGAGCATGGTTTCCATTGTTTTTGCGGGATTGATTGTGGCTTATTCGCTGAAACTGGAAAATATAAAGCCGCCTTTCAGCAACCTGAGCCTCAGCGAATCCAGGCAAAATAAGGTGGAATGGGTTTCCGAATCTGAAGACCAGCTGATGAAAGCCAACGAAGTGAAGGAACCGGGAATTCTGCCGGAAACAAGTCCTCCTGAACAGGTGAGTCCATAAGTTATAGCAACAGTACAAGAGACTTAAATAAAACGGGAAAAGAGGACTTTGGTCATTCCAGAGTCCTTTATTCCATAAACCCAGATAACTACGGAGAGAATAGATGCTTTTTATGATTTTACAGATAATCGGTTCTTTAGGTGTATTCCTGTTTGGCATGAAGGTCATGAGCGACGGCCTGCAAAGGTCTGCGGGACAAAAACTGCAGTCCGTGCTGAACTTCATGACCCAGAACAGGTTTATGGGGGTATTGACCGGGATATTTATCACGTCCATAATCCAGTCATCTTCGGCTACAACGGTGATGATAGTAAGTTTTGTCAATGCCGGACTGCTATCACTGACCCAGGCAATCAGCACGATTATGGGCGCCAATATCGGAACCACGATTACCACTTGGATTGTCTCCTATCTAGGCTTCAAGGTCCAGATAACCGTGTTAGCTCTGCCGATTGTGGGTGTTGGACTGCCTTTTATGTTTTCCAAGCAGAAGAAAATGAGAGATATCGGCGACCTTATCATCGGTTTTGGTATCCTTTTTATCGGATTGGGAATGCTGCGAGACTCCGTTCCGGATATCACAAAATACCCCGAAACCATGGCTCTGCTTGCCAATCTTTCCGACAATGGCATCTGGTCTTATTTCCTTTATGTGGCTGCCGGAGCAGTCCTCACCATGATAATCCAGTCATCAAGCGCTATGATGACCCTGACAGTGGCGATGGCTTTCAAAGGCTGGATTGATTTACCCAGCGCTGCAGCACTCTGCCTGGGTGAAAACTTGGGAACCACCGTTACTGCCTACATTGCCTCGCTTGGCACCAATGTAAATGCCAGGCGCGCTGCCAGAGCGCACACTCTATTTAATGTTATCGGCGTTATCTGGATGAGTTTTGTATTCAGGCAGTTCCTTGCCTTGGAAATGCGTATTGTGCCTTGGGATTCATCCCTGAGGGAAAACTTTCCCCTTGACCTTGCTCTCTTCCACACACTTTTCAATGTCACCAATACTTTGCTGATGATTGGGTTTGTGCCGCAGTTTGCCTATGTTGTGGAACGCCTGGTCAAACCTTCCAAGAGGGACAAGGACAAGACCTACAAACTGCAGTATATTTCCACGCCATTACAGGACACGGCTGATATGAACATCATCGAAGCCAAGAAAGAGATGGAAAAGATGGCGGATATCGTGAAAGATATGTTTGATGATACCGTGGAAATCTTTCTCACCCCCTGTAAAAAGATAACAGATAAAGTGGAAAGAATAAGGGAAACCGAGACCCTGACAGACCAGATGCAGGTGGAAATCACACGCTACCTGCAACATTGCGCCCAGGAAAGCCTGAGCGAGGAAAACTATAAGAACCTCAGTCTGCTCATACGCGTAATCCATGAGATGGAAAATGTTGCCGACAGCATATATAATATGGCCAAATCCGTGCAGTACAAGTATGATAAAAAGATAGTCTTCCATCCCAAGGCCACTGAGCACATCACGGAACTGACCACCCTCACCAAGTCATTCCTGAGGACTATCCGGTCCAAGATGGTAGTGTATATCAACGAGGAAGAACTGAAGCAGTCATACGAACTGGAAGCAGTTATCAATGAGTTTCGCCGCAGTGTTCACAAAGCTGCCAGAAGCCGTATGCAGCAGGGTGAGGACGTGAGAGCCGAACTGCTTTTCCTTGACTTTATCAAATATATGGAACACATTGGCGACAGCTGTCTGAATATCATGCAGGCGCTGCATCAGATAGCAGTCTAAACAACGGAGCAATATATGCAGATAGAAGAAATTCACAGCCGGGTGCTGGATTCCAGCGCGATTCTGGACGAAGTAAGAGCAGAAATCGGCAAGGTAATTGTCGGCCAGGAGATGGTCATTGAGCGCTTGTTAATCGGGCTTCTTTCCAATGGCCACGTCCTGCTGGAAGGTGTTCCAGGGCTCGCCAAGACCCTGATAGTGAGCACGCTTGCCCAGACCATGCAGTCCACTTTCAAACGCATCCAGTTCACCCCTGACCTGCTTCCGGCCGATATAACCGGTACGATGATTTACAACCAGAAGGAAGGGATTTTCTATCCCAAGAAAGGACCTCTCTTTGCCAATTTCATTCTGGCTGACGAGATTAACCGCGCTCCCAGCAAGGTCCAGTCCGCCCTTCTGGAAGCCATGCAGGAACGTCAGGTGACCATCGGTGACACCACTTTTGAACTGCCCAAACCTTTCCTTGTGATGGCAACCCAAAATCCCCTGGAGCAGGAAGGAACCTATCCCTTGCCGGAAGCACAGGTGGACCGTTTTATGCTCAAACTCCGCATCAGCTATCCGGATTTCCAGGACGAAAAGCTGATTATCAATCGCATGGTACGCGACGAAGCCATTGAGATAAAGGCAATCCTCAAACCGGCAGACATCGAGAAAATGCGCGGCGTCATCAAGGACATCTATATGGAGGACAAGCTCAACGATTATATCCTCAATCTTGTCTTCGCCACCCGCCAGCCCCAGCGTTATCCGCGCCTGTCCAATCTGCACGGCCTGATAGATAACGGCGCATCACCCCGGGCTTCCATATATCTGGCAAGAGCTGCCAAGGCCCATGCCTATATGGAGCACCGCGGCTATGTAATCCCTGACGACATCAAGGCAATCGGCAAAGACGTCCTGCGTCACCGCATTATTTTGTCCTATGAGGCGGAAGCGGAGCAATTCACTCCGGAAGATATAGTAAACCGCATCTTTGACGAAATAGAGGTGCCTTGAGCGGGATAGAGCCCTGATGCCAAATCAGCTTCTTTTCCGCAGACAGTTTGTCCTCGGTCGGCAACCCGTGAAGATGGAGGGATGGAACCATTTCTCCCTGGCGGGTGACCTGGCTCTTTCTTCACATCCGGATTTAAACGTGGTTTCACACACGGATGAGAAATCTTCCGCAACCCTTCTCGGCTATATGCTGGATGCATATCATCCCGAGTACTCTGATAAAGATATACTCTGCAGCCTGCCTTTGCAAACCCCGGATATCGACGTTCTGGTCAGGAGCACCCGCTGTTTGTCCGGGAGGTGGCTGCTGATTTGCCATAATGAAAGCTTTCATATCATCCTGACTGATGCCGGCAGTTGCCGTGACCTCTATTTCACCACACACAAGGGTTCCACCTGGTGCGCTTCCCAGCCCCATCTGCTCTCAAAGCATCTTGACATTCCCTTTTGGGAAGACGAGAGCATTACCGGTTATTTTGAGCTGGAAAACCTCAAAGCCAACAATTACAAGTGGACCACGAACTATTCACCCTACAAAGATGTATACAGGCTATTGCCCAACCACTGCCTGGACCTCAAGACTGCCAAAAGCCTTCGCTATAGCCAGGATATCCCCTCTGGGCTGATTCCGTTACATCGGGTTATTGAGGAAAACTGCCACATCCTATCCAATACCATTAAGGCGGCCAACAACAGGTATGACCTGATTCTGGGGTGCACTGCCGGATACGACAGCCGGGTGCTGCTGGCAGCCTGCCGAGACATAGCCCAAGACCTTTTCTTCTATGTTTATCAGTATAACCGCATGGGGGCTGACCATCCCGATATCAGTGTTCCGGAAAGGATGTTTCGTGAACTGGGCATCCCTTTTCATATCATTCCGGAGACAGATATTCCCGACGAAAGCTTCACCTCAGCTTTTGCCCAAAACACCCTGATACCCCGTTTCCCGGTACTGCCTGTCGTCTATCACCAATACAAGCATTTCCCTCAGTCCGTGAACGTTTCCGAGAATATCCTCTCCATCATCAAGGTCGCCTACCAGAGGTCGGATAATTATGACGCCAGGGCTTTTGCCACTCTCTGCCATCAGCCCCATCATGAGTTTATCCTTGATTGGCTGAGTGACTGGATAGCTGATATCCGCCGGAGTTTTCCCATGGACAGAATCAATCTTACCGACCTGTATTATTGGGAAGTGCATCTGGCGAATCTGGTCGGAACCGGTTCCACTGAGCAGGACATCGCCATTGAGGAACTGAGCCCCTCCAACAGCAGGGCTTTTCTGCTCAATTGCTTCTCCGTCCATCCGGACTACCATACGGAACCGTATTCTTATGTTTTCCATGATAAAATGATCAGCCATATGTGGAAAGAACTGCTGTCCTATCCCATAAACCCCGACCGCATGTCCAGACTTACCGACCTTCTCAGGAAACGCAACCTGCTCTTCAGAACCATGGCAGTAAACACCAGACTGAAGCATTACAGGAGACAGCTATATGCCGGTATCAGCCGCTGAAATCCTGAAGCGCATCCGGCGCATTGAAATCAAGACCCGCAACCTAGTGGAGGAGGTCTTTACCGGGGAATACCATTCCATGTTCAAGGGGCAGGGACTGGAATTCAGCGAGGTGCGCGAATACCAGGCAGGCGACAGCTACCGCGATATCGACTGGAATGTTTCCGCCCGCTTCGGTCATCCCTACATCAAGAAATTTAAGGAAACCCGCGAGCTAAACGTCCTTTTTATCGTTGACCTCAGCGCTTCCAACCAGTTCGGTACACGGGGTCAGCTCAAGGCGGAATTCATTGCGGAGCTTACCGCCGTGCTCTCTTTCTCAGCGCTTTCAAACCAGGATAAGGTAGGCCTGCTGCTGTTCACAGACGTGATTGAAAAGTATCTGGCACCCCGCAAAGGACGCAAATATGCCCTGCAAATCCTGCGCGACATCCTTTACCACGAACCCAAGGGCAAAGGAACTGACCTGGCAAATGCCCTTACCTACACCCTGCGTTTGCTCAAGAAGCGCAGCATCATCTTCATAGTTTCGGATTTTCTGGCTCACGGTTACATCAAGCCTCTGACCATCCTTTCCCAAAAGCACGACGTGATAGCCGTGCAGGTGGTTGACCCTGCGGAGCGCGAGCTTCCGGATGGAGGTCTGGTGCGTCTTTTCAATCCTGAAACCGGTGACAGCGACGTTATCAACCTCTCTGACAAAGAACTAAGTGCCCAGTTCAAGAAACATATCCAGAAAGAGCAGGAACAGCTCTCCAAACGCATGACCCAGGCAGGTGTGGACCTGCTTTCCCTCCGCACAGACCAGACCTATGTCAATGAACTGCAAAAGTTCTTTGACCTCCGCATCAAACGCCGCAGAAGATGACCCAACCATTGCTATCCCACCTCAATGTCATCACGGGTTCTGCGTGGGGAAAGCCCACGGTGACTCCCCTTTGACCCCTCGAAACAAGCAGGATAAACTAAGTTTTTAGAATGATCTTAGCCGTTTAGTATAGTCATTTTTTCGTAAATAAACAATCAGGAATGGCACTTTCTTGATTTATAAAGGATGTTTTCACTTGATTTTCCTTGACTGAATATCTTTCACTGAATTATGATAAAACTTATAAAACAAATCAGATGGAAGGAGATGACCCATGAGAAGCGTCAGGGTCGCTGTTATTTACCTGTTCATCCTGATAATTGCTGCCACAAATGCAACACAATTAGCTGCAAGTGAAAAACCGTTCAGGATTATTAACCTAAATGTCTGGTCAGGTTCCGATTATCAGGGCTTGCTAAAGTTCACCCCATGGGAATCTCCTTCTCAAATGGAAAAACGCTATCAGGTACTGCTGGCTGAATTCAAAGCAGCGAAGCCCGACGTGATATTTATCCAGGAGTCAAGTCCAGTGGATCGCTTTACCAGGCGTCTGGCGAGGGAACTGAACATGGATGAAATTCACCAGGTCTGCATTGCCGGCATCAAGGTTTTTGGTGTCGGTCCTCCACTGGGATTTAAGGAAGGCAATGCCATCCTCGCCAGGAAAGGTCTTGAATTGACCAAGCTGGATGACTGGAAACTTTCCGGCAGTCCCGGAATATACAGCGAACACCTTTCCATTCATTTTGATGAGACGGTCTCAGCCCTGCTAGGCAGAATCAACATCGACGGCAAGCCGGTCTATCTTATCTGTACCCACCTTTACGCGGGTCCCAGGGATGAAGTTCCTTTGGCTGACAGTTTGAAAGCCATGCTGGATGGGGGAGAAATCACCCGCTACGAATATGAGCTTCTGTTCAAGCGATGGCAGAAGGGAATAGACAGAAGGGAACGTGAATTGGGAGCGCTGCTGGACTGCATCCACAAGCTGTCTACTGACATCCCGATGATTTTCGGCGGAGACCTCAATGCTCCTCCAAACTCCTCGGTCGTTCAGAAATTCATCGCTGACGGGAGGTTTGTCAATCTGCCTCTGGAGCCGAATCAGGAAGCAGTCACGTGGGACGCTATCAACAATACCAATACAGAGTATTCACAACGGAAGACCGATGCCAGGAACCTGGTCAAGGACAACTGGTATGTATTCAACGCGATTGCTGCAAAGCTCCCGCGCCGGCTGGATTATATCTTCCTTAACGAAAAGTTTGCCGGGACAGACAGTATTCGGAGCACGCTAATGCTTGATAATCCACGGGAAGACACCTTTGCCTCAGACCATTATGCGGTGAGGGTGGACTTGGATATCTCAAAATCCCTGGAAGGGGTTCCTATGTTATATGGACGTCCTGAACTGCATAAAAGGAGCCAGTCATTTTTGCCAGTGCTCTACCCCATAAACAACGGTGTTGGTTATGGTTTGACCGCATACATGCTGAGTGCTTTCAGGAAGAATGAATCGTTCGAACTAACGTTTGATACAACCACCCAGGGGGACTTGACGGGTAATCTCACTTTCTCAGTGCCCGATTTCAGATTGCGGCAGAGAAGGAAGTATGGTATTGCCTTCGATGCAGTTACTGATTACAGGAAAAGCAAAACCAGCAATTACTTCGGTATAGGTAACGGTTCGTTCTATGGCGACAAGGAGCAGTATGAAAGGGAGACGCTTGATTTATCCTTTGGCGCAAGCAGGTCATTCAGTTCTTACCTGTCGGGTCAACTGGGCTTCCGCTACAGGTCGGTCAAACTGTCTGCTTTTAAAACGGACGGAGTCCTGGACGCTATGTTTAGCAGGGATTCATCAAGCAGACGGTATTCAAACCTTTACCAGAGCGTTTACTATGACACGCGTGACAGGTTCAGCAATCCTACCAGGGGTGTGCTGCTGATGGAGGAGATTGAACCAGTAACTAATTACTCGTCGATTTTTAGTGACTTCCTTGACCGCTTGCAAAGCTGCAACATCAAGTACACTCTGCTTGCTCAGTCATACATGGTTCTATGGTATCCCACCACTGTGCTGGCGCTCAGGATGAAAGCGCAGCATATCACCGGCACGAACATTCCTCTGCAGTCGCTGATACCTTTGGGGGGAGCAATTACCCTCAGGGGAAGCCCGCAAGACAGGTATCTGGGCAGTGTGATGGCGGTCGCCAATGCTGAACTGCGCTTTCCGGTCTATAACTGGCTGGGCGGGGTTGTTGCCTGGGATATCGGCAGAGTGTGGGATTCATTAAATGAAGCAGGTTTTCCAGGATGGCATGCAAATCCTGCCTTGGGAATCAGGATTGCCCTGCCGGACATAGACATGGTTATTCCTCTGGATTTATCGAATTACCTGTTACGCCTGGACGTGGGCTTTGGGGAGGAATCCACCGAATACTTTGTGGGTTTTGGGCAGGCGTTCTGAGTCAGATTCTTCGAGGTTGATCTATTTGAGGGCGGATGTTTCAGAATAGGTGTAACCATAGTGGTAACCCCACCAGTATAGCAAGGTCGCTACAGCCCTAATTGCCATCGGCATGCAGATTGCCTGGATTCTGTCCAATTCCTCAGCTGTCAGTTCCTGACCACTGCATTTCTGGAAATCGGTCGAACCGTCACACATTTCCAGAATCCTGCCTTGCATTTCAATGATAAACGGATATTCAGCAAAAGGGTGTTCGGGGTTTGCTATGAAATTACCATCCACGTCGTTGCTGGGGAACATTGATGTAACCTGGTTAGCAGTATAGAATAAATCATACAGAAAATCTGAATCATTAACGTCCGATGGCAGGGGAATCAACTTGTAGCCATAGACCTTTGCCACATCCGCGGAGGTCCACCTGATAGCATTGTGATAGGTCAGGTAACCGCCTTTCGTGCCCATTATACCCGAAACGTTCCAACCCTCATACTGGTCAAAGTCCTTTTTCCTGCCGGAATCCAGCTTGGGCACCATTCCGTGGATGTCACAATGCGCATGGGTTGGAACACACATATCTGACAGCAGATGCGCAAGCCGCCCCAGATAAGCATATTCTTCGGTTCCGCCAAGCTGTTTCATCAGGTTTTTCCAATCCTCCGCCTCCAAATGCACATAGTACGGAACTTGGTATTGCTGGTTTTTTCCGAGTTTCTTATAGCAGCCCGTTATCAACGCATTATGATTCATAAAAAAATCATCAGTGCTGTATATCGCCAGGCAATATGTATTATTGGCACTAGTCAGATTTATTTTCTGTGAAGGTATCTTCAGTTCGCCAACTGTGGAAAAGATGTGATCCCTGTCGTGAGTCCGGAACTGGAATCTCCTATAATGGGGCAATCTGTTTCCGTATACCGTCCGGTGGGCTTTTCTCTCAGCAGACGGGATGTTGCAGATGATATATTTTTTGCCCAGCCACCGACCTTCCACAAGATTATGACCGGAGCTGTTGACTGGTTCGACCATATCGGCATTCCAGAAGTGTGTTATCGTCTTGATGTAGCTTTTCACCACTTTTTCAGATATATCGCTCACTCCAGAGATGATTGGAGTGGAGACGTTCTTCTCACCGTATCCGTATATCCAGTCGCTAAAATCCTCATCCGCTGCATTTTGGACAAGCGTATTGACTCCGTTATGGTTGCTCAGGTGGGAGTAGTTTTCAAAATAGACGATATGGCTCAAGTATTCCAACGCCTGATTCACAATGTTTTCATGCACGTCACTTGTGTAGGCAGGGAGGCATGATAGCATA
The DNA here is from genome assembly GCA_002424605.1 of Cloacimonetes bacterium UBA5614. Classification (GTDB taxonomy): domain Bacteria; phylum Cloacimonadota; class Cloacimonadia; order Cloacimonadales; family Cloacimonadaceae; genus UBA5614. Next base: position 519,135 of record DIKQ01000005.1, on the reverse strand, counting down.
AGCCACATGATTAACGTAAGTATGAGCACTCTGCTCATTGCTAAACTCCCGTGTCTTATGTCGGTCCTCATGCAATATGCATAAATGACCAACACCCAATCAGACCTTACATCAGGTTCTCCGATTTCCTTGCAGCAGCACATGATTCTACTGCAAGCTATCCCTATGCTGGATTGTTATTTGTGTCAAGTTAAATAATCCCTGCCCAACTGATTCCTGCTCTATCCATAGAGAGATGTCCCGAAGATGTCCCGAAGCCGACCGGGTTTTCTTCGGGTATCTTCGGGGCATCTTCGCGACAGGTAAGCAGGCAGGCAGAGAGCACGGCTGATTCATCATACAAAACGCATAAATGTTTCAATTATTGCTTGACAAGTCATTAAGTAAAACAATATCTACATTAACGGAGGAAATATGTCTATTCTAAAGTTAAAGTGGGTATTGGCGCTGGTTGCGTTGTTATCTTTTCAACTGGCGATGGCTCAGGGTTTGTGGCAGGATGAGGCAATCCTGCGCAGCAATGTAGGCATCGAATGGTACAATTCAGTGATAAGCACTCCAACGGGTGAATCCATTGTTCTGTGGGAAAAAGGCAAATACGGCTGTATGGGTTTGTTTCTCTCCAAACTAAATCCTGACGGGGAGATGGTCTGGAACGAGCCCATTCAGCTGGGAACCGCGGGATACACTAAATGGAATATGCAGATGACGAGCGATACTCTGGGCAACCTGTTTGTAAGCTGGACCGAAGGCCGTCCCGACGGACAGCATTTATATATAGCCAAACTCAATCTGGACGGACAATTGCTCTGGCAACCGCTGGCAGACCTGGTCTGGGGTGTGAACATCATCGGCATCAGACCCCAGCCGGATAACACAGGCGGTCTGTATCTGGTGCTGTCCCAATCCACCGGAAATAATTCCTACAACATCTTTTGCCAAAAGCTGTCCCCGGACGGGCAGGCATTGCTTCCGGGCGGAGGCGTGCAACTGACCAATGAAACCGTCCAGACGACTGCCGGATATGTAAAGCTTGCCTCGGACAACGGACTTATAATCAGTTATGGTCTTTCGATGGGCTCAATTATCAGCCACAAGCTAATGCGTATGCTTCCGGACTATACGGTTGACTGGCAGATCACTTATGATTACCATAACCCCGCTTCCTGGGGCGGCGGAGGGGGAGGGCTGGTTCCGGCAGATTCCAACCGGTTTATCCTCATCTGGAACGAATCCTACGAAGGGCTTGATTACCTGTATATGCAGAAGTATGACGAGGACGGACAGGCGCTGTTTAACCCCCCAATCCAGATTGCGGGCGGAACCGGCGTCACCAACGTCTATCCCAGCCTAGCGAATGATAACCAGGGAGCGCTCTATATCGGCGTGCATACAGGCAGTAACATAGGTCCGATGACCAACCGGTTTTACAAATACAACTATAACGGAGAAGAGCTCTGGCAGAATCCGGTCGTTTTACCGGACAGCGTGGTATCAATCGTATACCCGGTTCCGGACGGGGCGGGCGGTTGCTATGCCTTGCTGAAATCCATCCGCGGGAACGTATCCAATCCTTATGACTACAGCATCCAGCATATCAACTCCGATGGCGTGACCACTTTCACGGGCCTAGGACAGGAAGTGCTGAGCCAGATACCCTATGCCTACCAGTATGTCGCCTATACCGTAACGGACAGGATGTCCTTTTTCTGGCTGAACCGCTACAATGATATGGAGGGTCTGTATTTCCAGTCCCGTAACCTGGCAGGCCAATTGCTGACCAATCCCCGCGTGACAATTGTGGAATCCCTCTGCGGGAGCGTGGCTTTGCTGGGTCTGGTGCGCAGGCAGAACGATGTGCTTGCCTACTGGTCGGACAGCCGTGAATTTGACGGAACCACCAGTTATGTCAAACTCTACTACAGAATCGTCCAGCCGGATGGCAGCATGAGCCAACCTCAGGACGGAACACCCCTTTCGGGAACTTTAACAGCAAACTACCAGCCCCGCTCGGTTCACCTGCCCGACGGCAACACCGTCATCATCTGGCATCTGGTTCAGGATGGCAGCAGTTATATCTATGGGCAGGCGATAAACCCGCAGGGAAGCATACTGTGGGAACCGGAAGGCAGGGTATTGGCACTGCTGCCGGGAGTAAACGGCATCGCCAGCTTGCTGATAACCAATGACGGCAATGATATCTATATTTCCTGGTACCATACATACCAGACGGATCAAACGCGGACATTCCTACAGAAGGTGACAGACGGGCAACCCATGTGGGGTACAGGCGGACTGATGATCAATACCGGACTGGTTTCGGACACCCTCATTGACCGGCCTCTCTACCTCAACGGCAGATACCTGGTCCTGCGCCAGCAGACAGCGCTTTCCGGAGCTATGAACATCCTTGCCCTACGCTTCGAACCGGATGGCACGCCATCCACCGGGTGGGGTAGTGAAGGGATAGAATTAGGAAATTACGCGTTTAACAGCCAGGCGACTTTCTCATCAAAAGGAGCAGTTCTGGATGGGAATCTATACTTTTTCTGGTATTACGGCACATATTGGGACCGGCACTATCTTTATTCCGTAGTCATGCCAGACGGCAGCATACCTGTTTCCCAGCAGTTTCTGCTTAACGACCCCTGGGTGGAAAGCTATCTCATGCTGGACAATTCGGACGGGCTGGCGTTCGCCCTGAGTTTGCAGAATAACGATCCGGTTACCTCCAGATTGGGTTATTGTAAACTGGACAACTATGATCAATACCCTTGGGGAGAAACGGCAATGAGCGTAATCGAACCGATTGGTTCCGTCGCTTTTTCTGGAGACGGCATCAATGGCTTTGACGACGGCGGTTATCTGGTTACCTGGCTCCAAAACTACAAGGTTTACGGCTTTTATATCAATTCGCAAGGCATCATGCAATCGGAATTGGGCGGTAGTGTTCTGGCTGAGAAATGCGAGAGCACCTTCCTGACCGCCCAGTTGGATAACGAGATGTATATCGCTTGGAACGACTATAAGGCAGCCAGTTATTCCTATTATCAAAAAGAAATCCGCATGCAGAAATTTGCCAACCTGACTACCACATCGATTCCTGACGAAACTGCAGCGCTTCCGACTTTGCTGGCTTGCTATCCCAATCCCTTTGGCGATCGGCTTTCCATTGAAGTGTTCAGTCCGGTTAAAGGCAGGGTAAAGCTGGCGATATACAATATAAAGGGACAAAAGGTCTGCGACATTATTGACGGAATTCTGGATAAGGGCAGCCATTCCTGTTTCTGGGACGGCAGAGACCTTCACGGCAGGCAGGTCGCCAGCGGCGTGTATTACATACATTACTCCGGTCTGGGTGCATCAAGGGTGTCAAAGGTCCTGTTCCTGAAATAATCGCTTTGATGATATAATGTGCGCAGAGCTCTGTTCTCTCACCGTTGTTCCGGTGCGGCAGGTCGGGAAACGATAAAATCTTGACGGCAGACAGGCAATCAGTAATTTGTTTTTCATGTTGGAATGCGTGCACACAAAGCTAAGATATAGAAAAGATAAGGATGAAAGAGGATACTGCCATCTTATGGGATGGGTGCGTGCCGTTTTGACGGCAATGTTGCTGGTTCTGGTGTCCTTACCTTTGACGGCGGAGGTAAAGCAGGAAATTACCCGGCCGGATACCCTTTATCTGGGGACGAGGTTTTTCCTCACCGTTACCGCAGATATTGACCTGGCGGACATTGCCGTTCCGGACACGCTGACCAAATACTCCATCCTGAAGACAGAGAAGATAAAATCTTTCCGCAAGCCCGTGGGACTGAAGCTGACCATAGCTCCGCTGGATACGGGGGAGCACACCTTTCCACCGCTGGCGCTGATGACGGTAAAACCTCTGGAGGATTCGCTCCGCACCGAACCCTTTACTCTGTTGATCAGTGAGTTGCGCTCACCGCAGGACACTACTTTGGTGGATATCGCCGGCACGCAGAAACTCAGGGGCGAACTGCCCTATTGGGCATACTATGCCATTGCGGGAATCCTGCTCCTGGCTGCGCTGATTGCAGCATTCATCTATATCCGCAGATACCTCAGGCAGAAGGTTAGAGAGCTCATTTCTCCGCCTCCGCCGGTGGATAACCGCCCAAACTGGAAACGCGCAATGGACGCTTTGCAGGCTCTGAAAGATGAGGAACTCCCGGAAGCAGGGCAGTTCATAGCTTTTCATTACCGGCTTTCGGAAATCATGAAGCTCTTCCTGGAAGCTGAATACAAGTTTTCAGCCAATGAAATGACCACCCGCGAAATCCGTCAGTATATTAAAAAGCAGAACTTCCTTAGCTTGAAGGACCAGAAAATAGTTACCGACTGGCTGGAAAAGTGTGACAGGGTGAAGTTTGCCAAATGGGAATCAACTACTGAACAGAGCTATGAACTGCTGGAAAGCTTTGCTGAGTGGTTGTCTCATAAGGGCAGGGCGCAGGCATCGGAACCGGCAGCGGAGGAAGAGAGTGATTAGCTTCTATAGCCCCTGGTGGCTGCTGGCGCTTGTCCTGGTGTCGCTCTACCTATGGTATGAGCTGAAAATCAAGAGCAAAAAGAGGATGCAGCTTCCCTTCAGCCGCTTTTCGCTGCTCAGCCGCCTCAAACCGCGGTTTTCCATCTGGAAATACCTTTACCTTGCTCTCAAGGCAGGAACCATCCTCTGTCTGGTGCTTGCAATTGCCAGGCCCCGCTTTGGCAAAGGCAGGCAGGATATCCAGGGTGAAGGGGTTGATATCATCATTGCGCTGGATGTAAGCGGTTCAATGCTGGCGGTGGACTTCATGCCGGAAAACCGTTTGGGAGCAGCCAAAAAAGTGGCGCGGGAATTCATTCAGCAGAGGGAACATGACCGTATCGGATTGGTTACCTTTTCTGAGTATGCACTCACACGCTGTCCGCTGACTCATGACCACGACGCTTTGACGGGGATTCTGTCCCAGGTGGAAGTGAACAGAGACGCATCCGGAACCGCCATCGGCATGGGTCTTGCTTCGGCTGTGGCGCGGTTGAGGAATTCGTCAGCGGCTTCAAAGGTCATTATTCTCATAACCGACGGAGCCAATAACTCCGGCGAGATTGACCCGATGACCGCGGCTGAGATGGCAAAGGCATTTGATATCAGGGTTTACCCTATCGGGGTGGGCAGTACAGGATTGGTGGATTTTCCGGTTTCAGACCCGATATTTGGCGTGCAGTATCACAAGGTACTGATAGAGATGGATATGCCGGCACTGGACAGGATTGCGAACCTTACCGGAACTGATAAGGCAGTACTTGCCACCAGCACGGAACAGCTCAAATCCGTGATGGATAATATAGACAAGCTGGAAAAAAGCAAATATAAAATCCGCTATTACTATGATTACAAAGAGATGTTTCCCTTCTTTCTGTGGCTGGCTTTTTTGATGTTGCTGGCTGAACTGGTTCTGAAGCTTGTGTTTATCAGGATATTACCGGAGTAGGATATGAATATAGTCAATCCTTCTCTGCTGTTCCTGCTGATAATCCTGTTGCCTCTGGCTGCACTGGTTTTCGTGGTGGGCAAGCGTTTCCGGAAGAGGTTTGGTGCTTTTGCCGAACAGGGCTTCTGGGAATACTACTTCAGAGACTGGTCGTTCTTTTTCCTGCGGCTCAAAGCTGTTCTACTGATTACTGCCCTGGCTTTCATTATCCTGACCCTTGCGCGTCCTCAGTGGGATAGGGAAACTCACGATATCCGGCGCAGCGGACTGGACATCGCCATCTGCGTGGATGCCAGCAAGAGCATGGATGCCACCGATATAGCTCCTACCAGACTGCAGCGTGCCAAAGACCAGATTTCCGCCTTCATAGATGAGCAGGAGGGGGACAGGATTGCCCTGATTCCCTTTGCCGGAACAGCTTTTGTACAATGTCCGCTGACAGATGATTATGACGCCGCCAAAATGTTGCTGAGCAGTTTGAATTCCAATTCAGTTCCCATCTGGGGAACCGATATCGGAAAAGCTTTAAGTGTGGCAAAGACTGTCTTTGATAAAAACACCAAGACCAGGGTTGTAGTGCTGATTTCCGATGGCGAAGACCTGAATGCCTCTGCCGTCAAAGAAGCCAGGAGCCTTGCCCAGGAAGGCATAATAGTTTATGTTATGGGTGTGGGAACTCCTGAGGGTGCCAGCATCAGATTGTCTGCTGAAGACCTGCCGGCAGGATATTCAGGGCAGGAAATCATCAGTAAACTGGATAACAAGACCCTGGCAAAAATAGCGGAGACCACAGGTGGAGAGTTTTTTATGATAACGCCTGCGCAGGACGAGATTCAGGCAATCCTGAAGCATATTGCATCCCTGGAAAAGAGCAAGCTTTCCTCTCGCCGGATGAGCATCTATAAAGAGCAGTACGGACTGTTTGCCATCGGAGCTTTGCTGCTTTTACTGCTGGAAACTGTTCTGATGGCGGGTTCCCGCAGGATTAAGGAAGACTCCAAAGCCAAAGCGGTCAAAGCTGCCGGTCTTATTCTGATATTATTCCTGTTTCCTGTTTTCAGGCTGCAGGCACTGACCTTGCCCTGGAGCAAGGCAATGACCAACAGCAAAGGCAATACCGCTTATAACAGGCAGGATTACCAGCAGGCAGAGGAAACCTTTGGTAAAAACTCTGCTAAGTATCCTGATGACGAAGCCTTGCAGTACAATCTCGGCAATGCCCGTTATCGCCTGAAACAAGGCAGCCAGGCTACCGAAAGCTGGGAAAAGGCATCAACCAGCTCAAATCCCGTGCTGAGAAGCAAAGCCTGGCAAAACCTCGGAAACCTGCAGTATGAGCAGAAGCAGTATAAGGAAGCTATGCAGTCATTCGGCAAAGCGGTCTTGGCAGATGATAAAAACACCGCTGCCAGGGAAAACTATGACCTGGCAAAGCGAAGGCTGATTCAGCAGCAGCAAAGACAAAACAGAAACCAGCAAAAACAGGATTCTCAGCAGGAGCAGTCGTCCAGGCAACAGGACAGACAGCAAAGGGAAAAGCAGGATGATGCTGAAAGGATTTTGAAAGCTTTGGAGCAAAAGGAAGTAAATGACCGTCAGAGCAGGCAGGGGACTCCCCAAAGGATGCTGAACAACAAATGGTGGTAAGCGTGAAAGCCGTCAGATTGTTACGCTTTACAGCGTTAATGCTTCTCTTTATGGGCAGTATGGTACTGCTGGCGCAGAGGGTGACGGTGCGTTCCTATGCCGACCCTGTTTCCATTGGCAGGGATGAGGAAACCACCTATACAATTGAAATAAATGGCGAGGGTGGTTTCCGGGCACCTACTCCCAAACTGCCGGAGCTTAACGACTTTTATATGCGCGGCATGATGACCTCTTCAGCTTCAAATTACTCCATAATCAACGGCAAGGTCAGCGAATCAGTGACCAAATCCTTTATCTACCGCCTGCTTCCCAAGCGCCCCGGAGCTCTTTCCATCCCTGCGTTCAATATTTCAGTCAATGGAAAGGATTATTCCACCCAGAAGGTTGACATCCGGGTCCTGGATGTCCCGCGGGCAGGAAGCCAGCAGGGACAGGGCGGTTCTCAAAGCCAGCGCATGCCTCTCTATATGATGGACCCCTTTGGAATGGATCCGGGTTTTGAACCGGTCGGCGACATTGAAATTGCGGCTAAAGCGGAGAAAGCCTCCGTGTATGTGGGAGAACCGCTGCTGGTTACCTACCGGCTTTATACAACCCAGCCCGTTACGTCACTGGAGCTTGTGGATGAAAAGGATTTCGGAGGCTACGGCAAGGAAATCTACAGCGAGCCAAACCGGCTGAATTTTGAACAGGTCAGGCACAAAGACCAGAGATACCGTAGCGCTGTCATCAAGATTGTAGCTATTTCACCTAACAGGTCAGGGGAAATTGAACTCCCCAGGTTAACCGCCAAAGTCCACATAGGCAGTATCGGACTGTATTCCCAGGTTTTGGATAGCCAGCCCCTGAGGATAAACGTCCGGGAGCTTCCCTCAGCAGGAAGGCCGGTCAATTTCAGCGGTGCCGTCGGCAATTTCTCAGTCAGCGACAGCCAGCCAAAGAGCCTGGTGCGTCTGGGCGAAGCCTTGGAATACAAGCTCATCATCACCGGCAGGGGAAACTTTAATCAGTTCAGCAATCCTGCCTATCCCGCTCAAGCGGATTTCCGCATTGCTTCCCCGGTTGCAGATAACCAGTTACAGGCAGGAATCTCCGGCACCCGAACCATCACCTATCTGCTGATACCCAGGAGGGAAGGCAAGTTTGACCTGCCGGGCATCAGTTTCAACTGGTTTGACCCTGTCAGCGGCACCTACAAAGCTTTCAGGGCAACGCCCCGTGCCGTGGAAGTCAAGCCAGGCAACGTTTTGACCTATATCTCCAACGTTTTCCAGAGAGAAAGCATCCGGACTCTTTCCCCCTTCCGGCCTGAAACCGCTTACAAATCCCGGAAACAGCTTTTACACAGTTATTTATACTGGATTATTGCAGGCATGATACTGCTTTCGCTGTTGCCGTCCTGGATTTATGCGCAGAAAAAGAAAATCAGCCATGCCGACCCGGAACTTGCCGCCCTCAAAAACTCTGCCAGAGTGTTGAAGAAGTATCTCAGGCAAGCGGAATTTTCCGCCCTTAACGGCTCGCAGGATTTCTATCCCCAGGCGGAAAAAGGACTGATGCACTATCTGGCTGACAAATACCGCATTTCCCGCCGGTTTTCCACCCGGGAAAAGATTTACCAGCTTCGCCTGAAGGGTTTGGACGAAAACCTGATTATCAGTCTTGAGGAATTTCTCAAACGCTGCCAGGAAGCGCGTTTCATGCCGGGCGGATTTGATAAGGCGGTGCTGAGCAATGACCTTGAAGCACTGAAGCAGGTCATCAGGTCTTTCATCACCCAGCCGGTCAGCCTTAAAAAGTTTTTGGGGCAGGGATTATGAACATAACTAAAGTTCTCCGGTTTTCCGGCTTACTTCTGCTCATCCTGGCCCTTAGCTTTGAAGCGGCGGCGCAGGAGCAGAAAGAGGAAGCAATCAGCAGCGCTGAATACACCCGGACTTTGGACAATCTGCTGAAGCAGGAGTCTGCGGGAATAGTTAATGCCGATATGTACAACCAGATTGGGCTGAGTTACTATCACCAGGGCTACACCGGCAAGGCAGTGGTCTATTTTTTACGCGCCTTGCGCTTGAACAGCAACCACGGGGAAGCGAAGAACAACCTGGATTTCGCCATCAGCCGTTCCCCGGACAAGGATATGTATTCACAACCTTCTTTTCTCTCTTCCGTCTTTCAGAAGGTTTTCAATTTCTTCACCCTCAATTCTCTGGCATTCATTACCCTGTTGCTGCTGTTTGTTTCAGTGCTTTGCCTGCACTGGCTGATGCATCTGTCTGCCGGCCAGGACAAGGCGGTTCCGGTAATGTGGCTGATAATCGTCGGCTTTATCCTGCTGCTTTCGACAGTTCTTCTGGCTTTCAAATACAGGGATTTCCGCAGCGATAGAACCGCAGTCATCACAGACAGGGAAGCAGAGGGCTTTTCCGGTCCGGGAGAGGAATTCGGCAAGCTTTTCACCATCCACGAAGGTTTGGTAATCCACATCAGCAGAGTGGACAAGGACTGGGCGCTGATAACCCTGCCCAATGGCGGTGCCGGCTGGGTTCTTGCTTCTTCCCTGGAAAGGGTCAAAAACTAAATAACAGACATTTTCCCTAATCCCCACCCGGAATCCACCTGGCATCCACCTGGGGTCATTACGGTCAAAGCCCACGAGGACCCCACGTGGCAAGCAGGGAAGAAGTGATTTACAAGTAGTTGACAAATTAAAGACAATCCTGAGTTGTAGCCTTAAGAAGGTGCTGGTAAGCATAACAGATTGTTTTTCATACAGTTCTGACAGCTTATTTATGCACGGAAAGGAAGATAAAGTTCATGAAAAAACCGCTCTCATTCCATGAAATCATGCCTGATGACGTATGGAAATGGAAGTACATGGAAAACCAAGTGGAACAGGTGCTTTCCCTGTATAATTATCAGGAAATCCGGCTCTCCGTCCTGCAGGATTACAACATCCTCTATAAAGGAATAACCGCTCTCCTGGATACTGAGGAAGCACAGGAAATCACCGGCCAGATTATTAACCTTAAGCAGCCGGACGGCAATATCAGCCTTTTGAGCCTGCGTCCCGAGGGCACAATCAACGTCCTCAACCACGTGGCAAACAACCTTGAACAGAATAAAATCCACCGCATCTTCTATCACGGACACATGTTCCGCAAAGATGCCCAGCAACAGCCAATGGAGTTTGACCAGTTGGGCGTCGAACTGCTTGGCAGCGACAGTATCCTCAGTGAAAACGAAGTAATGAACATGGGTGTCAGGATTTGCGAACAGCTGGGCTTGAAAGACGCCCGACTGGAAATCAACAGCTTTGGCTGCAATGTCTGCCGTCCTGCTTATTTCAAAGCGATGCGCCAGTTCCTGTCTGACAACAAAGACAAATTCTGCCTGTCCTGCTTCGAAGCCCTGAACAACAATCCCCTGCATCCCACAGAATGCATGGACAGCAACTGCCTGCATTCCACCAAACAGGGTCCCAAAATCCATGAGCACTTGTGCAATAAATGCAAGACCAATTTTGACCGGGTAAAGAAAATCCAGACCAACCTTGGCAACAACTTCAAGATTAATCACAATCTGGTAAAGAACTTCTCCTACTACAACGAAACGGTATTTAACTTCGTAATCCAGACCAACGGACATACGGAAGTTATCGGCGGCGGCGGAAGATATGATTACCTGTCAAACCGCATTACAGGCAAGCAGATTCCTGCTGTGGGTTTTTACCTGAACCTTGACCTTGTTTACAACATCATGTCAGCCAGAAACTTGTTTCAAACCCAGTCAAAACCTTTCAGGGTCTATATCTCAACGCAATCCGACGACCTGGAGATTATGCTGCTGCAGATTGTGCAGGAACTGCATGAGGACGACATTTCCACCATTATAAATACAGACCGCAACCCTACTGAAAAGGACACGGAAGTAGCACTGGAGAACGATTGCCAGGTAATGGTGATTCTGCGGGCTGAAAACATCCGGGAAGGCAAAGCGCTGCTAAAGAACTTTATAAAGGAAAAGCAGTCCTATGTATCGCTATCGGATTTGCTTCCGGAGATAGATATAATCAGGAAATCGGCTCAGGTCACTACCTGATTTCCACTTCCTCCGCGTCCTGACCGTATATCTCTTTGAACCTTTGCTCGTCTATGTCTATCGGTTTTCCCTGATAGCGGATTTCCCCGTCCTTCAGGGCAAGCACATGGCTGCCGTATTTACGTGCCAGAGAAAGGAAATGCAGAGAGCAGATGACCGTTATCCCGTCTTTTGTGTTTAGCTCGCCCAAGTATTGCATGATGCTGTCAGCGGTGGCAGGGTCAAGGCTGGCGACCGGTTCGTCTGCCAGGATTAGCTTGGGTTGCTGCATCAGCGCTCTGGCGATTGCCACTCTTTGCTGCTGTCCGCCGGAGAGGTTCTTGACTTTCTGATAGGCAAAAGAGGTCAATCCCACTCTTTCCAGGCAATGAAAAGCCAGTTCCCTGTCCTGATGGTTAAACTCGCTTACAGAGCCGTGATAGCCCAGCCGTCCCGTCAGCACATTAGTCAGGGCAGTCAGGTTTTTTACCAGGTTAAACTGCTGAAAGACCATGCCAATCTGGCTGCGGATGTGTCTTAAACCAGTGTTGCCGGCTCTGAGCACTTCAATGCCGTCAAAGTTTATCTCACCGGAAGTGGGTTCTATCAGACGGTTGATGCAGCGCAGCATAGTTGATTTGCCGGAACCGGAAAGCCCCAGCAGTATGAGGAAATCACCCTCGTTCACTTCCAGGGAGACATCCTTTAGCGCCCACACTTTGCCGTCATAGCTCTTGCTGAGGTTGCTGATTGATAATAGCATGCGCAGCGGTTCGGTTACTTCAGAAGTTCGGCAGGATTCTTGCCAAGGGTTTTAAGGGTTTCACGCACAACGTCATAGTCCGCATCAGAGGCAACGACCAGACCGTCAATGTCATACAATTCCTTCATGACTTTCCTGCCTTCCTGGGTGCCCACAAACACCAGCAGGGCTTCGATAATCTTGTCCTGCAGTTCCTGCGGGAAATCCTTGCGCATAGTGACTGTGTCATTGGGAATCCAGTCCGAAAAACCTATAATATCTATTACATCCAGCACATCGGCATGTGTATCAATCAGTTTCAGGCGCGCATCCTGGGGGATGCCCTCAGCGTCCGGTGGAGACCAGTAGGTGCAGGCGACGTCTGCCCTTTTGCTGTAAACGGCAAGGATTGCCTGGGGGTGTCCGCCGGCAAAGAAATAATCCTTGGGTTTGATGCCTTTGCTCTGCAGAATGGCGGAGGGGTAGATGAAGCCGGAGGTGGAAGCTGCGTCTGTAAAGGCGATAACCTTGCCCTGGATGTCTTCGATTGATTTTATTTTACTGTCTTTCCTGGCGACAAACTGACCGCGGTATTTATCCAGGCCGTTGCGGACCGTGCTGAGCTTGACCTCAGCCCCGAACTTCTCGTTTGCCAGGATATAGGCAAAGGTGGCGAGCCAGGCGATATCGGCTTCCCCGGTTCCCATTGCTTCTATCACCGCAGCATAGCTGGTGGGGACGGCAACCTTGAAGTAAAGGCCTGTCTGTTCCTGCAGGTATCCGGCGATGGCTTCTCCGCTGGTCACCACTTTATTGGCTTCCATGGAGGGCACAAAGTACATCTTGATGGGGTTCTTCTTACTGCCCAAAGGCGCCTTATTCACGCAGCTGACGCTGAAAAGCAGAACAACTGCCAGACCAAACAACATTATCTTTTTCATATCCGACCTCGTTAAATCCATTCCCAATCATCAAATAACGGCTCGATAATCAGGATATCCCTTTGCCAGTATTCTTTGATATCAAGCTGGCTGAATCCGTCAAGGGTAATGCCTTCATGGTTGAAGATATTGCCCGGCAGGGCGATGATTTCATTCTCCTGAGGCTTTACCTGCTTTTTGATATCTGTGAAGGTCAGCAGACCGCTCACGGTGACGGTTGGCCCCATGAAGTTATTGACCACTGCCTGCACCGTAGTGGGACAGCAATCAGCTTTTGCGGTGATGTAATCTGCAATCTCCTGCAGGTAGCCGGCTGCCGAAACCCCTGTTACCATGCGGATGGGTTGTCCTTTTTTGCGGACTTCTTTCATAAAGCTGCGTTTTTTATCCCGGAAGTTTTCCTGCATGAGGCAGACCATTCCGATGCCGTTTTCAATCTGGGGGTAATCCTGGTAATAATCGCAGGCGGGGATGGGGATTTTTGCCCTGATAAAGAACTCATCCGAGCAATACAGATAGTCAATCTGCTTTTCTTTGCGGTAAACTTCCGTCAGCCAGATTACTTCTGCCGCTTCGTCAGGCATAAAGACCCTCAGGTTTTGCAGGTTTTCGCGATACCTGGTCAAGCCGACAGGCACGATTCCGATGGAAAGGACGTTCATTTCCGGCTTTATCAGGTCATCCAGGGTGTGCTTAAGTTCGGCTTTATCATTCCAGCCGGGGACGAGCACAATCTGGCAATGCATCTGAATCCCTGCTTTGGAGAGCTGCCGCAGGCGGCTCAGGATATCAAATTCCATCTGGTAGCCCATCATCTGTTGGCGGAGCTGGCTGTTCGTGGTGTGAACAGATACGTAGAGTGGGGAGAGCCTCTGTTCAATGATTCTCTTGAAATCTTTGGCGCTCAGGTTGGTGAGTGAGATGTAATTTCCGAATACGAAGGAGTAGAGAAAGTCGTCATCCTTGACGTAGAGGGAATCGCGCAGGGCTGGAGGCATCTGGTCTATGAAGCAGAAAACGCAGTTGTTGACGCAGCTTTCGATACGGTAAGCCTCCGGCTCGATGCCGAGTGCCGTCCTGTCCTTGCGGATTATTTCGACTATGCTGCGTTCCCCGTCACGGTTTTCCAGTTCACATTCCAGATAAGAGTCCGAACCGTAAAACTGTAAATCAATGAAGTCACGGATATCATGACCGTTGATGGAGAGGAGCTTATCGCCCGGTTTGATGCCTTTTCTGGCAGCCAGGCTGCGTGCCAGGATGTCCTGGATTACAAGCGGCATATTTTACTGAAACCGGTAGTGCTTGCGGACGGGCTGTTTAACAACCCAGGTGCAGGCAAGCCCTTTGGGAAAGGTGACAAAGTCTCCGGATGCAAAAGAGGTCTTAGCCCCGTCGGATACAATCACTTCCACTTCGCCTTCCAGGATATAGCACTCTTCCTGAGAGTCATATTCCCATTCAAAAATGGAAACTTCCTTGGTCCAGACGGGCCAGCTTTGAATACCTAAATTCCTGATTTCCTCATCGCTGAGGCGTCGCACTGCAACGTGCATATCGTTCTCTCCCTCTGCATTATTGGACTCAAATATTCCTAAATACCATAGGTGTTTACTGGAAAACCCTGTCAATACTTTTCTCCGGGAAATCCTTTCCCCGCAAATCGTAATCCGGCAGTTTCAGACATCGCCCCTGCTTCTCCCTTAATGAGCTGTCGCGGAGATGTCCCGAAGCCTCCCGAAGAAAGTTCGGTCATCTCCGCGGCATCTTCGGGACATCTCAGAGAGCAGAGAGCAGGATGAATAACTTGACATCTTGACCAAAGCGGAAGGATAGGTTAAAAAAAGGAAAAGTGTGATTCGAGGATTGTGAAAGTAATCAGCAACAAAGCAACGGCTCTCCTGCTGGCCGGCATCTTTTGCCTGTCCGGTGGTCTGAAACTCAGGAGCGAGGAAGCTATCCCCGTTCCGGTTGCTGCACAAACAGATGAAATCACCCCAATCCCTGCTCTGCCTGACACTGTTCTGACCACCACATCCCTAGCCGCCCTGGACAGCCTGGACATCGCCAAAATGGTGATTGATTCGCTGGTCTATGCGGCGGACAGCATTTCCTACCATTATGATACAGAGCAGATTTACCTCTATGGCGACACATCTGTGCAGTACCAGACTTCCACCATTCTGGCAGACAGCCTGCAGATTGACCTGAAAGACGAACGCGCCTTCTCGACAGGCCGGACCGTCCTGATAGACCGCGATCAGGTGCTGATTGGCAACCAGGTTTACTATGATGTAAACACCCAGACCGGTATGATGTATAACTCGGTCAGCAAGCTGGATAAAGGCTACTATTACGGCGACGAGGTCCGCAAGATTGACCGGGATATCTATGACGTGGACGGAGGAAGATTCACCACCTGCGATGCCGAAGAGCCGGATTTCTGGTTCTGGTCAAAGCAGATGAGGCTTTACCAGGGCGACAAAATAGTCGGAAAACCTGTCATAGCCTATGTCAATCATATGCCCATCTTCTACTTTCCCTTCATGACGTTTTCCATCAAACGGGGCAGGCAAGCGGGCTTCCTGATTCCCGAACCCGGCTATAACACTGTGGATGGCAAATATGTGCGTGATATCGCTTTCTTCTATCCCTGGAAAGATTATGCCGACGCCACAATCAGCTTTGACCTGATGGAAAAGACAGGCTGGCGGGCAAACCTGGAAAACCGCTATACCAAAAGGTATTTCTTTAACGGGAACTTCAATACCACCCTGCAGAAAAACATCGCCGGCAGCACAACCAGCACGGATTACTCAGTC
This sequence comes from Cloacimonetes bacterium UBA5614, assembly GCA_002424605.1. Taxonomy (GTDB): domain Bacteria; phylum Cloacimonadota; class Cloacimonadia; order Cloacimonadales; family Cloacimonadaceae; genus UBA5614. The sequence goes on along the minus strand of DIKQ01000005.1, from coordinate 503,405 downwards.
AGGGGCAATCACCACCATGAGCTGGGCGACAAAGCCACCTTTGACGCCAATATCGACTATGTGAGCAATAAACGCATCTGGGAAAGCAGCACAGATATCAATGAGTTTCTGGCGCAGAGGGTCACATCCACGCTTTCCTACCGCAGGCCCATCCTCTCCTCATACCTGAATGCCGGAGCCAGCTATACCGAAGACCTGATAAACAATACGGTAAACATCAGCCTGCCCTCCGCCACTTTCTCCTTGCCGTCGCGTCCCGTGCATGAAATCTTTACGCCCAAAGACAGGCCAACTCCCAAAACCAGCTGGTGGACAAACTTTAACTACAGCTACAACGTGCGTCTGGACCACACGGGATTCCTGCGCGAGGAAAACCGCTCTCTGGGCGACCTCATCTGGGATAATACGATGGACAGCACGGGAACGTATTTTATCAATGAGCACCATGCGGGCATTAAGCATTTCATGGGACTGAACTACAGCTACAAAGCCCTGGGCTGGCTAAATCTTACCCAGGGCGTAAGCTATGGCGAGGCCTGGATGGACAGGGACCGTAACGATGTCAAATGGGTGAGGGGAAACGATTACTCCACCTCCACCAGCGCTAACTTCACGATTTATGGTATCCGTAATATACCCAAATTCTACATTTCTACAGTCAGGCATATTATCACGCCCTCGGTTTCCTTTAACTACAGCCCGGGTTTCCCTGAAAACGAGAGGTTCTACTACTTCGGCGGAATCGGACTGAATTCCGGTAAAAAGAGCCGGACAATAGGCCTGTCGCTGGACCAGAGATGGCAGCTCAAACTGAAAGCTACCGATAACCTCAAAGAGCGGAAACTGAACGATATCTTCGGCTGGACAACCCGCACCGGGATCGACCTGGAAAAGGATGAAAAGCAGTTCTCGCTCCTGTCGCACAGCTTCAGTTTCCGGCCTGCAGCCCTGCAAATGGGGAAGACCAAACTCACCTACAACGCAAGCTACAACATCACGCAGAATCCTTATAAACTGCAATGGCTGGACTGGAAAACGGAAAACCAGTTCTTCTCGCATGGCCTGTCACTCAGCGGAAATGTTCCCTACACGGATTATTTCCCGCGCAAAAAGAATGACACATTCACCGTTTACCTGGCAAAACCCGATACATTGGGTCTCGGAACCCAGGAACAGCCCACAGCCGCCCGGGAAGAAGGCTGGAGTCTCAGCATTGCTCAGGATATGAACTCTATCAGGAATATCATCCACCCCAAAAACAACAACCTGAGAATGAACGCATCACTGAAGCTCACAACCAATTGGGCGCTGGTATATTCCAACTATTACAACGTCACCAAGAGCGAACTGCTGTCGCAGTCGTTTGACATCAGCCGCACACTGCATTGCTGGAAACTGAATATCAGCTATACAAAACGCCCCGGCTACTGGGACTACCGGATTGTTCTCTTCAATACAGAGCTTCCGGATGCGCTGAAATTCCAGACCAGGGATAGCAAGAGATACTAAAGAAAAGGATAGAAGCAATAAATGACTGATATCAAGAAAGCGGTGTTCCTGGATAGGGACGGCACTATAAATCCCGATGAGTTCGGATACATCAACAACCCTGAAGGCTACTATCTTTATCCCTATGCCGCAGATGCGGTCAAGCTGCTGAAGAGCCTTGGCTATTATGTCCTGCTCGTTACCAACCAAGGCGGGGTTGCACGGGGGTATATCACTTTGGAACAGATGCACAGTGTATTGGATAAAGCGCAGAAACTCTTGGCAGAGCAGGGCGCGGTCCTGGATAAAATCTACTATTCCCCCTATTATCACGCGGGTGTGGTGGAACCCTATAACATCCCTCACGAAGACCGCAAGCCGGGTCTTGGAATGTTTAAACAGGCTGTGAAAGATTTCCATTTCAGGCCTGAACAAAGCTGGATGGTGGGCGACAGGTATTCAGACATTGAATTCGGCAAGAAAGCAGGACTCAGGACCATTCTGCTGATGAGCGGTAACGGCGAGAAGGAGTTCCGGCAGGAGATGAAGCATTGGCAGTATAAGCCGGATTTTGTAGTCAAAGACCTGATGGTCGCTGCCCGGCTGATTCAGTCCCAGACAGCGGAGTAGCAAGAGCTGTGCAGGGAGAAAGACAGAACCATTCTGCCTATTTCTTTGCAGGCTTGGCAATTCTATTTTGGTCCACCATTTCCACAGCTTTCAAGCTTTCTCTCATGTATCAGACACCCACCCAGCTTCTGCTGGGCGCCAGCTTCTTTTCCACATTGGCTATTCTGGCTGTCATCCTTGTTCAGAAAAAGGCAGGACAACTCCTGAACGGAAGCCGGAGAGACCTTCTGCGTTCCGCTCTGCTGGGTTTCCTCAATCCTTTTCTGTATTATACTGTTCTTCTGGAAGCCTATGACCGGCTCCCGGCGCAGGAAGCGCAAGCGCTCAATTATATCTGGGCTGTGATGCTGGCTCTGCTGGCAATACCCATCCTGCATCAGAAACCCCGCTTCCGTGATATCAGCGGCGTTCTGGTAAGCTTTCTGGGCGCAGTGGTCATTGCTTTCCGGGGGGACTTTTCTCAAATGAAATTCCAGGAACCGGTCGGGGTCTCGCTTGCCCTGATTTCCACTCTTATCTGGGCTCTTTTCTGGCTGTATAATGTCCGCGACAAGCGGGATGAGGTCATCAAGCTTTTCTGGATATTCATCTTTGGTTTCATGTATGTACTGATATACAGCCTGGCTATGGGGGCCTTTGAACTTCCCTCGCTGCCTGCTTTGGCGGGTAATGTTTATGTGGGGTTCTTTGAAATGGGCATTACTTTCATCTTCTGGCTGCTTGCCCTGAAGAAAGCTGCAAGCACAGCCAGGGTCACAAACCTCATCTTCCTGACACCGTTCATTTCCCTGCTGATTATCAACCGGGTATTGGGAGAGGCTATTGCTCCCTCCACTCTGGTAGGGCTGGTGCTCATTATCAGCGGCATTCTTTGGCAGCAGACGGGCAAAAGGGAGTCAGTGCCACAATAATCCAAGACGGCACTTGCCCCATAACCCATTCCAAGTTATCATATTTACAAAAGCATTTTTATATAAAGGCGTTAAAATGAAACATACAATTACAATCGGAGTAGACGGAATGCACTGTGCCAGCTGCAGTGCCAGTGTCGAGAAAGCGCTTTCCAAAACTCCCGGAGTTTTCCTGGCGAGTGTGAATTTACCCCTGGAAGAAGCATCAATCGAATTTGAGGACAGCAAGGTAAGTCCCGATAAGCTGAGACAGGTCATCCTTGACACGGGTTTCCAGGTGCGTGAACTGCCGGAGGAAGATGACACCGGCGAGCAGGAGGACATCCATGTAAAAGCGCAGAGGCAGGCATTCCACAGAATGGTTTCAGGCTGGGGCCTGACTATAATCGTGATGTTTCTGATGGTTGCCCACATGTATTTTGGCATCATGCTTCTGAACAGCCATATGATAACCATCCTTACCATAACAGCGCTTTCGCTTGCCACGATGCTGATTCCTGCCCATCAGGTCTATGTGTCGGCTTTCAAATCTGTCCGGCACGGTTCTGCCAACATGGACGTCCTGATAGCGCTGGGAACTATAGCTGCGGTAATTACGGGACCGCTTTCTCTTTTGATAAAGGTGAGCGACTTCAGCGGCATTGCTGCAATGATTATCGCGTTTCACCTGACCGGACGCTATCTGGAGAGCAGGGCAAAGGGCAAAGCCAGCGAAGCCATCCGCAAGCTTATGAACCTCGGCGCCAAGACCGCCATTCTGCTGAAGGGCAATGAAGAACACGAGATTCCTGTCAGCCGGATAAAGATGGGAGACCTGCTGGTGGTAAAACCCGGCGCAAAAATCCCTACGGACAGCGTTGTAATGGAAGGGATATCCAGTGTGGACGAGTCTATGGCAACCGGCGAAGCGATGCCTGTGACCAGAAAGGAGGGTGATGCCGTTCTGGGCGCTACCATAAACCAGGATGGCAGACTGATAATCCAGGCCGTTAAAGTAGGAAAGGACACTTTCCTGGCGCAGATAGTGAAGCTGGTCAAGGAAGCCCAGCACTCCAAAGTCCCCATCCAGGTACTGGCAGACAAGGTTACAGGCGTGTTTGTCCCGATAGTACTGGTGCTGGCGGGACTGACATTCGTTGCCTGGTACTTTTTCCCAGATAAACTGCAGCAAATCAGCATGATGCTCAGCCAGTACATCCCTTTGGCAAATATGAGCCAGGACCGGCTGGGTGCTGCAATCATGGCAACCATTGCCACACTGGTGATTGCCTGTCCCTGCGCGCTGGGACTGGCTACTCCCACCGCACTGATGGTGGGCAGTGGAATCGGCGCTTCCAACGGCATTCTTATCAGAAATGGCGAGGCTCTGCAACGCATGAAAGACATCCGCGTGATGGTGTTTGACAAGACCGGCACCCTTACCTTCGGAAAGCCGGAACTCATTAAGGTTCTGCCCATAGACAGCGATGAAGGCAAGGTGCTCAGGCTGGCGGCATCCCTGGAAGCAGGCTCCGAGCATCCGATTGCCAGGTCTGTACTGAAAGCTGCCAAGGAGAAGAGCCTTGAGCTGATTTCTTTGCAGGATTTCCGCTCAACTGCCGGCAAGGGCATCAGCGCCCGGCTGGAAGGCAAGATGTATTTTCTGGGAAGCGCAGACTTTATCGGTGGGCAGATTAAAGGCGCAAAAGCCGTGATTCAGGAGCTTCCGCTGGCGCCATACTCCCATGCCACCCACGTGTTCATATCTGATGAGGAAAAGCTTCTGGGCTGCCTGCTGGTAGCTGATACAGTGAAGCCGGAAGCTGCCTTGGTGGTGAAGCAGTTAAAGCAGATGGGCATTATGTCTGTTATGCTGAGCGGCGACAATGAGACCGTGGCAAAGGCGATTGCCAAGCAGTGCGGCATTGAGAAGGTGCTCTCCAATGTGCTTCCCGAAGACAAGGCGATACAAATCCGCAATCTGCAGCAGCAGTTGGGGGCTGTGGCGATGGTGGGTGACGGCATCAACGACGCTCCGGCATTGAAGCAGGCGGATATCGGCATTGCCATGGGGCAAGGCACGGATATAGCGATGGAAGCTGCGGACATTACGATTGTGAGGAGCGAGCTGACTGCGCTGATAAAGGCTATCAGGCTGTCCAGGGCTACGTTCAGGAAGATTAAGCAGAACCTGTTTTGGGCTTTCTTTTACAACCTGGTGGCGATTCCCCTGGCTGTGACTGGCTTACTGCATCCCGTAATTGCAGAAATGGCGATGGCAACCAGTTCTGTTACTGTGGTTACCAACGCCAATCTATTGAGAAAGGTCAGGCTATAGATTTATCAAACGTCAAAGACGATTGTTATTGTATATCCAGACTTTACTTTTTCCAGTTTACCGGGTTGAAAAGTGACAGCTTTGAGCGGTACGTTCTGCTTGTCTCTTTTCATTGCCATTCTGAAAGATACCTGTATCTTCAGAGACTTGTCTCCCAAGTCCACTGAGTCCACTGCCAGAGGCAGATAGCGCTTTGCCTGAGTAAAGGCAAGGAGCTGACGCATCCATTCCGTATACATCTCTTCATAATTCTTTCCTGTTACAAGGAATGTCTCATGAACGATTGGATAGTCCGGCTTTAATGGCTCAGGGCGGTTGGGATTTTTCTTGTAGATAAGACGACGGAAGCCTTCAAGTCCATTGTAGAACATGTCTATGTGATTACAGCCAAAAAATACAACTTTGTAATCAGCGGCTTCGGGAAGAACTTGATAAATTCGGCTTTTCATGATTTTATCACTCCTTTCTTGCCAATCCCTGGGGCCTTCTTCTTTAGATCCCATTGCTAAGTTAACTCCAATTCTTACTATTTACCGGAATTCATTAAACCAGCAAGTAATTGCTGAATATGATACTTCCGTGCATTTCAGTTACGAAACACATAATCCTAAACAAAACCTATGACAATCAATCCTGATACTATATTAATGTCAAGCAAGTTTTTTTCCAATTGTCTCAAAATCAAATAATCTTATCACGGATTATGCCTAGCCTATAAATAAAGTTTAATGCATATTAGCCATAAAGCAAATAAATAATTAAATTATAGCAAAATAGTTATTACAATGAATTTCATTCATGCGGGGTTTGAGGTGCTCCCGCTGGCGCAATTTTTGTTATACTTTTCCTATCCCTTCCTTAAAGAGATGTCGCGGAGATGCCCCGAAGCCGACCGAAGAAAACCCGGCCATCTCCGGGACATCTTCGGGACATCTAAGCAAGGGAGAAGCAGGAGGGAGGTGATGAGGAAGAGGGGAATAAACGATTATGGTAAAGGGCTTATCTTGTTTCAGAACCGTCTTCAGGCGTTTCCGGATTTACCGGGTCCTTGTCCTGCGGAGTATCCTGCTCCGGGTCAGACAAATCGTCGTCCAATGACAAGTCGGTGTCCGGCATGGCTTTGAGCCTTCTTCGGCTGCGAAGCCAGCCGGCTATAATCACGAAGGGAAGCAGGGAAAACAGGATTGCATTGATTCCTATCAAGGGAAATTGCCAGCCATAACGCCGGAGGACTTTATCATAGTCACGGCTAAAGCCATAGAGGGATGTCCTGAAAGCTACGTTGAAAGTGCGGCTGAAATCGCTTTTAACGGTGATATTGCCGTCTGAACGGTTATAATTGTAGCTGACCATATCCCAAAACACCGTCCAGTCAGCACTGCGGGTAGTTGCCAGATGATTGACGGCAAAGACGGAAGTGAGGTAAAACATGCTCCAGTAACTTTTGTCAGCGGGATAGTTGTATGCCATGTCCCTGAGAGAGAGCTTGTAGCCCATAAACCTGTATCTGCTGAAATTGTAATAGGTTTCAAAGCCGTATTGTCCGGAATAATACATCGCCATTCCCTCGTGGAACCAGAGCGGAACATTCTCCAGGGTCTCGTCCAGGAACCAGTGGATGTACTCATGCATGAGCAGATTGTCATAGATTTCAAAGTTCACCTGCTCGGGACTGCGTACATAAATCAATCTTTCCCTTGGGGAATAGAAAGCTTCGCTGGATTCCACAATCTTGCCCTTGCCTGAGGTAATCCGGCGATACTCCTGCCTGGATGGCACGATTTTGATGTTCAGGGGATTGGTGGGATAGACGCCGAGTTTCATCTGGAAGGCGTTGATGCGCTGGTGGAGGCGTTTTACAACCATAGTGGCATAGGAGGTATCCTTGGGCGCAGCAGTCACCCTGATATCGCCGTATTTCCATGACTGCCAATCGATTGCGTTAAGGGCGATGCCTGCCGTTAAAAAAAGACAGGCAAGCAGAAACCGGTAACGGAGCTTCAAACCGACCTTTAACCGATGAGGGTCTTGCTGTGAAGTTTGTAAAAGTTCGCGCAGTCCTTTTTGGCAACGTTGCCGACAGGGACTTCCACTATTTCCAGTTCGTGCGAGAAACCGTATAAATCCAGGCGGATAAGGTCTCCGGCTTTCACTTCGTGACTGGCTTTGGCGTGCTTTCCGTTCAGCCAGACGAGGTTTTTATCGCAGGCGTTCTTGGCGATGGAACGGGTCTTGGCAAGGCAGAGTTTATTGAGCAGTAAGTCTATTCTCATGCTAAATCCATATTAAATCATTTGTTGTCAAGCAGATGCCGGATGCGCGCAGCCAGGTCTTTGGTCGTGTATGGCTTCATTATGAAGTCACGGATACCCTTTTTGGCAGCTTCCTCGGCGGAAATCAAAGTGGTGAAACCCGTGCAGAGGATAATCGGCAGGTCGGGCTTGCGCTGCAGCATATTTACGGAAAGCTCGATTCCGTTGATGTAGGGCATGGTGGTGTCCGTGACCACAAGGTCCACGCTGTCCCGGTTGGTGTTGAAAAAATCCATCGCCTTGCGGGGGTCTGTGAAGCCCTTTGCCTTGTAACCGAGCTTGATGAGCCCCTGGCAGAAGACATTGACCAGCATGGGCTCGTCGTCCACAAACATGATTTGCTCGCTGCCGTCAAAGTTGGTTTCCTCGATGACTTCAAGGGTGGAAGGAGGCCAGCAGACGGTGTTGTAAAGCGGAAGCAGGACGGTAAAGGTGGTGCCTTTGCCTATTTCGCTGAGCACTCTGATGGCGCCGTGATGAGATTGCACGATGCTGTGCACGATGGCAAGACCCAGTCCCGTGCCCAGACTGGAGGACTTGGTGGTGAAATAGGGGTCAAAAATGCGGTCAACGATGGATTGGTCAATACCGCTGCCGTTGTCAATCACCCTGAGGCGCACGTGCTGGCACTGCTCCAGCTCGGGATAGGCAATCATGTCTTTGCTGGAAAAAGCTACGGTGTCCACGATGATTTGAATCATTCCGCTTTCGTGATGCATCGCCTGCATGGCATTGGTGCCGAGATTTATCAGGATCTGGTGCATCTGTCCCGGTACAGCCATCACGGTAACGCTATCTGAGACATAACTTTCCTTAATCATAACAGAGCGCGGCAGATAGGAACGCAGGAAACGGACTGCCTCTTTCACGTGGTCAACAAAGTCGATGGTTTCGGTCTTGGATTCCTCCTGCTTGCTGAAGGAAATCAGGTGCTGTATCATTTCCTTGGCACGGCTGGCGGATTTCAGGACTTCAGTAAGGTTTCTGGCAGTGTCGGAACCGGGGTCTATGTTGTCGGTGGCAAGCTCCGTGTAACCTATAATGGCGCTGAGAATATTGTTAAAATCGTGGGCAATGCCTCCGGTCAGGCGTCCGATGGCTTCCAGTTTGTTCAGTCTTTTCTGCTGCTCTTCCCTGAGAATCTGGTAAGTGATATCGTTGCAGCTGGCAATAATGCTGGAGAGCTTTCCTTCCGCATCTATAACGGGTTTGACGACCATATCAAGTGTGATGCGCTGGTTGTCCTTGCGCAACATCTCAATCTTGCCGTGCCAGGGCTGGGAACTGCGTACCCTGATCCATTGGCGCTGCATCTCGTCACGGTTGCTGGGTTCAAAAGGCAGGAATTCAAAAGGCTTTTCCAGCAGTTCGTTGCGGCTGTAGCCTGTAATTTTCTCGAAGATTTGATTGACGTAACGGATAAAGCCCTCGGGGGTAAAGATGATGATGCCTTCACCAGCCTGCTCGATTGCCTGGATGAGCACAGTGATGGACTCGTCGGATTGCTTCTTCTGCAGTGCATAAGCGATGTGTTCTGAAATCGATTCCAGCAGGAGCTTGTCCTCTTCGTCATACTGGTCTGCCTTGTCATAGCTCTGCAGTACAATTGCACCGATAACATCCCCGGAGATTATCAGGGGGATGCCCAGCCAGTTCTTGCAGGGTGCTCCCAGCCCTCCCGGTCCGATGCGGGCGTCGATTTCCTGCTCGTTCAATAGAAGGGTCTTGGCTTCGGAAATCAACTGCGCCGTAATGGAATTGCTGTTATCGGCCTCAACCGGAGAATTGTCGGCGGCAATCTGGTCCACCATATAGGGAAAGGTTATCAGGTTACTTTTCTTGTCGTATTCAGCAATGTAGAAGTTTGTAACGTCAAGCAATTGGGAAAGGGCTTCGTGAATCAGCTTGTACAAATCATCCAGCGAGTCTGTAACGTTGATGGCGTGACTTATCTGGTGCATAATTTTGGTGATGATTTCAGAGCGTTTGGAGGCTGAAACATCTGCAATGATAAGGGCAAAGATGGGGTCTTTGCTCGTCTTTATCTGAACCAGCAACTGCTTGTAAGCATGCAGTTTATGATGGTTGTCATAGAACTGAAGCTCCATTTCCAGCGGCTCAGAATTGGGTGTATTGAGGATTTCCTTTATCCTGCCTTCGCCAAGGATGAACTGCTTATTCATCTGGATATTGGAAACAAACAGGTTTTCTACTTCCCAGACGGGTTTTCCGACCACATCTAAAACAGGAACGCCCAGCAGTCTGGAAAAGGAGTCATTCATCAACACAACTTTACCGTCCTTCTGAAAGATAAGGATACCTTCAGAGGACTGCTCAAAGATACACCGGAAGAGGTTTTCCCGTTCTTCCCTGTCGATAATAAACTTTTCGTATATGCTGTCGTTCATAGTTTTATCCGTTAAGTGGTGAGGATTCGCTGGGTTTCCATGGCAATCATAAGCTCTTCGTTTGTAGGTATTTTCAGAACCATGACTTTGGAGCCGGGAGAGCTGATGACCTGGATTTCGTCGCTGAAAACAGCGTTCTCCTCTTTGTTGATGCTGATGCCGAGCGCTTCAAGTTCTGCGCAGACCTTTTCTCTCATAATGGGCATGCGTTCACCGACGCCACCTGTAAAAATCAGGATATCCAGGCCGTTCATGGCGGCAAAGTAAGCGCCTATATATTTCTTAATTCTATAGCAATAGACGTCCAGAGCCATAATTGCGTTGGGGTTCTGCTTCTGTAAAATCTCATCCTCTATGGTACGCATGTCGTTGGAAATATGGGAAAGGCCCAGCATACCGCTTTTCTTGTTGAGGATGGTATTCACTTCATCGACGCTCATGCCAAGCTGCTGCATCATATGGAGCGGGATAGCGGGGTCGATGTCACCGCAGCGTGTGCCCATCATCAGGCCTTCCAGGGGTGTAAAGCCCATGGATGTATCCACAGACTTGCCGTCTTTGATTGCGGTGATGGAAGCGCCGTTACCGAGGTGGCAGGTGATGATTTTGAGGCCATTGATATTTTTATTCAGGAATTCGGCAGCCTTCATGCTGACATATTTATGGGAGGTGCCGTGGAAGCCGTAACGGCGGATTTTGTATGTGTTATACATATCCAGCGGAAGGGGATAAAGATAGACATGGGGTTCCATGGTCTGGTGGTAGGCAGTATCGAAAACACCGCATTGAGGGACGGTGGGCAGTTCTTTTTTCACTGCTTCAATGCCCTTGAGGTTAGCCGGATTATGCAGGGGAGCGAGCGAAATGCATTCAGTCATCACTTCCACAACGTGTTCGTCTATTTTGACGGTATCGGAGTAATATTCCCCGGCGTGCACCAGACGGTGTCCGACGGCGTCTATCTCCGCAAAGCTTTTGATGACTCCGTTATTGCTGTCCACCAGCGATTCCAGGATAAGGGCAAGTCCCTGTTCATGGTTGTCAATCACCATTTCGCGTTTCTTTTTCGTATAGGCTTCGCTTTTATAGGTAAACAGGGCAATATTTTCCCCGATTTTTTCAGCGATGCCTTCTGCCATGACCACTGTTGATTCCATGTCAATCATCTGATATTTGATGGATGAGCTTCCGCAGTTGAGAACCAGTATTTTCATTTAGACCTCGTATGATATTTTTTCTTTTTCGCATGAATTGCGGCAACAGGTATTATGTCAACATATTTCCTGCCCTTGCTACAGGGGGGCAATCATGCAGCAGCGCTTGTTTAGTGACTGCCGGTCAGGGCTTTGCGCGGCAGCTTGCGAGCCGGAGCCTTTCCCAAAGTTTAAGTTGACTTTATCGTCCCTTTCAGAATATGGTATCTCAGATAAGGGAGAGACGGATGAAACAGCAAATCAGACTTCTGAACGCAACGGACGTATATGCCGTGAAAGACTTGGCAAAGCACATCTGGGACGGTAATGACTACCTGGGTAAAGTGGCTAAGCATTGGATTGAGGACGGCGGCTTTATAGGTATGTTTGACGGCGATAAGCTGATTGGCTGCTCCAAAATCACCCGTCTGCCCGACCGTGTTATCTGGCTGGAAGGCCTGCGCATTCATCCCGATTACCGCAAGCAGGGGCTGGGCAAGCAACTGTCCGAAACTGGCATGGAAATTGCCCTGAACCTTGTAAAATCCGGCGAAGCGGACAGCATCGAATTCTCCACTTACTACCTGAACGAAGAAAGTATCCATCTTGCCGCCCAGGCAGGATTTAAGCAGATTGATGAGCTCTATATCATGAACCATAAATCCGTCAAACCTACTGCTGAAAACCGCCACGGCAGAATCCATGACGACATCACGGATTACTTTCCGGTTTCCCTTCCCTATGGCTGGAGATTCCTGCATCCCGTCAAAGCTTCGCTCAATTGGATTAACCAGAAATCCCGCCTGGTAAGGGCTGACATCGGCTATTTTTATGTGGGCGGAGAACAGCCCACGGTCTGCCTGCTGTCTCCTGCCGGGGAATGGATTCTCAAAGCCCTGCCCGTAATGCAGTATTTTGTCGGCAAGAAAGAGCCGATAGAACTCATTCTGCACTCTTCCCGCAAGTTTGAAATAGATATGCTCCTCTCACTGGATTTCCATTGGTGGGAAGAAGGCCAGGAAGACAGAATCCTGGTTTACCGCTACATGCCCGATTGATTCATCATTCAGGCATAGTCTCACAGCACAGTAAGTTACGCCATTCATTCAAGACAGCAGAGCTGTATCCGCATAGCAAATCCGAACGACAACATTTTTAAGCCGAAAGATTAATCGCCCTTTCCTGCTTAATGAGATGTCGCGAAGATGTCCCGAAGCCGACCGAAGAAAACCCGGTCATCTCCAGGGCATCTTCGGGACATCTAAGCAAGGGAGTATCAGGAGCGGGTCATGACGGGAAACTGTAGAATAACTGTTGTGCCTTGTCCGGGAGTGCTTTCCAGTTGGATTTTGCCGTTCATCTGAATCAGCAGGTTGCGGGCGATGCTGAGTCCCAGTCCGATGCCCCCGTAACGCCTCGTATAGGTTTCATCCACCTGGGTAAAGGGCTCCAGTATCATCTGCAGTTTGTCCGGCGGTATGCCGACCCCGGTATCAATTATCTTGATGGTGATTTCGTCTTTGCTGGCTTTGTGCCTCACTACGTCAATGGTGAGGGCTATCTTGCCCTGGTGGGTGAATTTGACAGCATTATCCAGGATAATCCTGAGGATTTTCTGAAACCAGTCCGCATCCAGGAAAACGAGGGCGGAGGGCTGGAACTCATTGTATTCAAAGGCAATGCCCTTGCTGGCAATCTTTATCTGGTATTCGTAAATTATGGATTCCACCAGAGACCGTAAAACATACCACTGGGGCACTGAACCCATGCTGCCCTTGAGGATATTGAGAAAGTCATGTATCTGCTGCAGAATCTGCTTCAGATGAAGCGCTGAATTGGCAATAATCTTCAGAGCGCCTTTCTGCTCCTCGTCCAGGCCTTCATCGTCAATCTTGCGGGACAGACCGATTAGAGCATTGAGGGGGGAATTGATTTCGACGGAAATGCCGGTCAGGAAAACGTCTTTGGTGTTCATGGCGACCTGGGCCGCCTGGTTCTGCCTGAGGAGTTCGTTTTCCACCTGCTTCTGGCCTGTGATGTCCAGGATGTAGCCGTAATAATGGTTGGTCTTGGTGATGCTGTCGGACATAATGACGGTGTAATCAAAGACCCAACGGATTTGCACGGTGTTGCAGTTTGCCAGGATATGGTTGCGGCTGTGCCAGGTGTTGACGACGTCCTCAATCTGGCTGATTTCCTGCATGCGGGGGCAAATGAGCCGGTATATCTGGTAATAGTGGCTCTTTCCCTTATCCAGAAGCTGCTGGCGTTCCTGGTGAATCCTTTCCAGGTCATCCGGATGAATGATGCTTCTGTAACTAAGCTTACCGCTGAGAATCTCTATCGGATTATACCCGAACATGGCAAAGTTGTCGGAGATGGAATCAAACATCTCGCGGTTTGCGTCATTCCACTTCAGGAAGACAATCGGACCGCTGACAAACAACTGATGCCTTTGGTTAAACTCGCGCTCATAGTTGTTACGCTCAACAATCTGTAGGGTTAAGTATTTCTTCTGCTGTAATATACGGTTGATGAGCCTGATTATGAAAAAGGTGATGATTACCAGTCCAAATATGAGGCTGAACAGCAAAATCCGGTAGAAACGACTGAGCCGGTTCAGGGATGAGATGTCGCTGCTGTAAATGCCAAACCATTTGCTCTGGGTGCTGCGCAGTTGATAGCTGTCAGCCAGTCTTTGGAGGCTTTCGTTTAATCTATCCCTGATTTCCTCGTTGCCCAAGGGCAAAGCAAAACAATAGGGCAGGGGGTCTCCCAGGGAATATGATTCTGTGATGTTATCCAACTGGAGCTGGGCAATGTAGTAATATGCCTGAATCTTGGGCATGACGACAGCGTCTCCGGCCCCGTTGGAAAGGCGCTCCAGGGCTTCCCGGTAGTTTGGGGTCCGCATAAGTATAGCTTTGATGCCTTTGTCTTCCAGCAGTTCTTCCACCACGCTACCTGCTTCCACCAATACCCTTTTGCCGTTTAGGTCAGACCATCCGGCGAGGGCATTGCTTCCGTGGCGGATGAAGATGGAATAGTGAATGTAGTTGTGGGGTTGGGTGAAAAGGTAATGCGGGTCACGGTTAGGGGTTCTTACCATACCGGAAAGCAGGTTCAGCTCGCCATCAGCGAACATATTACGGATGACGCTGCGGTCGTCTGTGACAAACCTGATCCTTAATCCCGCATCCTTGGCAATTTCCCTGAGAATGTCTATATTGGAGCCGGTGGCTTTGCCATTGGCGTCGGCAAATTCGTAGGGCGGAGATTCTTTGTTGACGCCGACTTTGAGGATTCCGGCATTCTTGGCAGGCATAATCGAAATGCCGGTTGCCAGAAGCATAAACAGAATCGTTTTCAGGCTTGATTTCATCAGGATTAAGAGGATTTTATGCCTTTGAGAATGCGGTAAAGGTGGTCAATGTCAATCGGCTTGGCAATGTAGTCGTCCATTCCTGAAGCCAGGAAACGCTCCTTATCCCCTGCCATGGCTGCTGCGGTGAAGGCAATGATAGGAATGTGTTTATCGGTGCCTTCCTCCCGCTGACGGATGATGTTGGTTGCGGTCATGCCGTCCATCTCAGGCATCTGCACGTCCATCAGGATACAATCAAACTCCTGTTCCAGCATCATTTCCAGGGCTTCCTTGCCGGTTTGCGCAGTGCTGACCCCGAGATTCCATTTCTCGAGCTGCTTCTGCGTTACCAACTGGTTGATAGGTTCGTCTTCCACCAGCAGAATATTAAGCTTTGGCAGGGGAGCGCGCTCCTGGGCAGACTCCTCCAACTGCTGTTCGTAACGTGGCCGGTCAGCCGCCTTGGTCTTGAAACTCAGGATAAAGAAGAAGTTGCTGCCTTTGTTGGGTTCGCTTTCAACCCAGATGAAACCACCCATCAGTGCAACCAGCTTCTTGACGATGGAAAGTCCCAGCCCCGTTCCGCCGTACTTCTTGGTGATGGCAGGGTCTGCCTGGATGAAGTTTTCAAAGATGTCACGCTGCTTCATTGGGTCTATGCCTATGCCGGTGTCCTTTACGGAAAAGAGCAGGCGGATGTCGTCCTCGTTCTGGTTATAAACGTCAGCCGAAATCTCGATGAAACCGGAGTCAGTGAACTTGAGAGCGTTCTGCATCAGGTTTAGAAGTATCTGGCGCAGACGCATCATGTCTCCGTAAATGATGGTGGGCAGATTGTCTCCAATCCTTATGCGCAGGTCCACTCTTGGTTTGTCGGAAAGACTGGCGTAGGTCTTGATGATGTCCTCGATGAGAAAGCGCGGGTTAAAGTCAGTGACGACAAGGTCAAGCTTGCCTGATTCCATCTTGGAGAAATCCAGGATGTCGTTCACTATTTTCATGAGCGTTTTTCCCGAGGAAGTTATCAGGTCCATATACTCTTTCTGCTCGGAGGAAAGACTGGTGCCCTGCAGGACCTGGATGAAGCCCAGGATACCGTTTAACGGGGTGCGTATCTCGTGGCTTATATTGGAAAGGAAGTGTCCCTTGGCGATGTTGGCGGCTTCGGCTTTTTCCTTTGCCTCCAGCAGTTCAGCTTCCAGGGTTTTCTGGGCAGTGATGTCCAGCATATAGCCATAGTACCAGGGCGATTCCTCAGTATCCCTGACTATGAGAGTGTAGTCAAACACCCAGCAAATCTGCCCGTTAGCGGTGATGATACGATACTGCTTGGCTCCAAATTCGCTGCCGTCTTCCAGGTCTTTGCGGAAGTGGTCCAGAACCCGTTCACGGTCTTCCGAGAATATAATATCAGTAAAGGATTTCTTGTGCAGGATTAGTTCCTTGGGGTCATATCCAAACTGCCTGATATTGTCTGAAATATAGGATACGACATTGGGGTCGCTTTGCAGTTTGTACACGATGACAGGGCCGTTAACGAACATCTTGTATTCGCGGTTAAGCTCGCTTTCATATTTGAGGCGTCCTTCCAGTTCCCTTTGCAGGTCCTTGGATTTGCGGCTGATTTGCTTCCTGAGCAGCCAGACCCAAATCAGGGCAGCCAAGAATACGGCAAACATAGGAATGACAACCAGCAGCAGCTTCCTGATAAACAGCTTGCGCGAGACATTCTCCAGACCATCGCCGTGAAACCACTCGCGCTGAATCTGGTAGAACTTCCCGTTTTCCTTGAGAATGCTAAGTCCGGCGTTGAATTCATTGAGCAGCATGACATTGGACTTGCGTACTGCATAGCAGTAGAAGCGCGGGGCAAAGGGTTCGTCAATAGCCTTCAGCATATTCAGCTTATTGCTTTTGACAATATGCATACCATGCCTGTAGGTGACTGCAGCAGCGTCAAACTTTCCTTCCGCCACCAGCAGGAGGGCATCTTCCTGAGACGGAACAGTCAGCCGGCTGCCCCTGAAGTGATTGGCATCAAGGTATTCCAGCGCAACATCACCTTCCTGAAGCACTATGCTTGCCTGGGACAGGTCTCTGATAGCCTTGAACTTTGCATCTTTCCTGACGAAGAAACAGCGCCAGGTTTCAGAATGGGGCAGGGAAAAGGCATATTTACCTGTACGTTCAGGCGAGAAAGCCATGCCCTGGATGATGTCGATTTCCCCTTTATCCAGCCATTCCCGGACTTTGGACCATTTCCCAAGGCGATATTCCACTTCAAAACCCATGGCTTCGGCGATGGCTTTTGTAAGGTCAACATTGTAACCGGCGGGGGTTTCATCGCTGCCGATGTATTCGTAAGGCGGAAAGTTCATATCTCCGCCTATCCTGATGACTCTTCCGGCAGGAGGATTATCCCTGGCGACAGCAGGGATGATAATCATAATAGCTAACAGGCAGAGCAGGTAAAACCGGTTTTTCCGCATCAAATCCTCCCAGGGTTACAGTTGGTCGATTCTGGCAATGTATTGCTTCATATCAAACTTACGGTAGAGACCGCTTTCTTTCATAATCCGGACGTTTCCGAACACAGGGAAAGTTCCCCATGCCCTGTCGTGCTTTCCGAAGCACCAGGCAACCCCGGCAAAGCCATTGGGGTCACGCCCGTCCAGTTCATATTTATTGTTCAGGTACAGTGAAATCTGGAAAGCTTCCTCCGGTTCACGGCACCATTCGATAATCTTTTTGCACCAATACATTCTCATATAGCCGTGCATTTTGCCGGTAAGAACCATTTCTTTCTGAGCAGCATTCCAGCAGGCGTCGTGGGTCTCAGCATTTTCGAGTGCCGGCAGTTCGTAAAGATAAGGCCTGGGGTCAGAGACATGTTCCCTGAGGGTTTGCCTTGCCCATTCAGGCAAAGCGCTGTACTGGTCATAATCTTCGTTGAAGCAGCAGAAGTTTGCTCCCAGTTCACGGCGCACCACAGCCTCCTCAAAGAATTCCAGTGCTCCGTTTACCCTATCGTCCCAATGTTTTCCTGGCTTGACTGCTACGACGGTTTTAAAGAACTCCCTTTCCGGCATATCAAGCGATGAAATCAAGCTTTGCAGTGCCTGGCGGATGGAAATCTGTCCAAAGTGCAGATAGGGGCTGAGGTTGCTCTGGAAATCGACAGCCGGATTTCCCCTGTTTTTTTGGAAACCGGGCAAAAGCTCCTCAACAAAGGTTTTCAGGTACTTGCTTGCTTCGGGATAACCGCCAGTAAAGTGGTGTCTCTGATTAACGCTGCTGTCTTGCTTTTCAATAAAGTCATGCAATTTATCCTGATAAATCATGGCGACGGAAGCATGGTCAACGATGAATTCCCCATTCTTCTCTGTCTGGACTTCCAGGGCGGTTTTCATCTCAGCCGGGAGGGATGTTTTCACATATCCGGGGTCAAATAGCTTCAGTTCAAAATCCGGCAGCAGACGGTGTATTTTGTCTCGTAAAACCTTGGCATTGTATGCTTCTTTGTTCATCACAGCATTTTCAGGAAAGAGACAATTCCCCTCCAATTGCACCATCCGGCAGGGGGATTTGTGGGCAATCAGGGTTTTCCAGGCAATCTGGTATCTCAAATATCCCGTGTCAGCAACCACAAGGGCTGCTTTCTCTGCCCAGCGGGAGACTGTTTCAGTCACATTCCCGAGTACACTGAAAAAGGAAACGTTTAACTTGCTTAATTCAGAGGCGATATGGGGCATGCCTTCCCAGACAAAGTGATAGTGGGAAAGGTTGGAATCCGGAAAGCCGTCTGTGAGGACATAAAGAGCGATTAGCGGAAGCTGCATCTCATTTGCCTGTTCCACTGCATAAGCCAGGGCAGGATTATCCGCAACTCTCTTGGAGCGCATCATCCAGTAGAGAACATAACTTCCCCGCGCTATATCTTTGGAATTCAATTCCTGCAGGCGTTCTTTTTCCAACAGAGTTTTCCTTTTCTCCCTTCGGGTATATTTAGCTATGCCGTAAAAAGATAGACTTCTTACCTTTAAATATCAGGCAAAGCAAAGCCGTCAATATATTTTTTATGTGACGGCGGGGGTGATTTTAAAGGACGTTTTTTATATCGGGAAAGCCTGTTTCCTGTTTGGTCATTTTCTGCTTCCCGCTTACTGAGATGTCGCGGAGATGTCCCGAAGCCGACCGAAGAAAACCCGGGCATCTTCGGGACATCTTCGGGGTATGTCATAAAGGGGGGACTGAGGGAAATCCGGGGGAAAAAAACCAAGGCACGGACCGGAGTCCGTGCCTATGGGATATAATGCTGGAGGGTTTATTTCATTAGAATCATTTTTTGGGTTTTGGCAGTGGTGCCGGCGGTCATTTTGTAGAAATAGACACCGCTGGCGGCAGGAATGCCGTTGTCATCGGTTCCGTTCCATTTCAGGGTGTGGGTCCCTGCGTTGTAAACACCGTCAGCAAGGGTTTTGACCCGCTGTCCCTTGAGATTGTAGATATCCAGCATAACCTTGCCGGATTGGGCGAGGGCAAAGCGGATGTTGGTTTCGGGGTTAAAGGGATTGGGATAATTGGGGTAAAGCACAGTGGCGACAGGGATGCTTTCCGCTCCGCTATCTATGCTGGTGGCGCTTCCGGTGATGATTTTGATGTTGTCAATGGTCCAGCCGGGGTCGTTCAATCCACCGGCGGGAGAGTCATCAGTCAGGCGAAACCGGAAATAGAGGTTCTGCCCGGCTAATTCGGCCAGGGGAATGTAAACGGGATGCCACCAGTCGTACTGCCCGGACTGGGTGTAGATAGTCTGCCACTGCAGGGTATCGGCAGAAACCTGGACACGGACAGGGTCAAATTCAAATTCAGTGTACAAATGCTGGTCAAAGGTCAGCATTGGGTTTCCGGAAACAGGAATCTGTATGGGATTTTCGGTTTGAATCCAGACGTCCGCTCCCAAAGCATAGAAGCCAAAGCCGCCCCAACTGTCGGTGATGGCATAACCGCTCATGGAAAGCTCATTCTGCAGCACCCAGGGACCGTTGATGGTCCAGCCGCCGGTTCCGCTTTCCCAGTCTTCCTCAAACTGGACGGTCTCGGGAGTAAGAACGATATGCATATTCAGAGCCGAGGCTCCGCTGCCGATTTCCAGGGTTTGCACCAGGGGATAGTAGCCATCGGCTGAGATTTCAATGCGGTGCGGACCGGGATAAGTGGTAAAGATAAATTCGCCATTGGTATCCTGGGTCTCATTTTCCACGTCAAACAAAACGATATTGGCAGGAATCAGCTGTCCATTGACAGAACTGGTCACAGTTCCTGTGAGCGTAACAGGGGGGAGGGGCTGCATGGCAACGTGGACGGTGGTCCAGCTGCCGTTGTTGACTGTCTGGGAGGGCAGGACATATTCCGCATATCCTTTCTTGCGGTATCGGATGGTATATGTGCCGTTTTTGACAGCTCTCCAGTACCTGCCGGTCGTGGGGTCAGACTTGCGCGGAGTGAACCAGCGGGCATGCTTTTGGTCAATCTTTATCTCGGCTTCCAGGGGCAGGCCTGTCACTGCGTCAGTAATGACACCGGTCAGCATGGAATTGGAAACCATATTGGCGGCAAAAGGCATGGTGCGGTTCAGAATCCACCAGGTTCCGTTGGAAGTTCTCTGCACCGTATCCACCATCAGCAGTGAATCAGGCTGGAGGTTCATTGTACCGCATTCTATAACCAGGCAGATATTGCCCAGTTCCTTGTAAAGCCAGTCGTTAACACCGCCTTTGCGGGCAGTGGAAGCTGAAGCTTCATAACCCGAAGTTCCGTTTTCCGTGATGATAAGCGAGGCAACGCTCGTTCCCACCTGGGTGCCTAAGTCAAGGTCTGGAATGGGTCTGTGCCCTGCATAGTTTCCGGGGTAAAAGACTTTCTCGGAGAGATTTCCTGTGCGGGAGGAATGCCAGATGATGCTGTAAACCGGTTTGTGCTCAAGGGCAAAAGCTGCGAACGCCTGGGATTCGCTCTCAGACATGGGTGCAGGTCCCCTGTAATAGTCATAATATTCATTACCGCCGCTCTGGTACAAGGTATCGCCATGACACCAGTTGAAGGAGAAATTGCGGTTGATGTCCACTCCGTCGATGTCCCAGCCGACCAGGGGGCTGTAGTCAAAGATTCCGTTGTTATTGTTGTCTCTTTTGTTCTTGCGGTAGGAAAGGTCCAGCCCAGCGGAAACAACGTTGTGCCCTTCAGGGTTGAGAGTGGGGATAAACCAGATTTCCAGCTGGTTAATCCAGTTTCCGTAAGGCAGCTGCTGGCTGTTGGCAAGGATGGTATTGATATTGGACATCACAGTCTGGACGCCGAGAACTTCCTCAGCATGCACCTGACCGACAAAAACTACGGCAGGCTCCTGCTCCTCAAGCTCCACATTATCGGAAATCTTGATGGCGTAAATCGGAATATTGTCCTGCTGTGAATATCCAATGGTATATACTTTGGCAATGGAAGGATATTGGTTTTCCAACTGCTGAAGCTCTGTTTCTATCTGGCTGTAGGTGTGATACCAACTGGGCAGGGCAAAAGCCATACTTGCGATTACCACCAGTAAAAGCAGGGTCAGAACGGTTGTTTTCATTGTTATCTCCAATTCTCTTTTTATCTCACGCATGCACAGTGCAATTTTCATACCACCGGAGTCAAGTGTTTTTAAAAAATTAATGCTTGACCCCGTCAGAGGATTTTCAAAATGTAATTTGATTAACAAGAATAATCAGGAGAGCTTTTGTTTGATATAATCCTGGCATTAGTAGCCCTTGGGGTTTTGGTCACCGTGCATGAAACAGGCCACTTTCTGGCAGCAAGGCTGTGCGGAGTGAAGGTTGAGGCATTTTCCATCGGGTTCGGCAGACCGATTTTCAAATTGGTCAGACACGGCATTGAATACAAAATAGGCTGGCTGCCCCTGGGCGGTTATGTCAAAATGAAGGGCGAAGCCCTGGAAGAAGATTCTGAGGAAGAAGAGGACAGCTTCCGCTATACCAGGTGGTGGAAAAAGATTATCATCGCGCTGGCTGGACCCTTGTCAAACCTGTTGCTGGCTGTCCTGATATTTATTTTCACATTTATGCTCCCCAGCAGGGCAGAAGACCTCAATCCGATTGTGGGAAAGGTTTCCGGCAATTATGAACTGGTCTTCGTACCCGGGGATTCCATCCTGGCAGTAAATGGTAAACCGGTAAAGGGCTGGTTTCATTTTCTCGGAAGCCTGGACGCCGTTCACGCTAATGATATAGAACTGAAAAGAGACGGCAGTAAGCTGACCATGACCCTTCCTCAGATTGATATCGTTGCTTTTTCCAATGATGTGTATCCGTTCGTGCCTGCCACCATCGGGGATGTAAGTCCCGGTATGCCGGCTTGGAGAGCAGGTCTGAAGACGGGTGACAATATTGTCAGCGTCAATTCAATCCGGGTGAAAGACTGGTATGAGATGCGTGAAATGATTACCCTCTCTTCGCGGGACTCGGTTGAACTGATGGTGAAGAGGGGTGACAGCCTGTTCCAAAGAGTGATTGCGCTGGAAGGGAATCCGATGACCGAAGGGCAGAAACTGATTGGTATAATGCAGAATATGCCGGTTTCCTACGAACAATCCTACCCGCCCCTGCAGGCAGTGGAATATGGGGTCAAATCCACTCTGAACTTCGTTGTCCTGAATTACGTGGGACTATACAAGCTCATCAGCCGTCCAGAAACGATTAAGAGCTCTGTGGGAGGACCTGTGATGATATACTCCCTCAGCAGCCAGTCGGCTAAAAAGGGCTGGAATGCCTGGTTGATGTTTGTGGCAGCCATCAGTCTGGTGCTGATGATTATGAACCTGCTGCCGATTCCTGTCCTGGACGGCGGGCATATCATGTTTGCCATAGTACAGGGAATCATTGGAAAACCCATTCCCGTAAGAATCCAGATAATAGCTCAGAACGTCGGGTTTGTGCTTCTGATGCTGCTGATGGTTTACGCGTTTTACAACGATTTCACCAAGGTCTTTGCCAGGGCTGTTTCCACAATGGGCAAGCCATAAATAGTGATTCTGCCCTTTGCGGATTTTTTGTTTGACTTAAAAAGTATAGCCGTTAGAATGTTCTCATGCAGGAAATGAAATATTCCAAGTGCTTTGTCTGCGGACACGATAACCCGTCAGGGCTGAAGCTGGACTTTGGCTTTGAGGGTGAATCCGCCTACACCTGGTTCAGTTCTCTCGCCACTTTTGAGGGGTATCAGGGGGTCATTCATGGCGGAATCATCGCAACCCTGTTGGACGAAGTGATGGCAAAAATCATCCTCAGCAAGAAGCTGGTGGCTGTTACTGCAGATATGAATGTCCGCTACCGCAAATCTCTTTTAACAGGCACCAAGGTAAAGGTTTCCGGCGAGATAACCATGCAGAAGACACGCACCATTCACACAAAAGCAGTTGTGCAGGACGAAAACGGCACTGTTTATGCCGAAAGCACCGCCGTCTATATTGTGGTGGGGAAGCTCTGATGAAAAATCCCTTTGACGCCATCATAACACGAAATGAGCAGAAGATTCTGGGGTTCCTCGCAGTGTTCACCATCATCGGCATAATACTTTACAATTCGGGCATCAGCAAGATTTATGCCGACAGGAAAGACCCTGATAATCTTAACTTGGCAGAAGCGGTAAAGCAGGACAGCATTTTCAGGATTGACATCCGAATGGCAGAAGCTGAAGAGATGATTCTGCTGCCAGGCATAGGTGAAAAACGGGCAGCAGATATCATTGCGTACAGGCAAAACAAGCAGTTTGAATCCACTGAAGAACTGCTCAATATCAAAGGTATCGGCATTAAAACCTTCCTGAAGATGAAACCGATGCTGCTTGCCTTCGGAACTGCCGGAGCAGGAGTCTCCAGCACAGCCAAGCTGAACGAACTGAACTCCGCAGAAACCTCTTCAGAGGATGGTCCGGCTGCTTCAGGCAAACAAGAACTTGACGAAACAGACAACATTAATATCAAGGAACATAGTAAACAAAAGTCCGTTTCAGATGACAAGCTGACCCTTATCAGACTGAACACGGCAACCAAACAGGATTTAATCAGCCTGGACGGTATAGGCGAGGTAAAAGCAGAAGCGATACTGGCTTACCGCAGACAGATTGGTAAGTTCACTTCTGTTGAGCAACTGCTGGATGTGAAGGGAATCGGTCCCAAAACGCTGGAAAAGAACCGCTCCAGATTAAGTCTTTAAGCAAAGGAAGTTATTATGAACTCAGGAACTACCAACCAGGGCTGGAAGCCCACCCTGACACTAGCCAGACTGTTTGAACAACAGAACCAGTTTTACGATGCACTGGCAATCTACGAATTGCTAAGCCAGACAGAAGATTCACCCGCCATCCGCGAGAAAATAGAAGACCTGCAGGGACGCATCCTGAACGACCCTAATATGCGCTATGACAATAGGATTGAACAGCTGTTCTCCCCGGAAGAGCTTGCCTACCTTAAAATAATGAATCATTCCGCTTTTGAGAATCTCTCACGCATGAGAAACCAGTTTGCCGAGGGCACTCCCGGCTACGAAATTGACATTGATGATGAGATTCTGGCAGACAAACCGACTGTTTCCACTTTTGAACTGCGGCGCATGGTAGACGAAATAGACACTCTGGCAGAGCATAGGGACCCTGAACCAGTGTCTGAACCGGAAACCACTCCTGCTGCCGATACAGAAAAGACTTCCTCCAAGGTTAGCGACCTGGCTGAAGAGATTGTCAAGCGCTTTGGAAAAGACGCAGACCTGAATTCGGTTTCAGTGCAGGAATTCATGCAAGTGGTTATGAAGCACAATCTTAAGGAAAAGAACAACAAGCAGGAATGAGGAAAGACAAAACCGCCAATGGACACAACATTCTCTGCCAGCGTTGTGCCAATGACTGCAAGCAGCCAGCCCATGTGAAGCTTATCAAATGCCCTCGCTTTGAATCTGCTCCCCAGCAGTTGGAAATCCCTCTGTTCAAGAAGACCCGCGGTAAGACCAAAGCTTCCTGAAATGCGTATTATCACAGGAAAATTCAAAGGCGCTACCCTCTTTACTGTGCCGGGCAACACGACACGCCCCACTACTGATTACCAGCGGGAAGTCATCTTTTCCATGTATCAGGATTATTCTGACCTGCGTGTGCTAGACCTTTATGCCGGCACTGGCTCTTTTGGCCTGGAAACCCTTTCCAGGGGAGCTGAATGGGTGGATTTCGTTGAGTTCTCAAACAAGGCACTCACGGTTTTACTGAAGAACATTGAAAAGCTGAAATGCGGCGAAAGCTGTCACGTACACCGCCGTAAAGCAGATGTCTTTCTGGGCGGAACTTCAGACAGGTGGAATGTGATTTTCCTGGACCCGCCCTATAAGAAAAATATGGTGAACGGCACCATCAGGCTTATCAAAGAACGCTGTCTGCTGCTGCCTGACGGCCTGATAATAGCAGAGCACCATCCTGACGAAAAGATAGACCCGGAGTTTCATAAGGATATCATAAACTATAAGCAGAACAGCAGGATAACCGCTTTCACGGTACTGTCCTGATTACGGAGCAGATAAAATGCGCATCTACAACACTATGACCCGCCAGAAAGAAGAATTTGTCCCGATTGAACCGGGCAAGGTAAGGCTTTACGCCTGCGGTCCGACCGTTTACAACTATTTCCACATCGGCAATGCCAGGGCCTTCCTCACCTTTGACGTGGTCAGAAGATACTTTGA
The DNA here is from genome assembly GCA_002424605.1 of Cloacimonetes bacterium UBA5614. Lineage (GTDB taxonomy): Bacteria > Cloacimonadota > Cloacimonadia > Cloacimonadales > Cloacimonadaceae > UBA5614. Next base: position 477,998 of record DIKQ01000005.1, on the reverse strand, counting down.
ATACAAGGGTATGGATGTAACTTACGTCCAGAATATCACCGACATAGAAGACAAAATCATCGCTCAGTCACTGGAAGAGGGCATCCCTTTTTCCGAAGTGGCTGCCAAATATGCCAATGCTTTCCTGGAAGACTCGGCAAGGCTGGGCAACAAAAAGCCTGACCACCAGCCCCGGGCAACCGAATATATCAGCCAGATGATTGCCCTCATCAGCGAACAGGTGGACAAAGGCTTTGCCTACGAAAGCGGCGGCGATGTCTATTTTGAAGTAAACAAACTGCCCCAATACGGTCAGCTCAGCGGCAAGAAAATTGACGACCTCAAAGCCGGAGCCCGGGTGGAAGAGAATGAACTCAAACGCCATCCTGCCGATTTCACGCTGTGGAAAGCCGCCAAGCCCGGGGAACCGAGCTGGGAAAGTCCCTGGGGAAAAGGACGCCCCGGCTGGCATACTGAATGCGTTGTTATGTCCAAAGACCTGTTGGGAGTCCCCTTTGACATCCACGGCGGCGGTACTGACCTGATGTTTCCCCATCACGAGAACGAGCTTGCCCAGTCGCTTGCCACCACTGGCAAACAGCTTGCCAACTACTGGATGCACAACGGTTTCCTCAATATTGAAGGGGAAAAGATGTCCAAGAGCCTCAAAAACTTCTTTACCGCCCGTGAAATCCTGGATATCTACGATGCGGAGGTCATCCGCTTCTTCTTCCTTTCCAAGCATTACCGCAGTCCCATTGATTTCAATCGGGAACTGATTGAAGAAAGCGACAAGGCATTGGGCAATTTCTATTCAGCCTTGTCCGCCACTGACTGGCTCAATGCAGATGCCGGTAATGTCTTGATACCGCCGGAGCTTGAAAGATACAGGACTGAGTTTACTGAAGCGATGGATGACGACTTCAATTCTGCCAAAGCCCTGGCTGTTCTCTTTGAACTAAGCGGTAAAATCCGTTCTGACGCCATCTCCATGCCCGAAAAGCTGGTTCATGCCAAACTGCTCGTAGAGCTTGGCAGCGTGCTCGGTTTTTTCCAGAACCTGGAAGCAAAACTGACCAAAACCATAGACCCGGACTTGTTGAACAAGATAGAAACCCTGGTTGAACAGAGAAACACTGCCCGCCAGAACAGGGACTGGGCTGCCAGTGACCGGCTGAGGGACGAGCTTATCGTCCTTGGCGTGGAAATAAAAGACACCAAAGACGGCACCACCTGGAAAATCAACTAACCTCTTAAACTGGAGTTACAATTGCGTAAAATCCTGCTTCTGCTCATTGTCGCATTGCTGTTTGCCACCGCCTGTCAAAAAAAAGACCCCTACAAAATCCGCAAGCCTGAGAGCGTTATCTGGAATCCCGCCACCCGCTCCTACCTTATCAGCAATTCCGGCACCGGCATCATCCTTTCTTTGGTGGATAAGTATGAATTCTTCGTGTTCAATAAATACAAGCTCAACTCCCCCAAAGGGATGGCTATCCGGGGAAATACTCTTTACGTGGCGGACAACAACCGCCTTATCGGGCTGGACCTGCAAACAGGTAAAAAGAAATTCCGCCTCGATTTTCCCGACTCAACCTCCCTGAACGGCGTTACAACCGCGCCGGATGGCAGTGTCTTTGTCAGCGATACCGAAAACAACCGGATTGTCATCATCAAACCGCCGGCTAAAAAGTATGAGTTTGTCCGCGACACCAAGCTGAAAAAGCCCAACGGCTTGCATTATGCCAGGATAAACGGCAGGGAAATGCTCTACATCGTCTCCTTCCACCCCTTTGCCGCGGTTCAGGTTCTGGATTTGGCAACCCGCAAACTGGAAGTCGTGCCCAATACACAGGTGGCAATGGCGGACGGCATTACCAGGGATGAGTTTGGCTCCTGGCTGGTTTCCAGCTGGGCGGACAGCGCTATTTATAAGTTCAGTCCCGACTTTTCTGAACGCAGCCGCATGCAGGATAACTACCGTTCCCCGGCGGACATCCACTACAGCCTGGAAAATCGCGAACTGGTGATTCCCCATTTTGAGTCAAACACAGTATCCTTCATAATGCAGCTTGATTCCACCCAGATTAATGCGTTAAAACCAGAAAAATAATTCCTCAATAGCTTCCCTTAGACAAATCCGGAATTTTCCTCCTCTTCCCTGCTTGCCCCGAGAGGGTATCGGGGAGAATCTCCTCGTATCCCTCCCGTATCCTTGCCGTATCAAGCAGGGTAGTTCACACCAGAAAGCAGGCAAAAATTAGCAGTCTATCAGATACTCTGCTAAAAAACACTTGACAGCTTTTCACTTCCGCTTATTTTGTGTATAGGTGCTGTTGCACTAAAGTGCTAACAAACCGCTATATACATTATTGGAGGAACAATGAATCTGCAACGCTTTACCATCAGAGCGCAGGAGATGCTGCAAAACGCCCAGCAGTTTGCCTCTGAACACGGACATCAGGAGATAGGCGAATTGCATCTGCTGGCAGCTATGCTGAACCAGGAGGATTCCCTGGTGCGTCCCGTTTTGCAGAAACTGGAAGTGTCACTTGCACTGATAGATGAAAAACTTGGGTCTGCCCTGTCAAAGTTGCCCAGGGTACAGGGAGCCGGACAGCAATACCTCTCCCAGCCCGCCCTCAACATCCTCAATCAGGCGGAAAAGGAAGGGGAAAATCTGCAGGATGAATACATTTCATTGGAGCACATCCTGCTCGCCCTCTTGCATAAAGGCAAAGAGACTGCTCAATTGATTGGTTCGCTGGGGGTTACACCGGACAAAGTTTTGAAAGCGCTCAAGGAATTGAGAGGCAATCAGCGAATCACGGACCAGAATCCCGAGGACAAATTCCAGGCGCTGGAAAAGTATGCACGCAACCTCACAAAGCTGGCGAGGCAGGAGAAACTGGACCCCGTAATCGGCAGGGATGAGGAAATCCGCAGGACCATTCAAATCCTGTCCAGACGGCGGAAAAACAATCCTGTGCTCATCGGCGACCCCGGAGTGGGCAAGACAGCCATCGTGGAAGGTCTGGCACGCCGGGTGGTTGCGCAGGACGTTCCGGAAAACCTCAAGACCAAAGAGATTGTGGAGCTTGACATGGCTGCTCTGCTGGCAGGGGCGAAGTTCCGCGGGGAGTTTGAGGAACGCCTCAAAGCCGTTCTGCAGGAAGTGGAAAAATCGGATGGCAAGATAATCCTGTTTATAGATGAACTTCACACAGTGGTGGGAGCAGGCGCTGCCGAAGGAGCCGTGGACGCATCCAATATGCTGAAGCCGGCTCTGGCAAGGGGTACTCTGCACTGCATTGGCGCGACCACTCTGGATGAATACCGCAAGCACATTGAGAAAGACCCCGCTCTGGAAAGGCGTTTTCAGCCCATCCTGGTTACGGAGCCGTCTGTGGAGGAAACCATCTCCATCCTGCGCGGAATCAGGGATAAATATGAGGTGCATCATGGCGTGCAGATTACCGATAATGCCCTGGTGGCGGCTGCGGTGATGTCCAACCGCTATATTGCAGACCGTTTTTTGCCGGACAAGGCGATTGACCTGATTGACGAGTCCTGTGCCCAACTCCGCATGGAGATAGATTCGCTGCCGGTCGAGCTTGACGAGGTGGAACGCAAACTCAGGCAGCTTGAGATTGAAAAACTATCGCTGGAAAAGGAAAAAGACACGATGTCCCGTCAGCGGCTGGAAAAGATAAATTCCGAGATTGCAGAGCTTAGCGAGCAGAGAACCACCCTGCGGGCTCGTTGGGAACACGAAAAAGCGCTTCTGCAGGATATCCGGGTCCTGAAAGAAGAGATAGACAACCTCAAGGCGGAAGCGGAAAAAGCCGAAAGACAGGGCGAATATGAGAAGGTTGCCCAGTTGCGCTACGGCACTTTGGTGGAAAAGGAAAAGCAACTGGATGTCCTGAAGGCAAAGCTCAAGGAAGTTCCCAACAACGAACAGCTTCTCAAGGAACAGGTGGACGAGGAAATGGTGGCGGAAGTGGTTTCCAGGTGGACCAGGATTCCGGTCAGCAAGCTGCTGCAGAGCGAGATGCAAAAGCTCGTGCAGTTGGAAGGCATCCTGGGACAGCGGGTTATCGGACAGGAGGAAGGCATCGCTGCTGTGTCCAATGCCATACGCAGGTCACGTTCCGGTCTCAGCGATACCAATCGTCCCATCGGCTCTTTTATCTTCCTGGGTCCTACGGGAGTGGGCAAGACAGAGCTTGCCAAGACGCTGGCGTCATTCCTGTTCGATACCGAGAAAGCGCTTATCAGGATTGATATGTCCGAGTTCATGGAAAAGCACTCGGTGGCGCGTCTGATCGGCGCTCCTCCCGGATATGTGGGTTATGAGGAAGGCGGTTATCTGACCGAAGCGGTGCGCAGAAGGCCATATAGCGTCATCCTGTTTGATGAGATAGAAAAGGCGCATCAGGACGTGTTCAATGTATTGCTGCAGATCCTGGATGACGGGCGTCTGACAGACGGCAAGGGCAGAACGGTGGATTTCCGCAATGCAGTTATCATTATGACCAGCAACATCGGCTCTCAGCTTATCTTTGAAGCGGAAGATGCCGACCCGGAGTCCCTGCGTCCGCAACTGATGCAGATTCTGCAGCAGCACTTCCGGCCTGAGTTTCTCAATCGGCTGGATGATATCATAATCTTCCACCGGCTCAATCACTCCCATTTGAGGAAGATTGTGGAAATTCAGCTGGAAAACCTGAAAGAACGCCTGGCTAAACGCAACATTGATGTTGTCTTCACGGACAAACTGGAAGACTGGCTCACGCTGAACGGCTATGATGCCCAGTTCGGAGCCAGGCCTCTGAAACGGCTTATCCAGAAAGAACTGGAGAATCGCATCGCCATTGCCATCCTTTCCGGCAATCAGGATATGGGAAAACCGCTCTCAATCGATGAGCAGGACGGGGATATCGTTGTCCGGAACAGGGAATAATCCGGATATTTAACTGCCGGAAAATCCGGCACATCCAAAAACTTACTTGACAGAATATTAAGCTGTTTATCACTATAGCTTTCAGTCTGGAGTTTTGTCTCCAGGCTAAGGGAAATTGTGTGTAAACAGCTTTTATCCTTTATATTAGCTGCTGATTAGTCATACTGGGATTCCCGTTTCACAAAGTTAGCTGAAAAACTTGTTGATAAACAAAAAAAGGAGAAGAGGTTATGAAAAAGACCTTGTTAACCGTACTCGTTTTGAGCGTAATGTTAATATTTACGTTACCGTTGTTCGCTGAGCTGTCTGTGTATGCGTTTACCCAGACCACTGCGACTTATACCGAAATTACCGGGGGATTGCTCTTAGGAAATGAATCCTCTGATAATCAGAGATTCGTGAACCCGGCTGTCCCATTGGGAATCACGACGGCGCCCTTTACGGGTCCCGGCCTTCCCATCGGCTTCAATTTTACCTTCAACGACTATGTCTTTGATGTGATTGCTATCAATGCCAACGGCTGGATTTCCTTCGGACAATCATCCCTGGGTGCTGTGGCTGTTGACATCACTTCCTCCAGCAGCTATACACCGCTTAGCTCTACCAATACCATCACTCCTGCCCAGCTTTTTAACCGTGTAGCTCCCTTTGGACGCGACATCCAGGCTCAAGCAGGCGCTTCTCTCAGGATGGAGACCATCGGAACAGCTCCCAACCGCACTTGCGTCATCCAGTGGAAGAACTACAAGAGATACGGCGCTACTGGAACAGGCGACATCCTTAATTTTCAGATTCACCTGCATGAAACCACCAACCAGGTGGCCTTTGCTTATGGCGCGTTCACTCATGGAACCACCGCCAGCACCACTTATCCCCAGGTTGGAATGAGGGGACCCGACACAACAGATTACCTCAACCGCACCACTACCACTGACTGGTCTGCAACTACCGCAGGAACCACTAGTGCTGCCACCTGCGTCTTTGCTACAGGTATCATACCTGCCGACGGACTTGTCTTTGAATACACTCCTCCTGCCGCCGTCAACAACGACTTGCAGGCGATGTCAATTAGCGGAAACCTCACTCCCATTCAGGGAACTCCCACGGTTTATACCGTAACTGTCAGGAACGCCGGTTCCGAGCCGGAAACCACCTATATGGTGAAACTGATGTCAGGCGGTACTGTGCTTGCCAGCGTTGCCGGACCCACCATTCAGCCCGAGCAGATTCTACAGGTCCCCATCACTCATTCTTTCGCAACTACAGGACCGTTGGCTGTTTATGGCGAAGTGGAGCTTGCCACCGACCTCAATCCTGACAATGACGACACTAATCCCATAAATGTAATCGTCCTGCCGCAAGGAATAGTGAACTGGACTATTGGCGCTGGGAACGAGCAATTTCGCATCCCGATGGATTTTTACTGGAAAAATGGCTTGTATGAGACCATCTTCCTGGCTTCCGAAATCTACCTGAATGGCGAAATCGACGGCATTGCTCTCTACAACAACTTTGTGAGCAACACTGTTATGGCCAAGCCTACCAAAATCTGGCTGGGCGAAACCACCCAGACCAATCTTGCCGACGCCTGGATACCATCCACTCAGCTTACACTGGTCTTTGATGGTACAGTCAACTACCCTGCCGGTCAGAACACCATTAACATCATTTTCCCCACTCCCTACCAGTATAACGGCGGTAACCTCGTCATGATGGTGCAGCGTCCCATGGACACTGTTATTTACAACAGCGCTGATAACTTATATGGTCAGACTGTCGGCACCAACCGTTCCCGCCGTCTGTACAGCGACACCACCACCTTTGACCCTGCCAACCCCACCAATACTGGCGTGGTGATTTCCGGCCGTTTCCCCAAGACCACTTTCTACATTGTGACTGAAAACATGGGTTCAATCTCCGGTACAGTCACTTCCGGCGGAGCACCTCTGGCAGGCGCAGTTGTGGCTTTGGAAGGAACCACTTTCACCTACACTACCGGAGCCGACGGCACCTACAGCTTCCCCTATGTCTTTGAGGGACAGAGACAGCTTACCTGCACCAAGGCGGGTTACCTGAGCCAGACCCAGACAGTAACCGTGGTGGAAGACCAGAACGCCGTCCTTGATTTCAACATGATATTCATACCCCAGCTTAACGTCACCGGAATCGTGCTTGGCAATGACGCTCCCGGCGGACTGGAAGGTGCAGTCATCACTGTAGTAGGAAATGACACCTACACTGCCACCACCAATGCCCAGGGCGCGTTTACAGTAACCGGAATCTGGGGATATGCCGATTATACATATACCATCGCCAGGACAGGATATGGACAGATAAGCGGCAACTTTGCCCTGACAGGAACTGACATGGATCTGGGCACCCTCACATTGAATGAGAATGCTTATCCTGTCACCAATCTGCAGGCAGTAGAGGTTTCTTCTCTGGTTGCCCTTTCCTGGACTTCCCCGGGACCCATCCCTGCCGGCTGGGTGCGTTGGGACAGCGGTCTCAACGATGACAGCATTGGAACCGGCGGCGCGGCTGAATTTACTATCGCCTCACGCTGGCCTCTGGAGAACCTGTTTGATTTCGTTGGCCAGTCACTGTATGCAGTGGAATTCTGGCCTGCCCAGGCAGCAGCTACCTACACAATCCGTGTCTGGACCGGTGGAAGCCCCACCAATCCCGGAACGCTTGCTACTGAACAGGTCGTGACCACCCCCACCATTGATGCCTTCAACGTAGTCGTTCTGGACAACCCCGTTGCCATCCCCCTGGGTGAAGAACTCTGGTTTGGCGTACACGTAAACACCACCACCGGTTATCCTGCCGGTTGTGATGCGGGTCCTGCCCATGACGGCCTTGGCAATATGATGTATTTCCAGGGTGCCTGGACTACTCTGCTTGCCCTTGCCCCGACCCTTAACTATGACTGGAACCTCGGCGGCTACATCGGTTACAGCGCTCCGGCTGTCCGTTCCATGCAGCAGGTTGCGTTTGAAAAACCCGTTATCCGCAGCGGTGACGGCAATCTTTCCACCAGCGGTGTCAGAAGCTTGTTCAATAACGTCTCCCACAATCTTCCGCGTGATGACCGTTCCCTTCAGGGCTTCAAAGTCTGGCGCCTGAACCAGGGACAGGAAGAAAACGAGCAGGCCTGGACGCTTCTCACTCCTGATATGATTACTTCCACCACTTACAGCGACACCGGCTGGGACCAGGTTCCCACCGGCAATTATAAATGGGCTGTCAAAGCTCTTTATACCAACGATGTGATATCACCGGCGACCCTTTCCAATGCCATTTACCATACTGACATTGAAGGCGAGACAGTGCTGCCCCTCGTGACGGCCCTGGCCGGCAACTATCCCAATCCGTTCAATCCTGAGACTGTCATCAGCTACTCAGTGAAAAACAGCACTCCTGTCGTGCTTGACATCTACAACACCAGGGGCCAGAGAATCAAGACCCTGGTGAACGAGACCAAAGCAAGCGGCAACTACACTGTGAAGTGGGATGGCACAGACGAAAACGGCCAGAAAGTATCCAGCGGCGTTTACTTCTACAAGATGAATGCCGGCAAGTACTCTTCCAGCAAGAAGATGATACTTATGAAATAACGTCCCGCAAGGACATTAACCATACGGACGCTGCTCTTAACGGGGCAGCGTCTTTTTTTGTCTCTTGTTTCTTAATGAGATGTCGCGGAGATGCCCCGAAGCCTCCCGAAGAAAGTTCGGTCATCACCGCGACATCTTCGGGACATCTCAGAGAGCAGCAAAGGGGTTTAGGGCATTTTGGAGGCATTTATGACTGGTCCTCCAGTTTGGAAATCAAGGGCTTATCACGTAGTAACAAAACCCGGTTTTTATGGTGGATTAGTTAATCAAAATCAGTGATAACAAAAAAAAATATTGACAAGGTTAGCAATAACTGTTGTTATGCAATCTAATGAGATGGATTTGAGTTGTCCTGAAAAGAGGTATGTATGAATTATGGTTTGCTTATCAGCAACGATGAAGCAAAAGTGAGTTTTAATATTTACAAAAGAACTCTGCAAAGCAGGGCTTGCCAAAGTTTTATGTCACTTCAATCCGTTATATTTACAAACTTGTTTCTATCCAAAGGTATTGTCTGATGATTCAGATGCTATGTACGGCTCTGTTTGCCGCAAATTTCGAAATTGAAGCTTTGAGCTTTCCGGAGTTAGCTCAGTGAGTATTAAATGTAACAATAAATTATCCCGAACAATTAAATGGGAAAAAAGGAGACATCAATGAAAAAACTGTCGTTACTCTTTGTAATGATGTTTGCCTTAGTTGCCATGTTTGCTGCGATTACTGATTACTACTCTTTCACAGCAACCACAGGTACCTATACGGCAATCACAGGAACAGGCGTTCCCGAAGCCCAGGCTGATGATGCCATATCCTCACCGATTACCATAGGTTTTACGTTCCCCTACGGAACTAACACCTATACCCAGGTGAAGATATCATCCAACGGCTACATCGGCTTAGGCACAGCTGTTACTTCCACCCTTACCAATGCTCTTGCTTCCACCACGTACTGCCCCGTGCTCGCCCCGCTCTGGGACGACTGCGATATGGCAAACGGCACAGTGCAGTACCTGCTTTCAGGCACAGCACCCAATCGTGTATTTACTATTCAGTACACCAACATGGAATGGAACTGGAGTTCCACCACACAGTTTAACCTTCAGGCCAAGCTTTATGAATCCGGCCAGATTCAGTTTGTTTATGGTCCCACTGCCAGCACACCTGCCAATGCCAGCGCTTCCATTGGCATCAACATGCTGCCCGGTGGCGTGAATAACTTCTACAGCGTTACGGTCGGACCCCCCGCCACGGTTTCCTCAACTGTTGAAAACACTGCAGTTGCAACCTGGCCCGGAAACGGCACCATTTACCAGTTTGACCCGCCTGTAGCAGTTCCCAACGATATGGGCGCTTCCGCTATTTCCGGAAACACCACTCCTACAGTCGGCTCACCTTCAAATTACACAGTAACAGTTCGTAACTGGGGTACTGCCAACCAGACGACCTACCAGGTCAAGCTGATGTCCGGTACCACCGAGCTTGCCTCTGTGGCAGGTCCTGCCATCAACGCCGGTATGACTGCCGAAGTTGTGATTCCCTGGACCCCCACAGCAGCCGGTCCCATCCAGATGCACGGCAGAGTAGTTCTTGCCGGTGACCAGAATCCCAATAATGACAACACTACACCTATCAACGTTAACGTTCAAGCTGCAGGTATAGTTGCTGTCACTATCGGAACCGGTGGCACTAATGCCCAGATGCCGATGGACTTCTATTGGATGAACAGCTTGTTTGAAACAGTGTATCTTTCCTCCGAAATCAACCTCGGTGGTCTGATTACAGGCATTGCTTTCTATAACAACTTCGTAACAAGCCTGCCCAATAAACCCACCAATATCTGGCTGGGCGAAACCACCAATACCGACCTTGCAGCCGGTTGGATTCCTTCCACCCAGCTTACTCAGGTCTTTGCCGGAAACGTGGATTATCCCTCCGGTGTCAATACCATCACAGTTACCTTTACACAGCCTTACGCCTACGGCGGAGGCAACCTGGTGCTGATGGTTCAGCGTCCGATGGATACTCAGTACTTCAGCAGTATGGACTATTTCGACTGCCAGACCGTTGGTACTGCCAGAACCCGCAAGGTTCAAAGCGACTCAACTCCTTACGACCCGACCAATCCCCCGACTGCCACTCCTACCGGCCAGTTCCCCAAGACCACCCTTTATTTCGTGGTTGATGGTATGGGAGCCCTTCAGGGAACAGTCACCAGCGGTGGCAATCCCCTTGCCGGAGCTACTGTAACCGTCGGAACAGGTCCCCAGCAGACAGTTACTGCTGCAAACGGAACCTACAGCTTCCCGTATATTTCGACTGGTACTCATCCTATTACCGTCCAGAAGGTCGGTTATGTGACACAGACCCAGAATGCGGTCATCGTTGAAAACCAGACCACTACCCTTAACTTCAACATGGTTGCTTCACCTGTTATTACCGTGACAGGTACTGTGGTCGGCAGTGACCAGCCTACCGTCGGTCTTGCAGGTGCAGAAGTCACCCTTACAGGTATCCTGACATACTCAGCTACTACCAATGCTCAGGGTCAGTTCACCATAGCCAACGTACTTGGCAGCGAGACCTATGCATATACAATCACCTATGCCGGCTACCAGCAGGCAACAGGTAACATCACAGTCGGCGCCACTGCTTACAGCATGGGCACCGTTATCCTGAACGAAATTGCTCTTCCCGCCACTCAGGTAGCAGCTGTTGAAGCAGCTCCCGTAGTAAACGTAACCTGGTCCGAACCCGGAACAGGCGGCGGAGAATGGATTCGTTGGGACAGCGGCATGAATGACGACAGCATCGGAACAGGCGGCGTGGCTGACTTTGACATCGCTTCCCGCTGGCCGGTTGCCAACCTTACCGACTATGTCGGAATGTCATTATATGCAGTAGAATTCTGGCCTGCACAGGCAGCCTGCACATACAGCGTGCGTGTTTGGACCGGTGGCGGACCCACTGCTCCGGGCACTATGGTTGTGGACCAGACTATTACCAATCCCACCATTGATGCATTCAACACAGTATTGCTTGACACACCGGTTCCAATTCAGGCCGGTCAGGAATTATGGTTTGGCGTCCGCTGCAACACAACCACAGGTTATCCTGCCGGTTGCGATGCCGGTCCTGCCCATGATGGTCTTGGCAATATGATGTATTTCCAGGGCGCTTGGTCAACCCTGCTTGCACTTGCTCCGTCATTAAACTATGACTGGAACCTGGGCGGTTACGTGGGTTACAGTGCTCCCACAGCACGTCCGATGCAGCTTCAGCCGATTGCTTTCAATTATGACAGAGTCGGCGGCGGCACACTGAGCACTAGCGGCAACCAGGACAGAGCCCAGGTCGTAAGTGCAAACCGTCCTGAACAGACACGCGTTCTTACCGGTTACAAGGTATGGCGTCTGCTGCAGGGACAGGAAACCAACGAAGCAGCCTGGACCCTTCTCACAGCCAACACAATCACAGCCACAGCATACACCGATGCCGCCTGGGCATCAGTTCCTGACGGAATGTACAAGTGGGCAGTCAAAGCCATTTACACTAACAATGTGATGTCTGTTCCCGCTTTCTCAAATGCCATCCAGAAACTGACCCAAATCGGCACAATCTCCGGTATCGTCCGCGAGACTAACAACACCCCGATTGCCGGTGCCACCATCGCAGTCGGAACTGCCACTGCCACCTCCAACGCCACCGGCGCATATTCCATCCAGGTTTCTGCGGGAACGCATACCGTAACCTGCTCCAAAGCCGGATACGTTACTGCAACCCAGACAGGCGTTGTTGTTGTGACCGGACAGACCACCATTGTCAACTTCGTATTGCAGGCCTCAGGCGTCGTCATTGACGAAAGCTTTGAAGGCGCAACCTTCCCGCCTGCCGGCTGGACTCAGATTATCACTGATACTTCTGCAGCCGGAACCAGCGGAGTACCTCCAACATGGGCCAGAGTCGGAACCGTTTCCGTTCTCACTCCCCCTCTTGCACCGCCTGACGGCGCATGGCAAGCAGGTCTGTGGTGGTCATACAACCATCAGGAAGAATGGCTGAAGACTCCTGTTTTCACCTGCCCTCTTGATGCTACCCTCACCTTCAAAACCTATGTATTCCGTGGTTCAACCAATGGCGACCATTACTATGTGAAGGTCTCTAACAACGGCGGAAGCACCTGGAACACCCTGGTTGACTATTCAACTCAGGCCGGTGGCTGGACTACCTATACTGATATCCAACTGTTTGAACTGGATGCATATGCCGGTCAGGACATTATCATTGCCTGGCATGCTGCTGATCCTCCGTCAAACGATGGTCTGTGGTATGTATGGTTCATCGATGACGTTATGGTGGAAGGTACCGTCAGCAGTGACAATCCTGTCACTCCTGTGATTGCCACCGCCCTTAACGGCAACTATCCCAATCCGTTCAATCCTGAGACTGTCATCAGCTACTCAGTGAAGAACAGCACCCCTGTCGTGCTTGACATCTACAACACCAAGGGCCAGAGAATCAAGACCCTGGTGAACGAGACCAAAGCAAGCGGCAACTACACTGCAAGATGGGATGGCACCGACGAAAACGGCCAGAAAGTATCCAGCGGCGTTTACTTCTACAAGATGAATGCCGGCAAGTACTCTTCCAGCAAGAAGATGATACTTATGAAATAACGTCCCGCAAGGACATTAAGCATATGGACGCTGCTCTTAACGGGGCAGCGTCTTTTTTTGTCTCTTGTTTCTTAGTGAGATGCCGCGGAGATGTCCCGAAGCCTCCCGAAGAAAGTTCGATCATCACCGCGACATCTTCGGGACATCTCAGAGAGGGGGAAGCAGGAAAAGTATCTGTAACATCTAATATAAAACTTGCCAAATTTGATATATGGAATAATTTCTGCATAAGAAAGTAATAGGATATAAAATGAGGTAGATAGATGAAATACATCCTGATAACAGCACTTTTAATGCTAACCTTCCTACTGGCCGCAGCACCTGTAACGCAGGCGGCGGCAGAGCAGGCAGCGCGTAACTGGACGGCGGTCTGGGCACCGCAGGAGAGCAATGTCCGTTCCCTGGACCGGGTGATTCCGCTTTCAATGAACGATGAAATACAGCTATACCTGTTCCAATATGCAGACGGTTATGTGGTGACCAGTGCCGATGATGCGGTCTATCCCGTTCTGGCATATGGTTTTGACACCGTTGTGAACGGAATGGACAGAAATCCCGCTTTTCGTGACTTCCTTGCTACTATGATGGAAGAAATCGTCCAGATAAAGGCAGACAACCTGGATAACAGCGAAACTGCCGCCAAATGGCGCGATGTGCTGGAAAACAGGATTAGCCGCAACGGAAGCCGGAGCCAGGCACCGCTGATTTCCACCCGCTGGAACCAGGATTATCCCTACAATATGTATTGCCCGGCAGATGCCGCCGGTCCCGGCGGACACGTATATGCCGGATGCGTCGCCACGGCGATGGGTCAGGTCACAAAGTACTGGAACTGGCCTGTAACCGGGAGCGGTTCTCACACTTACACTGCGCAGGGCTATGGCAGCCAGTCAGCCAATTTTGGCGCCACCACCTACCAGTGGGCGCAGATGCCAAATTCCGTGCATGCTGCGAATGACGCTGTGGCAAGACTGCTTTACCACCTTGGGGTTTCGGTCAATATGATGTATTCTCCCAGCGGTTCCGGAGCTTACAGCAATGCCGTTCCCGGAGCTCTGATGAACTATTTCCGCTATGCCAGCGGCGCTCAGCAGAGAATGAAAAGCAGCTATTCAACAACCGCCTGGGAACAACTGCTGAGAGACGAGCTGGATGCAGCGCGCCCCATGTATTATAGCGGCAGCGGTTCCGGCGGAGGTCATGCCTTCAATTGCGACGGTTACCAGAACAATAACTACTTTCACTTCAACTGGGGCTGGGGCGGTTCTTATGACGGGTATTTCTACGTCAGCAACCTGAATCCGGGCTCCACCTTCAACAGCTACCAGGGCGCAATCTTCAACGTAATTCCCCAAAATTACAGCATTGCATCTGTCCAGATGGCACTGAACGGCTCAGATTGCTCCGTGGGTGACGTGACCACGCTTTCTGTGGTCAGCTATCCCATCCTGCCTGCCTGGAATGTCTCGGACATCAGCTTTATCATTGAGTTTGATGAAGCAAATATGAACTTTGTCGGTGTAAATGCAACCGGAACAATGCTGGAAGGGTCAGAAATCTATGCGATGGAAATCCAGCCGGGACGCGTCTCGGTGGCAGCATCAACCTCTTCAAACCTGATAGGTGGCGGAACCCTGCTCAAGCTTGAATTCCAACCCATGGTTCCCGGCAACTTCGCCTTTTACCTCAGCAATTTTGCCCTCAACACTACAAACGTGCCTCTGCTGGCACCGACTTCCATCAATGTAACAGCCGAGGTCTGCGAGGTCGAGAGCTCTGTGATAGATTTGCTGAATGCTATGCATATTCCTTACGATGCTATTGCCACCGTGCCTTTGACTACGACCTTTGTTCTGCCAAACTGGAATGTGACCACTGCGAGTTTCGTGGTCAATTTTCCTGCCGATATGGTAACCTGGGAAGGCTTTGACACTGCCGGCTGCATTGATGCAAATCCAGTAGTGGACGTGCAGAGTCCGCAATCCGGACAGGTTAATATCAGCATGACATTCTCCGGAAACCTGGTGGGAGGAGGGACGCTCCTAAACCTGAAATTCAGGGCAACCGGCAATGTCGGCTATGTCTCTCTGGCTACAGTCACCATCACTGATTTCTATTATAACCAGACCCTGGTAAACAACCTGCAGCCGGGTTATATCGTTCTGCTGCCCGTAACCTCCAATGAAGACGGAATAGCCGTTCCTGAAACGAGATTCAGCGCAGGGCCCAATCCTTTCAGCAGTATGACAAACCTGTCTTTGAAGGTTGCCAAAGCCAATCAGGCAACCCGGATAGATATCTATAATCTGAAGGGGCAACTGGTGAAAAGCCTGTTTGATGCAGAATTGAAGGGCAATCAGCTTGACCTGCAATGGAATGGCAGTGACAACCAGAATAAAGCCGTTCCCGCCGGAATGTATCTGATAAAAATGAAATCCGGCGACTACAGCCAGACAATCAAACTTATCAAGATGAAATAAAAACAGCCCCCAGTAAGAGGGCTGCTTTTGGAGATGTTCAGGAGGGTCTAGGGTTTATTGCCTTGGCTCTTTATCTTAGCCGTGAGTCCCGGACGGGAAGCGCGGCTTTTTTGTTTTCTTCGTTATTACCTCAGAATCCGAACCAGGGTCCGATAGATACGGTAAATCCCTCAAATGGTGTATCGGGGGAGTTCTTCAGTTCATAGGTCTCGGTATCATTGTGTGAAATTTTCCAGCCGCTGGTGGGTCCATAACCATAGATATATCCAACCTCGCCTCTCAGGGCAAGCCAGGACAGCAGGCTGTACATCATCTCAAACTTTGGCTGCACAAGAATGTAGCCCTTGCTGATGTTGGCATAGGTATTGCCGTCCATGATATCCTGGGTGGTCTGTCCAGCAGAAGGCCAGTAATAGTCGCCGTTGGAACGTACAAGGTCAACGCTGTGGCTGGCTCCGCCTATCATCAGGCCCATGGATGTGATGAAATTGCGTGTGATGGGAATCCTCTTTTCCAATGTAGCGCCGCCAACGAACATACTGTAATCCATCGAGTTGATGTAATCGCCTTCGTTCACTTTCTTGCTGTCTCCATAAAACTGGAACTGGCCTCCCAGCATCCAGCCCTTGCCGACATTGCCCTTGAAGGCAAAGCCGTGGGTAAGAACGCCGTCTTCGGGAAGCTTGGAAAAGCCGATGGAAGTAATCAGTTCATTAACGTCCACCATATCGGCATCGTACCACATGGGAATCCAGGAAGCACCACCGTAGCCGGCTGATTTCTTTGGTTTTTTGGGAGTTTCGGGGGTTGATACGGGCTGTCTAGTTTCTCTTGAGCCGAATGTGAAGTCCAGTTCAAAAACATCGCCGCGGCGGAAAATCTTGAATTTAGCGGTATCGCCTGCGCGATAAACAGCCTTCAGCTTGTCAAACTCTTTCAGGTTGAGGATTCTCTGTCCGTTGAGTTCCATGATGATATCTTCTTCAGCCAGCCGGTGTTCATAGGCGGGAGAATTGGGAACCACTCCGGTAATGAGGATGCCATAGGTATTGGGATAATTGAGGGCCTGGGCTTTGGGGAAGTCCAGGTCTGCAGGATAGATGCCTAAAAAAGGCGCGTCGGGGGATTCATCCGTTTGCTGTTTCATCTGGACGTCGATATTGAGCTTCTTTAGCTCTTGAAGTTCAGCCAGGTCACCGGCCGATTTTCTGATAATAATCGTCTTGTCTCCTTTCTGGATGACGGTCTCTTCATCTTGGGCAAATGCCAGTACAGGAATCAGGCATAGTAAAAGCAGGACTGCGAATACTGTGTTCTTTTTCATTTTGAACCTCCATTTATTGATTTCTGCCGAAGTATAGTGCAAACCATGTGCCAAACCCAGGATGGCATGCAATACCTTTTATTTACACAAAGTTACGTTCTGGGCTGGTTAAGGCGGAACTCAGCACATATATCATTATGATATGAAACAGCCCGTTATCGAAGTAAAAATGATATCAGTTATATTTATGTAGACAGCAGGTTTGTCCCGGACATAATGACCTGAAATAGTGATACCGTTGTACAGCGCATCTTCACAAGATGCCTGCAGCAATAACCCGAAATGGCATATAAATTGCACATTGAGGATTAACGGAAATCCAGTTTGGAGGAAATTGAAATGAGAAAACTGCTTGTTTTCGCCATGTTAATAATTGCCTTTACTGCGCTCTCAGCCAGAGACGCAGAAAGATACCTTATAAAGATAGACCGGAGCCTGGTGGCGGTGGAACAACTGCCGTCAGGGATGAATGTATATCATGTCTCACGGGGATTTATCCTGAGTGATGCCGACGACATTATGCTCAATAGTCTTCCACGAGGAAGCTACAACCTGCTGGACAGGTTTCCCCTCAGCGACAACTGGTATCTGTTGACCCGTCTTCCTGACAGGGACAACCCTGTCTCATCAAACCTGGGAACAATGATTACCGGTATGGACGATGTCATTGTGCTCAGGAGCATCCATTCTTCGATGGAACTGGCAGGCTACACCGATATGCCCTATGTGCGGCTTGATTTCACGCCAATAAAGCTCAGGACCAATCCTGTCCTCAGCACTCCTCAGCAGACCAGGGTTGATTTTGGCAATCTGCTCACCCAGGTGAACCAGGACAGCATCATGTGGTATATCCAGCGCTTGCAGGATTTCGGCACCCGTAATGCAGCAGCGCCCAACCGCTTGCAGGTAGCCCAATGGATACGCGACCAGTTTATCCGGTTTGGCATCACCAACGCTTATCTGGAGCAGTTCTTTGTGCAGGGGATAGACCAGTATAATGTAGTGGCGACCATTCCCGGCACGATAGCCCATGATAAGTTTATCATAGTGGGCGGGCATCACGATTCCATCATATCCGGAGGAGACACCACCGTCGCTCCCGGCGCGGATGACAATGCCAGCGGAACTGTGGCAGCCATGGAAATGGCGCGAGTGATGATGGCAAACAACTACCAGCCTGAGTGCAGCATCCGTTTCATGACCTTTGCCTGCGAGGAATATGGGCTGTATGGCAGCAAATACCATTCGCAGCAAGCCCTGCAGCAGGGGCAGGACATCAAGCTGATGATGAATCATGACATGATTGGCTACAGCACTGCCAACCCAAGCAACTGGCTGGTGCGCCTGATGCCCTATGACGGCTTTCTGAATCACACTGCCTATGCCATGAACGTAACGGATGCCCAGACCACGCTTTCTCCCTATGCCGGGAGCTTGAACAGCCCCAGCAGCGACAGCCATCCCTTCTGGCAGAGAGGCTTTCCGGTAATTTATTTCTTTGAAGACCAGTTTAACCCCTACTACCATTCTGTGAATGACATAGTGGCAAACATGAATCCGCCTTATGTAAAAGAGGTTATCAAGGCCTCCACTGCTGTCTGCGTTTCCTTTGACCAGATACCTTCCCCGGCTTGGGAAATCACCACGGCGGATACCGGAACAGGCACTTCCCTGCAGGTTTCCTGGCAAATGCAGAACCCGGAATCCGACATAGTGTCCTACAAGGTTTATGTCAGTGATGATATCTATGCGACGCCTTTGGAATATATAGCCACTCAAAGTCCCTATATCCTTACAGGGCTGACTTCCGGAACTGAATACTGGGTAGGCGTGGCTCCCACCGACAGTGACGGCAACACAGGACTGCCCATCTGGACAACTGCGGTGCCAGGTTTATTGCCCCATACACCCGTTCAGTTTGAAGATTTGCCGGGGTTCCAGATAGTGCAGCTGCAATGGCAGCCCAACAATGAACTGGACCTGGCGGGCTACAACCTTTACCGCTCCACCAGTCCTGATGCCGGGTTTATCCTGCTTAACGACACTCCCATCACCCAGACCTTTTATACCGATGAATCCGTTCAGCAAATCATCTACTACTATTACAAACTCACCGCGGTTGACCAGACAAACCTGGAAAGCAGTCCGACGGCTGTCCTGCGAACCAGGGCTGTGACTCTGAACCAGGGAATCCTGATTATTGACGAGACCTCCAGCGGTTCGACCGTGTTCACTCCCGGCGACCTCGTCAGTGACCAGTTTTATGACGATGTGCTGCACAGTTTCCGGAAGAGCCATTTTGATACGGAAACAGACGGCTCCATCAAGCTGGCGGATATGGGCATCTATTCATCCATCCTCTGGCACGGCAACGACCCCGGCAACCTGAGCTATCCCTTCCAGCACAGGGAAGAGCTGCAAAAATACATGCAGGCAGGCGGAAAGGTAATGATAACCTCCTACTACCCAGCCAGGGCGTTTGACAACAACAACAGCTATCCCATATCCTATCAGGCAGGGAACTTCATGTACGATTTCTTTGGAGTGGGTGACGTGACGTTCAGCACCAATGCCCGTTTCCGCTATGCCCTGCCGGAAGATTCAGGTTTTCCGCCC
Organism: Cloacimonetes bacterium UBA5614; assembly: GCA_002424605.1. GTDB lineage: Bacteria > Cloacimonadota > Cloacimonadia > Cloacimonadales > Cloacimonadaceae > UBA5614. The sequence goes on along the minus strand of DIKQ01000005.1, from coordinate 458,340 downwards.
CTGACTGTGGACTCCCTCAAGACCGTTGCTCCGCTGTTGGGCCATATCTATAACATCGAATCCATTGGAGCCAATGACCTTGCCTACAACGTTTATTACTATGGCTCGGATTACCAGAATACCGAACCTCAGGGTGTGATGAACGGCATGGCTGTCGGGGTCTATATCAATGAAGCCTGCGGACAATCCGTGCTCCTGAGTTTCCCTCTCTACAACATGAAACAGGATGAAGTTACCAACCTGATGTACCACGTGTTCCACAATCTCTTCGGAGAGACTGTTTCCGTCACGGATAACACCATTCCCGCCGTCAGCGGACTTGCCCTTGCCAGGGTATATCCCAATCCTTTCAGCAATTTCCTCAGCTTTGAGGTGGTCGGCGTCAAGGCCGGTCAGCCCCTTTCAGTTGATATTTACAACGTCAAAGGGCAAAAGGTAAGGTCCCTCTATTCCTCTTCTGCCAAATCAGTATCCCATAACCTCAGCTGGGACGGCAAAGACGAGCAGGGCGGCAATGTGACCAATTCCGTCTATTTCATCCGGGCTGAACAGGATGGCAAAGCAGTTACGGGTAAAATACTGAAGCTGAAATAACCATTCGGTTTAATTGCATCTTTCCTGCATGACACGGGGAGGATACGTGAGCAATCTCCTCGCATCCTCCTCGTATTGTTCCCGCATCAGGCAGGGGGAGGGTGTTTTTTCAGAAAATTTCCCCGAACGAAGCAGGCTGTGGTGTTGTAAAAAAGCAACATTGGGAAGGGAAGCCCTCTGCTGTTCCGGGTTTTGAGAGCTTTGAACCACAAGTCAGCAACTGTCACTAACAAACTGTTTTTTAGCAAGTTACGAATTTGTCTGTTCCCAGCGAAACCTCATCCTGACCAGCGTGGTTTATTTTTTGCATATATAATGTATCAGGTTTTGATTTTTATAGTCTCATCTTTTTTATCTTTATCGTTGCCGTGATTGGTGAATGAACTACCAATGCGGGCTGCAAAAGAGTTTTGCCGCCTATTGCATGAAAAACAAAAAAAGGGGAGACGAACTGCTTTCTTAGTCACGGGGAAAGCGGGGAGTTGTATTTTTACAACACTTAGCTATTGCTGAGGTAATACCATGCAAAAATTTCAGAAAAACATACTACTGTTGAGCTGTCTGCTGATTTTCAGCAGCATGCTGTTCAGCGCCTATTTACGTGACTATCCTATGGATTTGCGTCAACCCGACGGTACAAGTGTAGTACTTTTTGCCACAGGTGATGAGTATTATAACTGGCTGCACGACAAAGACGGCTTCACAGCCAGGCAGAATGACGACGGCTGGTATGTTTACCTCAATCTGGACGAAAGGGGTGAACTGGTCTTCACCGACCTTGTGGTGGGCAGGGACAATCCTTCCGACCGCAGTCTGTCACCCGGCATCAATATCTCCGCCGAAAGGATTGGAGCTATCAGGGACAGTTTCCAGAGCCACCTGAGCGAGATTGACAGCGGCAGGGCCCCCAGCACAGGCACCATCAATAACCTGGTGATTTTCATCCGATTTGCCGACCAGACGGAATTCGGGCAGAACCTCAGCACCTACAGCTCTATGTTCAACGGCACCACAGGGAATACCATGCAAAATTATTTCCTGGAGGCTTCCTATAACCAGCTCAATATCAGCACCACTTTTTACCCAACCCCCTCCTCAATGGTCGTCTCATGGCAGGATACCGCCCATACCCGGGCATACTTCAGTCCCTACAACGCCACCACAAACACCATAGGCTACCAGAATGATACCCAGCGCCGCGAAAGAGAGCATACTCTGCTGGTGCAGGCAGTCAATGGGGTCAGTTCGCAGATTCCGGCGGGACTGAACCTGGACGGGGACAACGACGGGAAGGTGGACAACGTCTGCTTTATCATCAAAGGCGGGACAGATGCCTGGGCAAGCCTGCTCTGGCCTCATCGCTGGTCTCTCTACACCTATACGGTAAATATAAACGGCAAAAGGGTTTACGATTACAATTTCCAGCTTTCCGATCACCTTGCATCCAGCGGAAATGGTGTCCTCTGCCATGAAATGTTCCATTCCCTGGGCGCGCCGGACCTTTATCACTATACCTCCAACGGGATTACCCCTGTGGGTTACTGGGATTTGATGGAGTATAACTCCAATCCGCCCCAGCATATGGGCGCTTATATGAAATGGAAATATGGCGGCTGGATATCTTCCATACCGGTTATTTCCACCGGCGGTACTTACACGCTCAATGCCCTAACTTCTTCCACCAATCAGGTCTTCAGGATTAATTCACCCAATAGCACCAGCCAGTATTTTATCGTGGAATACAGAAAAAGAAGCGGTACGTTTGAGGATAACCTGCCCGGAAGCGGAATGCTGATTTACAGGATAAATACCGCTGCAACCGGTAATGCGCAGGGTCCTCCCGACGAGGTATATATCTACAGACCGAACGGTACGCCAACCGTGAACGGCACCGTCACCTCCGCTGCCTTCAGTTCGGAAACAGGCAGGACGAGTTTTAACAATACCTCCAATCCCTATTGTTTCCTGGCGGACGGCACCCTTGGCAATATCAGCATCTCGCAGGTGGGGAGCTCCGCCGGAACAGCCATCACCTTCCACGTTACCCTGGATAATGCTCCCCTGAACCTGACCGGAAGCTCTGCCGGAGGCACCATCTCCCTTGCCTGGGATGCGCCGATGTCCGGCACTCCTACCGGGTACAAGGTTTACCGCAACGGCTCTTTCCTGGCAAACTCCGCCGTCACAACCTACAGCGATGCAAACGTGACGATAGGAACCACATATACCTATCATGTGACTGCCATGTTCAGTAACCCGACCTCTGAATCAAGTCCCTCCAATTCTGTACAGGTTACTGCCACAGATATGGTGCAACTGACCATCGGGACTGAAACCACAACCAATAAAGGCTTGCCGATGGAGCCGAACTATGCCTATACCTATTCACAATCAATCTACCTGCAATCTCAGCTTAATATTCCCGGCAGCACTATTACCAGACTAGCCTGGCGCTTTAACGGCAACAGCGTCTGGACAGACAATATCAAAATCTACATGGGGCACACTTCCCTGACTGCCTTTCCCAATAATACCAGCTGGCTTCCTCTCAGCGGGCTGACCCAGGTCTATAACGGCACGATAACCACCTGCAGTTCCGCCGGTTGGATTGAGCTGGTGCTGGATACTCCCTTTTATTACAACAATACCCAAAACCTGGTCATAGCTGTGGATGAGAATACTGCCGGAGCGCATACCAACTCTGATGAGTTCTATGTTTCCGCTGTGTCAGGCAACCGCAGTTTACATTACTACAGCAACAGCATCAACCCCGACCCCGCATCACCTCCGGTCAGCGGTAACACCCTATTGCTTAAAGCTTTTGTTCCAAATGTGCAGCTTACATTTTCCTCCAGCCCCATATTTTCAGTCTCACCCTCTGCCGTCAGTTTCGGAACTGTATATACAGGCACTCAGAACAGCCAGACGGTAAGAGTGACCAATGCCGGTTCAGGCAGCCTGACAATCTCAGCCATTAACCTCAGTAACGGACAATTCAGCCTTTCCGGGCTTCCGACCTTTCCGCGTACCCTCACCAATCAGCAGTATTTTGAGTTCACGGTTCACTATAACCCCCAAACAGCAGCCAGCAATTCCGCCAATCTTAATATCACGGATAACCTGAGCCGTACTGTAAGGGTAATCCCTGTCAGCGGTACTGCTGTAGTTCCTCCTCAGATAAGCGTCTCTCCCATGTCATACACTACCACTATCAGCATGGGTGAGACCACGACCAGGACTTTCCAGATTAGCAACACAGGCGGGCAGATGCTGAATTACAGCATCCAGCTTTCCGGTAGCCCAACCTGGCTGAGTTTGAGTTCCACATCCGGTTCAGTGGCTCCCGGGCAAAACCAGAGCGTAGTTCTGACCGTGTTTGCTCAAAACCTGACAGCCGGTGTCTACCAGGTTACAATGACGATATCTTCCAATGCACCTGCTGCCCCAACCCTGCAGATTCCTATCCAGGTAACGGTCATATCCACCATTCCAACCCCAGCCATCAGCATCAATTCACAGGGGATATCCCTCACCTGGGGTATAATACCCAATGCAATTGCATACAGGATATACAAAAGCAGCAGTCCTACCGGTGAGTTTACACCTGTCAGCACTGTTGTGTTCCCATCTTATACAGACACCAGCAACAACAACCAGAGGTTCTATCGGATTGTAGCTTTGTTCGAATAAGAACTCTCTGCAAGACAGCCGGTTGCCGGAATTCCTGTATAAATATATGGACTGAATATTGCATGCTGCTATAGTAGTATCCAGAGAAATAATTATGTAAATATATTCAAGGAAGGATGTATGAAAAAAGCTCTGTTTTTGTTTTCTCTGTTTATTCTGTCAGTTACTCTGCTTATGTCGCAGACTATCAGGCTGAATAACGGGGACAATTCGATTTCGGTATTATCTTCATCTGAGACAGAAACCATTTTACAATATGATATCAACCACTTTGAACAAACCAAAGTTGACATTAACGGCTCGGAATATTATCACATTAGACTGCCTAAAGAAGGCATAACCCAGGCGAAGGGTATGCCGGAGCTGCCGGTCTTTAACCGCAGCATCATCATCAGCAACACAGCCAGGATGAATTATGAGGTCTATGATGTGCGCTATGTTGATATGCAGATACCGGTTGCACCTTCCAAGGGCGTGATAACCCGTGACCAAAACCCTGCTGAGATACCTTATGTGTTTGACAGGGTTTACCAGGAGAAGAATTTTTATCCCGCTAACCTTGCAGAATTGTCTGAACCCTATATCATGAGAGATTTTCGCGGTGTAACCGTGCGGACTGTGCCCTTTGCCTATAACCCCGTGACCGGCACCCTGCGTCTCTATACGCAATATAAGATACGCGTCTTTGCCGATGGCTCGGATATGGTAAACGTGCTTGCCGGAAACCGCAGCAATATATCCAGGGAATTCGCTCCCATCTATGAAAACCACTTTGTCAACTGGCAGAATTACCGTTATACGCCGGTCAGCGATGTATATGGCAAGCTGCTGGTTATCTGCCATACGAATTACATGAGCACTATCCTGCCTTATGTGAACTGGAAAAAGCAGAAAGGTATTGAGACCGAACTGATAGAATGGTCAACCATAGGGACCACTGCCGCGCATCTGCAGACTTATATCCAGAACCGCTACAACGCAGACAACACCATTGCTTACATCCAGATTGTAGGCGATGCTCCGCAGATCCCGTCCTTATCCTCGGGCGGAGGCGGTGCTGACCCGATGTTCTCCAATGTTGCCGGTAGTGATAATTATCCGGACATTTTCATTGGGCGCTTCTCAGCTGAAACCACTGCAGAAGTAACAGCCCAGATAAATAAAGCCATTGTTTATGAAAGAGACCTGAATACTTCCGCCACCTGGCTTGGTCGAGCCATGGGTATTGCCTCTGCTGAAGGCGGTGGTTCACAGGGAGACATGGGCGAATCTGATATTCAGCATATGAACCTTATCAGAACAGATTTACTTGGCTACGGATACACCACCGTTGACCAGATTTACGACCCCGGTGCTGCCGCCACAACTGTAACCACCAATGTCAATGCCGGAAGGGGATTCATTAACTACGTGGGACACGGCTCAAACACATCCTGGGTGACAACGGGTTTTAGTAATGCCAATGCCTCCGCTCTCACCAATGGCAATATGACACCCTTCATCATGGATGTTGCCTGCGTAAACGGCAACTTCGTTTCCATCACCTGTTTTGCAGAGGCCTGGCTGCGCAATGCCAACGGCGGCGCAGTCGCCATGTATGCCAGCAGTATCAATCAATCCTGGAACTCACCCATGCGCGCTCAGGATGAATGCACCGACCTGCTGATTGCCGAATCCAAGACCACAACAGGTGGATTGTATTACAACTCCTCCTGCAAAATGATGGATATCTACGGCAACACGACAGGTTCTGATGGCGTAAATATGTTCCGCACCTGGCACATCTTCGGGGATGCCAGCTTAACGGTTAGGAGTAAGACACCCATTGCCATGACAGTAACGCATCCGGCTCAAATCATTATTGGATCATCCACGGTCAATGTCAGCACAGGTGTAGCCAATACGCTGGTCGCTCTTACCTATAACAACAATATTTACGCAAGAGGCTTTACTGATGGCTCTGGTAATGCAATACTTACCCTTGTAAGTCCGCCGGCATCAGCGATTACCTACACAATCACAGCGACTGCCTTTAACCGTGTGACATATGTCGGCTCCATCCAGCAGGTTCCCGGCACCGGTCCTTATATGGCCGTTACTGCCACGACTTATGCCGATAGCAACAATAACACTGCCGAGTATAATGAGACAGGGAGATATAATGTTACCTTCCAAAACATTGGAGCTGCAACAGCTACTAATGTAACAGCCACTCTCACCTGCGCGACCCCCGGCATCAGCATCACCGACGGAACCGAGACGATAGCGTCCCTGGCAGCCGGAGGCAGCACCACCATCAACAACGCCTATACGTTTAATATAGCCAACAACATAGCCAATGGCACCCCAGCCGCCTTTACCATTACCATGGTAAGCGGAGCCAATACCTGGACGCATAACTTCAGCCAGGTAATCAATGCACCGGCTCTTGCCTTCGGCAATATGACCATCCAGGACACAGGCGGGAACAACAACGGACGCCTTGACCCGGGTGAGACTGTGACTGTTATCATGCCCCTGAACAACACCGGAGCAGCGTTATCTCCTGCTGGCAATGCCACCTTATCCTGCTCCACCCCCGGCATCACAGTCGTCAACGGCAACGCTTCCTTCGCGGCTATCACAGCCGGCGGAGCAGCCAGCTTAAGCTTCACCATCACGGCATCATCCGGCATGACCGTCGGCACAGTTGCTTCCCTGGTCTTCAATGCCACAGCGGGAGCTTATACTGCCAATAAGACGGAGACCACGGCAGTGGGTCTTATCCTGGAAGACTTTGAGACAGGCAACTTCAATTCCTTCCCCTGGACCTTCAGCGGTAACCTGCCTTGGGTGATAGACAACACCAATGCCCAGACAGGTACTTACTCAGCCAGAAGCGGAGCCATCACCCACAGCCAGACCAGCACGATGCAGACGGTAAGGATACTTACCACCGGTGGAGACATCTCCTTCTGGTACAAGGTGAGTTCTGAAAGCGGCTATGACTATCTGCGTTTCTATGTGGACGGAGTGCAGGTGGTTCAATGGGCCGGAGAAATCGGCTGGACGCAATACACCTATGCTTTGGCAGCAGGGACGAGGACGCTTGCCTGGACGTATTACAAGGACAGCTCAGTCAACGGTGGTTCGGACTGCGTATGGGTGGATAATATCATCTTCCCGGCCAGCACATCCCCCAGCGTATACAATCCACCCCAGAACCTGGTGGGCATCCCCGGCAACGGGCAGGTAACCCTGAACTGGCAGGCTCCTGTATCAGGCACACCGACCGGCTACAAGATATACCGCAACGGCTCTCTGCTGACCACGGTGACGGGCCTTACCCACAATGACACCAGCGTCGTCAACGAGACTACCTATAACTATTACGTAAGGGCTGCCTATTCCGGTGGCGACTCCGACCCCTCCAACACAGTTACGATTACTCCGACTGCCATTCCCATTACTGAAGTAATCCTGGGCAACGGCACCGGCACGTCCGGAACTTCGGAAGGCGCACCCATTAATATATGGTACAAGAGTTTACATGGACAATCCGTTTATACAGCGGCGGAGCTTTATGCTGCAGGAGTGTCAGGCGCACAAAACATTACCCAAATAGGTTTTTACATAGCTTCTGTTCCTACGCTTGCCTTGCCAAACTTTATTATCCGAATGAAGCATACCAGTGAAACCAATGTAGCCAACTGGCAAACTGAGGCTGGAATGACAACCGTCTATTCCAACTCATCCTATATGCCTGTGGCAGGCGGATATCAGATGCTTACCCTTTCCACGCCCTTCTTATGGAATGGAGTGGACAACATAGTAATTGACACTGCCTTTGATATGGTGACAGATTACTCAGCGACCGGAACAGTCCAATATACATCAGTAACCAACGGCTACCGCTATGTGAGGACAGACACTGCCAATCAGGCATCCGTGTTTACCGGAGGAACAGTCACAGTTTACCGTCCCAACGTCAAACTATCTCTGCAAGCTCAGCAGACCGGACCTGCCATAGCAGTTAATCCGTCTTCCGTTTCAGAGACACTTCTGCCCGGTGCCACCACAGGTGTAAACATTACCGTAACTAATACGGGTAATGCAGCCCTGAACTGGAGTGTGGACAGAGGAAGAATTACCTTTAGCGAAGAACCCGGCTTTGGAACTGCCGAGACCACTGAAATGGAACGTCCCCTGCCTGCCTGGCTTAGTGCTTCTCCTTCCTCGGGAACCGTTGCAGCAGGCGGTAATGCCACCATTATCCTCACACTTAATGCTACAGGTCTGGCCCAAAGCACCTACAATGCCAATCTTGTAATAAACTCCAACGCCACGAACAATCCTGCTCTCAGCATTCCGGTCACCATGACGGTTTACAATCCCTATCCGACGGGACCGCGCTTCGTGGCTGAATGGGAGCCCGCCAAAGGCGCTCTGATAACCTACAGCGGAAGCTTCGGGCTTCCCTATTCCATGATTGCCGATCTGTCCTCACGCGGTAAACTCTATGTTGTCGTCACATCCGGCAACCAGAGTAGCGTTAATAGCTTGCTTTCGGGCAACGGCGTAACCATGAGCAACGTGGAATACATCAATCCGGCTGGAACCAACTCCTATTGGACGAGGGATTACGGTCCGTGGACAATTTTTGATTCCAGCAATCAGATGGCGATTGTGGATTTCAAATACAATCGTGTCCGTCCCTATGACGATGCTCTCAATTCCTTGCTTGACGATTATTTCGGCGTCAATTACTATTATATGCCGTTGGTGGCGACCGGCGGGAATGTGATGACGGACGGCAAGGGAAAGATGATGTCCTCGTCGCTTATCCTAAGCGAAAACGACGGCGTGCAGACGGCCCAGGTGACAGAATACAGCTATACCCAGACAGATATTCAAAACCTGGTCTATAATTATCTGGGAGCCACTGAATACCAGTTCTATAACGACCCGCTGGCGAATTCCAGCATAGACCACATCGACTGCTGGTCCAAGCTGTTGGACGTTGACAAGGTGATTATCGCCAGGGTTCCTGTGGGTCACACGAACTATACCGCCATCGAAGCCGAAGTTGCTTCCTGGCAGAGCAAGACATCCAGTTATGGAACCCCTTACAGGATATACAGGGTGGACCAGAGCACCAGTAACCAGCCCTATACGAATTCTTTCATTTACAATAACAAGATATATGTGCCTCAGACCAGTTCCACTCCCACCACCTATGATACTGCCGCCATCGCTGTTTACCAGAATGCCATGCCCGGCTATATTGTACAGGGATACTATCACACCAACTGGTTGTCCGATGATGCCGTCCACTGCCGTGTTAACACGATTTTTGACGAGCAGATGGTAGCCCTTAAGCATGTCCCACCCGTCTCTGCGACCGCAGGGCAACAGGTGGCTCTGAGCGTGCAATTGCAGCATGTCAATGCTATGAATCCTTCACAGACCTATGTCGCCTGGAGACACTCTCCGCTGGCGAGCTGGAACTATACATCACTGGTTAATGTCAGCGGTAACAACTGGACTGCCTCAGTTCCGGCTCCGGCCTTGGGACAGACCATCTATTACTGGTTCAAGGGAACAGACAATACGGGCAGGACTGCTTCTCTGCCTCTCTGTGCCGGCAACGATCCTTTCACCCTTCTGGTCAACATCCCCGCCACAAACAACCCGCCGGTCATCAATCTGCCGCAAAGCTTCGCCTTTGACAAGAACAGCAGTTTGACCGTTGACTTCGCTCCTTATGTATCGGATGCGGACAACGACCCGCTGACTCTTTCCATTTGCGCCTGTTATTCCATTAATGTCCAGATAAACGGACTGGAAGTCACCTTCACGCCTCCTCAAAATTGGGTAGGGGAAGAAGTCATTTCCTTCAACGTTTTTGACGGCACTGAAAACGCCACTGATGATGTAAACGTCATCGTAAACCAGATTTACATGCCGCCCTGGACACCTGCTGCCTATCCGCAGTTTGCCACCCTGCATGGTATTGTGACCATCGAGTCCCTGCCCGCATCTCTCAATGATGTGGTCGGCGCTTTTGTGGGCGAAGAATGCCGTGGAGTGGGAGAAGTTCGCACCCAGGCAGGCCTTGCCTATGTGGACTTTGCCGTCAATCTCAGCGGAGGCAGGGAAATGGTAAGCTTCCGGATTTATGATTACGGCACCGGCACCTACTATCCTGTGCTGGATGATATGAACCTGGTTCCCGGCGTGGAATACGGGCTGGAAACACCTGTGCCCATCAATGGCACCCTCCAGATTGTCCTGGCAGAACCAGCGGTTGAATGCGGTATGGCTTCCGGTAATTTCGTCCTCCAATGGAGTGCTGTAACTTATGCTCAGGAATACCATATTTACCGCGCCGATAATCCTTATGGACCTTTCACATACATCGGAACCACTGCTGCGCTGCAGTATATGGATACAACTGCCGGCGACTGCGCCTTCTATTATGTGAAAGCCGTGCGCAACCTGCCGGTAAGGGCACGGTCCGGCAACTGAAAAAGACATAAAAACATAAATAGATAACTTGTTTTAACCCTGCTGAATGCGGGAACAATGCGGGAACGTATCGGGTGCGTTGCTCCCGTATTGTTCCCGTATCAGACAGGGGAAACCAGGAAATAAACAGAGGAAAAATATCAGGTTTTGAGAAATGATTGGTTCTTCACAAGTTATGCTATCTGTCCATAATACAAGCAATTTTAGGGAACAATTATTGCATCAAATATTTTCGAATACAAGTATCAAAATATAAAGGGAGTCATGTATGTACCGAAGCAAAGTCCTTTTTATCATGCTGATTGTTACGATATTAGTCGGCTTTTCATCATTTTTATCTGCCCAGACCAGGCAGATACCTCTTTCAACCGCAACTTCCGGAGCCCGCCTTACCCAGAACCACCAATATGGTTTTGAAGTGGAATTCAGGGCTTCTGAACTGAAAATCGAAGAGAAACAGACCCGTGGCGGAACCTATGACGAGGTTTCCATCAATGGTTACGGATTCACAGGCCGCATCGGCGAACCCCAGCTCCCTGTCATCAGCCGGATGATTGCAGTTCCGGTGGGTGCCAGCGTCAGCTACGAAGTTATCTCCCGCAGCCAGCGGACTCTCAACCGGAGCGATTCGCGCCTGCAGCACAGGATTATTCCCGCTCAGGCCTCCATATCCAAATCCGAAGACCCTGAGAAGGTGCCCTTTGAAGTTAAGGAAAATGCCTACAACCGCAATTCCCTTAGCAGCAACGAGCTTTTTACAGTTACCGATGCCGGCTACATGCGTGGCGTTCGGCTCTTCCAGATTGAGTTTGAACCCGTCAGCTACAATCCTGTAAGCGGAGAACTGGTGGTAAACTATGACGTGACCATCCAGGTCAGGTTTGATAACCCAGATTTTATCGCAACGGAACAGCTTTTGGCAAAGACCGCTTCCTTTGAGTTTGAACAGCTTTATTCCAAAACCATATTCAACTGGAACAACGACAGGCCTTCTCTGGTAAGATACCCTACCAAGCTTCTCATCCTCACTCCTCCCAACTATGTTTCCACTCTGGCACCCTATATTGAATGGAAAACCCAGCGGGGGTTCCAGGTTATCACCACCACCGTGGGAACAGGCGGTACTGTCACCAATTCGACTACAGCAATCAAGACCTATATGCAAAACTTATGGAACTCATCAACCACAGAAAACCCAATGCCCACCTACCTGCTGATAGTGGGCGATACCTCCACCAGCGGGGATAATATCATCGCCAATACTGGTGAGTCCAGCACGGCTCATGTGACCGACCTCACCTATGTCCGCCTGAATGGCACGGACTATTTACCGGAGCTTTATTACGGACGTTTCTCCGTTTCCTCTGCCACAGAGCTGACCAATATCATCAACAAGACAGTCACCTTTGAAAAGACAGCCATGCCCGACCTTAGCTATCTGGGCAATGTCGTGATGATTGCCGGTGCGGACGCTTCTTATGCTCCCACTTATGGCAATGGACAGATTAACTATGGCACGACGCATTATTTTAATACTACCAATGGTATCACTTCCGATACCTATCTTTATCCTGCTTCACAGACCAGCGACGCTGCCATCATTGCCAATGCCAATAACGGCAGGGGGTATATGAACTACACGGCTCACGGCAGTGAAACAAGCTGGGCAGACCCCACTTTTACTGTTACTGATGTAAACAACATGACCAATACAGGTAAATATGGTCTCATGGTCGGCAACTGCTGTATCACCAATAAATTCAATTATGCCAGCGGACCCTGTTTCGGAGAAGCTATCATCCGCAAGGCAAATGCCGGCGGCGTCGCCTATATCGGTGGCACTAACAATACCTACTGGGATGAGGACTATTGGTGGGGCATCGGCTACAAGACCCCCATTCAGGCAGCAGCCCATCCTTACAATGCCTCCACTTTGGGCGCTTATGATGCCATGTTCCACACCCATGGCGAAGCGTTAGCCGACTGGGCTCAAACCGTTGGCGAAACTAACTACATGGGCAACATGGCGGTTCAGCAAAGCACCAGCTCCAGAAAGCCCTATTACTGGGAAATCTATTCCATCATGGGCGACCCCTCTCTTATGCCCTATTATGGAGTTCCCACCACCAATGCAGCCACCTACCCCGCCACTATCCTGATTGGAGCAACTTCCATCAATGTTACAGCCACACCTCAATCCAGAGTAGCTCTCACTATGGGCGGAGTCATATACGGAACAGGCATTGTCGGGACTTCCGGTTCCCTCACCCTGCCGATTACCCCCTTCTCCACTGTGGGAACTGCCAAGCTGGTCATCACACGCCAGAACAAGATTACTATCCAGGCAAACGTGACCATTGCTCCCAATACCGGACCCTACATGACAGTTTCTGCTGCCAACTATGCAGACAGCAACAACAACATAGCTGAATACAACGAAACCGGCCGCTTCAATGTTACCTTCCAAAACATTGGAGCTGCAACAGCTACTAATGTAACAGCCACTCTCACCTGCGCGACCCCCGGCATCAGCATCACCGACGGAACCGAGACGATAGCGTCCCTGGCAGCCGGAGGCAGCACCACCATCAACAACGCCTATACGTTTAATATAGCCAACAACATAGCCAACGGCACCCCAGCCGCCTTTACCATTACCATGGTAAGCGGAGCCAATACCTGGACGCATAACTTCAGCCAGGTAATCAATGCACCGGCTCTTGCCTTTGGCAACATGACCATCCAGGATACAGGCGGCAACAACAACGGACGCCTTGACCCGGGTGAGACTGTGACTGTTATCATGCCCTTGAACAACACCGGAGCAGCGTCATCTACTGCTGGCAATGCCACCTTATCCTGCTCCACTCCCGGCATCACAGTCGTCAATGGCAACGCCTCCTTCGCGGCAATCACAGCCGGCGGAGCAGCCAGCTTAAGCTTTACCATCACGGCATCATCCGGTATGACCGTCGGCACAGTTGCTTCCCTGGTGTTCAATGCCACAGCGGGAGCTTATACTGCCAATAAGACGGAAACCACGGCAGTGGGTCTTATCCTGGAGGACTTTGAGACAGGCAACTTCAATTCCTTCCCCTGGACCTTCAGTGGCAACCTGCCCTGGGTGATAGACAACACCAATGCCCAGACAGGTACTTACTCAGCCAGAAGCGGAGCCATCACCCACAGCCAGACCAGCACGATGCAGACGGTAAGGATACTTACCACGGGCGGAGACATCTCCTTCTGGTACAAGGTGAGTTCTGAAAGCGGCTATGACTATCTGCGATTCTATGTGGACGGAGTGCAGGTGGTTCAATGGGCCGGCGAAATCGGCTGGACGCAATACACCTATGCTTTGGCAGCAGGGACGAGGACGCTTGCCTGGACATATTACAAGGACAGCTCAGTCAACAGTGGTTCGGACTGCGCCTGGGTGGACAACATTGTTTTCCCTGCCAGCACATCCCCCAGCGTATACAATCCACCCCAGAACCTGGTGGGCATCGCCGGCAACGGGCAGGTAACCCTGAACTGGCAGGCTCCTGTATCAGGCACACCGACCGGCTACAAGATATACCGCAACGGCGGACTGCTGACCACGGTGACCGGTCTTACCCACAATGACACCAGCGTCGTCAACGAGACCACCTATAACTATTACGTAAGGGCTGCCTATGCCGGCGGTGACTCCGACCCCTCCAACACCGTTACGGTTACTCCGACTGCTCAGACTGTTCTGGAAGCAATCCTTGGTACAGGCACTACATCGACCACCACCACCACGGCTTCACCAATTAACGTTTATTACCACAGTTTGCACGGCCAATCCGTCTATACTGCTGCAGAACTGAATGCTCTTGGTATTGTAGGTCCCCTGAATATAACACAAATAGGATTCAACATCACCGGATTACCGACTCTTACCATGCCCAATTACATTATCCGGATGAAGCACACTACAGCCACCGATGCATCTGCCTGGATTCCTGCTGAGGGCATGGCAACGGTATGGACTTCTACTTCCTACCTGCCCACAGAGACAGGTTACAATATGCTGGTTCTTTCCACGCCCTTCTTATGGAATGGAACGGATAACATAGTCATTGATACTGCCTTTGGCTTGATTGGTTCCTACATTTCCACCGGAACCGTCCAATATACCACTGTAACCAATGGATACAATTACCTGAGAAGCGACACGGTTGACCAGTCCAATATCTTCACAGGCGGTACAACCTCAACCTACCGTCCCAATGTCAAGATGGTCTTTACTACGGTGACTTCCAATCCCCAATTCACAGTTTCTCCCACTTCCCATGACTTTGGAGCGACGGTCATCAACACAATCAAGACCCGAACCTTCACCGTTGCCAATACCGGTGGGGGAAACCTGACCATCACTGGCGCTTCCATTACAGGCAGTGGGATGTACACCATTCAGACCCCTCCCACCTTCCCGATAAACCTGGCAGCCGGGCAATCCACGACAATCACTGTCAGATACCTGCCTACTGCTGTCGGAAACCACACGGGTAACCTGGTCATAACGGATAACCTTGCAGGCCGTGCCAGTCACAGCGTTGCCCTTACCGGCAGTTGCTATGACCCCACAATTACGGCCTTCCCCTGGGTGGAAACATTCACCACCTGGCCTCCGGCTGATTGGTCTCTGTCAGGCGGTACTCAAAACTGGGCGCACTATACTGCCGTTCCTTGTGCTTATGCTAATCTCTGGGGCTGGCAGGTTCCCAATAATGCCGTTCTGATTACTCCTCCGCTCAGACCTACCGGACCGGTTGCTTTCAGCTTCAAGTGGTCACATGCCTATAATGCCACCTATCCCAATGATGCCATGCGTGTTTCATATTCCACCGATATGGCAAACTGGACGGAAATCTGGTATAGGCTGGGAACTGAATTTGAGTCCGGCGACGGAGCAGGAAGCACCAATCCCGGTACCTTTGTTACGGCAAATGTCGATTTACCTGCCGGATACACAAACCAGGCATTTTTCCTGAAGTTTGACGCCATTTCCGGTTATGGACCTGACCTCTACCTGGATGATGTTACCATTACCCCGACCACACCGCAGCCGATGATTAGCGTCCTGCCCACTGCCCTGGATTTCCCTGACACTCCGATGGGCGGCAGCAGCATGATGCAGTTCACCATCCAGAACACTGGAACAGCAACCCTTAATGGCGATATCGTCACACCTGCCGGATATTCTGTTGTTGCTGCCAGGGATGTTTCCAACCGTGCTGCCCTTACATCTTCAGCCGGTAGCAGGAATGCGCTGGGCTTTTCCGTTAATGCCGGAGCAACCAATACATACGAACTCACTTTCTCACCGGAGTTGCCTCAGGCGTACACCGGGAATCTGGTTATCACCAGCAATGCAGCCAACAATCCTGAAGTCACTGTTCCGGTCACAGGACTGGGATATGCCCCTCCCACTGCTATCCTGAGTCCCACTTCCATCGTGGAAACAGTAGCGGCCGGATATCAGCTGACCTCCGGGTTCTCAATCTGCAACAGCGGTTCTGTGAATCTGAACTATACAATCACTTTCACGGGTTCGCCTTCCTGGATTGTCTGCGACCCGATGACTGCTTCTGTCCCCAACAGTGCATGTTACCCGGTTGGAATCCAGTTTGACGCCACGGGACTTGCAGCCGGAACCTATAACACGAGCATCGTTTTCACTAGTAACGATCCGGACAATCCGGTGCAGTATCTCCCGGTCACCCTGAACGTTTATCAGCCCAATACTCCCAACTGGACTGTCGTTACCTATCCCAATAACTCAGCCACCGTTTACGGAATCGCCACCATTGACTGGGGCGCTTGCCAGCAGCATGACTGGGTGGGTGCCTTTGTGGGCAGCGAATGTCGCGGAATGGCTGAAGTATCCATCAACGAAGGTACTGCCTATGTGACCCTGCTGGTCAACCTTGCCTCCCAGGGCGAAACAGTCAGCTTCATGGTGTTTGACAATGCTATGAATATGTCCTATCCTGTGGAGCAGACCTATGCCCTGAACTTCGGTCAGGTAATCGGAACTCCCATGCCCATTGCCTTGAATGGTATAACTCAGATAATAATAGAAGAGCCGGTTGTGGAAATGGAAACGATGATTTCCGGCGAAATGGGTATGCAGTGGCAGCCATGCGCCAATGCGGATGAATACAACATCTACCGCTCAGAAAGCCCTTACGGTCCGTTTGTCCTGATTGGAACAACCACCAATCCTCAATTTACCGACCCGCAGGTATTCTCACAGGCGTTCTACTATGTAACGGCAGTCAAAAACCTGCCCGGAAGACGGAACTAAACATGAGAAACCTGCTTATAACAGCTATCCTGATTCTACTCTCCCTGCCTTTATTGGCGGGGGAGTGGAACCAGTATTATTTTAGCTTCCAGATTAATGACCGCTCCGAACTGCAGCAACTGACCAGCATTATTTCTATTGATAATGTCAGGGGTAACACCGTCTGGGCATATGCCAATGACACCGAATGGGAAGCTTTCCAGCGCTTGGGATACACCGCAGAGCTGCTACCGGCGCCGGCTTCGCTCTATCAGCACGAACTGAAGACCGCCTCCGAAGTCTCACGTCTTTGGGATGCCTATCCCTCCTATGACGAGTATGTTAACATGATGTATGCCTTCCAGACCAATTATCCCAATCTCTGCCAGATTATTGATGCAGGGACCACGGTTGCCGGCAGGAAGATTCTCTTTGCCAAAATCTCGGACAACATATACCAGCATGAAGCGGAACCGGAAGTGATGTACAGTTCCACCATGCACGGCGATGAAACCACCGGTTATGTCCTGATGTTGCGCCTGATTGATTACCTGCTGAGTAATTACAATACCGACCCCCGCGTCCAGAACATGGTAAACAATATGGAAATCTGGATAAACCCCAATGCCAATCCGGATGGAACTTATTACGGCGGCAACAACAACATTTCAGCAGCGCGCAGATACAACCAGAACGGCATTGACCTTAACCGCAGCTTCCCGGACCCCTGGGGCGGCACTACTTATGCTATCCAGCCGGAAACATCCATCATGATGAATCTGGGAAACTCCAAACACTTCGTGATTTCCGCCAATTTCCACGGCGGAGCCGAGGTGGCAAACTACCCTTGGGACAGCATTTCTTCCCTGCATGTGGACAACGCCTGGTTCTCAGCTATCAGCACTGCCTATGCCACTTCCGCCCAGGCCAATAGCCCCGCCGGATACTTTGACGACCTTTACAGCGGCAGCATTCCCGGCGTCACCAACGGCTATGCCTGGTACACCATGGACGGAGGCAGGCAGGACTGGTTCACTTATTATAGGCAATGCCGCGAAGTCACCATGGAGATTTCCTCCACCAAGATGCCTTCCGCCTCCACTTTGCCCAACTATTGGAATTATAACTACAATGCCCTGCTGACCTATCTGGAAAATGCCCTCTACGGCTTGCACGGAATTGTCACCAATGCTTACGGACAGCCCCTGGACGCCACCATCAACATCGTGGGACTGGATGCAACCTACTCCCGTGCCACCACAGACCCTGTCAACGGCGACTATTACAGGATGCTGATGCCCGGTACCTACACGGTGGAAATCAGCACCAGCGGATATCCCACCCAGACCTTTACAGGCGTGGTCATCACTGCCAACCAGAAAACCACTCTCAATGCCGTATTCGGAGAAGTGCCCCCTGCCCAGACCATCTCTCTTTCAGCCGGGTGGAACTTTATCAGCTTGAATGTTTTGCCGGAGGATTTTTCCGCGCAGGAAATCTTTGCCGGTATCAGCGGAAACCTGCTCCAGGTAAAGGATGCCAATCTCTCTTATGCACCTTCCATGCCCGCTTACTTCAATACTCTATCTAATCTGGAGGTCGGTAAGGGATACTGGGTGAACATGAGCAGTCCTGTCACCCTGGAAATTGAAGGCACAGCGCTCAATTCCTCCGCCTACAACCTTTCCCTTTATACCGGCTGGAACCTGGTGGGCTATCTGCCTTCCAGCGCTTCTACCGTATCTTTCGCTCTCGCATCCATCAGCACTTATCTGCAGGAAGTGCGCTATCTGGATAGCGTTTACATCCCCGGCGCGGGCGGAAACACATTAACCCAGATGCAGCCCGGCAAAGCATACTGGATAAAGGTCATCCAGCCCTGCACCCTGACCTATCCCGGCTCTGCCAAGTAAGGATAACAGCAGTAACGCTTAAGAATTAACGAAAAACAATTGTTCATAAGGCGGGACCCGGTTCCCATAACACGGGTTCCGTCTTTTTTTTGCATCTCCCTTACTGAGATGTCCCGAAGATGCCGCGGAGTTGACCGGGTTTTCTTCGGGAGGCTTCGGGACATCTTCGGGACATGTGATAGAGGAAGAAGCAATCAGGCAGGAAAGTCGATAACTTTGGCGGAAGGTTTTTGCTTATCCAGCAATTCGGCAAGAATGGCAAGGGCATGCTGTTTGGCTCCCAGTCCGTTTTCCGCCACTGGTCCCGTACAGGCGGGACAACCCTCGGAACAGGGGCAGTTTTTCACCAGTATATATGCCTCCCGCAGCAGCAGGGGGCTGATTTCATAGAGTTTTTTGCTGAGTCCGATACCGCCGGGAACATTGTCATAAATGACTACGACGGGACGGTCTTCTCCCAGGGGTGAATCGTCCTCGCTGTGTACTCCCAGGTCTTCCCTGTCGCACATCAGGAAAAAGGGCGCTAGATTGACCAGCAGATAGGAGAGGGCAGCCATTCCGCTCTGGATATGCACCTGCTGTTCTGCCAGGCGGTGACAGCGCGCGCAGAGGGTTATCAGGTTTTCCGGATGGTTTGCCAGTTCGGCTTTTTCAAACTTGCGGAAGGGAACGATGTGATGCACGTCAAAAGGTTTTTCGCCCTCCGCTGCTCCGCAATGCCGGCAGCGGTTCTGGTCGCGGGTTCGGATGAGTTGTGTGACCATGTCCCAGCCCTTGCCATAGTCGTTGGCTTCGTTGCGCCAAAGTCCGAGATCCTTGATGCGTTTCACCACGTCCGGATTGATGCCCAGCCACCAGGCATCGGTCTTCAGGTGGGTGGGAGGCAGGTCCAGTTCGCCGTAGCCGATGACTTCCTGCGTGAACCAGCGCAATTTCTTGAATCCGGTTATCTGGGTGGTAACCTCCACCTTGCCGAAATACTTCTTACCGCCAGTGATGTCCTCGCTTTCCAGCAGGTCGAGCAGTTCAATCCCGGTGCGTCGGTTTGCCTGAGTGTAATAGTTGGTGCGGATGGGTTCAACTTCGATTTTCCTGTTTTCGAGGTCGAGTTTGTTCACCAAAAAAGTATCGCCGTTCTGCAGGTAAATCGCTTCCGGATGAGCCATCCAGTATGCGCTGGCTTCGTCCACAACACCGATGAGGTCATCGCCGTGATTGATGAGAAACTGCCCCGGCGCGTTGCGGAGCGAGATTTCACCCGCCGGATAGGTCTCCAGGACTCCTGTGTAGCGGTTGCCGACCTTGCGGATTTTACCCTCCTGCAACAGGAAATGCAGGTAAGGGGCAATCTGTTGTGCTGAGAGCGCTCCGAAGCCATCCGTTTCCAGCATTGCCATCTCAAAGACGGCGCAGAGCAGATGGCTCTTCAGGATTTCTGGGTTGTCCGGGTCTATTAATGCCTGCTCGGGTGATTTGTCCCACAGATAGGACGGATGCTGGCAAATGTACTGGTCAAGGGCAGTAGAAGCAGCTATCAGTGCGGCAAAGGAGCTGTTGCCTTTGCGTCCGGCTCTGCCTGCCTGCTGACGGGTGCCGCAGATGCTGCCGGGATAGCCGTTTAGAAGCACGGAGTCCAGTCCGCCGATGTCGATTCCCAGTTCCAAAGCGTTGGTGGAGATGACCAGGTCAAGCTCCCTTTCACGCAACTGCCGTTCAATTGCGCGCCTTTGCTCCGGCAGATAACCGCTGCGGTAACTGCGGATTTTATCCGGCTGGCGGGATTTATCACGCAAATAGATGAAAAGCAGTTCAGCGCTCCTGCGGGAAATGGTGAAAAGCAGCGTCTGTGCAGATGAGTTCAGGCAACGGTTTGCCAGGGAAACACACTCAATCATGCTGCTCTTGCGGATGCCGAGTTCCTTGTTTATCATAGGCGGATTAATGATGTGGAAATAGCGCCTGCCATGCGGGGAAGCGTCCCGGTCAAACAGGGTGACGGCACTTTCCAGCAACCGCTCCGTAAATTCCCTGGCGTTGGACAGGGTGGCAGAAGTACAGATGAAA
Organism: Cloacimonetes bacterium UBA5614; assembly: GCA_002424605.1. Lineage (GTDB taxonomy): Bacteria > Cloacimonadota > Cloacimonadia > Cloacimonadales > Cloacimonadaceae > UBA5614. The sequence goes on along the minus strand of DIKQ01000005.1, from coordinate 437,256 downwards.
ACAGGATTTGAGCCGTAAAAGGACGCGATGCGCTTCAGACGCCGGATTACATTGCCCAGGTGGGAGCCAAACACCCCGCGGTAGATATGCACCTCGTCTATTATGACGTATTTCAGGTTGGCGAAGAGGGCAGTCCACATCGTGTGGTGAGGCATGATTCCCAAATGAAGCATATCGGGATTGGTAAAGATGAGGGATGCCTGCTTGCGGATGAGAGCACGCTTCCCGGAAGGAGTGTCCCCGTCGTAAATGCCCGTATGGTAAGCTTTGTGCCTGCCGGATGCCTGCCCCAGCAAGGCAAGGTAGTTGTCCATTTTATGCTGCTGGTCCTGGGCGAGGGCTTTGGTTGGATAGATGAGCAAGGCGCGGGCATTGGGGTTTACAAGCAGTGTCTGCATAATGGGCACCTGGTAAGCCAGGCTCTTGCCGCTGGCAACCCCGGTGCTAAGAACGATGTTGCCTCCATGCAGCACGCACTGAATCGCCTCCGCCTGATGCCGGTACAACCTGGAAACACCCGTCTTGCCTAAAGTATCCCGGATGGCAGCATCTATGTAGGAGGGAACGTCCTCCCAGATTGCTTCCTGCGCCGGCAGTTCCTGCTCGGACACAAGTGTGTCGGTGTATGATTTATGCGTTTTCAGTTCATGGACAAAGTCATCAATCTGCATGGAAACAGCATTCCTAATAGATGAGCAGCTTGCGGGTGAAGGATGCTTTTCCCGTGCTGATTCTGAGCAGGTAGATGCCCGGAGCCAGGGTTGGTGTGGAGTTCCTGTTCCACTCAAAGTTGCTCAATCCCTTTTCCTGATAGACTTTCTGGCCTTTGAGATTATAGATGTCCAGGTCAAAAGGCATCCTGACAGCGTTGTCAATCCTGAAACCTTCCGAGCAGGGATTGGGGTAAATCCTGAAATGCCCTTGAACCGGAAGAAAGTCGTCCTCGTTACTGACTGTCTGCGAGATTACGATATCGTCCAGGCAGAGGGCAAAGGCATCCCAGCTCAGGCATTGCCAGGCAAGGTACACCTGTTGTCCCGCGTAGGCAGAAAGGTTATAGGTATAAAGCGTCCACTCTGCCGGAACGTTTATCCAGGGTTCTGCGGAAATCGCTGTGAATGCGTTCGGATTGAAGTTGGTGCAGGATATGAGGAAGCGCATCCGTTCCAGCCCGTATAGTGAAGTAAAGGAGCGTGCCCAAAAGCTGATTTCCCAGCCGTTCTGCACCGTCAGCAAAGGCGTTATCAGCCAGTCGTTGTTGGGTGGATTGATGCTGTCTATACTGAGCGCCATTCTTTGTCCGCCGTGGGCAATGATAGTGGTGATGGGAGGGCTGGTCTGCTGTGGATTGAAGACCATCCAGCTCATCGGATTGCCTTCGCCTGGAAAGTCGTTATCCGCAAACTGCCATGTGGCAGAGCCGTCCAGGTCATACATCATCCAGCCGGGGATAGTGGTTGCAAAATCGGTGACATCTTCAAAGTTCATCGTAAAGACAGGCAGCGAGCCGGGAATCGTGACTGAAACGGTATTGGAGGGGGGAGAAACCTGGTTCAGGTAATTGACCGCTGCCACCTGGTACCAGTAGGTTTGTCCCGGCAAGGCGGATGTGTCCAGGTATTCGGTTTCGTTGCAAACGGCTATGACCTGTTGGTTCCGGATGACCTGATAGCCTGCAATCGTTCCCTGCAAAGGAACCAGCCACTGTAGCCGGACGTTCATTCCGACCGTCATAGCGGTAAGATTCCGGGGTGCGGAAAGCGTTTCACCCAGCGTCCTGAAAGTCCAGACCGGACCGGAAACAGGGACCGGCGTATGGGCAATCACCTGCCACTGGTATTGAGTATAGTGCGCCAACGGATTGGAAGGCGTCCAACTGTTGACTGTGATGCTTTCAGCCACCAGTTGCAGGGGTTGTCCTGCCGGAGCCAGATACACATCCCAATTCAGCGCCATATCGCTTTCCCAGCCAAGGACCGGCATCTGGACCACATCCGTGGCGTTATCAGGCGGACTGGGATTGTGGGGGACGTTGTTTGAAACAAAGAAGATAAGTTTCACATTAGGTCTTACGGACACAGGATTTCCCGCATTGGCAACAGGCGGAGCGGCAGGCGAGGGATTGATGGAATTTGAGTAGAAGCAGATTGATTTCGGGTGGGTAACCGCAGTGCAGAAGAAGTCGTCTCCTGTATTGCTGTAACCGGGATTATTTTCATCCACGGCGATGACCAGATTCCCCTGACCGGCATACACAAACGGCTGTGCCAGCGGAATGGTCACCCAGCCCTGTCCCGGCAGTCCGCCCGAAAACCAGTCCGGCTGCCAATCGCCTTCAAACATCAGCTGCAAGCTGTCCAAGGGCACCCAATCCGTATCTGAGTGAAACCTGTCCCGTGCCACGGTGCCCATATAAATACTGAACTGGTTGGTATTGGGCAGAAAGATGCTGCTGCTGACCCGATAGTTGTAGGCAATGTGCGTAATCAGTCCCAGGACAGTGATTTCAGAAGCGTCAAAGATGGATTGGGAATAGGAGTAATAGTTATATGGCTCTACCGGCAGATGGGTATTGACCAGCGTTCCGTCGCCAATCTGTACGCTGAACTGTGAAAATAAAACAGCAGTTGAAACCAGAAAACACAAAGCTATGACAGCTCTTCTGACGCTCATCTTTTCCCGCTCCCCTGGATATATTGTGAAAATGCCGGTTCCGCCTTGCATCCGATGGCGGAGGACACACAATCTGCAGTAAAATGGACACTGCTGATTTGTCAAGCTTGTCATCAGACCCGCGCCTTGCAGGGTTTTTCCATGCTCATTTCTTCTTTCCCGCTTACTGAGATGTCCCGAAGATGTCCCGGAGATAGCCGGGTTTTCTTCGGTCGGCTTCGGGACATCACCGCGACATCTCATAGAGGAAGGAGTGAGGAACGATTTAGGGGTCTGGATGGTAAGTCCGGCAAGTCAACAAACGCCTAAGTGCTTTAGAACAAATAAGAAGAGAGTGTTATTGAAGGAAAATATGATTGTTAAGGTTTTTTTGCTTGACTGCTGTGGCAAACTCACAAGAATGTGAAATATGCTATGTTGATAGAAGTGTCTTCACGTTTCCGTGATTCAAGAAAGCGTTTAAGTTTATATAGATAAAAGAGATATCGCATTTGTGCGATGGAGGAATTATGAAAAAGAGCTATCTTTTTATTCTACTGGCTCTGCTCGGTGTCTCATTGATTTGGGGTGATTACATCATTCCGATAAGGACAGATGTTGCCGGTTTCCCTGATTGGATAGACACCAGTGTCGTAGGAACTACCTATCTGCAATTGCTGGTTACAGATGCCAATACGATTTCACCTGCCATGAACTTTGATAACTATTCAGGTGAAACGCTAAATTTCAAGGCGAGAACTTTCGGTGGAGTTAATGCGGTGGAGAATGAAATAACAGTCTCCATATCCACTAATAACGGCGTTGACTGGACAGTTATGGGAACGAGGTTACCTCTTACCTCAACCCTCACCGTCATGACACCCTTTGACCTGAGCAGTTACTCCGGTACTCAGGTGAGAGTAAAGTTTTCGGTAGCAGGAACACTCGCTGGAGTTGGTGCTGGAATCGACGACATTGCCATCACCGGTAATCCCAGCGGTCTGCCTGCACCAACGGTTCAAGTTTCAGCCATCACTTTCAGCAATATCCAGCAGACACAGATGGACATCGGTTGGACAAACGGCGACGGTATGAACCGCATCGTTGTAATGAATACAACTAACAGTTTCACTGACCCTGTAGATGGTACTGACCCTGCCGCCAACCCGGTTTATGCCGGCAGCGGAGAACAGGTTGTTTACAACGGCTCTGGCAGCACAGTGAGTGTTACAGGGCTTTCATCAGGGACTACATATTGGTTCAGAGCTTTTGAATTCAATGGCGCTGCCACTGAAACCGTCTATCTGACAACGACTGCAACAGATAATCCTAATAGCCAGTCAACCCAGGCACCGGCACCTCTGATGCTTGTCAGTCCGATTTCATTAAGCGGATTCAATTATATGGTCGGCAACGGTCCGTCTGCCTCGCAGACCTTTACTGTCAGCGGCATCAACCTCACTGACAATATCGTTGTTACCGGAACTGCCGATTATGAGATTTCGCTGGACGGACTGGTCTATTCCTCACCGATTACCCTAGTCCCCGCCGGTGGCTCGGTGGCTGCAACCACTATTTATGTTCATTTGGCTGCCGGTCTGGCTGTCGGCGAATACAACAATGAAGACATCACTGTCGCTTCTGCAGGAGCAGACGGCTTTGTGGTATCCTGCAATGGTGCTGTCTATGGTCAGCCTGCCAATCTTTTCTTCTCAGAATACCTTGAAGGTTCTTCCAACAACAAGGCAATAGAGATTTACAACGCCTCCGGCAGTGATGTTGACTTGTCAGCTTACAAGGTGGAACTATATTCAAACGGTGCCAGTACTCCCGGAAATACCCTGGTAATGTCCGGAACCCTGGCTGCAGGAGATGTCTATATCATCGCCAATGCATCAGCCAATGCATCAATCCTGGCTTTGGCAGATGCAACATCCGGCGTTACTTTCTTTAATGGTGATGATGCGCTTGCCCTGCGTTACATCGGGCCTAACCTGCTGATGGATGTTTTTGGCACCATAGGTTTTGACCCCGGTACCGGCTGGAACGTTGCCGGCGTAACCAACGCTACGGTGGACCATACACTGGTACGCAAGAATACAATTACCCAAGGCAATACTGACTGGGCTTCCCAGGCAGGAACAGATGCCAATGACAGCGAATGGGTTGTGTATCCGATAGATTACCTTGATAATCTCGGCTTCCACGCTTACGGTGTGGTAAATGAACCGCCTGTAATCAGCAACATAGTGCTTGACCCTGAATCAGATTACACTTCATCCAACACTGTGGCTGTGTATGCCGACGTTACTGATGCGGACGGAACGGTTGCTGATGTGGAACTGAGGTGGGGAACTTCAACGGGCGTGTATCCCAACACCATCGCCATGGCTTTCGCCAGTGGTAATACCTATTCCACTATATCGGACATTCCTGCCCAGCCAAACGGAACCACCGTTTACTTCGTGGTTTATGCGGAAGACGATGATGCAGACTTTGCTGTCACAGCGGAGCAGTCCTATGTGGTGATTGACCCTGCTACACCTGTTCTGACTGTCGCCCCTCTTGCACTTACAGGTTTTACTTATATCTTTAATAACGGTCCCTCAGCCAATCAGAGCTTTACTGTCAGCGGTATTGACCTTACTGCCGATGTCGTGATTGAAGCTCCCCTGCATTACGAGATATCCCTGGATGCCAGCACCTGGACTTCTCCCATAAACCTTGCTCCCACAGCAGGAGCCGTGGCAGAAACCACCGTTTATGTGCGGTTGATTGCGGGGCTTGCAGTGGGGACTTATAACCTGGAAGACATCACAGTAAACTCTACAGGCGCAGTCGGCTACAATGTAACCTGCAGCGGTTCCGTAACAGCTCCTCCTCCTTTTTCGATTGCAGAATTGCGTCCTGTCCAAGTGGATATTTCCACTGCAACCTCGGAAAGCGCTGTTCTGATGCATATCGGAAACTATCCTACCGATGATGTGAAGTACAGATTATACAACGGCTCATTCCAGTACAACTGCTGGAATCCCGTAACTGAAACCTATATTACCAGCAGCATATATGCTGAAGGTCCTTCCGTTCCGGGGACTCCCACCAGCAGCGCAACCTGGTGGATTCCTTACCAGAGAGGCGGCAACAATTCCACAGCCGCTTCCTACCGTGACAGGCTGGGACCAACATACGGCGCAAACTACCGCACCCAGGCCCTGCCTGCAGCGACTGCTATTGTGACTGCAGAAACCATCAGCAAGAACCACGTGAACTTTGTAACCTGGAACTCCTTTGATGACAAGTATGTGGTTCTCGGTTATGATGCAGCAACAGGCGGGACTTTGATTTCCGCCACCTCCACAGCGCTTGGTTCCGGCAATTTCTCATTGCTGGTGGAAAGCGGAACTGTGATAAACCGCATCGAAGTACGCGACCTGCTGAACAACCTGATTGAATCCGTTACAGGCACCTGGCCCGTGCTGTCTGTGGATGCTCCGGTCTTTGACCCTGTTGCCGGCACCTATTTCTCAGCCCAGAATGTTTCCATCACTTCAGGAACGCCGGATGCCGTCATTTACTACAGCATCGTCGGCGACACCGGTCCCTGGACTGAGTACACCGGCTCACTCAACGTAGCTTCTTCCACCACTATCTGGGCTTATGCAGTAAAAGCAGGCATGGAAGACAGCCCAATAGTTTCTGCCGCATATGTCCTGCCCATTGATGTGGCTACCATTGCAGAACTCAGGATGGGCACACTCGGAGGAACCCTGTATCACCTGACCGGTGAAGCAGTGCTCACCTTCCAGCAGGCAACCCGTCACCAGAAATACATCCAGGATGCCACTGCCGCTATCTTAATCGACGACATGGCAGGCATCATTACCACGCCTTACAACCTTTACGACGGCATCACCGGCATCTACGGAACGCTCACCACTTATGGCGGACTGCTCCAGTTCGTGCCTGTTGCCAACACTGCTCCTGCCTCTTCGGCAGGTAACGTGGTGATTCCGGAAGTCCGCACCCTTGCCAGCCTGACCAGCGCCGACCAGGCAAAGCTGGTGAAGATAATGGTTGCCCAGATTGACAATACTTCCGGCAATTTCCTTGCCACCGCGCAGAACCTGAACGTAACCGATGCCAGCGGAACTATCACCTTAAGGACTTTCCCTGCCACTGATTACAGCGGAACCCCGATTCCTGGCTATCCCCTGAACATAACCTGCCTGGTGGGCGAATACAACACCGCCATGCAGATATCCCCGCGTTTCCTGGCTGATATCGAGAGCGCCGGCACCTACATCTTTGGCGGTATGGAAAACGTCTATGAACTGCCAATCCCTGCCGGAGCGCCTGCTATGACCGTGAACAGCATTGCCATTACCCCGGACAATCCCAGCGGATTTGAGCCCATCAGCATCACCCAGACCTGGACCAATACCGGTATTCCTGGCGAGGCCTATGTCCGTCTGGTATATAATGTGAACTGTGCCGACAATTCCTATCTGGTGGGTGATTATGTCCTGCATCATGTGGGACTGGGTTACACTCCCGGTGCCGCAGGCTACATCTGGAACGGCTCTGTCTATCAGTTTGACGCTGCAGAGGTTTCCTTTAGCGCAGACCAGACCAGCTTCTCCATCCTGATACTGCCTGAAGGTGCCAAAGGCGAACTGGTAATCCTGCTGGGCAGCGAACAGCCCACCCTGCCGGTGGAGCTTTCCGGCTTCTATGCGGTCGTTACTGCGCAGAACTACGTTTCGCTGACCTGGATTACCCAGTCCGAAACCAGCCTGTCAGGATACTATGTATTCCGCAATGATGTGGAATCCCTTGCCACAGCAGTCTCGCTGAATTCCGCCGGCATCATCAGTGCCATGAACACTTCCAATGAAACCTCTTATGTTTTTATCGACCAGGAAGTGCAGAGCGGCAGCACTTATTATTACTGGCTGCAGTGTATGGAACTGGACGGAACTTCCAGGTTCTTCGGACCCATCACCGCAACCCTTTCCAACACCAATCCGGATACGCCACCGGCTATCCCGACTGTGACTGATTTGCTCAATGCCTTCCCCAATCCCTTCAATCCGATGACCACCATTCCATATTCCATCAAGGAAGCAGCCCAGGTGCGGATTGACGTCTATAACATCAGGGGACAGCTCATCAGGAGCTTTGCTCAGGACCACAGCTCTGCCGGATACTACAAGGTGGTCTGGGACGGAAAGGACACCAACGGAACCTTAGTCAGTTCCGGTATCTACTACTATAGGATGACCAGCGGTAAATTCACCTCCAGCAAAAAAGTCATCCTGATGAAATAACCAACAATTGCACCCTAATATCAAAAGGGCTGCCCTTTGCGGCAGCCCTTCTTTTTTGCGCCTGATTTGTTGCCGTCATCCCGAAAAAACCCGGGGTAACCCCAGCTCAGGATGTACAGCCGGCCCGACTTACTTGATGAAGTTCAGACCTTTGACGTTGATACGTTCGGCTTTGTATTCATTCCACTTTCTGATGATATTCATTGTCTCCTCCTTGTACTTATGTAATGTCTGTTCTTGTTATAAATCAATTTCCCCGCCAAATTGCCAACGATTCGTTAACCGCTGTCTATCAGAATGATAGCAAAACCATCACCCCTTCCGGCAGAATTGAATCAGCCGGAATTATATCAAAAAGATATGTTATAATAATGATATCTATATAACAGATGAGGATTTTTCCACCGTCCCCACAGCCCTGTTGTTTGACCCTTTCCTGCTCCCTGCCTGCTGAGATGTCCCGAAGATGCCCCGAAGCCGGCCGGGTTTTCTTCGGGAGGCTTCGGGACATCTCCGCGACATCTCATAGAGGAAGGTCTTAGCATCAGCCCGGTTTGGCAGGGTGGCGCTATGTAATCCCATACGCCGTTCAGAATGGCAATCGCAACGCAAGCCAGTCCATTAGGATAGCCGCCCTAAAACTGCTGTTGCTAAAATAGTATGGACAAGCATATAATGATAAAGTTATAGGCGATTAAACCTGTGTCCGGTTGTTTTCGCAGGAACGGAGTCCTGCGCTACGTTGCTCAACACTCCGTTGTTGAGATTTGCAACTGCAACGCGAGTTCAGTCCGTTAGGACGCCACTGTGTAACCCGTACGCCGTTCAGGATGTGCAATCTACGTTGCTCAACACTCCGTTGTTGAGATGTGCAATC
>DIKQ01000005.1:0-428297 GCA_002424605.1 Cloacimonetes bacterium UBA5614 | reverse complement strand
TGCAAACGCAACGCGAGCCAGTCCGGCAGGACGAAATTGTGTAGCCCCGCACTTTGAGTGCAGGGTAGCCAACCCTCCAAAGCACACCAGTCCGACAGGACGGCACAATATCCCCTTGACAGACAGACGGCACTCTGTTTAATAAATACATGAACGGATTAGTAAAAAGAATTATCCTTCCAACTCTTTTAATGATTGCCTGCGGACTCCATTCTGCAATAATCACAGTGCGCAGCGACGGAAACGGAGATGCCTTGACTATCCAGGCAGGTATAAATCTGGCAGTTACTGCAGATACTGTTTTGGTGGCAGAGGGAATATGGACAGGGAGCATCAATATAGACAATAAATCCATTGTCCTGGGCAGTTATTATATTATTGATGGAGATACAACTCATATCAGCAATACCATTATTGATGGAGAAGATATCCGGACGGGAATATTAATAACAAATTGCAGTGGTTCTATTGATACTTTAAAAGTAATCGGATTTACTATACGAAATTGCAGAAGCAACTGGAATCCAGTGACTTTCAGATACACTAATGGGGGTGGCATTGGAATTCTATATTCACAAGCTGTGATATCAAACTGCGTAATATATGGATGCAGAGCCTACTTCGGTGGAGGCATTGGGGTATTAATCTCAGTGGTACATTTGAAAGGAAACAGAATTTTCAAGAATTCAGCAATTGAAGGAGGGGGCGGAGTAAGCGGAAGTCATGATCCTACACTTATAATTTTTGATGCAAATTCTTTAAACAGTGTCTATAATAACTATGGTCCCACAGGATGTGATTTATCATACTCAGTATCTTGTCTTCCTACCAGTGTATATCTGGAAAAGGGTTCAATAGATTATGTCGACAGATATTTTTACTATTTCCCGGAAGGTACACCCTTTAGTATCAACGAAGGGGTTATCGAACAGGTAAATCACGATTTATGGGTCAGTCCTACAGGTAATGACTCAAATGATGGATTTTCACCTCAAACACCATTAAAAACCATTGCCTATGCTTTGGCAAAAATCAGACCTGAGAATAACGAAGCGTTAAATGTAAATATTTTGCCTGGTGTATACTCCTGGTCTTTAAATCAAAACCCGCTATCACTACAGCCCAAAAGCTATGTGAACATCATTGGCTCAGATACTAGTGATGTAACTTTAGATGCAGAAGGATACGGATGTTTTATTATAGGTAGGAGAACACCTGATTACATAGAAATCAGAAATCTTAAACTGATAAATGGTTATAGCAGATACAGAAGCCTGATAGAGCTAATTGATCCAGTTAACAATTTTATGAACCAACTGATAATTGATAATATTGAAATTGCTGATTCCTGGTGCATGAGTGATGCAATGCGGATTGTTTCCTATTATAACGTATTTGTGAACAGGATAACTATTCGTGATAGTCAGGTTTCTTTCGGATTAGATGTATTGTGTTATGAAAATGCCACAATTACCAATTGTATTGTGCAACGTCTAAGTCCAACTAACTACGATTATGTTAATGACTACTGCTGTCCTTTTTTTATCCAGAAACCTTTGAGTGCTTCAGAGCTGGAAACATCGATTAATATTGCGAACTGCCTTGTTACAGATAACATCGATACATCAGTATTCTGGACTAGTGTTCCTCCCGGAATGAGAGTTCAGGTTGAAGGTGGCAACTGTGATGTTAACATTGTCAATTGCACAATAGCCAATAATTCAACTCTGACTCCATCGGGAGGATTGCATTTTTTAGTCGAGAATTGTAATCCAAACATTATAAATACAATTGTGTCAGGTAATGAGCCCTATGAAGTTGTATTGAAGGCATTTACTGAATCCAGCTTTGCCAATGCTGCATTTTATAATAGCCTGGTTGAGGGTGGCGATTATGAAGTATATAATCCGTCAGGTGTTTTTACTCATACATGGGAAGAAGGGAATATCTTTACAGAACCATTGTTTCTAAATACAGGAAGGGATCAATATTGGCTTTCTGATGCATCTCCTTGCATAAATGCAGGCACACCTGACACCACGGGTTTGTTTTTACCACTGACAGACTTGGCAGGTAACCAGAGAGTCTGGGATGGCAGGATCGACATGGGATGTTATGAATATGGAGCTCCGCCTGTAGGAATTGACAGCCCGGAACTACCTGTTCTTGTGAATGGAATCAATCTGAGTATTTATCCCAATCCTGTATATGCCAATGGCTCCAAGGGAAGCTATAGTTTTATTGAGTTTACCTTACCCCGGAAAGCCAAGGAACCTCCAGTCGTAGAGATTTATAACCTGAAAGGGCAGAGGGTACGCTCCCTTACTATCAGCCAAAGCTATAACGATTTGGTCCGTAAGGCAGGGCTTTCCAAAGATGTCAACACCACAGGGGAGTTCTATTCCACCGTGTTTGACTGCAAAGATGTGAACAGCAGACCCCTGGCAACCGGCATCTACCTCATCAGGGTAAAGGCAGACGGCAGGCAGACTTCCTCTAAAATGACCATCATCAGGTAAAAGAAAAATACAATTACGATTTACTAATTACGAGTTACTTTTCTGAATACTTCTGTGAATTCTGTGGTAAACTAAAAAGAACTGGATTCCAGCCTTCGCTGGAAAGACAAAGCAAGGAAATGGATCCCCGATCAGGTCGAGGATGACGAAGCAAGGAAGCTGCAGGTAACTACAAAAAAAATAAATTCCATTTGACAAATTTTCAGGCGTTAAAATTAATGTCACTTACTAAGAAAAACGGTTTTAGCGCGTAGCACAAACCCCTGAAAGTAACGGGGTTTATAGTTCTTTGGAGGAACGAATGTTTTGTAACCCAAACGGCGCTGCATTCAAGCGCCATAGTTACCGGAGCATAAAATCCGGTCTTTTAACGCAGTCAGAATTAATGTCCTGCAATCCTCAAGGGTACAGTTGTATCCGGGTTTTGTCACATGACATGGTTTTGCTGCCCAGTGGAGGTATCAGTGAGTAAAAACGATAACCGTATTCGTATTAAACTGAAAGCCTATGATCATCGTTTACTTGACCAGTCAGTGGCAGAGATTGTCAAAAGCACCCGCAACACAGGCGCCAAGATAGTCGGTCCCATTCCATTGCCCAATGACAAGTCGGTTTATACGATTCTGCGTTCACCCCATGCGGACAAGAAGAGCCAGGACCAGTTCCAGATGCTGGTGCACAAGAGATTGATAGACATTCTCAATCCGACTGCCCAGACCACCCAGGCACTGAAAAAGCTCAGTCTTCCCTCCGGTGTGCATGTAGAGATTAAGGCGAATACAAGGAGCTGACAATGTTAGGACTTATCGGAAAGAAAATCGGCATGACCCAGATTTTTGATGAGAACGGCAAAGTCATTCCTGTAACAGTTATCCAGGCCGGACCCTGTCAGGTAGTATCCAAGCGGACTATCGAGAAGAATGGCTACGAAGCCATCCAGGTCGGCTATCAGGAAAACAAGGAAAAACACACGACCAAGCCGTTGCAAGGTCATTTTAAAAAGCATAATTCACCATTTTACCGTTTTGTAAGAGAGTTCCGTCCTGCGCTAGATCAAACCTTAGAAAATTATAAAGAAGGCGACGTCATGAATGCCGCCATGTTCACCACGGAAGACCTGGTAAGCATTACCGGCAATTCCAAGGGACGTGGTTTTTCCGGCGTTATGAAACGCCATCACTTTGCCGGATTCGAGCAAAGCCACGGTGTGCACGAAAGCTTCCGCGGCGGCGGTTCCATCGGTCAGTGCGCCCAGCCCTCCAGGGTTTTCAAGGGCGTCAAGATGGCAGGTCACCACGGCAATAGCCGGGTAACAATCCGCAATGTGGAAATCGTTAAAGTAGTAGCTGAACAGAATCTTATCATGGTCAAGGGTTCCATTCCGGGTCACCGCAATACCCTGCTCGTGATAAAGAAAGAGTTTTAAGGGGAGCAGAAATGGTTAAAGCGATAAAATTCAATAATCTTGGCGACAAGATTGCCGAAATCGAACTCCCGTCCGCTATCTTTGACGTAGATGTAAATAATCCGGATGCCCTGCTGCATGAAGTAATAGCCATGTACATGGGCAACCAGAGACAGGGCACTGTACAGAAAAAGAACCGTTCCATGACCCAGGGCAGCACCCGCAAGCTTTTCAAGCAGAAAGGCACCGGTAATGCACGCCAGGGCACACGCAGAACCCCTGTCCGCACCCACGGAGGCAGAGCCTTTGCCATCCTGCCCAAGAATTGGTATCGTCCGATTCCCAAGACCAAGAAACGCATGGCTCTCAAAGTCGCTCTCACAGACAGGGCACGCGAAGGACGCATTTTCGTCATCGAATCCCTTGCCTTTGATAAGCCCAACACCAAAACCGCCCGCGAACTCATGCAGAAAATGCTGCCCGAAAAAGGTCGCAAACTGCTGATTACTGACGGACACCACGTGTCCACAGTAAAGTCCTTTGCCAATCTGCCGGACGTTATGACCGACAGGGCAGACGGGCTGTTTGCCTACGAAATCCTGAAAAGCAGTTATGTGCTGATGACCCAGGATGCGTTGAACAAGGTAGAGGAGGTATTTAAAAAATGATTCATCCGAGAGAAATTATCATAGCCCCTCTGATTACAGAAAAATCCGGACATCAGATGATGACACAAAACTCATACACCTTCAAGGTAAGTATGAATGCCAATAAAGTGGAAATCAAGAAAGCCATCGAGAGAATCTTCTCGGTGAGAGTTCTGAGCGTCAATACAATCAACATGCTTGGCAAACCTAAGAAACTGGGCAAATACAGCGGCAAACGTTCCGACTGGAAGAAAGCCATCGTTACCCTCAAGCCCGGTGACAAGATTTCCGAGTTTGAAGTGTAGGGAGTGAGAAATGCCAGTTAAGAAATACAAACCAGTAACTCCTTCGCTGAGATTCCGCACCGGTTATACCTTTGAAGAGATAACCACCGACAAGCCGGAAAAGTCCCTGCTGCGCCCCCTGAGCAAATCAGGCGGCCGCAACAACATGGGACGCATCACCTGCCGGCACAGAGGCGGAGGACATCGTCGCCACTACCGTATCATAGATTTCAAACGCAACAAATTTGACATCCCAGCAAAAGTTGCGACCATCGAGTATGATCCCAACCGCACAGCAAGAATCGCTTTGCTCCATTACGTTGATGGGGAAAAGAGATATATCCTTGCCCCGGACGGGCTCAAGGTCGGAGATAAAGTCATTTCCGGATTGAACACTGTTGAGATATCCCTGGGCAATTCCATGCCCCTGGACAGGATTCCCCTTGGTTCCTTTGTGCATAACATTGAGCTCAAGAGCGGAAGAGGCGGACAGATTGCCCGCAGCGCCGGCACTTATGGCCAGGTTGTGGCAAAAGACGGCAATTACGTCCACGTAAAGATGCCTTCCAACGATGTTCACTTAATCCGCAAGGAATGCCTGGCAACCATCGGACAGGTCAGCAATGTTGACCATAACCTGATTCAAATCGGCAAAGCCGGACGCAAACGCTGGATGGGTATCCGTCCGACCGTCCGCGGAGTCGTGATGAACCCCGTTGACCACCCCATGGGCGGCGGCGAGGGAAGGTCTTCCGGCGGACGTCATCCAGTATCTCCCTGGGGCAAACCCGCCAAAGGCGGCAAGACCCGTAAAAGAAACAAGTACTCCGACAAGTACATTGTAAAATCCGAGAAGAAGAGATAGGAGGCGGTAAATGGGAAGATCTATAAAAAAAGGACCGTTTGTTGACGGACACCTCCTGAAGAAAGTAGAAGTTCTGAACGTGGATAGCAAGAAGTCCGTGATAAAGACCTGGTCGAGACGCTCGACTATCCTTCCGGACTTTATCGGCCACACTTTTGCCGTGCATAACGGTCATAAGTTCGTGCCCGTGTATGTAACTGAGAACATGGTCGGACATAAGCTGGGTGAATTTTCACCTACCAGAACCTACCGTGGCCATAAAGAGAAAAAGGTTAAGAAATAGGAGATTATGATGGAAGCAAAAGCATCTCTCAAATTCGCCCGTGGCTCTGCCCGCAAGGTACGCCTGGTTCTTGACCTGATTCGCAACAAAAGGGTGACAGAAGCTCAAAACATCCTGAAGCTTTCACGCAAGAGAGCCTCAGTAGATGTCGGCAAGCTGCTTGCCTCCGCCGTTGCCAATGCCCACGTCAAAGAACCCAAGCTTGATATGAATGAAGTCTTTGTCACCAAAGCAGTGGCTGATGAAGGACCCACCATGAAAAGATATATGCCCAGAGCTCAGGGAAGAGCATTTCTGATCAGAAAACGGACATGCCACATCTCCCTCGAGATTCAGAACATCGAATAGGAGGATTCAATTGGGACAAAAAATACATCCGACCCTGTTTAGACTTGGAATAAACAAAGAAACAGAATCCATCTGGTATGCACAGGGCGCAAATTACGTCGAATCCTTACAGGAAGATATTAAGGTACGCAAGTACATAAAAAAGAGACTGGCAGATAAGATGATTTCAACGGTCAAGATATTCCGCAAGACCAATAGCATCATCATCGATATCTATACAGCCCGTCCGGGAATGGTCATCGGCAAGAAAGGTGAAGACATAGACAAGCTCCGCAACGAGCTCAATGTCCTTATCAACAAGAGCAGACCAGCCCCGATAACAGTATCCATCAATATTCAGGAAATCGACAAGGTGTGGCTTGATTCCACACTTGTGGGTCAGGAAATTGCCCGTCAGCTGGAACAGCGAGTATCCTTCCGCCGCGCCATGAAAATGGCTATGCGCAATGTAATGAAGGAAGGCGCGCTGGGCGTAAAAGTTCAGGTATCAGGCCGTTTAGGCGGAGCTGAAATCGCCAGGACCGAACGCTACAAGCAGGGCAGAACACCTTTGCACACCATCCGCGCCGACATCAACTATTCATTGGTTGAAGCTAATACGACCTACGGCGTAATCGGTATCAAGGTGTGGATTTACAAAGGCGATATCCTGGGTTGAGGAGTGAGGCATGTTAGCACCAAAAAAGATTAAATATCGTAAACAGATGCGCGGCAGACGCAGCGGTCTGGCATGGACAGGCAGTACCATCAATTTCGGAGATTACGGTCTCATCGCGCTGGAAGATGCCTGGATAACCAGCAGACAGATTGAAGCTGCCCGTATAGCAATAACACGTCATATGAAACGTATCGGTAAAGTCTGGATCAGAATATTTCCGGACAAACCCGTTACGAAGAAGCCTGCCGAAACCCGTATGGGTAAGGGTAAGGGCGCTCCTGAGTATTGGGTAGCGGTTGTTCAGCCGGGCAGAATCCTGTTTGAGCTGGAAGGCGTTGACCTGAAAATAGCTAAGGAAGCCATGCGTTTGGCAGCTCACAAGTTACCCATCAGGACACGCTTCATCGGTCGTGAAGGAGTGGAGATATGAAGATTGAAGATATTCGCGAACTGAGCATTCCGGAACTTAACCATAAGTTGGACGAATTGCGCACCGAACTGTTCAACCTGCGTTTCCAGAAAGCCAAGAACCTTCTTGATAAGGTGGATAGGCTGAAACTGGTCAGAAGAGATATTGCGCGTGTTTTGACTGTAATGAAGCAAAAGCAATCAGCGCAGTGAGGTAAAAATGGCATTTGAAAGAAAGAAAATAAACCAGGGAATCGTTGTCAGCGATAAGAATGAAAAGACCATAGTCGTAAAAGTCGAACGTCAGTTCATCCATCCGCTTTACAAGAAAACGGTTCGCCGCCACAAGAAGTTCATGGCTCACGATGAAAACAACGAAGCTCAGGAAGGCGATGTAGTGCAGATATCCGAGTATCGCCCCATGAGCGCACGTAAGCGCTGGATTCTGCATAAGATTGTGGAAAAAAGGAAGTAAGGGGTTTTGGAATGATTCAAGCACAAACCGTTGTGAATATCGCCGATAACTCCGGTGCCAAGAAAGCCCAGTGTATCAAAGTATTGGGCGGCACCAGGCGTAAATATGCCTCATTGGGAGACATAATCGTAGTAGCAATCAAATCTGCCACTCCGGGTGGCAAGATAAAGAAAGGTACTGTGGAAAAGGCGGTTATCGTCCGCGTTTCCAAGGAAGTGCGTCGTGCGGACGGCTCATATATCAGATTTGAAGATAATGCAGCCGTGATAATTGACGACAAGCACGAACCCAAAGGTACCAGAATATTTGGACCCGTAGCCAGGGAACTTCGTGAACATCATTACATGAAGATAGTATCACTGGCTCCGGAAGTAATTTAGGAGGATATGATGGCAGGATTACATGTAAAAAAAGGTGATATGGTTGTCGTCATTTCCGGACCTTATAAAGGAATCAAAGGTCGTGTGCTGAAAGCCTTCCCCAAAAGCGGCAAGGTAATCGTGGAAAAAGTGCATATGATCAAGAAACATGCCAAGCCCTCCCAACGCAATCCTCAGGGCGGAATTATCCAGAAGGAAGCTCCGCTGCACGCTTCAAACGTGATGATTTGGAATGAAAAACTGGGCACAGTCACGAAAGCGGTTTTCGTTGAACGTGAAGGCAAGAGAATCCGGGTCTGCAAGAAATCCGGCGATGAGTTATAGAGGTTTGGATATGAACAGAATAAAAGAAAAATTCAACACCGAAATCAAAGCCGCTATGACCAAGAAATTTGGCTATAAGAACGTGAACCAGGTTCCGAAGCTGAATAAAATAGTGGTGAGTATGGGAGTGGGAATGGCAACCCAGAACAAAGCCCTGCTTGATAACGCAATCAAAGACCTGGAAATGATAACAGGACGGAAAGCTATTGTTACCAAAGCTCGTAAGTCCATATCCAATTTCAAATTGCGTCAGGGAATGCCCATCGGCTGCAAAGTCACTCTCAGGGACGAAGTCATGTATGAGTTTATGGATAGGCTTGTATCAATAGTAATCCCCCGCATCCGTGACTTTCACGGCGTATCCGTGAATGCCTTCGATGGCAGGGGTAACTATTCTATCGGTCTCAAAGAACAGACAGTGTTCCCGGAAATCGAATATGATAAGATTGATGCCATACGCGGCATGAATATCACGATTGTAACAACGGCAAAGAACGATGAGGAATGCCGCGAGCTGTTAACAGAGCTTGGCATGCCCTTCCAGAAGCCGGAAAAGTAAAGGAGTAGCAAGTTGGCTAAAACATCATTGAGAATTAAGCAACAGAGAACTCCAAAGTTCAAAGTCAGAAAGTATAACCGTTGTCTGATTTGCGGTCGTCCGAGAGCCTTTATGCGCACCTTCGGAATGTGCCGTCTGTGTTTCCGTAAGTATGCCTCCAACGGTCAGATACCAGGCGTTACCAGAGCTAGCTGGTAATAAAAAGTCAATAATTACAAGGAGATAGAAGATGAGCGTAAGCGATCCGATAGCTGATGCATTAACCAAGATTCGCAATGCATATCGTGCCGGTCATACGCATGTTATCCTGAACCACAGTCGTTTATTGGAAAACATTGTGAAGATACTCACCGAAGAAAGCTATATGAATAACTATCAGGTTCTGGATAAAGATCCTGACCACCGTATCAATTACCGCAGAATCCATGTGAACCTGAGGTATACAAATACCGGAGACCCCGTTATGACAGGTATCGACAAGATATCCAAGCCCGGCCGCCGCGTATATGTCAAAGCAGATAATCTGCCCTCGGTTTACAACAATACCGGCTGCGCAATTATTTCCACCAGCATGGGTGTGATGGCTGACCGTGATGCCAGAATCAAGCGTGTTGGCGGTGAATACATCTGTAAGGTCTGGTAGGAGGTAATTATGTCACGAGTAGGTAAATTACCGATAAAGCTTCCTTCCGGCGTATCAGTTGATATACAGGAAAGCCGTATCTCAGTGAAGGGAAATCTGGGTTCACTTAATTATGACCTATTACCCGGAATCACTGTTGAGAAAGTTGATGAGACTCTTCAGGTCAAAAGGGAAGATGATTCCAAGACTATGAGAGCCAGGCACGGTCTCAGCCGCGCCCTGATTCAGAATATGGTAACCGGTGTAAGTGAGGGCTTTATGAAGACTCTTCACATCATCGGAACCGGCTATTCAGCAGAAAGAATCGGTCCGTGGCTCAAGCTGTCACTTGGTTATTCCCATGATGTAATGCTGCTTATTCCGGAAGGCCTGACAGTAGAAGCTGAAGCTGTACCCAGATCCAAAGGAACAAAAGCAGACTTGCAGAGTATCGTTCGCATCAAGGGAATTGACAGGCATATGGTCGGTCAGTTCTCCGCTGAAACCAGAGCTGTGCGTCCGCCTGAAAACTACAAGGGCAAAGGCGTCCGCTACCACGACGAATACGTGGCAATCAAAGCGGGTAAAGCCGGTTCGAAATAAGGAGACAAGCATGGTTAAAGAAAGTTATGTAGAAAAAAATAGAAAACGCAGTCGCAGAAGAGCAGCCATCCGCAAACACTTGTGGGGCACTTCTGAAAGACCCAGACTGGTTGTCTTCCGCAGCCTAAAGAACATCTACGCCCAGATAGTTGATGATGACAAGGGATTTACACTTTGTGCCATGTCTACAAAATCCAAGGATTTTAAAGCTGAAAGCGGAGTAAAAAAGACCGAGGTCAGCTTTCAGATTGGTCTGAAGATTGGTGAAAAGGCATTGGCAGAAGGTATTACAAAAGTAGCTTTTGACCGGTCAGGTTATAAATACCACGGTCGCGTAAAAGCTCTGGCAGATGGTGCCAGAAAAGCCGGCTTGGTCTTTTAAGGGAGATAGGAATGAATTACGAACAGAAGAATTACGAAGAAGATAAACTGCTCGAAAAGATTATTGAAACCAAGCGTGTTGCCAAAGTCGTGAAAGGCGGTCGTAACTTCAGTTTCAGCGCCATCGTCGTTGTTGGTGACAAAAACGGCAAGGTGGGAGTCGGTTCCGGCAAAGCTAATGAAATAGTGGACGCAATCCGCAAAGCCAAGGAAAAAGCAACCAAGGCAATGTTTACCGTTCCATTGGTAAAAGGAACTGTTCCTCACGAGATTATCGGACGTTACGGTGCCAGCCGTGTTATGATAAAACCTGCTTCCGAAGGTACAGGCGTTATTGCCGGGGGAACTACCCGCGCCATCTTTGAAGCTGCCGGAATTGAAAACATCCTATGCAAATCGCTGGGCTCAAACACTCCCTGCAATGTCGTGAAAGCTACTATCATCGGCCTTAAATCGATGAAAACCATTGCCCAGGCAGCTGCCCTCAGGGGAAAGACAGTTGCCCAGTTGACCGGCAGGGAAGCAGCAGTTGCAGAAAAAGTTGTTATCGAGACTACTGAAGTTCCTGAAGCTCCAGTCAAGCCGGCCAGAAAGAAAAAAGCAGACTCCTTACCTGAAACCACAGAGGAGGAGAAATGAAGATAAAAGTCACGCAGATACGCAGCCAGATAGGCCATCAGGAAGTCCACAAGAGAACAGTAAAAGCTCTTGGCTTGGGACGCATCGGCAAGAGCCGCATTCATGATGACAGTCCGGCTGTATTGGGAATGATAGACAAAGTAAGATTCATGGTCAAGGTTGAGACTGTGGATTCTGAAGACCCGTCTGTCAAATAGGAGATGTATTATGTTGACATTAAGTAATTTGAAAAGACCCGCAGAATATAAAAGAAAGAAGAGACTTGGAAAAGGTCAGGGTTCCGGACACGGACATCAGGCAGGCAGAGGACACAAAGGTACCAAAGCCAGAGCCGGCGGCCGGGTTCCATCTTGGTTTGAAGGCGGTCAGATGCCCATCCAGAGAAGGCTTCCCAAACGCGGATTCAAGAACATCTTCAAAGTTGAATATCGTGTGGTCAATCTGGACCGTTTACAGGATTTTGACGAAACCGAATGGGATATCGTCAAACTGGAAGAAAAAGGCCTGGTTATTTCCAAGGGCAGAAAGATGAAAAGCCCTGTCAAGATTCTGGCAGGTTCTGCGGAAGACTTCACCAAAGCTATTCAAATCAAAGCAAATGCATTCTCCAAGAATGCGCTTGCATTAATTGAGAAGAACGGCGGCAAGGCGGAGGTAATCTAACTTGATAAAGACGATAGCTAATGTATTCAGGGTTCCTGATTTAAAGAAGAAAATCTTCTTTACTGCCTTGTTTTTGGTTTTATACCGCTTGGGCAGCTTTGTCCCGACACCGGGAATAAATGCCTCAGCACTGCAGGGTTTCTTCGAATCAGCCAGGGGACAGGGCAACAACCTTTTTGGTCTGCTTGACCTGTTTGTCGGCGGCAACTTTGAAAGAGCTTCCGTCTTTGCCCTGGGAATCATGCCCTATATCACCGCCTCAATCGTTATCCAGCTTTTGGGAAGCATCATTCCATACTTCGAAAAGCTGAGAAAAGAAGGCGCAGACGGACAGAAGAAACTTAACCAGATTACCCGCTATGGAACTGTTGGCATCGCTGCTTTCAATTCCATTGCTATCGCTGTCTGGCTGGCAAGCCTTTCCAGCGGCGCAGAACCGGTTGTACCCAATCCTGATATCCTGTTCTATTTTACATGTATTGTAACACTTGTGACAGGAACAATGATTGTGATGTGGTTGGGTGAACAGATAACCGAGCATGGCATTGGTAACGGTATATCCCTGATAATCTTTGCCGGTATTATTGCCAGATACCCTCACGGCTTCGTTAATATGTATCAGTTGGTAGCCAATGGATCTCTGAGTATTGTAAAGGCTGTCCTCGCTCTTGTTGTCATGGTTGCAGTTACTACAGCTGTTATCCTGGTAACCGAAGCAGTCCGTAAGATACCTGTTCAGTATGCAAAGCGTATTGTCGGTAGAAGAGTCTATGGCGGACAAAGCACATTCATTCCACTGAGAGTGAACACTGCCGGCGTTATTCCTATAATTTTCGCGCAGTCAGTTCTGATGTTCCCTGCAACCATTGCTTCTGTTTTCGGGCGCAGTGGAGGTTTTTGGGAGACGCTCAGGGTGTGGTTGTCGCCAGGCGCTGTCCTATACACGGTAATATATGTCACCCTGATTATATTCTTTGCCTATTTCTATACAGCGATAGTTTTGAATCCGACTGAAATGGCTGAGAACATGGTAAAATACGGTGGACATATACCCGGCAAAAAACCCGGGAAAAAGACAGCAGAGTATATAAACAGTGTTCTTACCAAGATTACTCTGCCTGGTGCTGTGTTCTTTGCATTCGTAGCGCTGTCTCCGGAAATGATGACTACCTGGCTTGACCTGCCTTTCTATTTTGGCGGAACAGGTCTTATTATCGTAGTTGGTGTGGCTCTGGATACTCTGCAGCAGATCGAATCCCATCTTGTCATGCGTCATTATGACGGCTTTATGCGCAAAGGTAAACTGCGCGGCAGACAGGGATAAGAATGATTTATCTAAAATCTCCCGAGGAAATCAGAAAGATGAGGCATAGCTGCCACATCATCGCTAGGCTTTTTGAAAGTTTGGAAGAGCTGATAAAGCCCGGTATTTCTACATGGGAGATAGATAACTTTGCAGATAGCTTCATCAGGAAACAGGGAGCAGTGCCTTCTTTCAAAGGTTACACTGTCCCCGGACTTCCGCCATTCCCGGGAACCATATGCGCTTCTCCCAATTCTGTGATTGTGCATGGGATTCCCAGCAAGAAAACAATTCTTAAGGAAGGCGATATTCTTGGAGTTGACGTCGGAGTATACAAAGAAGGTTACCATGGTGACGCAGCCAGGACTTATGTGGTGGGTTCCGTTTCAGAACTCGCACGGAAGCTGCTGGACGTGACCAGTACATCCCTCGAAATTGGTATCAGCATGGCTGTTGCCGGCAACAGGATTGGGGACATATCCGCTTCCATTGGTGATTATGTTGCCTCCAATGGCTTCTATGTCGCCGACAACCTTACCGGACACGGAATCGGCAGGGAGCTGCATGAATCTCCCCAAATACCGAATTTCGGACAAAAAGGCAAGGGGCCGCGTATTCAGGTCGGCATGACTCTGGCTATAGAGCCTATGGTTAATGTCGGCACAAATAACGTCCGTGAAACTGGCTGGGAATTTCGCACCGCTGATGATTCCCTATCCGCTCATTTTGAACATACAATATTAGTTACTGATGGTCAGCCCGAAATACTGACCAGGCTGTAACGATGACACATATTGTTGAAAGAGGATAACAAATGGGTAAATCCGGTGTTATTGAAGTCGAAGGCATTGTGAAAGAAGCTCTGCCCAATACTCAATTCAAAGTTGAATTGGAAAACGGGCATGAAATCCTAGCTCACAGTTCCGGCAAAATGAGGATGAATTTTATTCGTATCCTTCCGGGCGATAAAGTTAAGTTAGAATTATCACCATATGATTTGACCAGGGGTCGGATCACTTACAGGTATAAATGATTCGGATAAAAAGTAATCCGACTAGTTCACAAACCGGTCAGTCTCTGATTGGTTAGTAAGCAGGAGTTATCAATGAAAGTAAAAGCATCTATCAAGGTAATCTGCAAGGATTGCAGGATTATCAAAAGGCATGGCGTAATCCGTGTCATATGCAGTTCCAATCCCAAGCATAAACAACGACAGGGATAACTGGAGGAGGATAAATTTGGCACATATAGCTGGTATTGAAATTCCCAAAACCAAACGTGTCGTTATAGGCCTTACCTATATTTATGGCATCGGAAGATCGCTTGCCCATGAAATAGTTAAGAAAGCCAATATCGATGAACACAAGAAAGTCTCTGAGCTCACAGTTGATGAAGAAAAAGCTCTCCGTGAAGTTATTCAGCACGAATACACAGTGGAAGGCTCGCTTAGGACCCAGACAGCTATGAATATAAAGCGTCTTATGGAAATCGGCTGTTACAGAGGACTCAGGCACAAACGCGGTTTGCCGGTCAGGGGTCAGCGCACCCATACCAATGCCCGCACCCGCAAAGGTCCGAGAGCCGGCGGCTTGAAGAAGAAGAAATAGGAGCAAGTGAATGGCAAAGAAAACAAGAGTTAAGAAAAAACGTGTTCGTCTTGCATTTGACGAAGGATTGGTATTTGTCCATTCCAGTTTCAACAACACCATCATTTCCTTCGCTGACAAAGCCGGCAATGTCCTTGCCTGGTCCAGCGGTGGAAAGATTGGTTACAAAGGTTCACGTAAAAGCACCCCGTTTGCAGCCCAGCTGGCAGCTGAAGAAGTCGCCAAGGCAGCAATCGAAATGGGTATCACCAAGGTTGGCGTGATTGTCAAAGGACCCGGTGGCGGACGCGAATCTGCCATCAGGGCTATCAATGCTGCAGGACTCAGGGTTTCCATGATTAAAGATGAAACCCCCATCCCGCACAATGGCTGCCGTCCACCCAAGACCAGACGTATCTAAGGAGTAGAGAAATGGCAAGATATACAGGACCCAAAGCAAAACTCTGTCGTCGGTTTGGCGAGAACCTTTTCGGTACCTCAAAATATGACCGTATCCTGACCAAGAGAAACTACCCGGCCGGACAGCACGGTAAATCGTTTCGCCGCAAGGTGAGCGACTACGGTACGCATCTGAAGGAAAAGCAAAAACTCAGGCTTATCTATTGCCTGTTGGAACGTCAGTTCCACAACTACTTTGTCAAGGCTGAGAAAATGACCGGTGTTACCGGTGACAACCTGATGCTGTTCCTGGAACGCCGTCTGGATAATGTGGTCTATCGCCTGGGCTTCGCAGTTACCAGGATGCAGGCACGCCAGTTCGTTGGTCACGGCCACTTCACTGTCAATGGCAAGAAAGTCGATATCCCTTCATTCCTGGTAAAACCGGGTGACATTATTGCCGTGCGTGAAAAGAGCCGCAGCAATAAAATGATACAGGAAGCCATGGAACGCACGGAAGCTACTTCTCCCTATTCCTGGCTGAGTGTTGATAAAGAAAGAATGACTGGTCAGTTTATGTCTATGCCGGCTGCTTCGGAAATCCCGAGCACCGTCGATGTCAGATTGATTGTTGAGTTCTACTCCAAGTAAGTAGTGCCAGACTTAATTAAGAAAAAGGAGTCTGTTTATGATGTTTCTTGAACCGTTACAGATGCCCGAAAATGTTGTGGCAGAGGAATCCACGTATTCCAAGACCTATGGCAAGTTTGAAATAGGACCTTTGGAACCCGGATTCGGCACCACTATCGGAAACACCTTACGCCGTGTCTTATTGTCTTCAATACAGGGAGCGGCGGTTCGTCATGTGCGCATTGAAGGTTTGCATCATGAATTTACACCCATTCCGGGAACGAATTCAGATTACATTGACCTTATCCTGCGGCTCAAGCAGCTGGTCGTCCAATCCAACGTGGTGGACGAGGTAATGGTCGTGCTTGACCATAAGGGAAAGGGTGTTGTCACTGCTGCTGAAATCAAGGAAACAGCAGATGTCAAAATCATCAACAAGGATTTGTATCTGCTGGAAGTCACCGATGACATCGACCTGAAGATAGAACTCTGGATTGGTATAGGCAGGGGTTACATTCCCGCTGACAGACAGGATGTGGAAGGAAAACCCGTTGGAGCCATCCCGATTGACTCGATTTACTCCCCTGTAATGAAAGTCAATTTCTCCGTCACCCATCAGCGTGTGAAAGAGAAGATGAATTATGACAAGCTTATCCTGGAAATCTGGTCCAATGGAGCTTACGAACCCAAGCATGCCCTCTTCCTTTCAGCCAAGATACTGAAGGACATGTTCGGAAAGCTCTGCCTGTTTGAAGTCGAGCCCGAGTACATCCGCGATGTACAGCTTGACCCCGAACTCGAAGAGATGGAGCGCATCCTCAGGATGAGCGTCAAGGAAATAGAGCTTACTGTCCGCGCCGCCAACTGCCTTGACCAGGCAAACATCTACACCATCGGTGAACTGGTCGGCAAGAGCGAAGCAGAGATGCTCAAGTTCCGTAACTTCGGTAAGAAGTCACTCGAAGAGATAATGCAAAAACTTAAAAAGTATGATTTGCAACTGGGAATGGATGTGGATTCCATTTATAAAAAGATAAATGACGCGCGTAGCCGCGGTATCCCGGTTCAGGCCGAAGAAGTTGCTATCGTGGAACCAACTGTGGTTGAGGAAGAGAAACCTGTTACAAAGACAGCTACTCCGCCCCGCAAACCTGTTCCCACTGCCACAAAGAAGAAGGTGAAATAATGCGACATAGATTAGAAGGTAAAAAGTTCGGAAGGGAAAAAGCACACAGGACTGCCATGTTCCGCAACCTGGTGAAGTCCATGATTATCAGCCCCAACGGCAGAATTGAAACCACTGAAGTCAAGGCAAAATCTCTCCGCAGTGTTGTGGAAAGACTCATCACTTATGCCAAGAAAGATTCAGTTGCCACCCGCCGTCTGGCTTATAGTGTGCTCGGAAACCGCACCCTTGTCAAAAGACTGTTTGAAGAAGTTGCCCCTCAGATGCAGGACCGCAACGGCGGTTATACCCGCGTTCTGAAGACAGGCTATCGCAAAGGCGATTCCGCTCCTATGGCTATCATTGAATTTGTCCAGCTTGCTCCCAAGCATGAAGAGCACAAAGCTGATACAGCCAAGAAAGCCAAGGCTCCCAAAAAGGCAAAGATAGAAGATATCCAAGCCGCCGACCTTACCAAGGAATAATTCGGGTAACCATCCCGGTGATATAAAAGCCTTGCTTTTTTTGGCAGGGCTTTTTTTATTATTAGATAATCATATGATTCTCATCCCTCGCTTGTGAGGTGACTCGCCATACCTGTATCTTTCACATTTGTAACATAGCTTTCCCAAGCTGTTGTACGGCATGGTTTCCAACCGTGCCATTACATTGCATGAGGTTGCAAAACTCATATAACAACAGGATGCAATCCTATGCTACATCTTTTCTCTTGACACAATCCTTAACAAAAGAAGATATTATTTTAAGGGGAGAATAGCTATGAAAGCAAGCCTTATCTTACTTTTTTGTGTTTTTGCCATCGTATCGCTAACCGCAGAAATTATTTTCCATGACGACTTCAACCGTTCGGACGGAGTAGTGGGCAACGGTTGGACCAATGTAGGCACCAGCACCACATCTATTGAGAACGGAACCATGAAAATCATAGCCGACAACGGCAAGGGCATCCGCCGCGAATTTCCTGATATTGCTTCCGGAGTTTACTATGTCCAGTATGATTGGCTCATTCAGAGCAACGACTGGTATGCAGACGCTTTCCCAACAGGGGTCGCAACCCACCTGATAGTTGATGATGCGGGCAACCTTTGTTATGATGTGGACGGGACTATGTCCAACCCCATCATCCTGCAAAACATAGCTTTCAATTCCTGGAATACGGTAAAACTGAAGGTTGACCTGGATACAGACAGGTTTTCTGTCTGGCTGAATGGCGTTCTCTGTGCCGAAAATATCCAGGGGATAGTAGTTAACTCTTTCTACAGGTTTACTTTCCGCGCCGGGCTGGGTGCTAATGTGGTCCAATATGTGGATAATTTCTTCGTATATGATGATGTCCCTCCGGCCATTCCCACAGGTTTTACTGCTATGGGAAATGTAAACGAAATCATCCTGTATTGGGACGAAGCAGCAAATCAGGATTTCCTGACCTACAAGATTTATCGTGATACCACCAGCCCTGCCACTACTATGCTAATTGAAATCTCAGGCTCAGAGACCCAGTTTATCGATACAAACGCCGAGGCTAACACGGATTATTTTTACAGGATTAAGGCAGTAAGTCTTCAAACCAATGAAAGTGAATTCTCCAATGAAGTATCAAGCCATTTACAACCACAAGCAGTGATTTCACCAATTGAAATAACATTTAATGTTGGTTATGGATATTCAGATTCTACATATATCACAATAACTAATACAGGTAATTATCCTTTGAATTGGAATATCAGTGGATGTTCTGGTGATTTAGATGGCCTGATAGCACAATATTCTTTTAATGGTAATTCAGTTAATGAAACAGGTAATCAAGAATTCGATGCTATAAACAATGATGCAGTATTTACCTCTGATAGGTTCGGAACCCCTAATAGCGCTCTCGATTTCAATGGGTCGAGCTCATTTCTTTATTTTAACAATAATATACAATTTGAGTCTGAAATGACAATTAGTTGTTGGGTTTTACAAAGAACTATTTCTTATGCTCCAGGAATAGTATCGAGGTATGGAGGCTGGTCTCTGTTTGGAGATACTGAAAATCAACCACAAGTAAGGTTTTATTCATCATCAGGCGCAACTCTTATTGCTCCATACACAACAAACAGTTGGCATCATATAGTCGCTACAGTACATTCAAATACAAAATCAATATTCATGGATGGAATACTATACGGTCAGAACGAATGCGGCGGAACAAGCAATTATGGGGAGGACATGTATATAGGCAAATATTATAGTGGAGGTTACTATTGGGATGGTAAGATTGATGATATTATGATCTATAATAGAGCTCTCTCAGAAAATGAAGTAATGCAAATTTACAGTGAACAATCAACTTCAGGTAGTTATGCCATAACCGATAAATATAGGTTTTATCCATTGTACGGCACTATTGAACCTAACGACCAACAAAGCATTCAAATCACTTTGTATGATAGTGATTTATCTGTTGGCTCATATATAGATACTTTGTTCATTGCCACTAACGACGTTCATAATCCTAATCATGAGATACTGGTTACCGTAAATGTGTTACCACCAGTCCCACAGATAAACTTAGGCGCTGTTACTATAAATGTAAATCAGGAAAATAGACTTAGAGAATCCTTGTTTAGTATTGAGAATGTCGGTCAAGGTAAGTTGACGTATCAGTTGAAGGGGAAAGATTCGTTATCTGATTATAATCCATCTAATCCTATTGTCGGATATTCATTCTTAGGGGAGCATAATTATCATCACTATTACCTTAGCGATTATACATCATCCTGGACACAGGCAAATGCATCTTGTACTTCAATTGGAGGACATTTAGCAACTATTTCAAGCATGGAGGAAAACTCCTTCTTAGCGTCAAGATATTCACAGCAAGCTTGGATTGGACTAACCGACCAGGAACAAGAGGGAGTTTTTAAGTGGGTAACCTCAGAGCCATTGATATTTACACGATGGTGGCCTGAGCAGCCAGATAATTATGAAGATGGTGAAGACTATGCAGAGATAAATTATGGTGGGATTGGTTTTTGGAACGATCAAAAGAACGACCATAGTTTTGATGGAATACCAATAAAACACATTCTGGAGATAGATAATCCATATACACAATCAATATTGACATTCATCCCCAATACAGGTATTCTTGAAGCTAATTCGAATTATAATCATACTTTACAAGCCTATTGCAATAATCTTCAAGATGGTGTCTACGATACTGCAATTCTACTAATTTCTAATGCTATCGTTCCGAATGATAGTATCGAAATTCCCGTTAGAATAAACGTAGATATTACTCCACCTATGGATGTACAAGGTTTGCATAACAACATCGACCAGACCGATGCCAACCAGATTGCCCTTACCTGGTCTGCTAATGCGGTGTCGGACAGCGTGCATTTCTACAAAATCTACCGCAAGGGCAGGGATGAGACGAGCTGGCGATTGCTGAGTACCGTT
The DNA here is from genome assembly GCA_002424605.1 of Cloacimonetes bacterium UBA5614. GTDB lineage: Bacteria > Cloacimonadota > Cloacimonadia > Cloacimonadales > Cloacimonadaceae > UBA5614. Next base: position 407,686 of record DIKQ01000005.1, on the reverse strand, counting down.
AATGCCAACACTCTCAGTTACATAGACAGGTCTTTCACGCCTCTGGACAGCACTTTTGTTTATTACAGAGTGACCGCAATCGACTGGGTGGGCAATGAAAGCGAGCCATCCGAGGAAATCATTGCCAGTTTGTTCAGGTTCAGGGCACCGGACAACCTTACTTTGGACATCATAAACAACCGGCATGTGGAGCTGAACTGGAGCCCTGTTACGGAAACGCTTTACGGCACCACAGGTACACCAAGCTGTTACGTGATTTACAAAAGCGAGAGACCTCTGCCTTTGAGCGACTTTGACTTTCTGGCAATCTCCACTACCAACAACTTTACGCATCAGTGGGCTGCCTATTTCCAACCCGTAAACCGGCTTTTCTACATTGTTACTGCTTATGGCGGGGATTTGGGAGAGACCAGAGCGCTGGTCAGTTCCAAACCGGATTGGAAATACGGAGAACTGCACCGCAAACTTATCAATCCTTTTAAGCAGTAACACACCTTTTCTTTCATTGATAACCCTGCCTGTAACGGGCAGGGTTCTTTTTGCATAAAGGTATCCTGCCCTTATGTAACATAGCTTTCCCAAGCTGTTATACGGCATGGTTTCCAACCGTGCCACTAAATTGCATGAGGTTGCAAAACTCATATAAAAACAGGATGCAATCCTATGTTACAACTACCGTAACTCATTGCGCCGTCTTACCTGTGCAGGCAGGTATCCAGTTTTCTAAAATATGTAGGACAGTTATTCATCTTTCCACCGCTCAGATAAATATCTAAGCCACATTGCCCGTCGTTCCTGTGCAACGCGGTCTTGGTCGTACTAACGTTTTATCCTTGACTGTAACCGTATGCCGGATAGCTAAGCATCAGGGAGTATTATATGAAAAAACGTTTGCTGATTACCACGGGGGGCGGTGATTGCCCCGGTTTGAATGCCGTTATCCGCGCCATTGTCAAGAGAGCCGGGCAGGAGCGTGACTGGGAAGTTTTGGGCAGCATTGACGCCTTCAACGGCATCCTGACGGAACCTATGAAAATCGTGGAACTCACCGAGGACAAGGTTGCGGGCATCCATGTCAAAGGCGGCACCATCATCGGGACCACCAACAAGGGCGGACCCTTTGCCTGGCCTGTGAAGAATCCAGACGGCACTGTCAGCGAAGTTGACCGCTCCGACGATTTACTCCAGCGTCTGCTATACCAAAACATCGAGGCGGTCATCAACATCGGGGGCGAGGGTTCCCAATCCATCTCCCAAAAGCTTTTTGAAAAGGGCTGTCCCATCATCGGCGTGCCCAAAACCATAGATAATGATTTATCCGCCACGGACTTCACCTTCGGTTTCCAGACCGCGGTGGATGTTGCCACCGATGCCGTGGACAAGCTGGTCACCACTGCCGCCAGCCATCACCGTATCCTGATACTGGAAGTGATGGGACGCTATGCCGGCTGGATTGCCTTGCACTCAGCGATTGCAGGAGGGGCGGAGGTCTGCCTGATTCCGGAAATTCCTTATAAAGTGAGCAGTGTTATGAATGCCATCAACCGCAGGATAGATGCCGGCAAGGGCTTTGCCATCATCGTAGTGGCAGAGGGTGCCAAAGCGGTGGACGGAGAAATGACTTATGAGGCATGCCTGGAACCGGGCGCGATGAAGATACATCTGGGTGGAGCGGGTCTGAAGCTTTCCGCCCAACTCAAGGCAGCGGGTTGCGAAGTGGAAATCCGGGAGACCATTCTCGGCCATTTACAGCGCGGGGGACGTCCCAATGCCTTTGACCGCATCCTTGCCTCCCAGTTTGGCATCAAGGCATTTGAGCTCGTTCTCCAGCAGAAGTGGGGGCACATGGTCGCTTACCGTCATCCGGACATTGTAGCCGTGCCCATCAAGGAAGCCATCAGCCAGTATAATTTTGTCGATATAGATTCCAATCTTGTCCGCACGGCCAGGGGTCTTGGCGTCTGTTTCGGTGATTAACCATGACAGGCAGCGCTGATAAATTTACTACCGACATTCGGGTGGAACTCATTTCCACCGTTATTTACCTTGCCGAAATGCAAAAGCATCGCATAGTCGTCAGCAGTGAAGATTTGGGTTCAGATGCCCTCAATCAGCGGTTTGCAGGGTTCGTTAATCATCCTGCGGTTGCTGCATATCCCGCCTTGTGGGATTTGGGAATCTGGTGGGACGAAATTCCCCGTCTGGCAATTCATCTGACCGAGGATATCCATCTGGTGGATTCGTATTTTGGGAAAGACGGAGTTCAATTCCTATCACCGGATGAAAAGTTGCTCATGTTTGATTTTGTCTCTCACCTCCGGGACTTTTACACCGCCAGCAGGTTCAGCGATTACTACACGCAGTCACTTCAAGAGAACCGCGATTTTCTGGCACTGCTGAATGGTCTTATAGCAGAACATCCCCTGCAGTCCATTCTGGAAGATTACATAGGCCTGAAAGTTGGCAAAGTCAATTTCCGCCTGATGAACCTTCTCAAGTCATCTTTCGGGGTTTGGACCGGGGATATGGACAACCGGCAGGTTTACAGCTTTTGCAGCAGGCATTGGCTGCAGGTCGGGCAGAGAAACAAATGCCTGAAGCTGAATCTCTATCACACCATCTGGCATGAATTTATGCATTCTGTCATCAACCCGTTGTCAGATAAGCTGTTTCCGGATGAGACGCTTGCTAACGAAGAGCAGATGACCTGGTATTGCGCATTGAACGAAAGCATTATCTGGGCTGTAACTCACAGATTATGCCACAGTATCGGACTCTCCGATGACAGCGATAATGAATTGTATTTCACCAATTCCCGGCGAAACAAAGCCCCCAAGGCAGAACAGATGTTCGGCGTTTTGAAAGACTACGACAATTGCAGGGACAAATACCGAACTATAGCCGACTTTTACCCTGTCCTGCAAAGTGCGTTTGGCAATCCGCCTGAATAAACAATACTCCCTCCACAACCCTGTCTCCTTTGTGCTTAAGTGTCTTTTCCCCCCGATTTTTGAGATTTAGTATCCCTGTTTTTCCAGATTTTCTCCTGTATGTTTTACCCCTCCGAATTCTCCCGCTTCCCGCTTACTTCACACCTAATATCCGCAGGGTGGTTACAGTATGGTTGCAGGATAGTTACAGGATAGTTGCAGGATACTTATATCCAGATAATATACTGTGGATATATGGCAGATATACTCTTAAAGCATAATGGTAAAAGGGAGCGGTGAAGGGTGGAAACATATGTTTACCAACATGCAGAGGAAGTGACTTTCAGCATCAAACAATTTGTAAAACAACTCCGCAGGAGTGAGATAACATAGCCTGGGGTGAAAACCCCGGGGATAATGATAAAACGAAGCTAACCCCGCAGGGATGACAGATATGGATAGTATTTATGCCACCCCTGTGGGGTTCGTTTGTTGAGGCGCATCAAACAGGGGTTTGCACCCCTGCCTATGCTCTGCCGTCATTATATGACTGACCAGTCACCATTGCCCGATTATTACAAAGCTGAATCTAACTATGCTGGTTCAGACTGCGTCAGGCAATCATTCCCCTCCGGTTGGTTTCAGATAACGCCTATTATGCTATCCGTTGCAGGCTTTTATCATTGCGCATTGACGTTAACAGCCCCATCAGGATTGTGGCTACATAATTGACATAAAATAGGATATTTACGATGCAGAAAATCAAGAACATAGCGATTATAGCGCATGTTGACCACGGCAAGACGACTCTGGTGGACGCGATTCTCCGCCAGGCAGGCGTTTTCAGGGACAATGAGAAAGTAGTGGAAAGAATCATGGATTCCAACGACATAGAAAAGGAGCGCGGCATCACAATCTTCTCCAAAAGCGCCTCGCTCACCTATAAAGATTACAAAATCAATCTGGTGGACACACCCGGACACTCCGATTTCGGCGGGGAAGTGCAGAGAATCATGAAGATGGTGGATTCGGTGTTGTTGCTGGTTGACGCCTTTGAAGGCCCCATGCCCCAGACCAAATACGTGCTCAAAAATGCGCTGGAACTGGGTCTCAAACCCATCGTGGTAATCAATAAGATAGACCGTCACAACGCCAGGGCGCATGACGTGCTGGATATGATATTCGACCTTTTTGTGGAGCTGAACGCCCATCATGAGCAACTGGACTTTCCGGTCATCTACACTTCCGCCAAAGAGGGCTATGCGGTTAATGAACTGATAGATGAGCCCCAAAATATCTTTCCCCTGCTGGATATGATTATCAGGGAAGTCCCGGACGCTTCAGGCGACAGAAAACAACCCTTCCAGATGCTGGTTTCCGCCATTGAATATGACAATTACCTGGGGAAAATGGGCACCGGCAAAATTCACAGCGGAGTCCTGCATACCAGCGATGAAGTGATGCTGCTGAAACGCAACGGCGATAAAAAACTCTACAAAGTGACCAATGTCTTCACCTATTCCGGCCTGCAAAAGAAAGAAATCAAGAGAGCATACGCAGGAGACATCATCTCAATAGCCGGGCTGGATGAAATCGATGTGGGCGAAACAGTCTCCAACAAAGACAATCCCGTCGCCCTTCCCAGCATCAGCATTGACGAGCCCACCATTGCCATAGAATTTATGATAAACGATTCCCCCTTCCTTGGCAGGAGCGGTAAATGGGTCACTTCCAACAAAATCTGGGAAAGACTGCAAAAAGAACTGCAGACAAACGTCTCCCTGATAGTGGAAAAGACGGACAGTTCAGACACCTTTACGGTAAAGGGACGGGGCGAATTGCAGCTGGCTATCCTGATGGAAAACATGCGGAGGGAAGGCTATGAATTTGCGGTATCCAAACCAAGAGTGATTTTCCACGAAAAAGACGGAAAGGTTACAGAGCCGATAGAACTGGCGATTGTAGATGTAGCCGAGGAATTTGTGGGAAAAGTCATTGAAATGATGGGCAACCGCAAAGGCGAGCTTTACCATATGACAGCAGCGGTGGACGGCTACAGCCGGCTGGAATTCAAGGTTCCTGCCCGCGGTTTAATCGGTTTCCGCAACGAGTTCCTGACAGAGACACGTGGCACCGGCATCCTCAATCAGTGCTTTTTCGAATACGATTTCTACAAAGGCGAAATCCAGGGTTCCAGCCACGGTTCCATGATTGCCATGGAAACAGGCATTGCGCTGGGCTATTCCCTGAATGCCTTCCAGCCGCGCGGGTGGTTTTTCATCCATCCCAATACGGAAGTTTATGCAGGGATGATTGTGGGACAGCACAGCAAGGATAACGACCTGGTCATTAATGTCTGCCGGGGCAAGAAACTTACCAATAACCGAGCAGCGGGCAAAGACGACGCCATGAAACTGATACCGCCCCGCATCTTCACTCTGGAACAGGCTATCGAATATGTGGGTGATGACGAACTGCTGGAAATCACTCCGGACAGCATCAGACTCAGGAAAAAAATCCTGCATCACACGGATAGGAAACGCGCTGAAAACAAGGCGGAATAACTGATTTTTACCCATCGGTACACCCGTGGCCGGAGAAATAGATATTGACCGATTATTCAATCCGATGTTTAAGGTCAGAAAATTGCATAACAATGTGCGGCAACAAAATAGAAAGGAAAAACAGGATTCGGATTGTTCGGGATAAATAAATGAAAGAAGGCTACATACAGAAAAACGATTATAAGAGCATATTCTTCAGCGACAAGGATACAAAGTGCAAACACGATTTGAAATCGCTGTTCCTGAGTCATCTGGAATATTCTCTGATCAAAGATACAACCACCGTCAAGGACTGGGACATCTATTGCGCCCTGTCTTTGTCCCTGCGAGACCGGCTGATTGAACGCTGGCTGCGCACCCAGTATGAATACCGTAAACGCAACGTCAAAAAAGTCTGTTATCTCTCGATGGAATTCCTCATCGGCAGGCTTCTGAGCAATGCCCTCATCAATCTGGACCTTTACGAGGATTGCCGGGACATGCTCAAAGAGATGAATTATGACCTGGAAGAGATTGAAGACCTGGAACCGGACATGGGTCTGGGCAACGGAGGCTTGGGACGCCTGGCTGCCTGCTATCTGGATTCACTGGCAACCCAGGAATACCCCGCCTACGGATATGGCATCCGCTATGAATTCGGCATTTTCAAACAGCTTATCAAACAGGGCTACCAGGTCGAAATTCCGGACCACTGGCTCAAAAACGGTTGCCCCTGGGAAATTCACAGGCCGGACATCACCTACAGGGTCCGTTTTGGCGGCAGGGTCATTACCGAAGAGCAAAAAGACGGCAGGTACACCCATCGCTGGGTGGATACCGATGACGTGATGGCAGTAGCGTGGGATATCCCGATTCCCGGTTACAAGACAAACACGGTCAATAACCTGCGTCTCTGGCAGGCAACAGCCACGGACGAATTTGACTTTGACTATTTCAACAGCGGCGACTATGTGAAAGCCGTGGAACGCAAAGACGTTTCAGAGAATATCTCCAAGGTGCTATATCCCAATGACAACCAGCACCTGGGCAAAATCCTGCGCCTCAAACAGGAATACTTCTTCGTTTCCGCCACTCTGCAGAATATCCTGGCAGACTGGAAACTGGATAACGACAGCTATAAGAACTTCCCTGACAAGATTGCCATTCAGCTGAACGATACCCATCCCGCCATTGCCATCCCGGAACTGATGAGGATTCTGATTGACGAAAAGAATATCAGCTTTGAAATTGCCTGGGAAATCACCCGAAAAACCTTTGCCTACACAAACCATACCATCATGCCGGAAGCCCAGGAAAAATGGTCAGTAAGCATTTTTGAAGAACTGCTTCCCAGACACCTGATGCTGATATACCAGATAAACAATTACCTGCTGGGAGAAGTCACACGCACGTATCCCGGCGACCTGACCAAGATGAGCAAGATGTCCGTAATCGAGGAAGGCAGGGAGAAAAACATCCGCATGGCTCAGCTCAGCATTATCGGAAGCCATACCATAAACGGCGTGGCAGAGCTTCACTCCAAAATCCTCAGGGAAACCATCTTTCCGGACTTTTACGAAATGTATCCGGAGAAGTTCCAAAACAAGACAAACGGTATCACCCAGCGTTTGTGGCTGAAGGAATGCAATCCCTACATGGCCAAGCTGATTACGGAACATATTGGAGCCGGCTGGCTGACGGATTTGTACAGAATCAAGGGCATTGACAAGTATCTGGATGACGAGCAGTTCCTGAAACGCTTTGCAGAAGTCAAGCTGGATAACAAGAACTACCTGGCAAAACACATCTACAAAGAAACAGGAGTGCGGACCATTCCCAATAGCCTGTTTGACATCCACGTAAAACGCATGCATGAATACAAGAGGCAACTGCTGAACGTACTGCAGGTGATTGCCCGTTACAACAGAATCAAGGCAAACCCCGATGGGGGCTTTGTTCCCCGCACTGTTATCTTTTCCGGCAAAGCGGCGCCGGGTTACTTTATTGCCAAGCGCATCATCAAACTAATCAACAATATCGGCGATATCATCAACAAGGACAGGGAAGTCAAAGACCTCCTGAAGGTAGTCTTTTTACCCAACTATTCAGTTTCCCTGGCAGAGAAGATTATCCCAGCGGCAGATTTGTCCGAGCAGATTTCCACAGCCGGGTACGAAGCTTCCGGCACGGGTAATATGAAGTTCGCCCTGAACGGCGCGCTCACTATCGGGACCCTGGACGGTGCAAACGTGGAAATGGCAGAGGAAATCGGCGAAGAAAACATGTTTATCTTTGGCATGACGGCAGAGGAAGTGGTCTTCCTGAAACAAGCCGGGTACAACCCCTGCGAGTTTTACAATGCTGATGCTGAGCTCAGGCAGGTAATCGATATGATAGCCGGCAATTATTTCAGCAAGAACGAGCCGGGCATCTTTGACCCGATTGTCAAATCCCTGCTGGAAAACGGGGACGTTTATTGCCTGCTGGCGGATTTTCGCAGCTATATGGAAACGCAGGACAAGGTGGACGCTCTTTACAAAACCCCGCTGGAATGGACAAAGAAAGCTATCCTGAATGTCGCCGGCATGGGCAAGTTTTCCTCCGACCGCGCCATCATCCAGTATGCAAATGAAATCTGGAAAATCAAGCCTGTCCATATAGAACTGATGAGCGGGCAATAAGAAAACACTTTACAAGACTTTCATCTGACAGAACATAGAATTCTTACAAGAGAGGTTTTCCGGATGGTAAAAGTCTGCAATGTAATCCTTGTGCTGGTCCTGCTTGCAGGGTACCTGTATTCTGAAGTGGTTATCAATGAAATCCTTTACGACCCTGTAGGGACAGATACGGGTAACGAATGGATAGAACTCTATAACAACGGCGCCGAAGACATCAATCTGGAAGGGGCAAGGTTGCAGGTGGCAGGGTCAGCCTTTACCACTGTATTCACTTTTCCCTCCTATGTTCTGCGAGCCGGACGCTTTGTGCTGATTGGCGAAACAAACGTCACCCAGGCGGCTTTCATAACTAATCTGGTGATGCAAAACGGGGGTACCGAGACAGATGCCGTACGCTACGTCTCACCGGACGGAACTTACACTGATACCGTGCTGTATGACAGTCCCAATGCCAATAACCTGTCTGATGACTTTGGCAATGTCGCAAACAGCTTCGCGCCCGATGTTTCCGCGGGTTATTCACTGGCAAGGACCATGGACGGCAGTGACAGCAATTTCTGCCAGTATGATTTTATAGCAGAGCAATACCCCACCCCCGGACTGCCAAACCGGATTCCGGTGGACTATGCCATTGATTCAATCAACCTTATACCTGTGGGCGACGGATATAATCTCTATGCTGACATCCGCAACTTTTCCATGGCATACAGCGACACTATGCAGGTCTCACTTATTGTATCCCTGAACGGAACCGTAATCAACACCTTTGTCATCACACCTATTCCGCCCTGGGAGTTCTGTGACTTTCTGGAGGCAGTGAACCTGTATTCCTATTCTGCCGGGCTGGTTCGAGCGGAGGTGATTGTTTATGGCGATGTCAATCCCAATAACAATTTCCAGACGCTTGAGATTGGAAATCCGACCATCTATCCCATGTTTATAAACGAGATAATGTATGATCCCGCAACCGGCGAGCAGGAATGGGTGGAGCTATATATACCGTTCTATATGGGCTGGCAATACAGTTTTCTGCTATCCGACGCTGCCGGTAATACAATCAATGCCACCTTGCCGTCCCTGTGTCCGGAATACCTTGTCCTGTGTCGCGACCAGGCGGATTTGATTCTGCGTTATCCCGCCTGCCCTCCTGACAATATCCTGCAGGTTTCGACCCTGCCAGCCCTCAACAACGAAGGGGATATCCTGCGTCTGATAGACGGCTATGGCGTTGTGATTGACTCCATGTCCTATGTAGGGGTCAGTTCCAAAAAAGGCATCTCTCTGGAAAGACAGGTTGCGTCCGATAGTACAGTGAGTTGGCAGTATTGCCGAGACGAAGCCGGAGCTACTCCGGGGCAGCCAAATAGCATTGCTCCGCCTCCTCCGCAGGTTGAGCAGGGTAAAATCCGTCTTACGGGGAGCGCTTTTAACCCATCCGCCGGCGAAAGCATGAAACTGGAATATAACTTCGCTGATGCATCCAATACCATTAGTTGCTATATCTATGATATGAAGGGCAGAAAGGTCCATACTATTGCCTCCGGACTGGATATCGGCAAATCCGGCGAACTGGCCTGGAACGGGAAAAACGGGCAGGGAAAACCCTTTCCCAGAGGGATATACGTGCTAATGACCGAAGCCAGGAACAGCTCCAAGAATATCATTCTGCGCAAACAGCTAACGGTAGTGCTTGCCACAAACTAAATCCTATGCCAGATAGAACCCTGATGCCAAATTTGTCCTGAAAGAGGGAGATATGCTCGGAAATGCGATTTCCTACACGACTGTGGGAATTGATGCCAAACCTATTGCCATTGAATGCGATACAGCCAATGGATTGTGGAATGTGACCATGGTCGGACTGCCGACCGGCTCGGTTAAGGAAAGCAGCCACCGCGTGATGGCTGCCATCAAGAACTCGGGCTGGGATACTCCCAACAAGCGATATACCATCAATCTTGCCCCGGCGGATTTGAAAAAAGAGAGCGCTTCCCTGGATTTGCCGATTGCCATCGCAATCCTGCAGGCATTGAAAGAACTGCCCAGAACCCAGATGGAGCGCATAGGCATCATCGGAGAACTCTCGCTGGATGGCAATGTCCGTCCCGTCAAAGGTGTTCTTCCCATTGCCATCGAAGCCAAAAAAGACAGTCTGGATGCGCTGATTGTGCCTTATGAAAATGCTGAGGAAGCTGCCATCATAGAGGGTCTGACCGTGATTCCCGTCACTTCCCTGCGTGAAACAGCCAATTACCTGATGGGCAAAGCGATTATCCCGCCCAAGACAGTTGACCGCGAGAGCATCTTTTCCGTTCTGAACGAATCGCCGGTGGACATGGCGGACGTCAAGGGGCAGTTTCAGGTCAAACGGGCTCTGGAAGTGGCGGCAGCCGGCGGGCACAACATCCTGATGATAGGACCTCCCGGCAGCGGCAAGACCATGCTGGCGCGCAGGGTTCCCACCATTTTGCCGGAACTGACGCTGGAAGAAGCTTTGGAAGCCACGAAAATCCATTCTGTCTGCGGGCACTCCTCCAATTTCGTGAACGGCATACTCACCACCAGACCTTTCCGGAGCCCGCATCACACTATCTCAGATATTGCCCTGATCGGCGGCGGGACCTTTCCCAAGCCGGGAGAAGTTTCCCTTTCTCACCGGGGTGTGTTGTTTCTGGATGAATTGCCGGAATTCAAGAGAACTGTGCTGGAAGTGCTTCGACAGCCCCTGGAGGACGGGGTTGTCACGATTTCCCGCGCCACCCAGAGCTTGTCTTTTCCTGCAGAATTTAACCTGATTGCTTCTATGAATCCCTGTCCCTGCGGCTATTACGGCAGCAATATCCCAAACCACGCCTGCAACTGCCAGTGGGGCAGCATTGTGCGCTACAGGACCAAGATATCCGGACCCTTGCTGGACCGCATAGACATCCACGTGGAAGTGCCGGCAGTGACTTATGCGGACCTCAGTTCATTGCCTACGGGAGAGACCTCCGCCCAAATCAGGACCAGGGTAAATTCAGCCAGGGCAATCCAACGCGCCCGCTTTAAGACCGAGAAGATTTTCTGCAATGCCCAGATGAGTTCCAAAGTCTCCAAAAAGCACTGCCAACTGACTCCTGAGAGCCATTCCCTATTGCAGAACGCCATAGACCATATGGGCTACTCAGCGAGGGTTTTTGACAGGATTTTGAAGGTTTCCCGCACCATTGCCGATCTGGAAGGCAGCGACAACATCAAACCGGAGCACGTCTCCGAAGCCATCCAATACAGGACTCTGGATAGAAAGTTCTGGGAGTGATTGCCCAGATTTAGCCCAATCTCCCTTCCTGCCGCTTTCCGGTATAAAGGCTGCTTCTTTCTGCCTGCTTTTCCTCTCACAACGGGAAGGCAACGGGAACTTTCTTCCCGTATTGTTCCCGAGCTCTTCCCGTATCAGGCAGGGGAAGAAAGATAATCTATTATCCTATACACCTGAAACAGGGATAACAATCTCGACCCAATGCTCAATCTGGTCGTCCACCAGTGGGATGGTCCGTTCAGGCTGGTCGATGCCATTCACACTTACACGCATCTCGCCATATTCGGTAGAGGATTGAACCAGATTGATGTGATAGACGGTTTCACGATAGCGGTAATGCAGCTTAAATCCGTGCCAATCAGCAGGCAGGCAGGGAGTAAAACGCAGTTTATTGACCTCAAGCTGCAGCCCGAGAAGTGACTCTACAATCAATCTATACATCCAGGATGCCGAGCCGGTGTACCATGTCCAGCCACCCCTACCCGAATGTGGTGCCGTCGCATAGACATCTGCCGCAGTGACGTAAGGTTCCACTTTGTAGATATTCATCTCTTCAGGGTTTCTGGCGTGGTTGACAGGATTAATCATTGTAAAGAGCTCCCAAGCCCTTTGGTTTTCTCCCAATTTGGCAAAAGCCATTATCGCCCAGATTGCTGCATGTGTGTATTGACCTCCATTTTCGCGTACTCCGGGAACATAGCCTTTGATGTAGCCGGGGTTTAATGACGAATTATCAAAAGGAGGATCAAGCACTTGGATCAGACCAAAATCACTGTTTACAAGATGTTTATCTAAAGATTCCATAGCCAAACGAGATCTGTCATGATTTCCCGCTCCGGAAAGAACAGCCCAGCTTTGAGCAACAGAATCGATTTGACACTCAGGATTGGTGGATGAACCCAGCGGTGAACCATCGTCGAAGAAGGCTCGCAGGTACCACTTGCCGTCCCAACCGTTCTTTTCTATATTGATACGAAGCCCTTCCGCCTCAGTTAAACATATATCTGCAAAAAGCTCATCCCCGTAAGCCCGTGCAAGAGCACTAAAACGGATTAGTGCAAGGTAAAGGAAAAATCCCAGCCAGACGCTTTCTCCCTTTCCGTCTTTACCCACCAGATTCATGCCATCATTCCAGTCCCCTGATCCAATCAGTGGTAACCCGTGTTCTCCATATATAAAACTGGCCTTAAGAGCACGTACACAGTGTTTGTAAAGGCTCTCTTTCTTATCGGAGCGTCCGGGTAAATCGAAATATGAATCTTCATTGGGACTAACCATGCGACCTTGAAGAAAGTGAAGCTTTTCTTCGAGTACACCTGTATCTCCTGTGGAGAGAACATAGTGACAAGTGACGAAAGGTAACCACAGATAGTCGTCTGAACAATGTGTACGGACACCCCGACCCGTGGGAGGATGCCACCAATGCTGGACATCTCCTTCCGGAAACTGGCGGGAAGCGCATAAAAGTAAATGTTCACGAGCAAAAAGAGGTTTAGTATGAATCAATGCCATTACGTCCTGCAACTGGTCACGGAAACCGAAAGCACCGCCTGATTGGTAGGATGCGGTGCGAGCCCAAAGCCGGCAAGCCAGAGTCTGATAAAGCAACCAGCCATTGGCAAGTACATTCAGGGATGGATCAGGAGTTTCCACGGTTATTGCACCAAGTGTATGATTCCAGTGCTGCCATACATTATCGAGGGCTTCATGGGCATTAGTTGGACCCCTGAAACGTCTGACCAGATTGATGGCATCATCCGTGTTTTCTCCAACACCGAGTCTAAAAATAATCTCACTGTCCTGTCCAGGGCCCAGTTCAAAATAAACCTGGATTGCTGAGCAGGGATCCAGAGCAGCCCCCACTCTACCTGAGAGGCGGGTCCGTGTCATGGCAGCCGGGGAATCCAACCTTCCGTTGCGCCCCAGGAATTCTGTACGGTCGCAGGTTACTGACCGGGAAGTAATATCTGTGTCAAAAAAACCAATTTTACTTCTAAATTCTGTATTGTATGAATTACGCGCAAAAATAGCACCGGAGTTTGGATCAATTTCGGTGATGATATGCATAGCATGTTTTGAAGGAAGATCACCAAGTACCCATTCGACATATCCTGTAGCGGAAAGCTTGCGTGCACGTTCAGACTCGTTATGTATCTTGAGGACAGCAAACTTTACAGCTGCATCAAGAGCCACATAAATCCATAATTCGGTCCGGATGGCGTGTTCGGTGTGCTCAAAAACACTATAACCAAAACCATGACGGGTAACATAATGCGTTGTTCCTCGGCAAGGTAGCGGAGTGGGTGACCAAAAGTGTCCCCGCTCTTCATCGCGAAGGAAAAATGCCTCACCTCTGGAATCGCTGACGGAATCATTTCCCCACGGTGTCAAGCGATACTCATGGGCATTCTCACTCCAGGTGTAGGCAAGACCACTTTCAGATACAACAGTCCCAAAAAGCGGATTAGCAAGTACATTAATCCAAGGTGAGGGAGTTAACTGCGCATGTGTGGTAGTAATAACATACTCACGGCCATCTGGAGTGAATCCGCCCAATCCGTTGTAGAACAACAAATCATTGCGCGGGGACGGAGCAACAGGTAAAGGTACAGGGCGCAAAGTGCGTGTAGGAATTAAGCGTGGGATTGTAGGTTCCGATAATCTGCGCCCGTCGATCTGGTCAGACAGCGAACCATTGGTATCGGAAATTATAACGCGGGCTACTGTCTGGATCAGGATACGGTCAGGTTCAGATATCTGGTCTGCTGGTCTCACGAAAATTCCGCCGGGTTGGTCAGTTACATTGCCATCAATGCCTGAGGCTATCAATCCTAAGATCTGGTCATGCAGTTGCTGTCTGTAGCCAGCATGATCTTCGTTCCAAATCACCAAATCTACTACCAGCCCTTTTAGCCGCCAATATGCATGAGCCTGAATCATTTGACGGACTAAGTCAATATTGGCAGAATCCTCTATCCTAAGCAACACAATCGGCAAATCTCCTGATATTGAGTAACCCCAGAGATCGGATTGACCGCGCCGATTCTTCACTTGGATACTCGCCTCAGCACGCAAGGAAGCATTGGCATAGATTATCGAGCTGGCAAGACGGCAATAGATCTGAGCATCAGCTTCTGTAATATTAAATTGGCGCAGCAGCACCTGGCCATGTGTCCAAGACAGCTCGAAAACACGGTCTGCCAACCGGCGATCCTGATATTTTTCTACCAAACCAAGGGCTGCTTCCCTGGTATCTCCAATACCAGTAACAATGTTTATCACAGCAAACTCATCCGGCTCGAGTGCTATCCGATACCTTATAGAAACAATCGGATCGAGCACAGATCCTTCACTGCCTGAAAGTAGACCACTATCATTAGAATTGATAGCTTTCAGCGCTCGAGGTTCAACAATGGTGTTTCCCCTCCCGATGAATTTCATGCGGTCAGTTTCATAAGAGACTTCCACGATTTCGGCACCATGAGCAGCCATAAGATGAAACATCCAGGGTTCTTTCTCGCTTTCCGAACGAAGGCGACGGGTGAACAAGATGGCTTTGGAATGATGAATGATCTCAGTCTGCACAAATAGATTGCTGAACGATGAATGTAACATGTCTGAGGCAGACGGGGCAATAACAATTTCTGCGTAACTGGTAACCTCAATAATTCTACGAATCCTACCACGGTTAGTGATACGGACGCGTCGGAGTTCAATATCGTCCTCCGGAGATACTGCAATTTCTGTATGAGTGTCATAACTGAGATTACTACTCCGGAACTCGACTCTGCCTTCAGAAAATATTGCCTCAAAATGGTTTGATGGCTTGAGAGAGGGCTGAAAAGCAGCTGACCAAAAATTCATACTTGCCACGTCGCGGATATAACAGAAAGTTCCCCAATTGTCGCATGTGCGGTTTTCGCGCCAACGGGTTACATCCAGGTTTTTCCAGCGGCTGTAACCTCCTCCCGCGTTAGTCACCATTACATGGTATCTGCCATTTGAGAGCAGTTGTATTTCAGGATTAGGGGTATCCGGATCAGTAAATATGCGGATCGGACTCTCATTGGGTATGGAAGTCGTGTAGTTTTCGGCTAACTCCGTCGTTCTGGTATAATAAGCTGTTGCCTTAGGGATTCGCTCTTGTAATAAGAGCAAAGTCGCCTGAAACTGAGAATTTGACTCAAACCGCTTTTGCATGGGACGATCAAGAAGTAGATATGCCAGTGCCAAAAGGCTCATGCCCTGATGATGTGCCATAAAAGAGCGGATCACAACCTGGGTTTGTCCCCGGGGTACCCTTGCAGGAGTGTAATCAATTGCTTCATAAAAACCATATCGAGTCTCAAAGCCATCAGCAGAAAGGCGTTCAAGGTTTGAACAAGCTTCGGTTGGCGATACCATCAGAGCTAGGGCTGAAGCATAAGGAGCGATCACCAGATCCTCTGCCAACCCTCGTTTGAGACCCAGACCAGGTACTCCAAAAGCGCGATATTGATAGTTCTGATGTACGTCTATGGCATTGTAACCGCTTTCAGAAATACCCCAAGGAACAGATCGCCTTTTACTGTATTCTATCTGCCTGGCGACGACTGCTCTGTAGGTTTGATCAAGCAACGTATGCTCATAGTTTGGCATCACCAGCAAAGGCATCAGATATTCAAACATAGAACCACTCCAGGAAAGCAGAATAGGTTCTCCGCCTGTATTTGTAAGCAAACGTCCCAAAGCAAACCAGCTCTCCTGGGGAAGTTTCCCCTGGGCAATCGCCACAAAACATGAAAATCTGGATTCCGAAGCCAGAAGATCATAGTAACTGGCATCCCGGATTAATTCACTGACATTGTAGCCAATCGACAGCAGATGACGATTCTTATCATAAAGGAATTCATATTCCATCTTTGCCAGTGATTCACACTTCGAGGCAAGCTCGTTGATGGCAGCAATTCTGATTTTGGCGTATTGCCCGGCTGAAGTGTCCAGAGTCAGAAGCTCCTTTAAGGTGGGAATACCATCAGATTGCATATTTATCATTGATGTCACTATTTCTGTTTCTGGTACGAACAATTTTAACTCATCCAAAAAATCCTGGCATACTTTGACTAAGGCTCGAGCCCAGAAGTTTGACTGACCGTCAGGCTCATTGTCAAAACCCTCCAAGTCTGACGCTGCTAATTCTGCTAATTGGTATAGTTTATACAGACACTGTCTGGAATCGGAGATTGTGCTCGGGGGAGAGATTTTAACTGCTTCCAACTCCTGCTGAATCATTACTAATTGAGATAAAGTTGTAAGCTTCGGAGTCGCAGCCAATGTATCTTTCAGTATGCCAAGTGTGTCATTCAGGCTTTCAAATAATCTGTTTCCGAGAATCTTATCCTCTGTCAACATCAGGAGTCCCTGCTTCAAGGTCAGTAAATTTCCAGCTAAATTTCCGCTGTCCACAGATGATACATACAATGGTTTTAAGGGTTCAAGGGTTTGCGTGTCATACCAGTTATAAAAATGTCCCCGGTACCGCTGAAGTTTTTCCATTGTATGAAGTGTTTTCGCGGTTCGGTCGATTAATTGACCAGCAGTTATGTACCCAAAGTCATAAGCTGTTAAATTTGCCAGTAGAGCAAGACCCATATTTGTTGGAGAGGTGCGGTGGGCAATCACCCCAGAAGGGTATTCCTGATAGTTATCCGGTGGCAACCAGTTGTCATCAGAACTTGTGAAGGTCTCAAAGAACGCCCAGATTTTTCGTGACAGTTTGCGTAGAAACATTGTTTGTTCTTTGGATAAATTGGCTTCACTATGAATAAAGGGTCGACTGCACCACCATACTATGGCAGGAGCCACTAACCAAAGCAGCAGAATGGGGAAAGCAGTGATTAATGCATCTGCTCTATATATTGCTAAAACTGTCATTGTTAAAACGACAAAAGCTGTTGATACCCACATTTTGCGGAAGGAATCAATCAGACGGGAACCGCTTCTATCGTCTGAATTTCCCGAAGGATTCCATTCCAGGAGGTTCTTGTGTGTGATCAGTAACCGCCAGACAGTACGAACAATGGCATCCAGGCTGTAAAACGATTCGTAAGGCAGGCAGACAAGATTGAAAGCAGCTTCGGCAAGACGACGGCGTGTTGAGACAAATTCTGCTGCCAGATGCTCTCTCAGGCTCATATCTGCAGGTTGAATCAGAGCACTCACAACTGCAGCAATCAAGGAAGGTATAACTATGATACCTATTCCTGCCAGAGTCCAGAACAAAGGGGAAGATAAAACTGTCCATCCCAGTAGCAGCATAAGTATTAATGCTGCAGCGTGTAAGCTTCTCCGCAGATTATCAAAAATCTTCCAGCGGGACAATAGAGATAGTGGGTTCTTTTGCAAGCGCCCATCAACCCCAGGTACTTTTGGCAGCATCCATTGTCCAGCCTGCCAGTCACCCCGAATCCAGCGATGACGGCGGCTTACGTCAGCGCTATAACACGAAGGGTATTCCTCATATAACTGAACATCTGTCATCAGTCCTGACCTGGCATAACATCCTTCCAGAAGATCGTGGCTCAAGATACGATTTTCCGGGAAACGGTTACCCATAACTTGTTCGAAGATATCAACTTCATAGATACCTTTTCCGATGAATGATCCTTCACTAAACAGGTCTTGATACACATCCGAGACAGTGCGTGTGTAGGGGTCTATTCCGGGATCACTGGCACAAAGGGAGCTATAAAGGGACTTATTGACTCCAGACATGCTGATTGCTACTCTTGGTTGCAGGATACCATATCCGGCAACTACTCTTTTCAGCTTGTTATCATATTGTGCTTTATTGAGCGGATGTGCCATTGCTCCGATAAATTGCCGGGCTGAATCGCGTGGAAGTTGCGTATCTGTATCCAAGGTAATGACATACTTCACATTTGCCAAAAGAGAGGTATCACCCACAATATCTGAGAAACTGCCTTTATCCCTTCCACGCAGTAATGCGTTTAAATCTGCCAGTTTACCGCGTTTGCGTTCATAGCCCATCCATATCTTGTCAATTGGGTTCCAACTCCGGGGACGATGAAACAGGTAGAAAATCGTTCTATGCTTATCTACGTATTTTTCGTTTAACTCATTGATTCTTTGCCTCGCAAGCTGAGTTAGTAATTCATCATCAGGCATTGTTTCTGTATCAGCGTCATAAAAATCCGTTAAGAGTCCATAGAGGAGATTATCATCCTGATTACCAAGAAAACGGACTTCCAGCGCTTTTATCAGAGATTCCACATTTTGAATCCCTGAAAGCATGGCCGGAATAACCACAAGACTGCGCATTTCCAGCGGGATTCCCTGAGAAAAGTCCATACGTGGCAGTAACTTTGGATTTGTAAGCAAGGTAGTAGCCCAATTCACTAAAGCTATGGCAAGGTGACTTGAAACTAACAGTGATAGGAACCAAAATAGCATCAACGTCCAGGATTCTATTATATCCAAAAACGCAACCAATGTTAAAAAACCGGAGAATATCAATGTGAAGAGAACAACTGAGCCGAGATAGAAGACCAGGGGATACCTTTTACCTACTTTCCGAAGAGTCTGGGCAGTGGAAAAGCGGACTCTTGCCATGTGTTCCAGCTTGATCAGTCCTTTGTCTATCAGATAATAACCTACGTGCGCCTCACGATGATCGCCTCCCTTACTGGTTGAGCCTTTCTTTGCCAGTCGAACGGCAAAGTATGCGATTTCACTCTCGGAATGGTGACTCTTCTTGGCAATCTTTTCCACAACATGGCGGTAGCTATCACGGGTAGCAAAATCCATTCTGCTATATACGTCGGCAGGGTCATCAATCAGTATTTGTTCCACTTGGCTCATTGACTCGACAAACTCACGCCAGTCCATTGCTCCCAGGAAGCGGAGGCTGCCAATACTGTTGCTCATGGAAACTTGGTCTGCTGCCTGCTGCTGATTTTCGGCGCGGACTAAAAGCTCTGTAGTAAGTCCGGATTCAGACAGCCAGTGCTCCATCCAATTGAGTGGCAGGGACATCGCCGGCACCTGTCCTTGCAAACGGTGAGACATGTCCGCAACAAATGCGCTTACCATTGGTGGATTCGACCGTGCCATATCAGCAATCACTAAAATCAGGTTTGTTGAACTTTTTGTGATAGTTTCAAACATCTGATTTGCCCAGTATTCTGCCTGATTTCGAACAATTCTGTCGGCAGCTATTCGGGCGGAAATTCGCCTCAGGTTTTCAATCAATGCTAAACGCAGCATTATGGGGATGGCCCAAAGTTCGCCTAATTTCAGGCTGGTAACTGTCTGGAAAGAAGCTACAAAAGTGCTGAGATTTTCTGGGTCAACCCTTCCATCCCCCAGTGAAATTGTTTCCAGAGCGATATCATAAACCCTTGGATATCCTGTCATCGGGCCTTTCATTAAGTGCGGCAATTCCCGATTGTAGCCCTTTGGTAAGTGTCTTCTGGCAGTACGAATTTGTTCTTCTATCAGATAAAAATTATCGAGCAGCCATTCACTGGCCGGGGTTATTCTACGATCTGCCTTTACATCCTCTGTCAAAAGATTGTAGACTTCCAAAAGCAGTCGCTCATTTTCTGCCAGTCTGGTTATAAGATTCCCTTTCGGGCGGCGGGGGTCAATCTGTTGTTCCTTGGCGAGATTCTTGCCATGTTGTTTCATTTGGTAAGCGCTGTATAGTTCTGATCTTATGGGAAGCTCAGCTGGGGGAGATCTTAGATTTGAACCAGTTATATTTATGCGTGACCATAGACGGGAAATTTTCCGGAGGATGCCTTTTTTATTCAGATTCACGGCAGATTACTCCCGATGTTGGGTTGGAGGTTACTAGATTTGAGCTTATGGCAACAATATTAATCGGCTTGTCTGATGCTTGAGTTTCAAGAGTTAATAATCTTTTAATCAAAACTTTCCTTCTTTATGATGCCATGCGCAGGTTGCTATTTGAAGAGCATTTCTATTTGAACATCTACAAATTTGTCTTTTTTGTCATTATGGAGGAGAGGCATTTCGGGTCAAGAACTAATTATATTCTGTTAATGATATGCTAAATATTATAATTTTCACAACGTAGCATAAGTCACTCAGTATTGCCCGCCCTATTTGCTTAAACATCAGCCACAGACTATATGGGCTATTCCGTTCCGTTATCCTTAATAACAACGAGGAGACAACGAGGGGAATCTCCTCGTATCGCTCTCGTATTGTTCCCGCATCAAGCAAGGGACAACTGAGGAAGAAACGGGTTTGGAAAGCCGGATGCGAAATTGCGCAAAGCGTAAGGAAAAGGATGAAATCAGTCAGCGGCAGGGGTTTCAGGCGGAATCTGGCACTGGCTGAAGATGATATTAAACTTCTCGCTCAATTTGTCGTTGAAGATTTGGGTACGGCGTGATTTGGGCTTGAATTCCCATTCGTCAGAGAGCAGGATGAGGTCATCCTCCAACTGCCACATATGGATATAAGTTCTGCCGTCCAGGATCTCCAGGTTGCTCCACTGCATATCCGTAAAAGTATCCGGCTTCAGTTTACTGCGCAGTTTTTCATAATCAATCTGCAGGCGCTGCACTTCTGAGACTTTGGCAATGGTCAGCTTGTCTTTTTGCGAGAGGGATTCAATTCCGTCCAGGATTATGCTCAGTTCGCGCTGGCTATTGTAGGTGCGTCCGTTCACTTCCGTCAGAAGGTCCAGGTTCACTCCGCGCCTTTCCAGTTCCATCATTTCCTGTTTGTGGAATTTGTAGGTGATGGGATTGACTACAGGCTGTTCAAAGACGTTCTGAACGAAGAAAAGCAGCACAAAAGTGACGATTCCAGCCAGCAAGGGAGCGGAAATCCAGCCGATTGATATCTTGCCTAAAGTGTTGAAATTGATGTTCCTGCCGCCTTTTATCAGGCCGATACCCAGTACTGCGCCGATTACCGCCTGGGTGGCAGAGACCGGCACCAGCGGAATGGTGGGCAGGTTCAAGCTCAGCAGGAGATGCTGTAGTCCCCTGGAACCAAACAGAAACAGGACGAGTGATTCTGCCAGCACCACAGCAAGCCCTGTGATGGGGGACAGCTTATACAAGTCCGAGCCGACAGTCATAATAACCTTTCGGGAATAGGTGTAAATCCCCACTGCAACAGAGACGCCACCCCAGAAATAAAGCTGCTGTATGCCAGATATGTGGATGGTATTAAAGAGATTCAAATCCCTGAAAGGCGAGATGTTTTCAAAGATTCCCACCACATTGGCTATGTTGTTGGCGCCTAGACTGTATGCCCCGAAAGCGCCCACGATGATGAATCCCCAGCGGTTGTAGTTGTCCAGGTGCAGAAGATGAATCTTAGTGTTATTCAGAATGTGCCGGAAGAGATGATAGATGAGGAAAGCGAATAAGCCCGCCAGAATCGGCGCTGCAACCCAGCTGGTCACAATCCGCAACAGCGAGGAATAGTCGGTCAGCATATCTGAAAACAAGTTCCAGCCGATGATGGCTCCGACGATTGCCTGGGAAGTGGAGACAGGGAGCTTCAGTTTGGTCATCAGAGCTACAGACAGGGCTGTAGCAAGCGCTACGGTAAAAGTACCAGCCGGGGCATTGACAGAACCCAGTTGGTTCAGGGTTGCCGCACCACCGCTTCCTTCCATTACAGCGCCGAGGACGACAAAGATACTGCCGATTAACGCTGCAAAACGGAAACGCATCATCTTGGTCTGAACCGCAGCTCCGAATACATTGCCGTGGTCGTTAGCGCCGAGTGACCAGCCCAGAAACAGTCCGCTGGTCAGAAACAAAAATCCCATTTCCTCACCTGTGGTTTAGCTTAAATCTTTAAAAGCAACATCAATGCAGTGTAACCTTCCCGTCAAGCAATAGTTACATACGGAACTTGCTGGTGAAAACGCGGGGTCCTTTATCAGCCTGCCGGCTGCTGCTGTTTCCGATGACAATCAGATGACCGTCTGACGTGGGGAATATGCCTTTGGCGGTCTCATAGTCCCTGCCCTGAATCAGGTAAGGAAGTGACTTTGAGCCGTCCTTGGCATACTTTCGCACCTGGATGTTTTGGGTGTTCTTTTCAGCATTTTGCAAGGAAAAATCCAGGCTGACATAAAAGTCGCCATCCAGTTCGGTAATATCTGTGGCGCGAAAATCTATGCCCGGCAAGGTGTCGAGGACGGCAATCACCGGCTTGTCAAAGATTATCAGGTCCATCACTTCCAATAGCGAATCCTCCCTGATTACACTGATGAGCCTGTCCCCGATATGTTTCAGCACGGTGAATTCCGAGCCCGGAGCGGTACGGAAGTATTCTTTCAGGTCGGTCGCGGGGGTATATTGGTAAAAGGAGCAACCCTTCTCATCATCATATGCCGTTATCGAAATTGTGGTGTCTGCCGGATTTGCCGCAACGGCGTTTATGCTGAGATTGCGCTGTTTGTAGAAAAGCATCGGGTTCATTAAGACTTCAGCGGTAGCAAGATTTACCATGGCAAGGTTAAGCAGCTTTTCTGAATTGTTCAGAAATACCAGATAGGCGTAACCGTCCTGCAGCAGGGCGGTCATTTGTGCGCCGGCCTCTATATGCAGTGGTATGGGTGTTTGTTTGGTAAGCTCACCGCTGTCGTTTAACTCAAGGATAAATGGTTCTTGCTTGTCTCCCTTTTGGCGGGTTAGCAGCAGGTAATAGCCATTCTGATTTGCTTCCAAACCCACAATCCTGAGATATTGATGTCCCTTGCCCCCGCGCAGGAACCACGGCACAACGCTCCAGAAGGAAGGACGGGCAAAGGTGAAGACATGCTCTCCAGCAAACGAGCCATCGGCTGCCAACCGGATAATGGAGACAGCATCCCGGGTACTTTTTCGGTCGGACAACGCAGAGGCGATGGCAAGGGTGCCGTCAGCGTTTTGGCAAGCACTGCTATGGTTATAGAACCTTGGGTCTTTGCCCACGAAGGCAAGATTGCTGTCCCCCGGTTCGGGATTATCCACGCTGCGCAAAAGCCAGCCAAACATATTCCAGACAGTAAACAGACTTGCCAGAAAAACGACTACCAGGACAGGCAGCAGCCATCTGATTATCTTCATAGCATCCTCGCTTAGCTTACCATTTTTTAAAGATAAAGAAAACAGCCAGGATGATAAAGAAAAACCCGACCATATAGTTCCACTTGAAGCTTTCCTTCAGGTAGAAGACCGAGAAGACGGAGAATACGACCAGAGTGATGACTTCCTGGATGGTCTTAAGCTGGGCAACGCTGTACTGATAGCTGCCGATGCGGTTGGCAGGCACCTGAAAGCAGTATTCGGCAAAGGCGATGAGCCAACTGATAACTATTACCGTAAAAATCGGCGCCTGGCGGTATTTCAGGTGTCCATACCAGGCAAAGGTCATAAAGATATTGGAGCACAGGAGCAGAACTATTGTCTTCATAAGACAATCACACCTCTCACTACTATATTTCTTATATGCATAAAGGATATTTCTTTCAGAATGATGTGCGCCAGTCGCTTACTGCTTCAGCAAAGCCATGGTTGTTATAATCCGATACAACCTGATAGATTCTCTTCAGTGGTTCGGGAGCATTGGACGTCACATAAGACCGCTTTGTAAGTTTCAGCATGTCGACATCGTTATAGTCGTTTCCCACCGCCATTACATCAGCGGGTTCGATTCCCAGCGCATCCATCAGGTATTGAACAGCGCTGCCTTTGGACACCTCAGGCGAAAAAATCTCTATCCAGAGGGAAACATGGTCCAGGGGAGAGGTGGTGCGAACCACTTTGAGGGGTGCCAAAAGCTTGGAAAGATGCAGGCAGAGAGCTTCGTCCATTCCGTCCGCAATTACCAGAAACTGGGCAGCTTCCTGCCAGGGCAGGGGATAGACGCCGTTCCAGACTTCACCAAAGGGCTGATAGATGCTTATCCTGCGGTTAAAGTCCGCCAGATTTCTGCCCTGCACAGCCAGAAAGCGATGATTTTCCGGGATGGGAGCATGCAGCATAAAATCTTCCCCCAGTTTCACCAGTTTTCTGAATGTCTTTTCCACCATAGTCACGTCAATGTGCCTGGCAAGGATGATTTCCTGCGTTTTCCAGTTCATCATGCCTGCTCCGGTGCTGAAAATAGCGTAGTCAAACGGAACATCGGCGGTAAGCACTTTTCGGAGCGAATACAGCGACCTGCCTGTGGCTGCAACCCTGCAGACACCCATTTCACCCAGTTCTTTCAAAGCCGAGAGATTGGGCGGGCTGATTTCGTGTTCGCAGTTCAGAAGCGTCCCGTCCAGGTCTGTCACGCAGATTCGGGAGTAGGGTTTTTCTCTCAGGTTGGCTTTCACGGGCTTCCTCACCTGTTCACAAGCGGGGCAAAAAGGCAAGCGCCTGTTCCAGGGCAATGCCGTCATTGGGCGGGGTGCCGGCTTGGATGGTAATCTTCATAGCTTTACTGACGAACCGGACAGTCCGGCTGACGGCGTCAAACAGCTCTGTATCATTCAAAAGCAGTGCTGTCAGGACACTGGTGAAGATATCGCCTGTACCGGGATAATTGACCGGGAGATAGCTGCAGACGCTTCGTTTGAAGCTATCCGACCAGCTGTCATAAGCAATTACCGATGTCCTGCCGGATTCCTTTTGCAGGGCGACATTGGTAATCAGCACCATACGGGGTCCCAGACCGGCTAATCTTCTGCACCAGGTTTTGGCTTCACGGAAGCTGAGATTTTGCTTAAAAGGTTCTCCCAGCAGGAAAGCTGCCTCTGTCAGATTGGGAGTAATCAGGTCGGCATGAGCGACAAGCCTCTGCATAGACTGGATAATGGATTTATTAAAACAGGGGTAGAGCTTGCCATTGTCTGCCATAACGGGGTCAACCACAACCAGGGTCTGCTTTTTCCCGAATGTTTCCATAGCCCTGAGGACAATTTCCACCTGTTGTTCAGACCCCAAAAATCCGCTGTAAATGGCGGTAAAGGACAGTTTCATAGTTGCCCAGTGACTGATAAAGCTATTCAGGTGGGGTGTCATATCTGCCAGGACAAATCCACCGTGTTCAGTATTGGAGGAGAGGATGGCGGTGGGCAGGGCTGTGACGGCTATTCCAAACCGGCTCATGATGGGAATAACCGCCATCAGGGATGTATGGCTGTGTCCTGATAAATCATTGATTGCCAGCACTCTGCGCACTGAATCAAGCTGTTGGTTTGCGATTCTCTTATTCATCTCCCACCCGGCTTCTTTCTTGCTGTATAGCGCAATCATGCTTTTCAGATATTTTCATCAAAGCTATACGCCCTTTCCACAAAGCATTGCCATCACCCAAAATGTCAAGAAAAAGGACATGTTTCCCTGTTATTTACTCCCTGACATCCACCCGGCATCCACCTGGGTTCAGCCCAGGTGGACCCCAGGAGGATCCCAGGAGGATCCCACGTGGCAAGCTGGAAAGCTGTAAAGCAGATAAAATCCTTGACACAGGAGTGATATAATATTTCTTATGAAATGCTATGAAAAGATTGGTTATTTGTTTTAAAATTACATTGTGTAAAATTGAATGCGTCAGCAGAATACTGTTCCGGGGGTAATAATGATGGATATGAGTTTTTATCGCAGCTGCAAGCTGTTTGACAATATGTCCGAGGAAGAAATCACCACAGTTATTGAGGGTGCTGAGACCATCACCATACCAACCGGCGCATCAGTTATCTCAGAACATGCCCTGGGAGACAGCCTGTTTGTGATAGTCAAGGGTTCCGTGGAGATAAACAAGGAACTGGCGGAGAAAGACGATAATATGGTCGCCCAGCTCAAGGTCATGCAGCCGGGTGAGTTCTTCGGCGAAATGGCTCTGATAGACAATGAGCCCCGTAGCGCCAATGTCGTGTCACGGGATAATGTCGAACTGCTGGTCATTCCGAAGGAAAGATTCCTCAATATCGCCTACACCAATCCCAAAGTGCTGTTCAATCTCATCAGAACGCTGTCCTGGAGATTGCGCGATACCAACCAGAAATTTGCCGAAGTCATGGAAAAACTCATAGCCCAGAACCGCCTGATGGCTATCGGAATGGCTGCCAGCAAAATCATGCACGATATCAAAACACCCCTGAATGTAATATCTTTGACAGCCGAGCTGGTGGAAAACCTCTGTCCGGATACCAAGGAATTTGCCGAAAGCATTGTCCGGCAATCCAAAAGCATAGAACAGATGGTGCTGGAAATCCTGGATTTTGCCAGAGGAAAACAAACTCCGATATCGCCTCAAAAGGTGAAACTGGATTCATTCCTTAACGAAATCAGGGATACCTTTGAACCCACTCTTGCCGGCAGGGATATCAGGTTTGAGCTAAATAACCAGGTGCAGCAGGATGTGTTCTTTGACGAATCCAAAATCCGCAGGGTTATCATCAATCTGCTGAAAAACAGCTCTGAAGCTATGACAGTGGATGGCTATATCAGGATTGGAGCCCGGATGGACAGCGGCTTCCTAATCATATCTGTAAGCGATGACGGTCGCGGAGTGCCGGAACATATTAAGAACAATCTGTTCAGTCCGTTCCAGACGGAAGGCAAGAGATCCGGCACAGGCCTGGGTCTTGCCATCACCCAGAAACTGGTGCACGAACACAAAGGGACGATTGAACACGAATCCAATCATCCGAGAGGAACAGTCTTTACAGTCAGGCTTCCGCAAGAGGATATAAAATAAATACTTGTCAAAAATCCTGCCTCTTATTTGTTTGACCTCAATAGAATAATTCAGGACGGTGAACGTTATGAGAATATGTGACATATGCGGAAAAGCACCAATGGTAGGCAACCATCGCTCTCATGCCATGAATGCCTCCAAACGCCGTTTTTACCCAAATTTACATGAAGTTAAAGGTGAATATAAAGGTATCGTAGGCAGGTACAAAATGTGCAGCTCATGCCTGAAAGCCAACAAGGTAAAGAAAATTATCTGAAGATTTAACTTTTTTGAGATTAGTGAAAGCCGCAGCTCTGGTTGCGGTTTTTTTTATTGCCTGCCGTAAACCAGCCGGGCAACCGCCTCCCTGGAGTCGTCCAGGTCAAATCCCTTTCTGTAAAGCGCAGTAAGGCACTTCTCATAGCATTCTTTCTTATCAAGATTGCAGTACCGCAGGTAGGCTTTCTCCGCCTGTGTCTGCAGGATGGACTTCTGTTCTGCCGGGATGTAAAGTTCACTTAAAATGGGTTCCCAGAGACCGGAGGGAAGATGCTTTTCAATCAGCTTGCTCTTGATTTGCATGGGGCTCTTCTGTCTCTCCACCAGGGATTCCACCAGCAGACGGCAATATCTTTCATCGTCAATGAATCCTTTCTTCAAGGCCTCACTGATGCACTGCTCTATAATGGAGGGATGAAAGTGGTGTTTTTTCAGGTAATCCCTGCTTTCAGATGTGGAGCGCTCCTGCTTTGCCAGCCAGTCCAGCAGTTTGTTCCAGGCAGTACGCAGCAGTTCATCCTGCAGGGTTTTGGCCTCGCTTTCGGAAATATCCTGACTGCCGATGTGGTAATGAAACAGCGTCCGGAGAGCCTTTTCGCCCATGCTACCCCAGACGCTGTTGTCAATCTTTATCAGGCAGTTTCTGTCTTTATCAGACTTCTTCCACAGACTCAGTATCATTTTGTTCAGGAGAAACCGGGATATGTTCCGGCTTGATAATAGCTTTGACCTGTTCCGTAATCTGGTCAATCAGTTGCGGGTTTTCCTTCAGATAGAGCTTGGTCTTGTCCAGGCCCTGTCCCAGCCGCAAGTCGCCATATGAGAACCAGGAGCCGCTCTTTTTGACGATATCGTGCTGGCTTGCCATTTCTACCAGGATATCCAGGTGTGAGATGCCTTCGCCAAAGATGATGGGGAACTCTATAGTCTTGAAGGGCGGAGCAAACTTGTTCTTGACTATCTTTACCCTCGTGCGGGTACCAATGACCTGATTCTCTCCGCCGGCATCCTTGATTGCTCCGGCGTTGCGGACTTCAATACGCACAGAAGAGTAAAACTTCAGGGCTACACCGCCGGTAGTAGTCTCGGGGTTTACATAAGGAGGAGCGCCGATTTTCATACGGGTCTGGTTTATGAATAGAACCGCTGTGTTGGATTTGGAGACGATAGCAGTAAGCTTTCTGAGCGCTTGGGACATCAGTCTTGCCTGCAGTCCCACATGGCTGTCGCCCATGTTGCCCTCGATTTCCTGCCTGGGAACCAAAGCGGCAACGGAATCTATCACAATGAGGTCAACCGCGCTGCTTCTGACCAATGTTTCCACGATTTCCAGGGCCTGTTCACCGCCGTCAGGCTGAGACAGCAAAAGGTTTTCAATATCAACGCCAAGCTTTTTGGCATAATAGACGTCCAAAGCATGTTCGGCATCTATATAGGCAACAGTGCCATTCAGCTTCTGTGCCTGGGCTGCCACGTGCAGGGCAAGGGTTGTCTTTCCGGAAGCTTCAGCTCCATATATTTCAGTGATTCTGCCTTTGGGCAGTCCACCGATTCCCAGTGCCAGATCCAGATTTATCGCCCCGGTTGGGATGACGTCAACTGCAGCCTTGGGATTGTCTCCCAGACGCATCAATGTGCCGATGCCAAATTTCTTCTCAAGCTGGGTCATAGCTGTCTTGAGAGCTGTATCTTTTGTCTTTTCCAGCATTTAATCCTCCAATATTTTATCTTGGTTTCTTTTTATCATTCTGTATTGCTGCAGCGGAGTATAGACAGGTCCATCCGGCTTCAGCATGCTTTGGTAAAGCGTTATCTCGTCGTAAACCGCCGGTTCGGATGGCAGGGCGGATTGCATGATTTCCTGCTCCAGCCAGACGGGTTGCTGCACCTTTATCCTGCCGACGGTTATATGCAGCTTCAGGGGCTTGGCATCCGGCTCATATCCAAATTCGCGGACAGTCCTGTTCAGGTCTTTGGCAAAGCTGTAAATCTCCTTGTCAGCAGTATCAAGCTTTACCCAGATGAGTCTCGGTTCCCTGGCAGGGAAAAGCTCAAATCCAAGGCACTTCATCCTGAAGCCTGCTCTTTTTATCATCAGGTTAAACAGGGCTTCCTGCAACTGAGGGATGTCACCGCTTTGCGTATCACCGATAAACAGCATGGTCAGGTGCAGGTTTTCTGGTTTCACCCAGTTAATGCCGTTTTTATGCAATCGGCTCCAGGAACCCAGATAAGCCAGAATTGCCTGCTTGTGCGGTTCAGGTACTTCCAGAGCAATAAAGGTTCTCAGGTTCATATCGTTTATCTGTCAGCTTTTATGCGTTTAATATTCTTCAGCGTTTATAGCCGATATCCCGCAGGAATTTTTTACGGTGGGAGATATCGGTATCCAGTTCAATACCCTTGGGGCTGCTGCCATCAATAATGCCCAGGACGCCTTTACCCTGTCCGGTCTTAGCCAGTATGACCTCTACAGGATTGGCAGTAGCGCAAAATATACTTACCACTTCGCGGCAGTTCTGGACGGAAGGAAGGATATTTATGGGGAAAGCATTTCGCAAAACAATCAGAAAAGTGTGTCCCGCTCCTATCCGCAGCATATTTTCCACAGCTATTTCTATCAGGTCATTATCCGTGCCGTCCTTGCGCACCAGGCAGGGTCCTGACGCCTCGTTGAAAGCTATACCAAATTTTACTCCCGGAACTGTGTTTACAACGGCTTCATACAAATCTTCCACAGTCTTGATAAAGTGTGACTGACCATAGACTATGTTGCAATCTGGGGGAAACTTCAGCGGCTCAACCAGCAGTTCCATAAAAGACCTCACTTCCTTTATATTGATGTAAACGGAACTTATATCCAATTGCCATATATAATCAGCGGTTTATTTTGTAAACACTTTTTTCTCTTCTGATTTTGGCTTTTCCGGGATAAAAACCGCCTGAGAATGGAAATCCCAAACCCGGTTCTTAATCCAAAATAGGGACAGGCAAGAAAACACTTGACGAGAAAAGCCTTGCAGAAATGATAATTTAACTAAAGATAATATGTTCAGGAGTACGATATGTCTCTTAATGAAAGAGGTTTCTCGGTCTATACGATTATTAGCATCATTCTGTTTCTTCTTCTGGTGTTTATACTTGCCCTGCCCAGTTTTTTCAATCTGGATAAAACCCAAAATGAAGAGGATTGCATCAACAATATGAAACTCATCTGGGTTGCTTCTCAGGATTACATGAAGGACAATCTGACTTCTTTTAATGGTGACCTCAATCTGCTTCAGAATACTTACAAGAAAGTTGAAGCAGCCACTGAAGGCGGAAGGGCTCCTTCCCGCAGCCGTTATCTGTCAAAGAGTCTCCAGTGTCCGGAAAACAGAGCTTCAAAAGAAGATTATACGGTTTTCAGTATCTTTCTGCTTGAAGATATTCAGGGTACCCAAAAGTTGAATTACGGCACGATTGTGGCCTGCCCAAACACAGCGCGCTATCCCCGGCATTTTATCCCCAAAAGCTTCTATGAAAACATGGAACCAACCGAAATCCAGAACTATTTCATTGAGGATCTTGATGCTATCGATGCTGCCACCGGATTGGACGGGCAGCGCAAGCTGAATCTTCTGATGAAGTATATTGAGATATGGAAAAATGACAACACAGCTCTGGCAAGAGTTCGTGCTGACAATGCTGCCATCCGCAATCAGGTGATGCCGCCTGAAACCGAAGTTATAGAATAGGCTTGAATAATAAAGGAATAAGCACCAATGGATTAAGCTTCTGTTGGTGCTTTTTTTAGTGATGAATTACTCAGAATTTCTCCAATACATCTACCAGCGCTACTCCGGTAATGTGAAGCTTGGACTGGAAAGGATTACCGGCATTTTACAGGATATGGGCAATCCGCAGGATTCTCTTAGCGGCATTCATGTAGGCGGAACCAATGGCAAGGGCAGCACCTGCGCAACCCTTGAAGCGCTGGCTCTTGGCCATGGACTGAACACCGGATTGAACACCTCACCGCACCTGATTGATTATTGCGAACGCTTTCGCATAGACGGCAGGAATCTTGCCTTTGAGGAAGTCCTGGAAGCTTTTCACCGTCATGAAGAGACTTTCACCAAATGGGACGCGTCCTTTTTTGAAATCACCACAGCCATTGCCTTCCGGCTTTTTGCTGAAAGGAAGGTTGGCTTTAGCATCATTGAAGTCGGGCTGGGTGGCAGGCTGGATGCCACAAACCTGTTTACACCGCATGTATCTGTCATTACTACCATCGGTCTGGACCATGTGAAGACCCTGGGAGACACCCCTGAACTGATTGCATTTGAGAAAGCGGGTATCATCAAGCAGGATATCCCAGTCGTTTTAGGCAGGATTGAAGGTCCTCCGCTGGAAATCATACTTCAGAAAGCTGAGGAAGTGAATTCCCCGGTTTACCGGCTTGACAGCGAATACTTTGTGACAGATGTATCCAGCAGTTCTGACGGCATTCGTTTCACTTACCGCTTTGAAGACATATGTTTTGAAGACCTGCAGACCAACCTGCTCGGACGCCACCAGGCAGCCAATATTTCAGCCGCTCTGACGGCTTTTCTGCTTTATTGCCGCCAGGAAAGGATAGCGGTGGATGAAGCTAAGGTCAGGAGTGCCCTGGGACAAATCAACTGGATGGGCAGAATGCAGCTGCTGCAGGCCAATCCCACAGTGATTGTGGACGGGGCGCACAACCTGCATGGAATAGAGACTTTTGCCTCGAACCTGTCGGAGCTGTTTCCGGGCAAAAAGCTTTTGTTCGTTGTGTCCATATTGGCTGACAAGGATTATGTCAGTATGCTGAAAGTGCTGTGTCCTCTTGCCAAAACCTTTTACATCAGTAAAAACGAATCCGACCGTGCTGCAGAGATTGAAGCGCAGGCAAAGGTGGTAAGGGCAATGAGTATTCCCTGCAAGACTGCTCCGTCTGTGCGGGATGCATATCATCTGGCGCTGGCTGATGCAGACAAGGATGATGTCATTATCGGTGCAGGTTCGCTTTATACAGTTGCAGAGATAATTTCTGCCCAAAATACTGATTGACATCAAATCAACCCCAAAGATTGTTTGCGGTATAATCATAGTGAGGATTTATGGAAAAGTCACCTAAGCCCCGCCTGGATGTGTCCACCATTCTTGTAAACCTGCTCGCAATCGGATTTCTGCTTTATATTGCCTGGATGCTGCGTGACATTGGTTCGCATCTGCGTGCTGTGGCAGTGTATTCGCTGATGATGCCAAAGTTCATTTCCATCTGGCGCGCTTTTAAAAGATGCGACAAGATTACGGATACCGAGCAATGGGTGTTTATCATTATTGCTCTTGTCTTGTGGATTGTTCAATCGTTTCTGACCGGCAAGCTGCATAACCTGATTAGTTGAGGCTGGCGCTGCCGGGTTATTTGCTGTTGATTACCTGGTTGTAAACGCTTGTATTGGTTTCTATGATAGTTTCCAAATCCGGATGGGCAATGCTGACCGTCTTATCCAAAGCTTTGGCTGCCACTTTGTAAATCTCGTTAAATCCGATTTTCCTCTGCATAAACAACTGCAAAGCCGCTTCATTGGCTGCATTGATTACGGTAGGCATTATACCCCCCGTTTTGCCGGCTTCCAATCCGAGGAAATACAGCGGATACCTTGCAGGGTCGATATCTTCAAAGGTCAGGGAGGGAAGCCCTGACACATTTGTCTGCACCAGCCGTGAAGGATAGCGCTCAGGATAGGACAACGCATAAAGGATAGGAAGCTTCATATCTGGAATGCTCATCTGTGCCAGGATTGAGCCGTCCACAAACTCCACCATCGAATGTATCACTGACTGCGGATGAATCACCGCGGATATCTGCTGCCAGTCCAGGTCAAACAGCCAGTGCGCTTCCATCACTTCCAGAGCTTTATTGAACATTGTCGCCGAGTCCAGCGTCACCTTAAAACCCATATCCCAATTGGGGTGTTTGAGGGCTTGTTCCACAGTTATCTTGTCAAAATCTTCCAGCGCCAGGGTACGGAAAGCGCCGCCTGAAGCGGTGATATGTACTCTTGCCACTTCCGGGTGCGGATGCTGTCCGATTGCCTGAAACAGAGCGCTGTGCTCGCTGTCCACAGGGATGATTCTGGAACCGTGTTTTGCCTGCATTTCTTTCACTAGATGCCCCGCCATCACCAGGGATTCTTTATTAGCCAGGGCAAGGGTCTTGCCTGTTTCCAGGATTGCCATCGTGCTGTTCAGTCCGGCAGAGCCGCTGATGGCATTGAGCGCTATGTCATAGTCGCCTTCCAGCAGGATGCGCACAAGCTCCGATTCGCCGTAGTAGAAGGTGCTTTTTCCGTTTGTATTATGATTGAGTGATTTTAAGTTTTCGTTGGTTACGACCAGAGTCGGGATATTGAATTCTTCTGCGGCATGATAAAGTTCATCGCAGTTGCAGTGCGCTGTGGCAAGCACCAGTTCCAGTTTGTCAGACTGCTCGCGGATTACCTGCAGGGTGCTTTTGCCGATGGAGCCGGTGGCTCCCAGCAGGGCGACCTTTTTTCTTACCATCTCCAGCCTGCGGCGATACGCTGAGAAAAGCCCAGGTCTTCGTCAGAACCGAGTTTAACGGCATATTCCAGACTGAGTTTTTTTACGTAGATTCCCAGTCCTGTGGTGATGGCGTCTATGTCATAGCCGGCCATTACTTTGAGCTGGGGGATGGGCTGAACGGCAAGCCCCGCGTGAAAGTCCGCGCTGAAAGCTCCCGCGCTGACCGTGGCTGCTTCTTCCCTGCCCTCAAACATGCTTTCGGCCCCCACTACCACCTGAACCGGTATCCGGCGGGATGAAACGGTGGTGGCAAAGGCAATCTCCGTGTTAAGCGAAGGCAGCACATTTTCCTGGGTTCCGTTTTCCCAGATAATCTGGGTCGTGAAAAAATCCCTGGCTACCATTCCCAGTCTCCATGACTGGCTGATGTCCCACAGCATACCCATATCCGCTCCAAAGCCAAAGCCGCTTTTCTCCGCCAGATTGCGGTAGGCTATCTTGGGGGTAAGTCCGATATTAAAGGAAGGGGATATGTTTCTGGCTATGCCGAAGTAGGCAATCAGGTCATTGTTGCTGACTTTTTTATACACGAAAGGCTGATTTGTGGCTGAGGGCGGAAGGCTTTCGTCTTCCAGCCGGGTGAGGGCAATATTATCAATCCCCACATGGGTAATGACCAGTCCCAGCCGGTTTTGCGAACCCAGAACGGCGGAAATGTGGTTAAACTGCATCAGCCCGTCAAACTGCTCTGCATGCATCAGTTCCAGACCCCTGTCTCCCGGCAGGCTAAGCAGTGCCGGATTCCACCAGGCAGCCGAAACAGCATTCTCATTGGTGATGCCTGTGTTGCCCATTGCCTGGTTTGCCACGCCCGGGGAAAGCTGAAATATCTCTCCCGCATACTTCTCGCCATATACCACACCCGGCAGCGCCAGCAACGCTGCGCTCAACAGAACAGCCACTCTCAGGAGCTTCTTTGCGGTCATTTTTTTCCCTTCCTTTTTTCTGAAATGCATCTTCATTCCGTCAGATACATCGGGATTTTCATATAAACAAACTAACTCTTAATGGCAAAGATACAAATCACTCTAAAGGCAAAATACTCATAATCTGCCTCATATTATCTGTCAAATGTTTTTTAATCCCCGCCTGCTCATTTCCTGCCTGATGCGGGAAGGATACGGGAACGATGCGGGGAGATTGCCCACGCATCCTCCCCGTATCATGCAGGGGAGGGACTGGACAATATCACCCATCCTGATTATGCGGTTCAGCAGGATATTTCTCTTTGGCAAATATCTACCTTTTGAGTATAATATCATCAGTTGCAAAAACTGCACGCAATAAAATATTAAGGAACAGAGAGATACAAAATGGAAAAATACATAGAACTGAAAACCGAACAGGATACGATAGATTTGGCAGCTTTCATAGCGCCCCTGCTGAAACCGGGGGATGTGGTCTGCCTGTATGGTGAGCTCGGAAGCGGTAAGACTTTTTTTACCAAACAGGTCGGCAAGATGCTGTTCATCGAGGATGAAATCAGCAGCCCGACCTTTGTGCTCCTGAATGAATACAAGACCGGCAAATTTCCCCTTTACCACGTTGACTTGTACCGTCTGAAGGAAGAAGGCGAACTGCTGGACCTGGGTTTGCTGGACATGATTGAAACCGGCATTACCATGATAGAATGGCCGGAACTGGCGGAAAACCTGCTACCTTACAGGACTTTCAGCCTCTACTTCCACTTTGACGGCATCAAGCGCTGGGTCAATATCATTCCCGATAAGGAGCACGAGCAGTTCTTTGTCTGACCTCCTTTGAGCCTGAAAAATAATTTGCTTTGAAAAGGTGTTTGCATTAGCTTATCAATACCCCTATGGGGTATGTGAAAAAAGGAGACAGAACATGACAAAACACTGCTGCTCAAACAACAAAAGGTCGGCACACCATTCGGGTGAACTTAAGGAAGACCTGGTGAAACGCCTGAACAAAATCGAAGGGCAGGTGCGTGGCATCCAGTCCATGATACAAGGTGATATCTATTGCGATGATGTCCTCACCCAGATTTCTGCTGTGCGCAGCGCTTTGTCCTCTGTCGCCAATAAATTGTTTGAAGCTCATACCAAGTCCTGCATTGCCGAACAGATGGAATCCGGTAACCGGGAAGTGGTGGACGAGCTTTTGCAAACCATCAGAAGAATGATGAAATAGAACAAAACCGTGGAGGAAAAATGAACAAACTTGCATTAATCACAATTATTCTGGCAGTAATGCTGCCTGTAGCCATATGGTCTCAATGCACCGACTGCAATAAGAGCGACGATAAAGTCATGAAAATGGAAAAGTCAGCCACAACCGCCCTGCCGGGTTACAACAAAGTAGTCAACCTGCCTGACGGAAAATACTTCACCTATAATTTCGACAAAAAACCCAAGATAGGAACTTCCATCCTGCAGGTCCATGTCTATGACAAGAAGGGCCGTCACACTGATGACTACGAAGTCTATGTAGTTGCAGACATGCCTTCCATGAAAGGCGCTCATGCCAGCGGCGACGTTAAAATGAGAGCCAACAAGAAAGGTGTATTGCTAACGCCTGTTAACTTTGTCATGCCCGGTGTCTGGGAAGTGGAACTGAAGTTTGTCAAAGACGGCAAAAGATTGTATCACGCTGCTTTTGAACTGAAGATTTAACACAAGGTACATTAAAGAACCTTATAAGGAGGTTCGCATGAAACACAAACGCACCAGGAACAAGCTCCTGGCTATCATACTGATGCTGTCAGCCAGCATTGTTACCCTGTCTGCCCAGAACAGCCTGCTCTATTTTGAGTCGCAGGGGATATATGGCTACAGGTCTGACACGGAAAAGAACATCATCTATTCCCATATGGCGCAGGATGCCATGCAAAAGCCGTCTATGGGTTTTGACTGGCTAAAGCGTTTTTCAAACCGGGAAAGGGACATCGCAGTGGCTTCCGTGCAGTTCCGACTTGCCTATAACAATGCGGATAAGATACCCTTCGAACCGCAATTGTACAATGCCTGGCTAAAGTATAAAGCAGGATTCGGGGATGTGTCAGTCGGGCATCTGAAGCCGGCTTCGGGACTTTCCTACGTTCTGGATAATCATGCCCTGCTACTGCCGGATATGACCATGTATAATATCACCTATGACCGTGACTGGGGCGGACTGTATTCCCGGGACACCACCTGGGGAAATCTGTCCGCTTCCGTCACCAATGCATCCGGAATGAACCTGTATAATAAACACGGCAACTATATGCTGGCTGCCAGGGCTTCATACGGAGTGCTCAATGACGATAACTACTCCATCGGAGCCACCATCCAGAAGGGATTGAACCTGGTTGCCATGGGCTACCACTTTCACAAGACACCCGATTCTCCGGACGGTAAGCTGCATCCCCAGGCCTTTGCAGGTATAGACGGGCAGGTAAGGTACAACAATCTTGAATCCGCCCTGGACCTGTATTATGGTGAATTCCTCTCTACAGAGGCTTACAGTATCCTCTGGAGAAACGGAATCAACCTGATGGAAGAAGAAAAGCTGAAACTGGAAGGGCAGGGTATCTGGCGCCTGTTTGAAGGCAAGCACTACGTTGACTATTCTGCGGGACTAACCTTCAAGCTCACCCCGGATTTAGCTCTGCGCGGGATGTATAACTGGCACGACCACACAAGCGGTACGGACAGCTACAAGGTCATCGGCCAGATATACTACTACAAGCAGCTCTTCTGAGGTAGGAAAAGATGAAACACGTACTGTTAATGTTAGCTCTGATGCTCGCGGCGGCAATGTCTCTGCATGCGGCAGTGGGTTGCGACCTGAACGACCCGGACAGGGATGTGAAACGGCTGTTTCCAAATTCCTCAGGATACAAAACTTTCTATGTGTCTGTCCAGCAGAAAGGCGGGAAAGACCTGCTTGCCAAAGTGGAAAAACGGCTGGGCGACAAATTTACCGGCATGTTTGAAACCATGGACGTACCTTACACAGTCTATGAAGTTTACAAGGACAAACAGGTAATCGGCTACATTCACGGCGTCAACCAGAAAGGCCAGTATGGCGGCATCCAGATTTTCCTGGCTCTTGACACCAAGGGCACAATCACCGCTTTCTACTATCAGAAACTGACCAACCAATCAGCCAAAGCCTTCCGCAGCGCTGAATTCGGCAGGCAGTTCGTGGGATTGTCCATGAAGGATTTTACCGCCTACGAACCTGCAACCGGTAAACTGGAGGGAACCCTCGCAAAGATAAAGAATCCCGCTCCCAAAGCGGAACGGGACTTCAAGGCGACCTTCAGGGGCGTGAAGAAAAACCTGATTCTGATGGAAGAATTCGGCTATATAAAGTAATGCATAAAACTAAGGAGATTTAGATGCCATCACTATTTGGCGTTGCCTGGAAAAACCTGCTCAGAAAGCGTCTGCGCAGCCTGCTGACCATAGTGGGAATCGCGCTTTCCACCTGGGTTTTGGTAAGTTTGCTGGGCTTTAATCAAGGATATGAAAATTCCCTCAACAAAGATATAGATAACCTCGGTTTCCAAGTGCTCCTGACTGCCAAGGGCTGCCCTTATGAAGCGGCGACCCTGATGCTCAAGGGCGGAACGGGACTGAAATATATGCCGGAAAGCATCATTGATTCCGTCGTTGCCAATCCTCAGGTGGAAAGGGTTACGCCTATGCTGATGCATGCCGTGTTTGACCCCAACAAGGGTGAAAGCGGCGGCATTACTGCATTCCTGGGAATTGACCCGGCCACCTATCCGGCTATGAAGACCTACCTGCAGTTTCAGCAGGGCAGTTGGTTCAGCAGGCCGGAAGCCCTCGAAGCCGTTTTCGGATATGAATCGGCAGAACTCGAACAGCGGGAAGTGGGGGATGAATATCTGTTGCCGGAATCAGACGCAGTGGTTACAGTGGTGGGAGTGCTGAAACGGAGCGGAACCCAGGATGACGGCACGATTTTCCTGCCCATCAAAGCTCTGCAGAAAATCTACGGGGTGGAAAACCTGGTCACTTCCATCGGAATCAAGGTGCAGAAGGAAACAGACTTGACTGCCTATGAAGAAGAGCTGTACAAGCTTACCGACGTTCAGGTGGTATCCATGGCGCAGGTAAAACAGACGATTTCAAACCTCGTGGCGACGGCAAGAGTAATGGTCATGTCCATTGCCATCATTGCAATACTCATTGCCATGGTAGGCGTGATGAATACAGTCCTGATGTCCGTTTTGGAACGCTGGCAGGAAATCGGCATCATGAAATCGATGGGAGCCATGACCTCGCACATCTTCCGGCTCATCTGGTTTGAGACAATCCTGCTTACTTTTGCAGGAGGAGTGCTAGGTTCTGTTATGTCCTGGATACTGGCTTCTACTACTGATACTTTAATCCGTAGCGTATTGCCCTATTCGCCTACCAGTTCGCTGGTGCAGGTGGATATCCTGCTGGCTCTGAAAGCCATCGGAATCATCATGGCAATCGGCATCGTCAGCGGCATCTATCCCGCCTGGAAAGCTGCCCGCATTCGTCCCATCGAAGCAATCCGCAGCACGGACGGTGAGCAGTGAGCAACAGCGCAAATCACATTATCAGTGTCTCTGACCTGAAGAAAATCTACATCCGCGGCTCGGAGCACATCCATGCCGTGGACGGAATCACCCTTGATGTAAACCAGGGCGATTACACTGCTTTCGTAGGACCTTCAGGGTCTGGCAAGACAACCCTGCTGCACCTTCTGGGCTGCCTGGATAATCCTTCCGCGGGTGTTCTGACCGTAGAGGGCAAAGCTGTGTATGACAAGGGTAAGTTCATGAACGAACGCGAACTCACCAAACTCCGCAGGGATTTGTTTGGATACGTATTCCAGAAATTCTACCTGATTCCTACCCTGACCGTCAAGGAAAACATCCTGCTGCCATTTGCCTTTTACCGGAAAGCAGAAGCGGACAAAACAGCCGACCGCCTGGCAGATTTGCTGGGTCTTTCGCATCGGCTGAGTCACCTGCCCAAGGAACTTTCCGGCGGTGAGATGCAGAGAGTGGCGATTGCCAGGGCGCTCATCAACAAACCCAGAATCCTGCTGGCAGACGAACCGACAGGTAACCTGGACAGCAAACGCAGCGAGGAAATCTCAGATATCTTCTGTAAACTGAACCGGGAAGAAGGGCTGACCATCATCCTTGTAACGCACAATCACGCTCTGGCGGAATCAGCCGGCAAGATGGTGGAACTGAAGGACGGCAAGCTAATCTAACCCGGCGCTCACCTCAGCAGGACTGCTTTTACTGCTTGCCGCCTGCCATTGGCTGAGATACCGATAATATAGATACCGGGCGCAACTGCATTACCTGATTGGTTTTGACCATTCCATGTCCAGTGGTTATGTCCGGTTTTTCCTGCCAGTGTCTCCCTGCGGACTGCCCTGCCTTTGACATCGTAAACTGACAGAGCTACTTCTCCAGTCTTAGACAAGCTGTAACTTACACCAGTGCTGTGTCGGAAGGGATTGGGCTGCAGAGTAGCCAAACTCACCACCGGCATGAGAGCGACCTCCTCGGTTGACGAGATGGAACTTACATTCACCTGCCACTGGGTGGTCCAGGTGACCTCATCGGTTGAGGTTACGCATTTGACCGTGTGCATTCCGTTGCTGGAAAAGACGGGGTCCATCATAATATCATTGAACTGCGGCTGCAGCACATCGTCTATATACCATTCAAACACCACAG
Organism: Cloacimonetes bacterium UBA5614; assembly: GCA_002424605.1. Taxonomy (GTDB): domain Bacteria; phylum Cloacimonadota; class Cloacimonadia; order Cloacimonadales; family Cloacimonadaceae; genus UBA5614. The sequence continues at coordinate 366,926 of DIKQ01000005.1, read as the reverse complement.
TCAAATCGTTGTTAAACGCCTCCACCACAAAAAGCTGCGGGTCGGTTGCGTCGAACTGCACCACTTCTTCCGTGGGGGGAGAAACGTTGTAAATCGCCATGTCCAGGATGCGCAGGCTGTCTATGTAAACATTGTTTATGGGATGGTTACTGCCGTCCACCGGAACCTGCCCGATGGCAAGCACCACATCCAGCCCGTCATACACCTTGCCAAAGATGGCATAACTGCCGTCCAGATGGGGAGTGGGAGCCAAAGTGATGTAATATTGCGAGCCGGCGGAATTGGGTGCCGAAGTGCGTGCCATTGCCAGGACGCCGGGGCTGTCATGATGAAGCAGGGGACTAAACTCGTCCTGGATGGTATAGCCCGGTCCGCCATAACCTGTGCCGGTGGGGTCGCCGTCCTGGATTACAAAGTTCGCCACCACCCGGTGGAAAATCAGTCCGTCGTAAAATCCCGCATTGGTCAGGCTGATAAAGTTATTGGCGGTTATCGGCACTATCTCATCCCGCAAATCGGATGCAAAACTGCCCATACTGGTCCACCAGCGTGCAAAATGCCTGGCTGAGACAGGGAAAGGCAGGCACAATAAAGCTATCAGGAAAACTAAAAGCAACGTCTTCGGATTAAACATATTCTCTCCTATAATTATGAATTATTAATTATGAATTATGAATTGGCTTCGCAGTCTTTTCACCGCGTTGTTTAGTAGTCAGTATTATGGAAGCTAATATTCGCAGTATTTCCTCAAGCGATGTTAAATGTTCTGTGCAATCATGCATCTCACTGGCTTGAATCAACCTCAACCAATATTTTGTTTCTCTGGCTTCCTTCTGTGCTATTGTCAGTTTAGCAACAAAATCTGCAGTGCTATGTCCGGCAACAGCTTCTTCAGAATTCGCTCCTATGGATGTCGCAGCCTTTAGAAACTGGCGTGAAATGATGTATTCTCTATGCTTTTCCTGAATTATGCGAGCCAGCTTCACTGATTTTACAGCAAACTCAAATGTCTTTTCCAGCAGTACGTTTTGCTTCATTCTCCACCCCGTAATTCATAATATATAATTCATAATTACCTGTTTTCGTCAATCTCTCCCCGCCGGGGGCATCTTTTCATTCATAATTTATAATTCATAATTCATAATTACCTGTTTTCGTCTAAAAGGACGAAAACAGGGCAATGGTCACTGCCATAGATGTCTTGTCTGATACCGGCATCTTTTACGATTGAGAGGTGTTCTGAATTGACAAAGAAGTAGTCTATCCGCCAGCCGACGTTCTTGGCGCGGGCACTGCCCATGAAGCTCCACCAGGAGTATTGGTCCGGTTCGGGGTGAAAGGTGCGGAAGGTGTCCACCCAGCCATGCTCCACGATTTTATCCAGCCAGGCGCGTTCGATGGGCAGGAAGCCGGAATAGTTCTCATTTGCCTTGGGGCGCGCCAGGTCTATGGGTTTGTGCGCTGTGTTGTAATCCCCTGTCACCAGCACTGCCTTGCCGGTTTTGCGGTATTCCTGCATCACTTCCAGACAGCGGTCATAAAAGCCCAGCTTGTATTGCAGGCGACCGTCGTTCATCTGTCCATTGGGAAAGTAGATGTTAAAGAGGAAAAACTTCTCGTATTCCGCTATCACAATCCTGCCTTCGCTGTCATAGGGCGGAGTGTCAAATCCGTGCTTTACTGACAGGGGTTTTGGCTTGGTCAATATACAGACGCCCGAGTAGCCCTTTTTCTCTGCGAAGGACCAGTAGTTGTGATAATCTTTCAATCCGATGAGTTCCACCGGGATTTGTTCTTCCTGCAGCTTGGTTTCCTGCAGACTGATAATGTCCGGCTGTTCGGAAAGCAGGATATCCAGAAAGCCCTTGTTCATTGCGGCGCGCAAGCCGTTCACGTTCCATGACCATATTTTCAGCATTTACAATCTCTCCTTACTTCGTCATCCCTGCTGATATCTTATTCACCACAAAGACACAAAGGCACAAAGCATCACAAAGCATCACAAAGCATATAATTCGAAATCTTCCTTGCTTCGTCGTCCCTGCGCAGGCAGGGATCCATGCTGTTTTATTATTCGATTTATAATTCGTAACATTAGATTCTCAGCTCTCTTTATTCTCCGTGTCTCTGTGTGTAGTCTTTTAACTCTATCTTTAATTCATAATTCGTAATTCATAATTCAGCATTTGAAACTTCAGGGACCCATGCTGTTTTCTTTTTCAATTCATAATTCTCTGTTTTTTCTTTGCGTCTTTGCTTCTCAGCGTCTTTGCGTTTCTATCTTTCAATTCATAATTCATAATTGTTACCTGCTCAGCACGTAAACCTCACTCCCTTCTGCATCTGGAATTCTGTCAAAAGCCTTTTATAGAGCTCAAAGGTCTCATCATCAAAGCAGACCAGCCAGACCTCAACGTCGAAAGAGTGGGTAAAGGTTACCACTTCCTTGACGGCAATTGCGGCAGCGCGGTCTTTGGGAAAGCCGTAAATCCCTGTGGAAATGGAGGGGAAGGCGATGGACCGGACGGCATGCTCCTGAGCCAGGCACAGCGCTTGATGGTAACAGCTTGCCAGCAAACTGTCCTCGTCAAACATCCCGCCCTGCCAGATGGGCCCCACCGTGTGGATGACGTATTTTGCCTTCAAATCATACCCTTGCGTGATTTTTGCCTGACCCGTGGCGCAACCGCCCAAAGTACGGCATTCCTCCAACAGCCTGGGTCCGGCACCTTTGTGAATCGCTCCGTCCACTCCACCTCCGCCCAAAAGCGAATTGTTGGCGGCATTGACGATGGCGTCCACTTCCATCAGCGTGATATCGCCTTTATGCAAATGTATCATAATTCATCTCCATTGACTTATTTACCGTCATTCCTGTCGTAGGGAGTCCTCGTTGCCATTTGGCAATGAGGCTTCCTTTAAAAAAAGCTGTTTTATTCATAATTCATAAGTCTTAATTTTTTATTTCTCGCAGAGACTTATTTTTGTCCAGTAAAACCTTGCTTCGTTATCCCCGTGCTGACTGGCTCTCCTGTGCCATACGATTATTTATTCTGCGGTTATGGAATGGATTCCCGGCGGTTTGCTCTGCCTTTCCAGTACCCGCCAGCGCTGTTATCTCCCGGTTTCTTCTTCCATAATCCTTTCACAAAGTCCTAACGATATCCAGTCGGTATCCAGTCGGTATCCAGTCGGATTGAATCCAACTGGATATTGACAGGTAATCGACTGATTATCAAGCTACTTATAGGGAGGAAATGCCAAAGGAAAAATAACGATCTCTTTTCAGCCATTCCGGTGAGAGCAGAATCCCTCTCATTTTCTACCAAATAAAGTGTTGACGCTATGATAATTCTTGACAGGATAGGTAAGAAAAAAACATCATTCTTTTTATCAAATCAAGTAAAAAAAACATCAATGGGAATAGAGTTATGGAGAGTAAGTTCATATCAAATCCATTTGAAATAATGCCTCCTGACACCAGATGGTGTCCGTCGCCTACACAAATAGCCTTAGAGGGCTACAATACACTGTTACCTCCTTTAGTGGAAAAAGTCAGAAATGCGGTTTTCCAATGGCGTAAAGACAATTATACAGGTGCTTCTGAAACGTCAAAAGCCCTTTTAGAATACTGGTTTATTAGAAAGAAAGAAACTAACTTCAATTACTATTTTGCACAGAGAGAGGCAATTGAGAGCGTAATTTTCTTGTTTGAAATTGCTAATGCTAAAGATAGACATGATTTACTGAAGTTCGATTCCTCTGAAGCTGTTGCCCTCGGCCATTTCATAGAAAGATGGACTAGATATGTCATAAAAATGGCGACAGGTTCAGGCAAAACAAAGGTCATAAGCTTGTTAATTGCCTGGTCATATTTTCATAAACTTTACGAAGAAAACTCGCCTTTATCCAAAAACATCCTTTTAATAGCACCTAACATAATTGTTCTAAACAGATTGCTAAAGGATTTTAACAGTCTAAACATATTCTACAAAGATCCGATTATCCCCCCGGATGGATTATATGATAGAAATTGGTTACTTGATTTTGACCTGACTCTGCATATTCAAGACAAGTTGAAAGCAATCTCACCCAATGGTAACTTGTTTATAACAAATATACACAGAGTCTTTCTAAATAATACTGAACCACATGCAACTGATAATGACTTGACCGATTATTTCCTTGGTCAAAAACCCAAACCTGATGCAGACAAAGATAAAGGAGTTGATTTAGGTAAACTGCTGAGAAGCGATAAAATCAAAGAACTGGTTATCATTAACGATGAAGCCCATCATATTCATGATGAATCAATGGCGTGGTTTCAAAACATACAGGATATAAATAACACTTTAAAACTCAAGTATAACAAATCGCTTGCGTTGCAACTGGATTTGACAGCAACACCAAAACACAATAAAACCGGTTCAATATTTGTCCAGACTATCAGTGATTATCCTCTTGTGGAAGCAATTAAACAAAACATAGTAAAACACCTTGTGTTGCCAGATGAGCCATCACGCGCAAAACTGAAAGAGAAAAACTCAAATGTCTTTGTGGAAAAATTCGCTGATTATATAGATTTGGGCGTTGAAGAATGGCGTAGGATCAATGATATCCTGAAAAAAGAAAAACAACCTCTGCTGTTTATTATGACCACAGAAACTAAAGAAAGTGACCAGGTTTCAGAATACCTGCAAAGACAATTTCCTGAGTTTAAAAACAAAGTTCTGGTAATCCACACCAACAACAGCGGTGAAATTAACGAAAATGAAAGTAAAAAGAAGTCAAAAGAAGATTTGGATACCCTAAGAAAAGCTGCTGACGATGTAGACAATGATAAAAGCAAATACAAGGCGATTGTCTCAGTATTGATGCTTAGGGAAGGCTGGGACGTTAAAAATGTAACTACTATTGTAGGTCTAAGACCATATGGTGATAAAAGTAAGATACTGCCTGAGCAGACAATTGGCAGAGGTTTAAGGAAAATGTTTTCACTGGATGTCGAGGAAGAATTATCTATCATTGGTACAGATAACTTCATTGATTTTGTGGAATCAATAACCAGAGAAGGTGTAGAACTTGGATACCGTCCTATGGGTGGTTACAAAGGTAAGGGCAAACCTCCTGTCATAATCTCTGTTGATGAAGACAATGAAAAAAAAGATCTAGAAAAGTTAGATATATCCATACCAATCCTTACTCCGCGGATGCATAGGGAATTTAAAAAACTGGAGCTGATCGATGAGTCCAAATTCATCCACACAAGAGTAATGTACAAGCAATTTACAGAAGAAGAAATCAGGGAGATCACTTTCAAGGATTTAGATGGAAAAATCTCTCATCAACTAGAGTTTCGCTCCGATCAAATTGATTATAGGAATATTATCGGATTCTTTACTGAAAATATCCTCCGGGATAACCGCCTGTTTACAGGATTTGATATTCTATATCCAAAGGTTCAGAACTTTATACAATACTTTCTCTTTGATCAGGAAGTGGAAGTGGAAAACAGAAACACTGCCAGAAATTTATCCGAGGTATATGCCAGAACGACCATAAGCAAGGAGTTTAACAAGGCAATATCTGAATTGACTATTACTGACAAAGGCTCTGCTGAGATCAGAGGATATATTAATCTTAGAAAAGTAAAACCGCTGGTTGTTAATCATCAAGCCTATATGGTTCCTAAGAAGTCCATATTTGATAAGGTTGTCGGTGATTCAGGTTTTGAACTCAGGTTCGCTGACTTTCTAGAAAAATGCGATGACATATTATGTTATGCTAAAAACACTACAAAAGTAAACTTCAGAATTGACTATGTGGGTGAAGATGGCAATATTCATGACTTCTATCCTGATTTCCTGATAAAAAAGGACGAGAAAACTCTATACATTGTGGAAACAAAAGGTAGAGAAGATTTGAATGATGTCAGGAAAATCTCACGTTTGGTAACCTGGTGTAACGATGCTAACGCACAGACAGATGATTATAAAATAACTCCCTTATACATAAAAGAAGAGGCATGGGATAAATACAAAACAGGATTGAAGTGCTTTAAGGACATAGTTCACTTATCTAAAATAGAATAGTAATAAGGTACTAGGGGAAATAATGCTAAATGACAAACACACATTGAATTCTTCCGAAACAGAAAGTGTTATAAACGCAATTAAGGAAGGCAGAACCATTCCCAAGGATGTTTTGTACAAATTGGCAAAAGATGATGAGGATGTGTTCCTGTTTTGGAACGGACGCAATGAGGAGGTTGCCAAGACAGTGTTACCTTTTCATAGCATAGAGATAATTGATGAGCCCCGCAAAGAAATTCCGGAAAAAGAATCTAATCTGGACATCTTTACTGACGATAGAGGCAGACAGGAAAGTGGTTGGACAAATAAGCTGATATGGGGTGACAATAAACTTGTTCTCTCTTCATTGGCCTTTGGACCTATGCGAGAAGAAATAGAAAAAGCAGGCGGAATAAAACTCATTTACATTGACCCCCCATTTGCGGTTGGAATGGATTTCTCTTACGATATTACTGTCGGATCAGATGAAGTTACAAAAAAACAATCTATAATTGAGGAAATTGCTTATCGGGATACATGGGAAAGAGGTATTTCGAGTTATTTAAGTATGCTATATGAAAGACTAAAACTAATGTATGAGTTATTATCTGACGATGGTTCTATTTATGTTCATTGTGACTGGAGAGTAAATAGCGTTGTGAGGTTAGTTTTAGACGATGTATTTGGAGTGGATAATTTTATAAACGAGATTTCATGGTGTTACAGTGGACCTGGCAAACATGAAAAGGGGTATACAAGAAAACATGACAATATTCTATTCTATGCAAAAAAAGAAGATCGTAATGTATTCAATACACCGAGGATTCAACATAAGTCAGGGATTCATAATAAAGGAGCTTATCTAGGTCAGGAATTTGATGATAATGAAGAATACGTAAAGGAACTTGAAGAACTTGGAAAAAGGGTAGAAGATTGGTGGACAGATATTTTCACTACAGACAGGATGAGAAATGAAAAAGTAGATTACCCCACTCAAAAATCAGAGGGATTATTGAAGAGGATAATAAATGCTTCTTCAAACGAAGGAGACATTGTTGCCGATTTTTTCTGCGGGTCGGGTACTACTATGGCTGTTGCGGAGAAATTTGGCAGAAAGTGGATTGGTTGTGACTTAGGTAGATTTGCCATTCATACAACCAGAAAAAGATTAATAAAAGTTCAAAGAGAACTAAAGGGAAAGAATAATTTTAGAGCAATTGAACTGCTTAATCTTGGTAAATATGAACGTAGATGGTTTATGAACGTCAATACAGAACTATCAGAAGAAGAACAAATCCAACAATTGGAATTGAAACAAACTCAATACATTGCGATGATAATGGAAGCATATCGCGGTGCAATGAAAACAGGATTTAAACACATACATGGTTCAAAAGCTGATCGTATGGTTTATATTGGTCCATTGGACTTTCCAGTAACTAAAGCAATGGTGATGGACATTTTCGAAGAATGCAAAGAAAAACTCATTAATAAAGTAGATATTCTGGGCTTTGAGTTTGAAATGGGTCTTATTCCAAACGTACAACAGGAACTTCTAGATAACGGAGTAGATATCAGGTTTAGAAGCATACCCAGGGAAGTGTTTGATAAAAGAGCAGTAGAAAAGGGTCAGGTCAAGTTTTACGATATTGCTTATGTTGATGTGAAAACCAAAATAAAAGGAAAAACATTATCTGTGGAACTTGTGGATTTCAAAACTCAGTTTACCCAGGACGACCTAAAAGAAGTTGAAGAAGCACTTAAGAAAGGTTCAAATAAAGTTATAATCGAAAATGGTCAGATTATTAAAACCAGTAAAGATGAAAACGGATTGATAACGCATGAAATCCTTACAAAAATTTGGACTGACTGGATTGACTACTGGAGTGTTGATTTTGATTATGAGAACAAAAAAGAGTACATTAAAATAGGCTCTAATGGAAACTCAAGACAAGAATGGTCAGGAAACTATATCTTTGAAAATGAATGGCAAAGCTTCCGAACCAAGAAAAACAACAATATTGAGCTAGTAACTCCTGAACATGAATATGAGAAAAAGGGAAGGTATAAAATAGCAGTCAGGGTTGTTGATATACTTGGTCAGGATACTTTGAAAGTGGTGGATGTGAATATATAACCCATAAGCAAAGGTGCTAAATGGAAGATAATAGAAAATCAAATTGATGTTCTTGTATATAAACTATACGACTTATCTGCAGATGAGATAAAGCTAATCGAGACAGAAATAGCTAAACACAATAAAACAAAGTAGCTTATGTCTATTTGAATTTGAGGAGGATAAATGAAAAAGAATCCTAAAAACAATGGAAAACCCTGGACACCACAAGATCTTCAAAAGATGAAAGATTTGGTAAAGCACAATACTCCAACTGGTCTCATTGCTTATGAATTGGGCAGGTCAGAAAGTGCTGTTTATTCCAAAGCATCAGAAGAAGAAATCTCTTTAAAACCAACTAATAAATCTCCTTATGGAGACCACAACAAGAATAAGAAGTAGCATATTGATAGCTATATAACTTCACACCGGAGCTGATTGAACTCGATGAAAAAACGAGGCAAACTTAAAAATTAAGAGGATTACATGAACAAGGTTACCTAGTTCAAAGAGAACGTTTTTGAAAGCAAAAATGACTAATGAAAGCGGTATGGAATATTGGTCAGCCAGGGAATTAGCTACTGAATTGGAAAATACTAAATGGAACAACTTGTTAATGTGATAAAGAAAGCTAAAAATGCCTGCATACACAGTCAGAATAAGGTTTCTGATCATTTTGCTGATGTCAGCAAAATGATAAAACTGAGTTGATCGCAAACCCATGCAAATGCTGATTTATTAATCATAGATTTCAAGATTGTAGTGCAAAGGCGCAGGAATGACGATTTCCCCTTTTTCCTTGACATAAACGGCTGTTTTGAGTGGAGGTTATTCAGATTCAGCTCCAGATGACATAAGGAAAAAGATTATGAAAGGTTCACCCAAAAACCAGGACAACCTGATAAAGAAAAGCCCAGCCCGGACAACCGGGATTACAGATAATGCCAGCCTGACCAAGACACCGTTGCCGCGCAAGTTCCACAAAAAGAAACCCTTTGTGCAGGACTGGGTGGAAGCCATCCTCTTTGCTTTTGTGGTGGCAATGGTAATCCGCAACTATACTTTCCAGAATTTTAAGATACCCTCCTCCTCGATGGAAAAGACCCTGCTTATCGGCGATTACCTGGTTGCCAACAAGGTAAAATACTTTTTCTCAGACCCCAAGCGGGACGATATCGTCACCTTCCGTTATCCGAAAATCGAACAAGGCACGCCGGAAGGCAATCCTGATCAGTTTATCAAGATATTCCCGCCGATTTACATCAATAAGGAATTCAACTTCAAAAAAGACCCGATTACCTTTTTCCACATCACCTACTATGCCCGCAAGAACGTTGTGAAAAGGGTGATTGGCATGCCGGGCGATACGATATCCGTAATGGATAAGGTCGTGTTTTTGAATAATGAACCCTATGAACAGGGTTATGAATGCTATGGCGAACCCTATCCCTATGATAGGCCCATCCAGGTTTTGGAGCGCACCTTTCCGCAAGGGATGTGGATGCCGGGGATGACTTACTGGAAGGATACGCCGGGTTCTGAGACCTGGAACCGCGACTGGTTTGGTCCTGTGGTGGTTCCGGAAGGCAAATACTTCGTTATGGGCGATAACCGTGATGTGAGTGAAGACAGCCGCTACTGGGGCTTTCTGGACCGTAAGGACATCACAGGCACCCCCTGGGCGATATTTTATTCCTATGGGATAGAATACAATCAGCTCCAGGACCGTCCGCATGCCCGCTGGAACAGGGTATTCCGGAAAATCAAGTAAGATTTTCCCAAATTAAGAATTAAAAATTAAAAATTAAACGTAACCTGAAAGGGCTGGCATGAAGCAGAATGTATTATTGGATAAGACCTTCGCTTTTTCTGTTGAAATTGTAAAACTGGCCAGAAAGCTGCAGATTGAAAAGCGCGATAACGTGATATCAAGGCAGTTGCTGAAGTCAGGAACTTCAATCGGGGCAAACGTCGAGGAAGCCATGGCGGGACATAGTTCGGCCGATTTCTTATCAAAAATAACCATAGCTCACAAGGAAGCCCGAGAAACTAAATACTGGCTGCGGCTTCTATCAGCCAGCGAGTTGCATGACTGCAGTTCTTATATGGGCAATATTGACGAGATTCTGAAAATCATATCAGCAATAATCATTACAACAAAGAAAAACACCACAAAGTGCTAATAACCCAAAAGGAATCGTATTAATTCTTAATTATTAATTCTTAATTTTCTAAAAAACGGGGGATTTTTGAGAACAGGCGTATACATTCACATTCCTTTCTGCCTGACCAAATGCGGATATTGCAGTTTTTATTCTGTTCCTTTTTCTATGTCAGCGCTAAGCAGTTATGTGCACACTCTGATAAATGAAATCAGATGCTTTCGGCAGAGTTTTGACTTTGCAGCAGATACGGTTTATTTCGGAGGAGGCACCCCATCCCTGCTCTCTGCAGACCAAATCAGCCAAATCCTGGAACTGCTGGAACCGATGCCTGATGCGGAAATCACCCTGGAAGCAAATCCCATCCAGATTACCGGGGACTGGGTCAAATCCCTGTCCAAAACTAAAGTAAACCGCCTCAGCCTGGGTGTGCAGTCACTGAATAATGACCATCTGAAAGCCCTCGGCAGGAAGCATACAGCGGAATCTGTCCCAGACAGGATAAAACTCTGCCGGGATTTTGGCTTTGATAATCTGTCCCTGGACCTGATTTACGGTCTGCCCCATTTCACTCATTACGACCTGGAAAAGGACTTGGCTGGCTACCTTGCCCTGCAGCCGGAGCATATTTCCACTTACCTGCTCTCTATCGACGAGCAGGCAGAATTTAAACACTGGAAAGCCATCCTGCCTGACGGGGAAACGGCTGAAAAACAATATACTGCCATCTGCAATGCCCTGACAGGAAACGGCTTTGAGCAATATGAAATCTCAAACTTCACCAAGCCGGGATTCCAGAGCAGGCATAACCTGCATTACTGGCTGGATGATGACTACATCGGTTTGGGGGCAGGAGCGTCCGGGTTTATCCAAAAGCAGAGATACCGCAAGCCGGAAGACCTTTGTGAATGGGAGTATTCCGTGCAGAGACAGGACATTTTACACGAAACAGAAACTGAAACACCTGTCCAGCAAAAGGCGGACTTTATCATAATGCAGTTGCGCCTGACCCGGGGATTGGAACTGAGGGCATATAGGGAGCGTTTTGGTTCGGATTTCCTTGCTGACTTCAACGAAGCTATAGAGAGATTCATCGGCACAGGCTATCTGGAAGCAGTAAATGGCTATGTCCGGTTTACTCCCAAAGCGCGCTTCGTTTCCAACCGCATCCTGCAGGAATTTGTCTGAGGCAACCGTGCTGGAAGAAATCCGCAAACTTCTTTCCGAAGCCATCCGCAATACGGAATTTGAAGGCAGGGTGTGGTTTGCCGGAGGGTGCGTCAGGGATGAAATCCTGGGCAGGCAAACCCAAGACATAGATTTAGCTGTGGAACTGCCGGAAGGCGGAATCCGTCTGGCTGAGCATCTGCACAAATGCGGGCTGGCATCAAAACCTGTGGTTTACAGGCAATTCGGGACGGCTCTGGTATCTATTGCCGGACACAAGATAGAGCTTGTGATGACCCGCAGGGAAAGCTACCGCTTTCGCTCCCGCAAGCCGGAAACGGAATTTGGCAGTCTGGCAGAAGACGTCCTTAGAAGGGACTTCACGGTGAATTCACTGCTCAAAAGCGTTTCGGACGGCAAGGTCCTGGACCTGAGCGGAATGGGTCTGGCAGATATCAGGTCAAAACTTATCAGGGCAACCTCACGGCCGGAAATCATCTTTCGGGAAGACCCTCTCCGTCTGCTCAGGGCAGTGCGGTTTGCCGTCACTCTAGGCTTTGAAATTGAGCCGGACACCCTGAAATACATCAAAAGGCATGCAGACGCTATTCAGCATATTTCCAAAGAACGGATTGCGGAAGAGATGCTGAAGATACTGCAAGGCAGAGACTGGACAGAAGGCCTATGGATACTGTCAGTTACGAACCTGAAACGATATATCTTCCCGGGACTGGGAATACCTTCCGGGTTGTATAAAATGAAACCGGGAAAGCCGGACCTGAGGGTCAGGCTGGCTGTGCTGTTTTATATGAGCAGGGACGCCACGGCATTACTGAATAACCTGAAATTGCCGAAAAGCGATGTGTCATATATCCAAAGACTTATAAACGAATGCAAACAAACAAGAACGCTTGCAGCGAAGGGCAGATTGCAGAGTGATAGCCAGCTCAGGCGCAGGGCGTATGAGATTGAACCGGTATCGCAGGATTTTGCGATGCTTTACGGGATAATCTCAGCGCTTCGCAGTAAAGGGGAGAATCAGGTAAGTCGTGACCGGATACTTTTGGGAAAAATCAGCAGGACTGCCTGGCAGATGCGGAAGCACAGATTTAGCTTGACAGGAGATGACCTGATTCGGACTTTTTGCATCAGGAGCGGTCCCGAAGTAGGCAGACTGCTTACCAAGGCGCTCGGGCACTGGTTTGAGTATCCGGAAACCGGCAAAGCCGGGCTTCTGGAGTTTGTGAAGACCAAAGAACCTAAGTTAAGACAAAGAATGAGTGATAAATGAACAGAAAACTCTTTATGAGCATAGCTATCCTGCTGATAGCCCTGTCCCTGAATGCGGATATCCTGATACCGATGGACTTGTCACAGACAAATCACCTGAAGGCATATGGAGTGGCATTTTATGCCCTGCAGCAGCAGGTTCCGGTCAAATGGCTGTTGAACTACCGCGGCGGTTCCTTTCTTATCAATGAATCGGTGAGTGTGGTCAATATCTGCAACATCCGGGGTGTCAGGTTTGAGACGGTCAGTTCATCAGCTGTTGGTGCTATAATGATGGAAATCCAGTCTGCCAATATGGAAGTGATGGTATTGGAAAAAGAGCCTGCCATTGCCGTCTATATCCCGCCCAACGCTTTGCCGTGGGACGATGCTGTTTCACTGGCGCTTGATTATGCCGAGATTTCCTATGACAAAGTGTGGGATGAGGAAGTCCTGAATGGAAAGCTGAACGATTATGACTGGCTGCACCTGCATCACGAGGATTTTACGGGCCAGTACGGCAAGTTTTACGGTTCTTTCCGCAATACCACCTGGTACCAGAATGACGTCCGCATCAATGAAGCAATGGCAGCCAAGCTGGGTTTCCAGAAAGTCTGGCAGCTAAAGCATGCCGTTGCTGACAAAATCAGGGATTATGTGATGAACGGCGGTTTCCTCTTTGCCATGTGCGGAGCCATTGATACGATTGATATTGCCCTGGCAGCCAAAGGGGTGGATATCTGCGACGCTGTGTTTGACGGTGACGGGATTGACCCCGATTACCAGAGCAAGCTGGATTTTAGCCGCACTTTTGCCTTTGAGAACTTTACCCTGAAACCCAATCCTTATGAATATGAGTTTTCTGATTTGGATGCCAGTGATTATGTCAGGTTGAAAGGGGCGGAGGCGGATTTCTTCCAATTGTTTGATTTCTCCGCCAAGTACGACCCGGTCCCCACCATGCTGACACAATCCCATACTAATGTTGTGAACGGTTTCCTGGGGCAGACCACTTCCATATTCAAGGATAAAATCAAGAAAAGCGTTATTATCCTGGGGGAATCCCCGGGACAGAATGACGCCAAATATATGCATGGCAATCTCGGCAAGGGTACATTCACCTTCTATGGCGGTCATGACCCTGAAGATTATCAGCACAGAATCGGCGACCCGGAAACCATTCTTGACCTGCATAAGAGCTCGCCCGGATACAGGCTGATACTCAATAACGTGCTTTTTCCGGCAGCAGAAAAGAAACAGCTTAAAACATAACGGAGCATTATGTCTGAATTTTACAAAGACCAACGCAAGGTAGAACTAAGAGTGGGCATTATCACTTTAGCCTCGATTATCATACTGATAGTGGGCTATGCCTGGCTCAAAAACACTTTGCAGCTCAAAACCCAAACAGAGATTATGATCAGGTTTGAAAGCGCCCAGGGCATTGAAATCGGTGATAAGGTGACAGTAAACGGGATGGAAGCCGGACGCATCAGGAAGATATCACAATTGCAGGATGGCGTTCTGGTGCATACCCAGCTTAAGCTGAAATACCCCATCCGGCAAGGGGCAAAGTTCATAATCCAGGACAGCAATCTCATGGGCGGTAAACAACTGGAAATCATTAATTCAAATGAAGGTGACCCGATAGACCTGAATGCTGTGCAGGATGGTGATAACTCTTACGGCATGACAGCTCTGATGAGCAACGCGTCCGTCACTTTGAAACAGATAAATTCCCTGTTTGAAGAGATAAACAATCCGGATGGAGTATTTGCCCAGATTAAAGATACCTTCGAAGAAACCAAAGAGACCTTTACCAAGGTCAATGACACCATTGATGACAGCAGAGGTAACCTGAACCATGCTCTTCAGCAGATATCATCATCAGCAGAGCATCTGAACGACCTGCTGTCAAGGAACAAAACCAAGCTGGACGAAACGATAAACATGACCCCCGATTTGCTGGCTAAGACCACTGCCACCATGGACAGCCTGAGGCTGGCAAGCTCATCCCTGCAGGAAATCCTGAAAGACATGTCGGAAGGTAAAGGTACTTTGCCCAGCCTGATTAACGATGACACGCTTTATAAAAACCTGCTCAACTCCAGTGCGAAACTGGATTCCCTCTTAACCGACGTGAAAAAGAACCCGGGACGCTATTTCAAGGTAAGGGTCTTTTAGGTGAAGAGTCTGAAACCCTGGATTGCCGGATTGATTCTGTTGCTGGTATGCAGCGGACTGAGCGCATATTACTTCGGGCAAAACAAGGTTAATTCCACATATACGCGCTGGTCCCAGATTGAGACCATGCATTTCGATATCTTTTTCCCCGCCGGTTATGACAATTTCGGCAGGCTGGCAGCCCTGATGGCAGAGGACACCTATTATTATCTCAAGCAGGACTTCCAGTTCCCCGCAACCAGCCGGATTCCCATCATCTTTTACGGCTCCCAGACGGAATTCCAAACAACCAATATCATCTATCCGCTCCTGTCTGAAGGAGTTGGCGGCTTCACGGAAAGCCTGCATAACCGGGTGGTGATTCCATTTGACGGAGATTATGCCAAGCTGGAGCAAATCCTTACCCACGAACTTACCCATGCTTATGTAAACGCTCTTGACGAGAGCGGAGCAGGATCTTTCTTTTCCATTTTGAGCAGGAATATTCCCTTCTGGTTTTCGGAAGGGTTGCCGGAGTTCCAGTCGGTTGGGGGCACTGATGTAAACAACAATGCCTTTATCCTGGATCTGGTCCTGAACGACAAACTGCGTTCCCTCAGCGAGTCCTACGGATATAGCGCTTACCGGCTGGGAGAAGCTTTTCTGGTTTACCTGAGCAACATCTATGGGCGCAAGAAAGTAATGGATTTCTTTTATACGCTCAGGGCTGTGAATGACACGGACAAGGCATCGCAGAAAGTATTCGGGCTCAAGTTCAAGGATTTGGAATCCCGCTGGCGTAATCAGTTGAAAAGGGATTATTATCCCTTTATCCAAAGCCATACAATCCCCACGGAATACAGCGAGCGCAAAACCAACCACAGCGAGGACGGCTCATATTTTAACCTGGCTCCCCGCTTTTCTCCGGATGGTCTCAGGTATGTGTTTTTTTCCAACCGCAATGCCAGATTCAGTGTATGGACAGGCAGTATCTTTGATTATTCTCCCAACCGCAAGCTGATAACGGGTGAAACCACCGGCAGCATGGAAGAGTTTCACTACCTGCGCTCCACCCTTGCCTGGTTTCCGGATGGCAAACGCTTTGCTTTTGTTGCCAAAACCTCTTTTGGGGATAAAATCTGCCTTGCCGATTTTGACAAAGCTGAAGTCATAGAACAAATCAGCATTCCGCAGATTCCAGTGATTTATGAGCTGGATATCTCGCCGGATGGTGAAAGCTGCGTTGTTTCCGGGCAGAAGGATATGCAGTCTGACCTGTTCCGTTATAATTTCCGCACCAAAGAACTGCTTCAACTTACCAACGACAGCTATTTTGACGCTCAACCCCGTTTTTCTCCCGATGGCAGCGCCATTGCCTTTGCATCCAAACGCAATTCTTTGGAGGAGGATTTCCGCAAGGGATTCTTCACAGGACTGCATTCAGATATCTATACATTGCATTTGCAGGATAATACTCTTTCACAGGTTACTTTTGACAGCTTCAATTGCTATCACCCCGCCTGGGATAGCGCAGGTGCCAGGATTGTTTTTATCTCCGAACGGGACAGCATTCCCAATCTGGAAGTTATCGACCTGGAATCCGGCCAAAGAGCTGTAGTCACGAAAACACTTAGCGGTGTTTACAGCTTTGATTTTAATCCTAATGACCGTTATTTGGTTTTTTCCTGCTTTTACGACAACGGCTGGGATATCTACCTGAAGACGGAACCTATGCTGGATTTGCAGTTTGAGGAGTATCAGAGCCCTCAAAAGGTGGAATCCGGCGATGATTTGTTCAGCAGCATTGATTTGTCCCGGTTGGATTTTTATGGCAGGAGGAAGCTGAGAAAACCCTCACCAAACTGGTATCCTGTTAACTACAATCCGGGTACGGAAATGTACGGATACAGGCCCGAACCGGATTCTCTGCTGTTAAAAGCAGACTACTCCTGGGATAACAGACCTGATTCCGTTTCGGTAATCCCATCTATCAGACCCTACAAAGTCAGATTAAAGCTGGACCGGCTCTGGGGTGGCTTTGCCTATTCGCCTGCCGTGGGAACTATCGGAAGCCTGGACCTTGGTCTGAGCGACATGATGGGAAATCACGCAGTGGGCATCAGCCTGGGCATTGCCGGCAAGATAAAGGACTCCAATATTTTCCTGTCTTATCTCTATTTACCTCACAGGGTGGACTATGGGATAGGAGTATACAACCTCATTGACGAGGTGGTTTACAGGTTTATCAAACCCGGAACGGATGATTTTTTCCGTTACAGGGAAAGGCAAACAGGTCTTTATCTGCTTACGCGTTATCCCTTGAACCGGTTTTTGAGGCTGGATTTTGAAAACCAGGTGTACAACTGGGAATACCACATTGATACATGGGTATGGCATCCAAACCAGTTGGAAGGATATTGGCAGAACGACAGCTTTACCGGATTTAACGGAAAAGAATACAAGGCAAAAAAGGATTATATATACGCTCCGGCAGTTACCCTGGTACATGATAACTCCCTGTATGGTCCGACGGGTCCGTTGCTGGGATTGCGGGCATTTATCACACTGCGCAAGAGTTTTGCCCTGCACAAGAACGATTACCATACAGCCTATATGGATTTGAGGTCATACACCCTGTTCAGCAAAAGATACTCCCTGGCTCTGAGAATGGTGGCAGGCGCCAGCGGTGGTAAAATGCCGCAGACCTTTAGCCTGGAAGGATATTATGGTATCAGGGGATATGAAGAAGAAACGGAAGGTGAAAAGATTGCCCTGACCTCTGCCGAACTCCGTTTTCCCTTCATGGACTACCTTGCCATGGCGTTTCCGTTGCCTTTGGTACTGAGTTCCATCCGGGGAAGCATCTTTGCCGATGCCGGTTCGGTCTGGAACGACAATGCTGATTTCCAGGGCAGCAGCAACGGCAAGCTGAAAGACATCAAGTTCGGCTTTGGCTACGGTCCGCGCATGAATATCGGCTTTGCGGTACTCAAGCTGGATTTTGCCTGGCAGACGGACTTTGTGTCTATCTCCAAACCCACCTTTTACCTGAGTCTGACAGAAGATTTTTAAGCAAAACATAAAATAAAAAGAAAGGGGATAACTATGAAAGTTGACGTTGTCCGTAAGTTACCTGAAGTTATCGACACACTTGTCCTGTGCCAGAAAGAAGAAGGCGCGCTTGATGTATTTGAGGATTGGCTCAGCAGCCACATGTATGAATCCGTAGTCCGTTTTGCCGAAGCCGAGAATGTCACATTCAAAGCCGGAGAGATGCACACTTTTCATTATATGCACAAAAACCAGTATTGCCGGATTATCTTTGCCGGCATGAACAATCCGGAGCACCTCACTCCTGATAAGGTCCGCAAGATAATCGCCGACATCGTGCGTCAGGCTATCCGCCTGAAATCCAAGCAGATTTATATGATTGCCGGCTCCGAATTTGAGCTAACCGATGCCCTGATGGGGCAAGTGCTGGCTGAGGCCGCTCTGCTGACCACCTACAGATTTGAGAAATACCAGTCCGAATCAAAATACGAAGCCCCGGATGCCCTGCATTTTGTGCAGGATTCCAAGAATACCCGCAATCTTAATAAAGGTATCCTGGAAGGCAGAATCCTGGCGGAAACCACCAAACTGGCAAGAGATCTGGTCAACGAACCCGCCAATGCGATTTATCCTGACACTTTGGCTGAAGCAGCCAAGAAAGCGGCTCTGGACTATGGCTTCTCCATTGAGATATTCAATATGGACAAGCTTCGCCGTATCAAGATGGAAGCCTTCCTGGCAGTCGCCAAGGGCTCAAAGCACGAACCCCGCCTGATTATCATGCGCTATCAGGGCAATCCTGACGTCAAGCACAACACGATAGGCCTCATCGGCAAAGGACTCACCTATGACAGCGGCGGTTACTGCATCAAGACCCCTCAGGGCATGGTAAACATGAAGACAGATATGGCAGGCGCAGCTGCAGTTATCGGCGTCATGGCGGCAATTGCCAACCTGAAGCTGAAGATTAACGTCACAGCCATCATTGCTGCCTGTGAAAACATGATTTCGGGCGAGGCATACCGTGCCGGCGATATAGTGCGTTCCATGTCCGGCAAGACCATTGAAGTGCTCAATACTGACGCCGAGGGACGCCTTACCCTGATAGACGCCATCCACTATGCCATCGAGCGCGAGCACGTGGTAAAGGTAATCGATATCGCCACTCTGACCGGGGCAGCCGTCGGCGCCCTGGGAACCAGCATTTCAGCCGTGGTAACCAATGACCAGGAATGGTATGCTGAACTGGAAAAAGCGGCGGAAACCAGCGGAGAGATGGTCTGGCAGCTTCCTGCCTATGAGGGCTATAAAGAACTGCTGAAGAGCGACATTGCCGACCTCAAGAACATCGGTGGTCCCTGGGGCGGTGCTATCACGGCAGGTCTCTTTATCCAGGAATTTGTCCAGGAACTGCCCTGGCTGCATATAGACATCGCCGGCACTTCCAGTAAGGAAAAGGAATCCGGGTACTACAGCAACGGCGGTACCGGCGTCGGAGTGCGTCTGCTCACAACCCTGCTGAAAAACATGGAGTAGGTTTATGGTAGAGATTATATCTGCCGCAGAGGCAGTTAAACTGATAAAACCCGGCGATAGCATCCTCATCAGCGGTTTTTTGGCTGTGGGCGCTCCGGAGTGCCTGATAGACGCTCTGGTGACAGAAAACACCAAAGACCTGCATATGGTGGTCATTGCCACAGATTGGGAAAACAGGGGAACCGGCAAACTGGTGGTAAACCGCCAGATTAAGTCCTGCCAGATATCGCATATGGGAACAAACAAGCAGACCCAGGAGCAGTATAAATCCGGAGAATTGAGCGTGGAACTGGTACCGCAGGGAACCCTGATGGAGAGAGTGCGCGCTGCCGGAGCCGGACTGGGAGGCATCCTGACCCCCACCGGACTGGGAACCATTGTGGAAGAAGGCAAGGACATCATTCAGGTGGACGGCAAGCCCTTTATCCTGGAAAAAGCCATTCATGGCGACTTTGCCCTTGTCAAGGCATGGAAAGCGGACAAGATGGGCAACCTGGTCTATCGCAAGACAGCCCGCAACAGCAATCCCATCATGGCGATGGCAGGTAAAATCACCATTGCGGAAGTGGATGAGATTGTGGAAGTCGGCGAGCTGGACCCGGAAGCGATTGCCACGCCGGGCATCTTCGTGGACTACCTGGTCCTAAAGGGGGAGTGAGATGGATAAACGCGCTATGATAGGCAGGAGAATCGCCCTG
The DNA here is from genome assembly GCA_002424605.1 of Cloacimonetes bacterium UBA5614. Taxonomy (GTDB): domain Bacteria; phylum Cloacimonadota; class Cloacimonadia; order Cloacimonadales; family Cloacimonadaceae; genus UBA5614. The sequence continues at coordinate 346,693 of DIKQ01000005.1, read as the reverse complement.
GAACTCAAGGACGGTGATTTTGTAAACCTGGGCATCGGACTGCCCACCGAAGTGGCAAACCACATTCCGCCTGGTGTGCATGTGATTTTCCAATCTGAAAACGGTATGCTGGGAGTGGGGCCAATGCCTGAACAAGGCAGTGAAGACCCCGATATGATAAATGCCGGCGGCGGCTTTGTGACAGAGCTTCCCGGTGCTGCCTATTTTGACAGCGCCACCAGTTTTGCCATCATCCGGGGCGGCCATCTGGACATGACAGTCCTCGGCGCTTTGCAGGCAGACCAGCAGGGCAATCTTGCCAACTGGATGATTCCCGGCAAGCTGATTCCCGGCATGGGCGGTGCCATGGATTTGGTGACAGGCGCCAGGAAAGTGATTGTCGCCACCGAGCATTGTGACAAATTCGGCAATTCCAAGATATTGAAGCAGTGCACCCTGCCACTCACCGCCAAAGGCAAGGTGTCTCTCATCGTCACCGATATGGCAGTCATGGAAGTAACCCCGCAAGGGCTTTTACTGAAGGAAATCGCCGAAGGCCTCACTGTGGAAGAAGTGGTCAAAGCAACAGAAGCGGAACTGATTATCCCCGATAAAGTCGGCACGTTTTAGTGTCGTCCCTTGCATCGTGTTTCCAATGGGGCTTATCCTTTTGGGCGATTTGACGGGGGACCCGGGTTGTTAAGCTCCTGCTTAACAAATGGCAAGCAGGAGCTTGCCATCCCGAAAGTCATTCTGAGCTTGTCGAAGAACGTATTAAAAGGGTGATCTTTGTAACATAGGATTTTATCCTGTTGTAAAGGAAGTTTTCTAAACTGCATACGTTACACCCGTTTCGGGGAAACGGTCATACAACAGCTTGTAAAGCTATTACAATAAAGCATAAACATAAAGGGCAGGTCACTAACCTGCCCTTTTTTTAGTGTGTATTACATTATTTTAGCATTATCATTTTGTTTGATATACTCGTCCCACCTGTTGATATTCTATAGATATATACACCAGAGGAAGCCTGGTTCCCATTTTGATCTTTACCGTTCCAAACAATATTATGATATCCTTTTTTCATTTCTTCTCTAACCAGTTGCTTAATTAATTGACCTTTGATGTTATAGATGTTTAGTTTTACATTAGAGTCTTCCAGAAGTCCAAACCTTATAGTAGTATTAGGATTAAAAGGATTGGGGTAGCATTGTACCTTTGAAACTGGAATTGGTAATACATCATCATTGTTGCCAACATAATACTCAGTAAGAATAGTCGCGTAATTGAGAACATGATTTACTGAATAGTCGTTTTTTCTTATGAAGAACTCAGGATACCCGTCTTGGTTTATATCTCCCAGAAAATATCCTCTTCCATATCCACTGAAGACAGTTTCTCCCGAATAATACAAATCATAATTTAGGTCAAGGCTGGCACTGTTTTGTTTATAAAGCAGAAAACAACCTGTTTGGGGTTCACCTGACTCAAGTGAAGTAGATATCACAGTGAAATCTGAGTAAATATCGTTATCTGCATTACAGAAAAACAACAGCGTTCTATTGGAAGCATCGTTAAAACTATATACCTGAATCTGAAGAGAGTCAAGATCACTGTTTCCATAAAAAACCATTAATGAGTCCTCATTGGAATTATATACATCATCCACATACATAATGTCATCATACCCATCCCCATTAAGGTCACCATTAGAAAGTAACTGCCAAATGTATCCTTCACCATTTGTGCTGATTGTTTTTGACCAAGACGGTGATGTGCTAAATGAAATGCCTCCTGTATAAATCTCCAATGTAATGTCAGAGTGTGTTTCATCTATAATATTTGTACGTCTGGTAAGTACAATATCATCGCACCCGTCTCCGTTGATATCACCAGTATCAAGTCTTCCTCCAAAGTCTTCGTACCAGGAAGTGCCTCTTTTATTAAAGGCGCAGTTAGTGTTGAACTGCTGTCCTCCAAAAAATGCCCAGACATGTCCGAACCAATAATCCTGCGGACCGTCGCCATATACTATAAGGTCAGCATAGCCATCACCATTCAGGTCGCAGTCAGTTATTACCTTTTGCCCGAAATGCAGCCAGAAAGGGTCGAAATTATCATAATTTATACCCTCTAAAGTCACATCAGGATTAGGAGATAAACTTACTCCACCGTAATAAATGAAAACTGCTCCCCATCCATCTATTCCACCATAATTCTCTGCTCCCACTACCAGGTCATCATAACCATCACCATTCAAATCACATGAATATGATATGGAAAATCCATACCATGTAGTATACGCGACTGGTGATATGAGTACTTGGTCAGGGATTGAGTTACTGTCTGGAATATCATGGAAAATATATATCTGAGCATTATATGGGACACTAGTATTATTTGTTGCAACAGCATAAATCAAATCCGGTCTGCCATCACCATTTATATCTCCGTCGGCATAAATATCCGAAATAAAGAACTGGTTCTGCTGCAGTGTAATTCTGGAAATCTCTTGAAAAGCTTGTTGTCCATATAGTTTTATGGATAGTACAAAACACAATAGAATCGCTATAAATAGTTCAGATGCTCTAATAGTCTTTTTCATAGATTCACTCCCATGATAAAGCACAAGCTGACATTTATAACTCCATTAAATCATGTCAATAAAAACTTTCAGAAGTTCGTTATTCTGCCAAAAATAATACTGCAAAATGAGGTAACAATACTTTTCCCACCAACCTCCTTTGGTATCTTACATGGTATCTTACTTACAACTCTCCATATATATAATGCAGTTTTTATCAAAACGAGGGCACAGCTGTCCTGGATTTGCTTGTCAGACAATATAATATAATCGGACCTATGTTCTGTTCCTGTTCTCCTGGAGGTTAGCTCAACGTAGAGACGCTTTATTGTTTCCTAAGCAGGAAAATATTTGGGGGGAAATGACGGTTGTTTCAAGGACAAAAATCGCTGCTTTCATTCTCCATAATAGCATTACGATATTTTATTGATATGCAGTCGATTATCTATCGATATCCGGTTGACTTTAATTCGACTGGATATCGACTGGTTATCGATAGGATATTGACTGGAAGCAGACATGCATATAAGAAGGGAGAAGGATAATAAACGCAAAGGTGCAGAGAGCAGATGGAGTTTGTCTAATTACGAGTTACGAATGACTTTTCTGTGAGTTCTGTGGTGAAAAAAACAGCATGGATCCCTGCCTTCGCAGGGAAGTCGAACTGAGGAACATGTCCCCCGTCAAGCGAGGGACGACAAATGTATGGATCCCTGTCCCTGCCTTCGCAGGGAGAGACTCTCGTATTGCAGGGAAGACGAACTGATGAACATGTCCCCCGTCAAGCGAGGGACGACAAATGCATGGATCCCTGTCCCTGCCTGCGCAGGGAGAGACCCTCGTACCGCTGGAATGGCTACAGGAGGAGCAGTTTGCCGGTGGTAGCTGCCTTGCCGGAATTAATCCGGTAAAAGTAGCAGCCGGCGGAGGGCAGCGCGCTGCGTCCAGAAGTGCTGAGGATTGCTTTGCCGGAACGAAGGGGAGCGGTAACCACGAGCTGGCCTTTCAGGTTGTATAGCTTCACTGTGCCGTTTTCAGCTTTTTCGGTTTCAAAAGTGATGATGTCATTAAACATAGCGGGATTGGGATATACCCTTGCAGTCAAAACAGGGGTTTGATAGTCGTCGCTGACGGAAACGGGAGCAGACCAGAGCTTCATATCGGTGGGTGCCATACCGACAGTGTATTCCTTCCAGAAAGTGAGGTCTGGGTGCAAAATGCGGACTTTGCCGCTGCCGCCCCAGTTCGGGTCAAGCGCTGCAGTGAACTGGTCATCGCCCCAGACCACGAAACCGCCGTTGGGCAGGGGATTGGAGCTGTCGTTCATCACAGAAAAATCCAGCGCATTATAACGGTAAAGATACTGTCCGCCGCCGTCTCCCACCAGACCCTGTTCAGAGCCATCAATCCAGATACCGCCTGGGCTGCCGCCGATGGGAATGGTCTGGATTAGTTCGTCCAAAGCAGGATTTATCACGCAGACCGCGCCGAACACGCTGGTCCAGTTGCCGGTGCAGGAGACGTGCAATAGTCCGTCGTGCTCTATTATGTACTGCGGATTGGCGGAAACGGGAATGGTGGCTGTCACGGCAAAGGTAGCCAAATCAATAACAGAGACGGAACTGCCCGCATAGTTATTCTGGTAACCGCCCGTGTTGGTCACATAGAGCTTGCCGGCATAGATGCAGAGGGCTTCCGGGGCAATGCCGACATTGACATTTCCCACGACGGCGTGAGTGGATTTATCCACCTTATAGACCTTGTTGGTAAAGAGTCCGGTGACATAGATGTGGGCTTCGTCCACCACGGCATCCCAGGGGTTGCAGCCGCTTTCCACCAGGAGGTTGGCAAGGGTGGCACCGGTAAGGCGGTCGATTTTCTGCAGGGCATTGTCGCCGGAATTGACGCTCCAGAGCCAGTTGCCGTCCACAATCACCTTGTTGGGAATGACGCCGAGCGAGGCAAAGGCATTCTGCACCTGGTCTGTATCTGTATCAATGCGGCTAAGGGTGCGGGATTCGCTATTGACCACATAGATAAGTGCGGCATGCAGGGCAAGGCAGGTTGAGAGCAAAAAGAGGACGGCCAGAAGCAGCTTGAGCCATAGCTGAGTAAAGCGTAAAGTCATGTTATTCACCTCATTAGCTTTGTTGTGACTTGAGATGAATAATGAATGGCGGGCATTCCCAATTTCCGGAGAAATGCGCCGACTCGGTGGCAGGTTTCCTGGCTCGCAGCGGTTTGCCCGGGGGCGCCGGACTGCCTTCCCACCGCCTTTTGCGACAGTGACAATCCGAACCGTTTAGTGCTGCTTACAGTGGCGGAGACCGCTTCCGCTTTGCACGGAATTCCCTTTTACCTGATGCATAGCACCATCAAGTCACAGGGTCAGCTTCAGCCGGTTGCCTCCGCTGTCAAGAAAAACGATAGCAGCCCCGCCCTGTCAGGGCTTTTGACTGCTATCGTTTGCTGACTGTGACAGTAATATCTTGCTTAAAAGTTACCAGGCGGCTTTAGCAAAGCCCAGGATTCTGATTCAAAGGGAGTGAGCCCTCCGGAGATATGGACTTCCGGGAAATGGGGCGGCTGGGTGAAGGAAAAGCGGTTGTCAAAGTGGTAATCCTTGTTGTAGCCAACCCCGGAACCAACGGTATTGGGCGCATTCACGCCAGAGCCCACAAAACCCAGGACCGGGTCTGTGACAGACACTCCGCTGGGTCCTCCGCACAGGTCTATGGGGATGTTCCAGATGCCGTTTGGATTGGGGTATTCCGTGTCGTTTGTGCTTCTGTGCACGAAACCTCTGCGCCTCTGGGCAACCGAACCATACAGGTGAATGTTTCCCCGCTCCATATAGGGTAAGCGTTCCGGCCAGAGCGGATTGTACCAGGGATAGTCAATCTGGGCAGGCCAGGTGGAATTGGGGTGTCTGTATCTGTGCAGGTCTATCCGGTCCCAGACATAATCATTGTTGTTAAGCCTAACGGCAGGGGTGGAGGGATGCGGGTGCTGGTATTCAAAGGAAAAGACGCCGTCCTCGTGGGAGTTGCCCCGTCCGTTCCCCAGCGCGCACAGGGCTCCGTAAATCCAGACACCCTCCGCCTGTCCGTCACAGTTTGGCCTGTACCGGAGGGAATCATCCGGGTCTCTGTAACCGTACTGAATGATAATGGATTTTTCAGAGACATAACCGGCAAAATCCTGCCGGTTTGGGTTGCCTTCGGCATCAGGCGCGCTTCCCCTGGGGGTTCCGCTGTATAAGAGGTCATTGTTGATATACATGGTGTCCACTGAGCACCAGGTCTGCTTTCCGGCAACCGTGCCGCGAATCCATAACTTATGAAATACGATGGCGCTGCCGTCGTTCACAGAGCCGGACTGGCCATTTGACCAGATTGTATCCCTCATGGCAAACCTGTTGCGGAATTGGTATTGTCCCGCTCTGGGCGGGTACTGGGTCCAGACATCTGCGGTATCGGCTTCGTTGTGATAAAGAATCTCACCTACTTTTGAGGTAAACCCGGAGCCGTTGATGGTAACAAAGGAAATCTTGTTTGGGTCATAACTTTCTCCATTGACCCTCAACCCGAATGCCCTTATTTGGTCTGCCGTTGCGTTGAACTCCAGTTGTCCCACATGCTCAAAATATCCGTTGCGGAAGACCTGGTTGTAATCCGGGGTGCCGTTGTGGGGGACTATGACGCCGGAAGTGTAAACCGTTCCGTAAAAGGTGGGCCAGCCGTTGTACTGCTTGATGTGAATGTCAGTATTGCTGTGGACCTTGCCATAGATGGTGTCATAGCCGTAGAAATAAACATTGGTGTTGTTGGTGGAGCTTTCATTGTCAGTGAAGTAGTGGTATCCGGCAAAGGAATTACGGCGGATGCCTTTTTCCCCGTATTTGGATACCATGGAGAGATTCCTGCCAAACAGGGTGTGGGAGCCGGTTCCGCGGTCCGCCTTTATCAGGGTCTTGATGCTATAACCGTCGGAGAAGTAGAGTCCTCCGCCGGTGGACAGATTCCCCCTGGCTACCTTGGTCCTGTTTTTGTACATGGTTTTGGAATGCGAGCCCTCGATTGAGACGAACTTATCGGGCAGGATAAATCCCTCTCCCGAGTAATCCAGCGTTTCCACCAGACGTTGCCCGCGGTTTAGCTCAGACTTGAGCAGATGCAACTCCTGGATTGAGTCAAAATCATACCTGGCATCAATCGTATCCTTGTATGCCAGGGTTGCCATGGTGATGCCGGACATTGCCGCTACGATTGCGATAGATAATGCCAGCGCGATGTTGCCTTTTTGGTTGCCTAACAGAGCCATCATTGTCTCCTCCCTTGTAAAATGCTTTATCCGAATAAATACATTTCAGCTCAAATGCGGGTGGGATTATCTGCCTGCTAAATGGTTTTGCCTAACAGACCTTTAGCAATTACAAACCCGATTTATTAAATATTTGTCTGATAAATTCTGTCAAGAAAAAAAATAAGGCGTCCGGAACCGAACGCCTTGGGATGTTATCTTTTATGGTTTACAGTTTCATCATATAGTCAGCCAGGTCAACCACGCGGACGGAATAGCCCCATTCGTTGTCATACCAGCTGAATATCTTTGCCATATTGCCTTTGACATAGGTGGCAAGGGAATCAAAGATGGAAGAATAGGGATTGCCCACAATGTCGATGGAGACAATCGGTTCGTCGGAATACATCAGGTAGCCCTTCAGATAGGTTTCAGCGGCTTCTTTCATGGCGGTATTGATGTCTTCCTTGCTGGCTGCCTTTTCCAGGTTCACGGTAAGGTCCACCAGTGAACCGTCCGGAGTGGGAACCCTCACTGCTACGCCGTCAAACTTGCCGTTCAGTTCGGGGATGACCAGACCGATTGCCTTGGCAGCGCCGGTGGTGGTGGGAATCATGCTCATGGCTGCAGCCCTGGCGCGCCTGAGGTCGCTGTGAGGCAAATCCAGGATGCGCTGGTCATTGGTGTAGGCATGGATGGTGGTCATCAGACCATTAACGATGCCAAACTTATCCTGCAATACCTTGGCAACCGGTGCCAGGCAGTTTGTGGTGCAGGAAGCATTGGACACAATGGCATGCTCCGGTTTCAGGGTCTGGTGGTTTACGCCCATCACGATGGTGGCATCGACGGCGTCCTTGGCTGGAGCAGTGATGATAACCTTTTTGGCTCCGGCTTTCAGGTGCTTGGAGGCTTTCTCCTTGGAAGTGAAGATACCGGTGGATTCAATCACCAGTTCCACGCCCAGGTCTTTCCAGGGAAGCATTTCAGGGTCTTTCTCAGCGAAAATCCTGATTTCCCTGCCGTTGATGATGATGCTGTTTTCCGTGTGGGAAATCTCGCCGGGGAAGACCTTGTGAATGCTGTCATACTTAAAGAGGTATGCCAGGGTCTTGGCATCCGTGATATCATTGATGGCTGCTACTTTCATATCCGGGTACCTGGTCAGGATTGCTCTCAGTACCAGGCGTCCGATGCGTCCGAATCCGTTGATTGCGATGGTCGGCATAATCTGTGTATCTCCTTTTATCTTTTCTTATAGCAATATGCTGTTGTTGGCGCTTCCGCTCATTTCGCAGAAGCCCTTCACGGTATCCTGCATGGCCTGCTCGCCTTTGATGAGCCACTTGCGCGGGTCAAATTTGCTCTTGTTGGGGGTATAATCCTCGCAGTCGATTTCAGGTGGGCAGACGATGGCATACTTTTCCCTTTCCCAGTAATCCTGGACGGCATATGCCATATCCATCTGGTAATGGGTGTCCTTGTTTATCTTGACCACTCCGTTTTTGATGGCGGTCTGCTGCTGCCAGTCCGTAAGACCGCTGGCTCCATGCAGGACCAAACCGCGTTCGCAGTTATTCTTTATGAGCAAATCGTCGATTTCCTTTATCAGGTCAAGATGTAGCTGGATTTTTGCACCTTTGGATACGCCATGATTGGTGCCAACCGAGGCGGCAAACAGATCCACATTGGTCTTCAGGACAAACTCCAGCGCTTCTTCCGGCTTGGTATAAAGCTCGGTTTCGGACACAATCTCATCCTCTGTGCCCTTGATGTGCCCGATTTCGCCTTCCACTATCACATTGTGTTTATGAGCTACTTCCACCACTTCTTTGGTAACCCGGATATTCTCTTCCATGGGTTCGGCTGAGGCGTCAATCATCACGGAACTGACCAGCCCGTTCTCAATGCAGTATACCAGCCAGTCGAAATAGTTGGGTGTGGCATGGTCAATGTGCAGTCCGATGCCGGCGTTGCTGAATTGCCTGGCAAAAGTCTTTATCATCACTGAGATTAGCTCTGCCCCGATTTTGATATCCTGTGAAGCGCCGGCTGCATATTTTACAGCACCGCTGCTCATCTGCATCAGTCCGTCCGAGCTAACTGAGGCATAACCCTGGATAATGGCACGGATTTGAGTGTCAAAAACTACGTTGGAAGCGATAATGCCAAAGCGGTTTTGCTTGGCTTTGAGAAACACTTGCTTCATTTTATCACCGGTCAGGAACATCTTGAACCTCCCATCAGGTTTTTTTATTCATATCAAGCAAGACAGCAGTTTCATTTTACGTCAAGCAAAATATCAGAATCCTTATACAGAAAGGGCTTTAACCATGCTGGGAACATTTCTTGATACTGGCTGAAAAGAAATCCTGAAGGTTATTAAAAGGCTTTTTGTACAATAGTCAGTAAAAAACTCTTGACGGTTAAAGTTGACAACGTTATGTTGAGTTATTGAAAAACAAAGGAGGATATATGAAGTCACTCAAATTCTTGGCATTATTACTGATAATAATTCCAATCCTGTTTTCCTGTGAAAGTACTACTGAAACAAACACAGTAGCTACACCGGTTATTACGCCTGACAGCGGAACCTATACTTCCGCTCAGACTGTACAGATTTCCTGCGCCACTTCCGGTGCAACAATTTATTACACCACAGATGGGACTGACCCTGTTACAACCTCAGCCGTGTACACAACCCCCATTATTGTAGGTGCAAACATGACTGTCAAAGCAATGGCAATCAAGGATAGCTGGAACGACAGTGCTATTGCCACAAAGATTTATGTTGTTTATAATAACATGGTTTCCGTGCCTGCCGGCACCTTTACCATGGGCAGAACCACCGGCACCGGTTATGATGACGAGCTTCCCACCCACAGCGTGACCCTTGGCGCTTTCTATATCGGAAAGTATGAAGTTACCCAGGCTGAATGGTATGCCGTTATGAACAACAACCCCTCCAACTTTACCGGGGACAACAACCGTCCTGTGGAACAGGTTAGCTTCTATGCAGCCCTGGTTTACTGCAACAAGAAAAGCATGAATGATGGCCTTGTTCCTGCTTACAGCATCAGCGGTTCTACCAACCCGGCTGACTGGGGTGCAATACCCAACGCCAATTCCGCCACCTGGAACGCCGTTACCTGCAACCTGAATGCCACCGGCTACCGCCTTCCCACCGAAGCTGAGTGGGAATATGCCGCCCGCGGCGCCGCCAACACACCCGATTATCTTTATGCCGGCAGCAACACTGTTGGCGATGTTTCCTGGTATGAAACAAATGCCAGCGGCATCACACACCCCGTTGGACAGAAGACAGCCAATGGAATCGGTGCCTATGACATGAGCGGAAATGTTCAGGAATGGGTTTGGGACTGGTATGGAGCTTACACAGCTGCTGCCCAGACCAATCCGACCGGACCTGCCTCCAATCCCACCAATCTGCGCGTTATCCGCGGCGGTTCATGGCAACAGACAGCCCAGGCATCCAGGGTTGTATTCCGCAACTACGGAACACCCGACAAGGGCGAAGCTAAAGTCAGCAATTCCAGACTCGGCTTCCGCGTTGTCAGAAAAGCTAGCTAACTAATAACCAATACAAACAATTAACAAGTGCCGCTCAACCGGGCGGCACTTTTTTTACATCTTGCGGAAAAGGAAGAAGAGATAGCCGATCAGGTTAATGTCCTGGTGCTCTTCCGGATGAATGACCAGCGGCTGGTATTCGTTATTAAGCGAGACCAGCACTATCAGCTGATTGACGGGGTCCAGCACCAGTTGCTTCAGGGTTATGGAGCCGTCAATCCGCACCGCGCAGATTTTGCCTGCCAGCTTGTCCCATTCCCGGCTTTGTTTTATCAGTATCAGGTCATTGTGACGGATTTCCGGTTCCATGCTTTTACCGTTGACCCTCAGGCAGATAAAGTCTTCCAGCGAACCCTTGATCATGGAACGCCTCACGGTGATGACGTCTATCTCGTCCTCAAAGCTCTCCACCGGTAATCCTGCGGCTATTTCGCCCTTGACCGGCAGGTCTATCACATCCGGCAGAGCAGTGCCCTGTCTTGCCCGGGTGATGTTGTTCAGTTCCTCGGTCAGCAGGTTTTTCAGCTCTTCCAGACGGTGATTGGATTTATACTTTTCGGTGGATACAGTATTCTCAAACATCTGCCCTTTGCCGGTCAACAGCCAGTGCAAATTCACCTTATAGTTTTTTGCCAGCAGCATCAGCGTATCCAGTGACGGTTTGATGCGGTTGGTCTCCATTTGGGAGATGGCGGATGCATTGACGTTGATGGTGCCGGCAAGTTCCTGCTGGGAGAGCCCCAGCGCCTTGCGGACTGTGCGCAATCTCTGTCCGTTCATGTCTATTCCTCCTTGTTGATATCCCTTGTCCCTTGGTATGGATTCTTTCTTCATTCGGAGTCAATATATTAGTATCGCTAATACATGTCAAGCAGTATTTTAGTCAGTCATGATAAAACCATTACCTCAGGTTTGATTAGCTTGACATTTATTTGTCCGCTGATTACTTAAAGCCCATGCCAAATCTCACTTGCAAGGAAGCGAAGCCCGTGAAGAAAATACCAGAGAGTAAAGCCGTTCAGGACCTGAATCCCGGCTTTGACATTGATGCCGTCATCCCCATTCTGGAGGAGCATTTTCACACAGTCAGGACTCCTGTGGTGGACTTTATCCAGGCAAAGACCAAAGACCCATTCAAGGTGCTGGTCGCCACCATCCTCAGTGCCCGCACCAAGGACGACACCACCACCAAAGTTGTGACAGTGCTGTTTGATAAGATAAAGACTTACAAAGATATAGACCGCTACAGCGAAGCTGAGATAAACAAACTGATTTATCCCGTCGGCTTCCATAACGCCAAGGCAAAGCACCTGAAACAGCTCCCCGCAGTTCTGCAAGAGAAGTTCCGGGGCAAGGTCCCGTCCGAAATAGACGACCTGCTTCTGCTGCCCGGCGTGGGCAGGAAGACTGCCAATCTGGTGCGCGCCATCGCCTTTAACCTGCCTGCCATCTGCGTGGACGTGCATGTACACCGCATCAGCAACCGCTGGGGATATGTGCAGACCCAGTCCCCTTTTGACACTGAAATGGCATTGCGAGCTGTCCTGCCCGAAAAGTACTGGATTATGTACAATTCCTATGTGGTGGCTTTCGGGCAGAACCTCTGTTATCCCCGCAAGCCCAGATGTCACGAATGCCCCATATATCAATATTGCGCAAGGATTGGAGTATGAAAAAGCAAATTATCGCCTTAGCAGTTATATTGCTGCTGCTTGTTCCCTGCTTCAGTGTTACTAAGCACCGGGTCATGGACAAGGTTCTGGATGAAATCTCCGGTATAGTCGCCAGCCGGGTGAATGAAGGGCTCTATTATGTTCACAATGACTCCGGCGGAAAGAGCGAAGTCTATGTCATAGACGGCAAGGGCAAGACCCGGCACACCCTCTTCCTGCCCTATTTTGTGAACCGCGACTGGGAGGACATCGCCGTCGGTCCCGGTCCGGAACCGGGAGTCAGCTATGTTTACGTGGGGGAAATCGGTGATAACAAAGCGCAGTATTCCAATATCGTGCTCTACAGGTTCCGTGAGCCGGATTTATCCAAAGTCATCAGGAAAAAGCCCCAAAGCTCTGAAATCGAAGATATCACAGCGATTTCCATCATGTTTGAGGACGGAGCCAGGGACTGCGAAACCCTGATGGTTGACCCCATGAACGGCGATGTCTATCTTCTCTCCAAGCGGGAGCAGAAAGTGGGTCTGTATCAAATCAAAGCCCCGCTGGCAGACACCGGCATCAATGTGGCGCGCCGAATCCTGGACCTCGGATTTCCGCTCGCAGTGGGGGGAGACATCTCTGCCCAGAGGGACAAGGTCATCATCAAGACCTATGAAAAAGTTTACTATTGGCAGGTGAAGCCCGGTCAGGAAATAGCGGAAGCGCTTTCCAACCCGCCAACTGAACTGTCCTATGAAGTGGAACCCCAGGGAGAAGCCATCTGCTGGTCTGTAAAGGGCGACAGCTATCTCACCCTCAGCGAAAAGTATAAAGGCAAGCCTCTCCACCTTTACATCTATCCCTATCCTTACTGACTCTCCCTTCTTCCTCTCTCACTTGTCGCGGAGATGCCCCGAAGATACCCGAAGAAAACCCGGTCATCACCGGGGCATCTTCGGGACATCTCAGTATGCAGGGAAGGGATAAGGCTAAGATTTCCATTGACATTAAAGCATTTATAAAGAGATTGCCATTCTGTTGAGAGATGTGTTTCCGATGAAGCTGGATTTGCGTAAAGATATGTAATTGTTGCAGTTAACTCTCCCTTCAAACAGGTATAGCGAAAACAAAATATAGATATGAAGGAGTCGAAATGCAGAATTCAAGGCAAGAACTCGACGCCATTCTGACCCGGTTCAAAGGCAGACATGGTGCCTTGATTCCTCTCCTGCAGGAAGTTCAGCAACTGGAAGGCTACCTGAAGAAAGACACGCTAAAATACGTGTCTGAACAGATGGGCGTTTCAGCAGCAGAAATCTTTGGGGTTGCGACGTTTTATTCAATGTTCCGCCTCAAACCGCAGGGCAAATATGTAATCCGCGTCTGCAAAGGCACTGCCTGCCACGTTTCCGGCGCTAACACCATTCTCAATGCCATCCGGGAAAACCTGAAGCTGGAAGGCGATGAGGACACTACTGAAGACACGCTATTCACAGTTATGGAAGTTGCCTGCCTGGGCTGCTGCTCTTTGGCTCCCGTTATCATGATAGGCGACCAGACCTATGGCAAACTAACTCCCGAAGCCATTCCCGGCGTTCTGGGCAAATTCGCAAAGTAAGGAGACAGAAATGGAAAAGATTATTGCCAAACTCGGTCTCGGAAGCTGCGGAATTGCCGCCGGAGCAGGCGAGGTCTGGACTGAGCTGGAGAAAATCGTTCATGACGAAAAATATCTTGTTAAACTGGAAAAGACGGCCTGTATAGGGATGTGCTTTGAAGAGCCTGTGCTGGAGCTTTCCGGACCTGGCAAACCGACAGTGATGCTTGGCACAGTCAGTCCCGGTGATGTCAAGTCCATACTGGACGGTTATCTCAGTAATACATTGGAATACAATAACATCATTCTGCATGAACACAAAGAAGCTGTGCACAATGATTTGATTGGCAATCAGCAGCGTATCGTCCTGCGCAATTGCGGAGTCATAGACCCGGAGAGCCTGGATGATTATGAAGCTGCGGGAGGTTATCAGGCATTGCGCAAAGCCCTGACCCTCAAGCCGATGGACATCATAGACGAAGTCAAGGCATCAGGCCTGCGCGGACGTGGCGGAGCCGGTTTCAGTACCGGTATGAAATGGCAGTTTGCCTTCAATGCCAGAAGCGATAAGAAATACATAGTCTGCAATGCTGACGAGGGCGACCCCGGAGCATTTATGGACCGCTCTACCCTGGAAGGCGACCCGCATGCCATCATAGAAGGAATGATTATCGGCGCTTATGCCATGGGAGCCGACGAGGGCTATCTGTATGTAAGAGCCGAATACCCGATGGCTATCAAACACCTTCGCAAAGCAATTGCTGACGCGGAAGCCAAAGGTTACCTCGGGCAGAATATACTGGGCAAAGGATTTAACTGCGAACTGCATATCAAGGAAGGCGCCGGCGCCTTTGTCTGCGGTGAAGAGACCGCCCTGATGCAGTCCATCGAAGGCAAGCGCGGTATGCCCACCATCCGGCCTCCCTTCCCGGCTGAATCCGGCCTTTGGGGAAAACCCACCAATATCAACAATGTGGAGACCTGGGCAAATATCCCCTGGATAATCACCCACGGGGCTGATGCCTTCCGCAAGTTCGGAACGGAAAAGTCCCCGGGTACAAAGGTCTTTGCACTGGCTGGCAAGATAAAGAACAGCGGACTGATAGAAGTTCCGATGGGTATGACCCTGCACGACGTTATCTATAAAGTCGGCGGGGGTATCAAAGACGGCAAGAAATTCAAGGGTGTCCAGCTGGGAGGTCCTTCCGGTGGATGTGTTCCCGCCAGCTTGCTGGATACGACTGTGGATTATGACTCCATCAACAAAACCGGCGCCATCATGGGTTCAGGCGGTATGGTGGTGATGGACGAGGATAGCTGTATGGTGGATATTGCGCGCTTTTTCCTCAATTTCACCCAGAACGAATCCTGCGGTAAATGCACTTTCTGCCGCATCGGCACCCGCCGTATGCTGGAAATCCTCACCCGCATCACGGAAGGCAAGGGCGTGATGGAAGACATCGAAAAACTGGAACAGCTTGCCGTAAAGATTATCAAGGGCTCTCTCTGCGGACTGGGGCAGACGGCTCCCAATCCGGTGCTGACCACCCTGCGCTATTTCCGGGATGAATACATCGCCCATATCGAGGAAAAACGCTGCCCGGCTCATAGCTGCACGGCTCTTCTGAAATACGAGGTTGTTCCTGACAAATGCGTCGGTTGCACTGCCTGCGCCAGAAAATGCCCGGTTCAGTGCATCAGCGGTGCTGTCAAACAGGTGCATGAGATTGACCAGAGCAAGTGCATAAAGTGCGGTGCCTGCTATACAGCTTGTAAGTTTAACGCCATTACCAAGGTTTAGGGAGCGGAAAGATGCCAAAGATAGAAGTAACACTGAACGGAAAAAAAGTCGCAGCAGACAGCGGCATGACCATCCTGGACCTGGCAAAACAGCACGGGTACGAAATCCCCACCCTCTGCCATGACGAAGAGCTCAAGCCCTACGGCTCCTGCTGGGTGTGCTCAGTTGAAGTAAAAGGACGCAGGGGTTTTGTTACATCCTGCGGAACCTACCTCACTGACGGTATGGAAATCACCACTGAAAACGAGGAGATAAGACAAGCGCGCAAGATGGCGCTGGAACTGCTTATCAGCGACCATTATGCCGATTGCGAAGCCCCTTGCAAGATTGCCTGTCCCGACCATGTGGATGTGCAGAGTTATGTCTCGCTGATTGCCAACGGCCAATATCATGAAGCGGTGAAGGTTATCAAGGATACATTGCCGATGCCCCTGTCCATAGGTCGTGTCTGTCCGGCTTTCTGTGAAAGGGAATGCCGCCGCCAACTGGTGGAAGAGCCGATTGCCATCCGCCAGCTAAAACGCTATGCAGCGGATGAGGATCTGAACGACCACTGGAACTACGTTCCGGAAAAGCTGCCATCCAAAGGCAAAAAGATTGCCATTATCGGCGCTGGACCTTCCGGCCTCACCTGTGGACACTACCTTTCCAATAACGGTTACGAGGTTGACGTATTCGAAGCATCGCCTCAGGCAGGTGGCTGGCTCAGGTACGGAATCCCAGAATACCGTCTGCCCAAAGCCACGCTTGATAAAGAAATCGAACTGATGTGTACAAACGGGATGAAGATTCACCTGAACCAGACTATGGGCAAGGACTTCTTCCTGGATGACCTGAGTAAAAAGTATGATGCTGTTT
This sequence comes from Cloacimonetes bacterium UBA5614, assembly GCA_002424605.1. Taxonomy (GTDB): domain Bacteria; phylum Cloacimonadota; class Cloacimonadia; order Cloacimonadales; family Cloacimonadaceae; genus UBA5614. The sequence continues at coordinate 330,326 of DIKQ01000005.1, read as the reverse complement.
ACCTGGCAATCGGAGCGCAGAAAGCAGTTCCCATGCCGGTGAAAGGCAGCGACCTGCAGGGATGCTACCTGGGAGTGGATTTCCTGAAAGCCCACGCTCTGGGCAATACTCCCAAGCTGGGAAAGAAAGTCGCCATAGTCGGTGGCGGAAACACTGCTATCGACTGCGCAAGGACATCCGTGCGCTTGGGCTCTGAAGTGAGTATCATCTACAGGCGCACGCGTGAGGAAATGCCGGCAGAACCCTTTGAAATAGACGCTTCCGAGCATGAAGGCGTAAAGTTTTATATGCTGTCAAATCCTGTGGAATACATGGGAGAAAACGGCATTCTGAAAGAAGTAAAGATAGAGAAAATGCAACTGGGCGAACCTGATAGCAGCGGTCGCCGACGTCCGGAGCCAACGGGAGAATACTTCACGCTGGAGTTTGACAATATTATTGCCGCCATCTCGCAAGTGCCGGACGTGGATGCTTTCAATATGCCCGAAAACCAGATTGAAGGTAATACTTTCCCCATCAGCCGCTGGTCCACGGCAATCGTTAACGAAGACAACATGTACACCGGTCAGAAAAACGTCTTTGCCGGCGGTGATTTCCGGCGTGGAGCAGCCACAGCCATTGAGGCGATAGCTGACGGCAGGATGGCTTCGGAGATGATAGACAAATACCTGCAGGGGATGGAGATGACTCCTCCCAAAGCAAGATTTGATTCCAAGAAAGGCCATAAGATAAAGGAAATCTCCAAAAAGGAATACGAGCAGTTTGACAGCCGTCCCCGGGTGCATATGCCTGAAATAGAGATTCCCAAAGCCAAGAGCACTTTTGAGGAAGTGGAACTCGGCTTTTCGCTCGAGCAAGCCAAAGCTGAAGCTGAACGCTGTCTGGAATGCGGATGCCAGGTGAATGAGACCTGTTTCCTGCGCCAGTATGCCACCGATTATGAGGTTGACCCTGTCCGTTTTCTGGGCAGCGTGAACCACCATCCCATAGACGCGTCTCATCCTTTCATCCTGCGTGATGCCAACAAGTGCGTGAACTGCGGACGCTGTATCAGGACCTGCGCCGAAATCCAGGGCGCAGCCGTTCTGGGTTACATCTATCGCGGTTTCCCGACCGTTGTAGCACCGGAATTTGGTCAAAGTCTGACCGAAACCAGCTGTGAATCCTGCGGCAAGTGCATCAACGTCTGTCCAGTGGGCGCTTTGGTGGAGCGCAATCTCAATTACAAGATGAATCCTCTCCCCAAGGCAGTCACCATCCAGAGCTGCGGAATATGCGGCACGGGATGCTCCATCAAAGTGGAGACCGAGACCGGTAAAATCACCCGCATCAGCACGCCGGAAGAGAAAGACGCCCCCATTATCAATGACGGGTTTAATGGCAGGAACATCTGCTTCAATGGGCGTTTTGGCTGGCAGACCCTGTTTAGCGCTGAGCGCTTGACCGAACCCATGCAAAAGACCAAAGACGGCTGGAAGGCAATCTCCTGGGCAGATGCTGTGGCACTGATAAAAGCGAAGCAGCCGGAAGGCATCACAAACCGCTTTGAAGTAACGCCCTTTGCCACCCTGGAGGAGATGCTGCTGTTGAAGCAGATTACCGGAACCTCCAATGGCATCCTGGCAGCAAACGGCTATATGCCTCTCTTTACCGACAGCCTGTGGCAGACCTTCCCCGAGGAAAAACCATATTTCCAGCTCAAGAAATACAGCAGCTACGTGGTTATCGGTAAAATCAGCCACACACTCCGGACGATGATTCGCCTGCACCAGAGAAAGGGCAAGAAGCTGATACTGGTAAACCAGCCGGAGAGCGGGTTCAACCGCTTTGCCGACGAGTATTATGACAGCCTGGATTCTGTGCAGCCGGATATGGATATGCTCTTTATCTACAATATAAACAATACTACCGAGGAAGAGGCCTATGCCATCTGGCAGCAGGCAACTTCGGTGAATGTCGGCGGGAGCAATATCCTTATGACAACTGATTATCCAAACCTGACCGGTATGCTGGCGCTGGGGATTTCTGCCAGTGACCATAAAGCGGATTTTGTGGTCGGGTACGGAGCTTATCCTGAAGGCGGAAATACCTCAGCCTACAAGGTTGCCGTGATGACTTTCTTTGAAGAGAACGCTCCGGTTGACCTGCTGCTGCCACAGCCCAACTATCTGGAAATGGACGGCACTGCCATTGCCAACGCCGGCATTGTCACCAGATATAAAAATCCCGCAAAGAGCAATGTGTTCAATCAGCTTCTCAAAGCCATGTATGAACTGCAGTGGATTTCCCCCGCCCTGGCAGAACCTGTTTACTGGAACCAGAAAGCGGAGCAGTTCCTCCGGTCTGCAGAGATGCTGCTCAAGCCGGAAAAACTGCAATCGGAAAAAACAGAACCGGAATTTGCCATCAATGAACGCCTGGAAAAGCTTTATGCCTTGAAAAACGTGAAGCGGACAGTGTTTCCCTGATAGCAGACTTTAATTTATAAACAAATGAAAAGGGGTCGGATGTTTCAGCATCTGACCCCTTAAACTTTATTCAGCGTATTATCAGATATAGATGGAGTGAATCACTTCCAACTGTTTGGTGTATTCAATCGCAAGATTCTTTCCGCTCTTCTTCCCGGCATACATCGCCAGGTCCGCCTGCTTGATTGCCTTGTCTAATTCTCCTTCCGGTTCAAAGGTGCTGGCACCAAGAGTAACCGTTACCTTGAGTTCTGTTTCTCCCACGATGATTTTATGTTCTTCAACGGTCAGACGGATTCTTTCCATAACTAAGGTTGCGCCCTTTAGCGGTGTTTCGGTGAGGATGAAGAGAAATTCCTCTCCGCCCCAGCGTCCGACGGAGTCTGTAGTACGTATACAATTCTGAAAAATCGCAGAAACTTCTTTCAGGACCATATCGCCTACATCGTGTCCGTAGCTGTCATTGATTTTTTTAAAATCATCAATATCGCAGAGGCAGATGGAAAACTCGCGCTTGGTACGGCTGGTTCTTTTTGCCTCATTCTGGAGCATATCTTCCATATGCCGGCGATTGGGCAGTTCGGTAAGCACATCGGTATAAGCCAGCTCATCCAGCTTCTGATATGCGTTTTTTAGTTCCATTTCTTTCTTCAGGATTTCAGACTGGGCGGTCATCAGCTTTTCAGTAGTGGCATCTGTCACGGAATCCAGTCCTTTCAGACTGGTCTCTTCCCTGAGCTGGGAATCCACGTCATGCCAGATACCCAGGACAGCATTGACTCTGCCGAACTGGTCTTTGACAGGCGCAACAAAAAGATTTGCCCAAAAGCAGGTGCCGTTTCTTCTCTGGTATCGGGTCAGTTTTTGGATGCCGTCCACTTCACCGCTCACCAGTTTTTTAAAATTCGCATCGCTGCGCGCGGTATCTTCCGGCATGGTAATGTCTTTGAGGGATAGCAAATTGGCATCATTGGGGCTATAGCCCAGCTTTTGGCACCAGGCATAATTGACCAGGATGAACTTTCCTTCTGTATCTGTAAGTCCGATTGCCACCATGGCGTTGTCTATTACGGAGCGGTATAGGCTGTTAAGTTCTAATTCGTCCATTTTGTCTCCTTTCTCCCCTTCTGATTATAACAATCCTGTTTTTGGATTATAGTCAAGAGTTTTTTCTTATGGGGTGTAATTGCTTTTTCCAGACTTGTCCCCGGCTTCCTGCTTTATGAGATGTCCCGAAGATGTCGCGGAGATGACAGGGTTTTCTTCGGGAGGCTTCGGGGCATCTTCGCGACATCTCAGTGAGGAAGAAGCGGGAATCATTTCCGGGACGAAAAGAAAACAGGCCGAAACCATCTGAGGAAACGGCCTGCGTGATTTATGACTCTTACTATGTTATGATATGGCGATGCTGACCATCTTGCCGGGAATGACGATTACCTTATGAATCGTCTTACCTTCGATGGTCTTTTTCACATTGTCCACTTCCAGGGCAAGTTCCCTGATTTTATCCTCTGCGGTGTCAGGGGCGATTTCCATTTTACCGCGGACTTTGCCGTTTATCTGGATTACATAATTAATCCTGTCGCGGACGAGATAACGCTCCTCATAGCCTGGCAATCCGCCGGAGTGTACCATTCCCTCAAAGCCCAGCATCTGCCAGAGCTCTTCCGCAATATGCGGGGCAAAGGGATAGAGCAACTGGGGGATAATCCCGCAGGCTTCCGCATACACTGCCAGGTCGGCATCGTTCAAAGCTTCCGGTTCCTTGACTGCCACGCAGTGGTTCAGGTGCTCCATAATGGCAGCAATGGCGGTATTATACTGCATTCTGTGGATGCTGTCCTCCAGCCATTTTTTGGTGGTGTTGTGTGAACTGAACAGCAAATCCTTCATCGCAGGGGAAACGTCCTCAATGTTTGCATTGAGCTGCATCCCTCTTTTCAGCGCGTCAAGGTTGGTCTCAATCAGACGCCACACGCGGTTCAGGAAACGGAAAGCTCCCATGACGCCGTCGTCGCTCCACTCCGAATCCTTTTCCGGCGGTGAGGCGAAGAGCAGGAATACGCGCAAAGTGTCTGCCCCGAAGCGGTCTATGATATATTTCGGGTCAACTACATTGCCCTTGCTTTTGGACATCTTGGCTCCGTCTTTGGTGACCATGCCCTGGGTCAGCAGTCTGGCAAAGGGCTCGTCGCATTTTACCCAGCAGAGGTCACGCATGAACTTGTGGATAAAGCGCGCGTAAAGCAGATGCATCACGGCATGCTCAATCCCGCCTATGTATTGGTCCACGGGCAGCCAGTAGTTGGCTTTGTCTTTGTTAAAAGGCTCGTTATCGTTCTTTGGGTCGGCATATCTGGCAAAATACCAGCTGCTGTCCACAAAGGTATCCATCGTATCCGTTTCGCGCCGGGCGGCTTTTCTGCATTGGGGACAGGTGGTGTTGACGAATTCCGGTACAGAAAGCAGCGGATTGCGGGTGGTCTTGCCCACCTGGACATTGCTTGGCAACAGAACAGGCAGGTCCTTATCCGGCACCAGGACTATGCCGCAGTCATCACAGTAAATCACCGGAATGGGATTGCCCCAGTAACGCTGACGGGACACTCCCCAGTCGCGCAGACGGTAGGTAACGGTCTGTCTGCCCATGCCTTTGGACTGCATCCAGTCGGTGATTGCCTGTTTTGCAGGCTCATTCTCCATTCCGTCAAATTGGGCGGAATTCACCTGGAAGCCTGGTTCCACATACGCTGCGGTCATTGTCTCCGCCGTCAGGTCATGCTCTTTGTTCTGGATAACTATTTTAATGGGCAGGTTATATTTCTTAGCGAATTCAAAGTCACGCTGGTCGTGCGCCGGAACAGCCATCACGGCTCCGGTGCCGTAATCCATCACCACGTAGTTGGTAACCCAGATTTGCACCCGGTCGCCGTTGACGGGATTGATGCAGAAGCGTCCGGAAAAGATGCCTTCTTTGGTGGTGTTTTCTGCCGTGCGCTCTATCTTGTCCTCGTTGATTACCTTATGGCAAAAGTCGTGCAGGGCTTTGTTCTCAGGGTCTTCCGCCAGCCATCTCTGCACATAGGGATGTTCCGGCGGCAATGCCATAAAGGTAACGCCAAAGATGGTGTCCGGACGGGTGGTAAAGACCTTTACAGGCTCGCCGGTGCCTTCCAGGCTGAAGTTTATTTCAGTGCCAAAGCTTTTGCCAATCCAGTTTTTCTGCATGGTGATGACGCGCTCGGGCCAGTCCAGCATCTTGCTGAAATCCAGCAGTTCCTCGGCATATTCGGTGATTTTAAAATACCACTGCTCCAGTTCTTTTTGGGTTACCTGACTATCGCACCGCCAGCAATGACCGTTTTCCACCTGCTCGTTGGCAAGCACGGTCTGGCAGGATTCGCACCAGTTCTGGAAACTGGTCTTGCGGTAAACCAGCCCTTTTTCGTAAAGCTTCTTGAAGAGATACTGCCCCCACTTGTAATAATTGGGGCGGCAGGTGCTGACTTCCCGGTCCCAGTCCAGCCCGAAACCCAGACTGTCAAACTGTTTATGCATCGCCGTTATGCAATCTTCCGTCGTAATGCCGGGGTGGGAATTGTTCTGGATGGCATAATTCTCAGCCGGCATGCCAAAGCTGTCAAAGCCCATGGGCTGCATCACATTATAGCCTTCCATCATTTTCAGGCGGGCGATGGCGTCGCTGATGGAGTAATTGGAAACGTGTCCGCAATGGAGGATTCCGGAAGGATAGGGGAACATGGCGAGGACATAGTATTTCTTCTTGTCGGTTGCGTCTAAGGTATTGAACAGCTTCTTGTCGTTCCAGTTTTTCTGCCACTTTTTCTCAATGTCCTGAAAGGGGTATTCCATCCTTTCCTCCTTGTCCGTATTTTGCGTTACAAACTCCAAACTATTGAATTTATAACATCATACACGGATTTACGTCCCAACCCTTTTGTCAAGCAGATTGTCGGCACAGACGTCACTCCATCCGATTTTACTTGACGGATGGGCGAGGGAGCATTATGTTTTATTACAGAATCGGATGAGGAGAAAATGATGCATCAGATAAGGATAAACAGGACTCTGCTGATGGCGGGATTGCTTTTGCTGACAATGATAACCATGGTTTCAGCCACTGCCTGCAAAGCCGGTGTGAAAAAGAATGCTAACGCTGATGAGACCAGCGCTGCCGACCCTGCCCACAATTCCCGTAATTCACTGGATTACCTGGGCTCTTATTACGGCGTTTTGCCGGCGGCAGAAGCAGAGGGGCTGGAGACCTTTATCACGCTGAGGGAGGACGGCTCTTACGAAAAGATTACCCGCTTTCTGGGAAAAGATGATTACAAGCACTACGAGGATTACGGCAAATACACCTGGAACGACGCTGGCAATACCATTACTCTGGAAGGACTGCCCAAGCCGAATCAATACTTCGTGGGCGAAAACAACCTGACCCATCTGGATATGGATGGCAAGAAAATCAAAGGCAGTCTGGCGGAGAAGTATGTCCTGATAAAGCTGATGGATTAGTAGTTGTTATTCTTTCGGAGCGTTATTCCTTTTCATCAGACCCCAGATTACCAGCAGGGCGAGAGCCAGAGGTCCCAATACCACTACCCAATCCCCTTTTAACAGGTCAACCTTCAGAACCGAGGTAATCAGCATGCCCAGGATGAAGAAGCTTGATACTATCAGACCCAATGCGTAGGTTGCTTTCATAAATAGCGCCAGACTCACATCTGCAGAACGCCTTTCTGAACCAGAACAATCACTATGGAAACAATCAGACCGAGGAAGAAGGGAAGCTTGGACATATCACTGCGCAGGCTGACTATCGTAAAGACAATAGTGACCGCTGCCCAGAGGATGACCAGAACGGTCATGAGCTGACTTTCCATAAAGTTGAAGACGATGTTTCCCCCTGTTACAAACAACACTATCGTAATGACGAACATGAACAGCAACTTTCCGAATTGTTCCATTTGTTCCTCCTTGTCAAAACTGAACGCTCAGCTATAAATAATATAGCGCACCAATGAACTGATGCCAAGATAAATCAATACCAATATCAGGGATGCTCCCAGCGCCACATAAAACGGCATCCGTGATTCGGTGGGATTCAGGTAGTCCCAGCCGATGAATATCACCAATCCAAAATCCAATCCCAGCGCAACCCACAATACCCATAACCAGATGCCCCAAAACCAGTCCCCGAAACTGCCTATGGAAAAAAAGCTATAGGCGGCATAAGACAATAGCAGGGCTATCAAAGTCAACCAGAAGGTCAGCCAGAATTTTGTCGAGAACATAGGCAAACTACCTCTTTACTTTAGAAAATTGCTATTAAATTATTTGTCAAGCAGTTCCGCATCTTTAGCTAACTGTTTTTCTGTTTCATCAACTCCGCCGGTTGAACCGTGCCTGCCTCTCGCTTAATAAAAACAAAGAATATCCAGAGTATATCCTTAGGTTATTCTTAGACTAAAGTCTAAGCAAAGTCTAAGAATATTATCTGTATTTACTATGGACTAAGCAAGGGGAAAGCAACAGCCAAAAGATATTCGTTGACTAAATCAGCTTGCCATATTTCAATATCATGCAAGTGAATAATAAACTAACTATATGGAGGATAACAAGATGCTTCCAATTCAGACCAACAAGGCGCCGGCTGCGGTCGGACCTTATTCGCAAGCCGCTATGAAAGGCAATATGGTGTTTGTTTCCGGAACACTGGGCATTGACCCTGTTACGGGCGTGATGCCGGATAGCTTTGAAGAACAGGCATTGCTGGTTTTTTCCAATCTGAAAGCCATTCTGGAGATGGCTGCCATGAATTTCTCGCATGTGGTCAAGGTCTCCATCTTTATCCTTGATATGGGCGACTTTGCCGTCCTGAACAGGCTTTATGCGGAAAACTTCAGGGAGCCTTATCCCGCCAGGGAAACCGTGCAGGTGTCCCGGCTGCCCAAAGACGGCAAGGTGGAAATCTCTCTGATAGCAATGAAGTGAGGTTTTATGAGCATTTCAACCAAGCAAGGCGACAAAGGGCAGACCGGACTTTTCTCCGGAGAAAGGGTCTGGAAAGATGACCACAGAGTGGACGCTTATGGCACTTTGGATGAGCTGGACGCCCACATCGGAGAGGCGAAACACATCATACACGACGTCAATCTCCGCCACCTGCTGATTGACATCCAGAGAGACCTTTACAAAGTCATGGGACAGCTTTCCAGCAAAGACGGCTCTTTCCCGATTCCCATTACTTTGGAAGAAGCTGAAAAGCTGACCGCTCTGGTGCATGACTTTGAACAGAGAGTGGGTCTCACCGGCTTTGTCATTCCGGGCAGCACCGTCCAATCCGCCAAGCTGGACATCTGCAGAACCATTGCCCGCAGGGCGGAACGCCGGATTGTTACCCTTTCCAAAGAGGAAGCAGTTCCGGAAGCCATCCTGCAATACGTGAACCGCTTATCCGACTTCTTCTTTATATTGGCGCGCTGGATTGAAAAAAAAGAGGACGCCATAGTTTACGCTAAAAATTAACTCCCGGGAGAATAAATACATGAAGCAGATTGTTTTAATCAGGCACGGCGAAAGTGTCTGGAACAGGGAAAACCTGTTCACAGGCTGGACAGACGTTGATTTGTCCGAAAAAGGACTGGCGGAAGCGCATCTTGCCGGCCAGAAACTGAAAGCTGAGGGCTATGCCTTTGACGAGTGCTGGACTTCCACCTTGAAGCGGGCTATCCGCACCCTCTGGATTGTCATGGATGAAATGGACCTGATGTGGTTGACGGTGCACAACGACTGGCGTCTGAATGAACGGCATTACGGGGCTTTGCAGGGTCTCAACAAGGCGGAAACCGCCCAGAAATATGGCGAAGACCAGGTGAAAATCTGGCGGCGCAGTTATGATATCCCGCCTCCGCCTTTGGATAAATCCGACCCTCGCTGGCCAGGACACGAAGCCAAATATGCCGACCTCACCAAAGACCAGGTGCCCCTTACAGAATCACTCAAAGATACCTATGCCCGGGCAGTACCCTTCTGGAATGAAATCATCGTGCCGCGCCTCAAACTCGGCAGGAGAATAGTCATCGTTGCCCACGGCAACAGCTTGCGCGCCATCGTCAAACACTTGGATAAAATCGCTGACGACAAAATCACCGAACTCAATATCCCGACGGGGATTCCTCTGATATATCAGTTTGACGATGAACTGCACGTGCTGAAAAGCTTTTATCTGGCAGACGAGGAAGAAGTCGCCAAAGCCGCCGCCGCTGTGGCTAACCAAGCCAAGGGCTGAGCGGATTTGCCTGTTTTTCCTTGACAGGAATTACCCGTAAATCATAAGAGCAAAAGAAACCTTATAAGGAGTCGGAACAATGGCAGTAAAAATCGACAAAGATACCTGCATCGGATGCGGTGCTTGCGTAGATGTTTGCCCGGTCAACGCCCTATCCATGGATGGCGACAAGGCAAAATGCGATGAAGGCGCTTGCATTGACTGCGGAGCTTGCATAGGGACCTGTCCCACCCAAGCAATATCCGAATAAGCTATGACAGGTCGGGCAACCGGCCTGTTTCTCTTTCCACTCCAATTATTCTGAGAGGCAACCCCATGAAACAATCAATAATCATCTTGCTGATATCATTATTATCTGCACCCGTTTTTGCCATCCAGGTCAGCGGTAATCAATCCGGCACCTGGTCTCCCGACAATAACCCCTACGAAATGGTGGGGGATATCACAGTCCCGGTAGGAACAACCCTCACCGTTCAGCCCGGCGTGATTGTGCAGGCGATGGGCCTATACAGAATCACGGCACAGGGAAATATCATCGCCAATGGCACCGAGCAGGACAGCATCCACTTCACTTCAGGACAAGTGGACCCCAATGCCCTCTGGAACGGTATCCGCCTGGAAAATACCACCGAGCCCAGCCAGTTTACCCACTGCCGCATAGAACTGGCGGATTATGGCATTAACTCCATAAACTCGCCCGCCTGTATCTCCAATAACCACTTTAAACGCAACAAACGAGGCATACAGGCATACGGCATTGGTTCACCCAATCCCGCCATCGTGCCCATTGTCAGCAACCTGATAGAATACAGCCAGCAGAATGGGGTCCTGATTGCCCAGAACAGCAACTGCTATGTGATGAGCAATGAAATACGCTACAACGGGACTTCCACACAATATTACGGCGCAATCCAGCTTTCCAACCAATCTGCCGGCGGCAGCAACAGCCCTGCCATATCCTTCAATCACATACACAGCAACTACAAGCAGGGCATCATTGCCTGGGACATAGTGAACGCAGGTGCCATCAACCCAGAGATACACGACAACCTGATAGAGAACAACCTGACTGGACTTTACCTGCGTCACAGCTCCGGCTATGTGCACAACAACACCATTATCAACAACTACATTGTCGGGGACATGAATTCCGGAGCAGGCGTGATGGTAAGCGGTAGCACTGCCCAGCCCTACTTTGAGGACAACATAGTCAGCGGGAACTACACCGGCTTTTACCTGACCGAGAACGCCAACCCCATCCTGGGTGACCTCAGCATCTATCATGCCTGGGCGCAGGGCGGTAACACCATTGCCAATAACATCGACGCCAATGGCATCACCCACAGTATCTTTTGCTACAACTACACCAATAGCGCCATTACGGTAAAAGCGGAAAACAACTTCTGGGACTATAACACAGCGATGGAAATCGCCGCCACCATTGAGGACCACAACGACAATGCCACCCTACCCGCCATTGACTTTGACCCCTGGCAAAACAACCCCCTGCCTGTTTTACTGACCGGAACAGTATCTCTTGCCAACCCTCCCGTTCCGACAGCTACACTGGAACTGGTCTCTGCCCAAACAGGGCTTGTAATCAGCCAGTGGACAGTAAACATCAACGAACCCTTTTCCGTGCCTGTTTATCACGATTCCCTAGTGTTTGTCATAGCCCGCCTGACCTACAATTACACATATTATTACGGTGCTTTTGGCGGAACGGACAATCCCATTGCCACACAAATAATTGCTGATGTCCAGTTCAGCGTCGGCGATATACCGATAGCTACACCTCAACCCAATTGGAGCACATTACGGGTGGGTAGTCCCGTGACGATTAATAATACGGAGATGTACCCGGTTTACAGGGGTTGGTTTGTCTATTTTCCCGCCAAGATATTCTGGCTCTATCGGGACGGGGATTTTCTCAGAATAGCCAGATACTCGGTTTATGCAACTCCGGGGAATTATGACCATTTTGATATTCCCGGCAACCCCATCTGGAGAAAAGTGAACAATCTCCAGCTTCCCGGAGAGTGGCAGCAGTTTGTTGATTTTCACGCTTCAATCAGCGAACTTATTATGGGTAATGCCACTTCCTACGGCGAAGTGACGCATTATCCCGATGGCATCAACAATACATACATACCGACTTTTATAGATGCTTCCCCCAACTTTTACAGCGATTTTCTGCTGTATGACGTCGGGCAGAATGCCTGGGTTCACAACTTCTCCGTAGGCAACGCTGGGGTGTTCCGGGAGATTGAGTATAACTGGCTGGTGGAACCGGACGGCACCCTGTTTCCGCTGGCGGAAGGCAATAAATGGAAGATTGATTATATCGATGATGTTCTGGGACCATCCTACTTTGGCTACCAGGTGGCTGAAAACATCAGGTTCTTTTGGGCGCCACACATGGGTCCGGACAACGCTCAGAGCTATTATATCTACAACAACGGGACTGTGCTGACAACCGTGCCGGGAAGCGCTTACACGCATACAATACCCCTGCCACAGGACGGTATTCAGCATACTTACACCATCTCTGCCTGGAACGGAACGCAGTTTTTCCCCTGTGATGAATCCCTTGTCTACAATCCTGTCTCCAACCATGACGATACTTTACCCCTGACCGGTTTTGCGCTTTACCCCAATCCCTTCAATCCCGCTCTATCAGCTCTGACAGTCAGGTTTGATGCTGCTAAAACCACCGATGCCAAAGCGGTGGTGTATAACCTGAAAGGCCAGCTGGTCTGGTCTGCAGAAACGGAAAAAGGCGCAACTGAACTGACCTGGAACGGACGGGACAAGGGCGGACGCATCTGCGCTTCAGGGCTTTACCAGCTTGTTCTCACCGACGGCAAGGGAAAGAGCGTCAGCCGCAAGGTCATGCTTATCCGCTGATATCATCTTTCCTGCCTGACAGGGGAGCAATTCGGGAGCAATACGTGAACAAAGCTCCCGCTGTGTTCCCGCATCATAAGTGGTATCAATTGAGGATGGCGATTTTTCCTTTCTTGGTCTCTCCGCCCATACTTATCACATAATAGTAGATGCCGGAGGAGATGCGTTTGCCTGACTGGTTGTTGAGGTTCCAGCGGTAGGTCACGTTATTGTTATCGGGATTGAAAGGACCAATGGCTGTATTGAAGACGAGTTCTCCTGAAATGCTGTAAATGGAGAGGCGTCCCTTTTTGCCGGCGGGGAAATTCATAAAGTTGATGGCGTCATATTCTTTGGATTTAACTGGATTGGGATAGGTGACTACCTTGTCCAGGCTGGTGATGTCATACAGGTAAAAGCGGCAGGTGTTCTGGTTGGGCGCAATCACGTTGCCGGCCAGGTCTGTGATGTTGCGCATGACAATGTAGTAAAAGCGGTTGGTATATTTCAGCTTGTCGTTCAGGGTTACGGTAATGAGGTTATCGTCCACCGCAACGGAGCGGATGCTGTTGCCGGTGTCGTTGGCAGGCAGAAGCAATTCGTAGTTTGTCATCTGCATAGCTGTCTCGGGACTGACGGTTTCGCTGAGGGTAATGCGGACGGAACGGTTGTCGGAGAGGACCTGTGCCCCCACCACAAACGGAGGTGTGTAGTCCGGGTTATAGGAAAAGGCATAGGTGCTCTGGACAGGTGAAATCCCGGCAGCGCTGTAAACGTTGCGCAGGAAAAGTGAAAAGCTTTCCCCGGTTTCCGGGAAGAGGTCACGGAACCTGAGCTGGATTCCATAGTCGTTAAAAATGCTGTTTGCCGAGTTGGGAGAACCCATCTGATGGCTGACCACATAGCAGGAGGGATTGAGGGCAGAGCCTGCCATGGGCTGGTCAAAGACAATCCGCAGTTCATTAGCGCCCATCATGCTGATTTCCGTAATCAGCGGTGGTGCTTGCGGAATTGCGGAAATCCATTGGGACGTTGCGCTCTCAGAAGGTTCATAGGTAGGGTCAACAGCAGAAACAGCGTAGCTGTATGAGATACCTGCTGTTACAGTGGTATCTGTAAAGGAAGTGGCAGTCAGCTCTGCAATCAGGATTGCCGGCTGGTCGGATTCCCTTCTGTAAACCTTGTAATGCCCGGCGCTTGTAGCTTGCCATGCGATTGAAATGGTGCTGGCGTTCAGGGGGCGCACAATCAGGTTGGCAGGCACTGGAGGACCGGTGTAGGGTGTCTGGGTGGTCCAGACAAAGGCTTTGAGGGAATCAGCGCTGTTTTGTCGGTTGGTCAGGAAGCGTGGCTGTCCGTTCTGGTGCCAGGCTGCAATCTGGAAGGTGCGGTTGCTGGTTCCGTAAAAGATTGGCTGAAACCTGCCGCTGATATATTTGATAATGTACAGGTTGGGTGACAAGGCAAGGATGATTTCATCACTGCCGTCATTGTCTATGTCAAAAGCCTGGATGGAGTTTTGGGACATCACATTGTTGAACTGGATGGAACCCATGCTGGTGTATTGATTGTCCCCGCTGCGGGTGAATCCCTCAAAATACCAGTAGTTGCGGTTGGGGTCGAGGATATCTGTATTATAACCGCCCACAAAGAAATCACGGGTGTTGTTGCCGTCGAAGTTTCCTGTAACAAGATAATAGGTATTGGCTACCGGCAAGCGCCTCATCCAGGTGAGGGCAGGTCCTGCGGCAGAATACTCGAAGACCATTACATCGCCGTCTGTGTCGGCAGTCAGGATGTCCTTTTTGTTGTCATTGTCCAGGTTATCAACAATGAACGTCGGCACAAACATGTTCCTGACATTGGTCTGGGATGGGTTGGATATGGTAGCCATAGGTGCGGAAAACTGGTTATCTCCGGTACGCTTGAAAAACTGCACAACCCTTTCTGTGGTCAGGTCTTTTACAATCAGGATATCTTTGGTTCCGTCGTTGTCATAATCAGCAAAAATCCCGCCCGAGACCCCGGTCTGAGACCAGAGCGAAACCGTGGGATAGACATTGGCTGATAATGTTTCCATCAGGGTCAGGTTTTGCAGGTTCAGCGCCAGCAGTTCCTGTCCTAAAGCGTTTGTATTGCCCAAATCCAGCGGCATGAACTTTTGTCCGAAGGCGTGTTTCTGGACCAGTACAGTGTCTGGCAGTTCAAAAGCGAAGACATCGCCATAGCCGGAAGTTGGCAGGTCCATGGCGATAAACTCAGGAATTGTGTTATTGTCAAAGTCGTGGAAGCGGTTAAGGGGAACCATGGGGTTGCCGATTTGTTGGGAGATATAACCATAGTCGGGAATAATCGTATATTCGATATTACTGACATTCTCCAGCAGGGCAGAGGTGTAGGTCAGGTTGCTGTGGTTGGTGGCATGAATCTCCACACTGATGCTTCCGGGAGGCAAATCTGAGGGCAATTGCCAGACCTGGATTGTATCCATCACGGCAGGGAAAACTGTCGCCTGGACTGAGCCGCCGGCATAAACTGTAAGCTCGGAGCGTACAGGTTCATTGAACTTTGCTCCGGCATAATACCTGACGTTTTGTCCGTCATAACGTTTGAAGACGTTGAATGTATTGGGCACAAGCATCGGAGGAGATAAATCCAGCAGGACTGAATGGAAAAGATTGTAAACCCCGCCATTCCTGCTTTCATAACGGATGCGGATAAGGTACTGCCCTTCCTGCATGAGGTCCGGAACCCTGAAGCTTGCGATAACTCCGTCCACCACCGGCTGATAATAATAATGGGGTGAAGTGGTGTTGTGATAGACATCCTTCCAATCCATTGAGCCGGTCTTTGATTCTTTGGCGCACATCACCGAGTAGCGGAAGAAATTGTCGCCATTGACAGTGCCGATGATATCAAAATCACCGGTAACCCCCATATGGTCTTCCGGGCTTTGTACCCTGATATATGGCGAGCTCAGGCTTTCCACCAGTTTACGGGCATTCAGCAGTCCGTGTCCGTAATACATATCATAACCGGTGACGCCAAGGTCGTCGGTCGAGGACAAAAGATGGGCACGCACTTCATCCGGGGTGAGGTTTGGCTGCAGGGACATCAGCAGGGCAATGCTGCCTGTCACAAAAGGAGCTGACATGGACGTGCCGGAAAGTTCCTTGTAAATATCAGGGCCGGAGGCATGATAGGTGCTGTATATCTGCTGACCCGGTGCTACAAGGTCCAGTTCCGGTCCATAGCTGGAAAAGCCTGCAAGGGTTTTGTAGGGGTCAATAGCTCCCACTGAGATGGTGCTGGCAAGTTTGGCGGGATAATTTAGGTTTGGTCCCGGAGTGTTACCGGCGGAAGACACAACCGTTACGCCCCTAATGTATGCATAATGACAGGCGTCTGCAATGATGGCGGAATAGTTCGGGTCGCCCCAGCTGAGATTCATAACGTTTGCACCCATATCAGTTGCGTATATTATGGCTGCAGCTGCATCGTCATCCTGCAGATAACCGCCGCCGCCAGAAGTCCGGAATCCTGCCCGGACGGGCAAGAGCTTAATATCCCAGCATACTCCGCTTATTCCGATTCCGTTATTTGAAGCCGCGCCAATAATGCCTGCCACATGGGTGCCGTGGAAGTTTTCGTCTGTAACGTCATTGTCGCGAACCGTGAAGTCGCCCAGGGCTATATCAGCCAGTTCGGGAGCATCGGCAAAGTCCCATCCGCAGTAATCGTCTATGTAACCGTTGCCGTCGTCATCGATGCCGTTATCCGGGATTTCATACTGGTTGTAAAAGATGTTGCCCTGCAGGTCGGGATGGTCTTTGAGCATGCCTGAATCTATCACTCCTACGACTACCATTGAACTGCCGGTGGTGTAGTTCCAGGCTTGGGGGAGGTTTACCAGATGCATTTGTTGGAGTGAGTACCATGGGTCATTGGGGACGACATGTAACTCATTGATATAGTTGGGCTGGATGATATCAATACCGTCAAAGACAGGAGCGTTGCTTCGGAAAAAATCCCAGTCCGGTTGCTCTGCAAGGTTTACAGAAAACCAGCGGTTATCCGGCATGCCCTCTACAGGGGAAACGGAAAGCGCCTGGATTTCGTCCAGAAAAGAGTCAAAAGCGGTCAGTCCCGTCCTGCCGCGCTCAATCTGCAGGCTGCGGGTGGTTCTGAACAGCAGCTGCCTGGGAGTGTAATCCAAGGCTGCAAGCCCGGAACAGGCAAGCGCTATAATCAGGGTTAACAGAGCGTAGAGCGGTTTGTTTTTGACCATAAGTTTATGGTTCAGAAGTTATAGGTTATTCCAAAAGAGTGTGTATCGTTCAATCTGTCGGAAAAAGAGTTCCAGCCATAGTCAACGACCAGGTTCTGCCAGCTTATGCCTATTCCGGCTGTGATGCCTTCCTCGTCGTGATTACCCTTGTAACCAAGGCGCAGGGAAAGCATTTGCCAAAGCGAGTATTCAGCGGCAAGGGTGGTCCTCAGGTCAGCATCTACCGGTTTATTCATGGTAAACTGCATGGATAGAGCGGAATGATTGAAAGGCAGTTTGTAACCGATTCCTGTCTCCAGGGTAAGGGGAAGCTTGATTTTCTCATACTCCATTTTGGAGGTAATACCTAGATTACGCAGAGAAAGAAACAGGGTGGAGTTGGTAATCGGCGGCAGGAACACATAGCCCAGGTCAGTGCTGATTCCATAACTGGAAGCAGTATTAAGCTTTTCATATATAAGCGCGGCATTAAGCCCGAACATATGGTCAGGAAGGAGCCGGTAGGCATAGTTTACCATCAGGCTGGCATCAATCGGATGGTAGTTTCCGATGATAGCGCCTGTATCGTCCCGGGTGTCTATCTGCCCATAATCCAGGATTCTGCCAGCCAGGCCGAAATGCCGGTTGCGGTTGCTTTTGGAATAGACAATCTGCGAAATGCTGGTGTCCACGAGCCACAAGCTGTGCTGGACACTCACACTGTAGCGTTCGTCCATCAGGTTGGCGGCCGGATTTTGGATAAAGGCGCCGGAGTGGGCATTGGCGTAAATACCGTTTCCGCCAAGAGCTGTGGCGACGGGGCTTACCGGAATTTGCAGAAACTGGAATCCATATTCTCCGCTATTGGAGTTTTGGGCTGTCACGGTTAAGGGCAGCAGGACGAGCATCATTGCCAAAACTATGTATCGCATGGAGTTCCTCCCCATAATCATTATCTTTATTTCTCTATCGCAAATTTGATGCGTATAACGTTATCGCCGGATTTGAGTACGGCAAAATAAATTCCGCTGGCAAGACGGCTGACAGGAAAGTCCACCACTTCCCGGTTCCTGAGGTAAGCCCGGCAATCCACTTTACTGCGGTAGAGCAGCTTGCCGGCTATGTCAAACACAGATACTTCCACCCGGGCATCCCGGCTGGTCATCATATGGAAGGTAAGTTTTTGCTCATAAATGGAACGGACGGGATTGGGGAAGACATAGGTCTCGCCGGGAACGAACAGAGCCGTGCTTTCGTATTGGTTTGGCAGTTCATCAGCTTCCCGGGAGGACGTTCTTTCCAGGTTTCCGAATCTGCAGTACCAGTTGGGGTCAATCGCATTCAAAGCGCTTTCAGGCAATGGAGCGCGGAAGATTTTACCATTATCCGTGGGAAGCCAGGCATAGGTAAGGTTATCTGATGACTTATGCATAAAAGGCAGATTCCTGCTGCGGTCTGAGAAAGAGACGGGGTATCCGCTTTTCAGGCGCAGGTTTTCTTCAAAGACAGCCAACCGGTTGCGTGAGAAAGCGCCGATGTATTCTGTATTGCCATCCCCGTCAAAATCGCCTGCCAGCATGCCTGAGGTAATGCCCAGTGTATCGGTTTGGGCAAAACCGCTGAAGTTGGTCAGCATGTTTTTGCCGGCATAGTCATAGACCGCAAAGCTGTTTTCTCCGCTAACGATATAGTCCAGCGTACCGTTTTTGTCGGTATCGGTGATAGTAACCTGGCTTTTTGATAAGAAAGGCAATGTTACGGGGTATCCGGTTTTCAGTTGTCCGTTCAGGTCTGTCAGATAAATCGAGTAGGGTGTCTGGATTAGTATCTCGCCTTCTGATTCAGGTGAAAAAGGCGCAATCGACAACGCAACCAAGCTGGAATCAGGCGGGATGGAAAGAGGGTGTGACACAAAATCCGTAACGCCCGGAGTCATCACATTCAATCTGTAACTGCCGTCTGCAAGCGCTTTGGTAACGGCGTAGATTTTTTGCCTGAACACGGCTGGGTTGGCTGTAAGTGAATCCGTGGCACCGCTCCAGGACTCGCTGAGATTGGGGAAACCGGCTTTGTCATACAGACGGATTTCCCAACTGCCGAAAACATAGTTCAGCTCGTTATGCACCGGCACTACGACCGTCTCGTCATATGCCATCACCGGGCCTGCCCATTTCTTACCGTCCGCTGCCGTGAGCAATGTGCTAAGCTGTCCGTTCTGCAATTTCCTGAGCCGGATTACCGGCTGGACAGGGTTGCCGGTCATGTCTGTGGCTATGTAAAATGCCTGCCCGTCCCACAGGTAACTCTTGATTTCTCCACCGGTGTTAATCGGAAAGTTCTCTGCCAGCTCCTCATCTTTCCACAAAAACAGCGAGCCATCCGGCATGGGATAAAAGATTTCATTGTCGCCGTCATTATCAAAGTCGATGGAGCAGGCATCCAGATTAACGGGACCCACATAGCCCGTATCCAGTTTCCAGGAAAAGCGCACCGAAAAGGTCATCACATTGCCGGATTCGCTGATATCGTAAATCTCCAGCGGGATACCGCCGTAATAGCTCTCAGCCGTCGGCAGGTGCAATATACCATTGAAAGTGGAATTGCCGAAGTAGGTATTGTTTCCGGCGGGATTGGTGCTTGCCCTGAAAGTGTCAAAGGGTCCGCCATATTTGTAATAGTCAAAGACAGCGGTGTCCAGATGCTGGATGCCGTCTGCTTCTTCCACGTCCACGCCTTTGTGGGATGCGTCGTAATTTACGTAATTATATTCAAAATCCGGGTCAAAGTTGGATTCGATGATATTCTCGTCAATATGCCAGATGAGCAGTCCCGAACCATCGGTCACGGTACTTTCACCCGGACGCAGAGGCCCGCCCAGTCCCGGCAGGAAGAAATCCCACTCGCAGCCCTTGTAGCGGTTTTCCATAAAATTGAAGTAGGGCAGCAGTTCAAAGGGAGGGTCATAATAATCCTGGTCACCCGGGTCAAGCAGGTTGAAAGTAAAGCTGGGCTGATTGGAATAGGGGTCCAGACTTCCGTCCGGATTCTGTTGCCTGTTTTCCACCAGGAAATATTCTTTTTCCGAAATGGGGATTTTGTAGAGTTTGGGATAAGCCGGGTCCGGATTGAGGAAATAGTCCACCTGCAGGTCTGTGGCGTCGCCGTAAACGGTTTGGGCGTCTTGCCAGCCCAGATACATCCTGCTCCAGGCGCTTAACTGTGCCGGGACAAACCCGCTGCCGTTCCACAGACCGGTTCCCATCAGTCCCCAGTTGCCGATGCCTTGTGACTGGCCGTTGGCGGAATAGTTGTCAAACAAGGTAGGCAGGCCTATCTGGTGACCGAACTGATGGCAGAGCGGACCGTAGATGCTGAAAAGGTATACTGCCGCATTCTCATCAGGCGGAACGGGGAAGTAGTCCTGGAATTCGCTTTCGGCAATCAGCACGATTTCTCTGATGTATTTGCTGTCGGCGGTTTCTATGCCGGGGTAGTTGTCATTGTCAGGGTCAAAGGCAGCCTGGAAGTTTCTTCTCGATAAAAATGTGGACCAGATTTGTTCGGTGCGGATGCGGTCTATATCCGATTCCTGTCCGGGACCGGCGTGAAAAACTATTATGGCATCATAATCGTTGTAATCAATGTAGGGGTCTGCCATCTGAATCAGTTCCTGCACCATATGCGGAACCCTGGCATCATACTTTACACTGGTATCAGCGCCGTAATATGCCATGGTATTGGGCAGGGTAAAGACCTGGTCGATTACGTCAAAATCTGCTATATACTCGTTTTGCGAGGCATTGGCAAAGAAGTCTGTCATATGCAGCATCCAGCGCTCGAAAAAAGCCCTGTCATGCGCCAGGTAGTCCGGATAAACTGCCTGTGACTGGAAGGTGACGTCAGAGAACTGCATTCTCAGGACCAGGATGTTTTCAGGCAGCGGACGGGATTTGCTGTCACCTCTGGGACCAAAGATTTCAGAAGGGTGCGCAGCCTTGATTTCAGGCGGATTTACATACATAGGATGTGGCGGGACCATGGCGTTCAAAACCGCTACGGCACTCGTTAAAACCATTACTGACAGCAATATCAGGCAAACCTGAAACTTTGTGGGTGAATGCATACTTCTTCCCTGTTCAGAAATTTATAAATTGTTTAACTAATTTGCCGGGTTTATCTTCTCTCCAGATAAATGCGGGACTCGAACTATTCAGAGTGAGCTCATTGCCATCTGAAAAATTAGAGTCCCATTACAGACCATTTAGAACGTTTTATCTCTATTTAGAACTTTCCGCTCATCAGGTCAGCTTCGTTGCACTTGCAGATTTTGGCAAAATCATAGCGGGGTGACCAGCCGGCCTGACCCTTTTTCTGGGTGACCAGTTTCACGCGCTTGATTTCGGTATTGCAGACAGGGCACATTACTTTGCCTTCGTGCGATGTCTCGTGTGCAAGTTTAGCGGTAAAGCTTTTTACTTTTCCCATTGTTTCCTCGCTTTATCTTATCTTTATAATATACTTCGGGCAGGACTTTTGGCAAGTCCGGACACTTAGGCTCTTTCTATGTATTCACCGCTTCTGGTGTCAATCTTTATTTTTTCCCCGGCTTCCACAAAGAAGGGAACCATCAGGCGCAGGCCTGTTTCGGTATGGGCGACTTTTCCGCTGCCGGAGGCGGTGTTGCCTTTGACATTGGGCTCGCATTCAGCGATGGTCTGAATCACAGTGGTGGGAAGCTCGATGGTCAGGATTTCGCCGGCTGCTGTGGTCAGCACCCAGATTTCCATGTTTTCCATAATCAGCTTTTCGTAATCACCGATTACTTCTTTGCCGACTGTTATCTGTTCATAGGTCTCGCTGTCCATCAGCACAAAGAATTCTCCGTCGCGGTACAGAAATTCCTTCTTGGTTTTCTCGACCCTGACTTCGGTGAGGTTGTCGCTGTCCCTGAATGTGTTTTCTATGACCTTGCCGGTCTTCATGTTCTTAAGCTTGGTGCGGGTAAAGGCTGCGCCTTTTCCCGGCTTGACGTGCAAAAATTCCACTACTGCGAAAAGTCCGTCTTTGAACTCGATTATCAATCCGTTTCTGATATCAGCTACTGTAGCCATTTTAGTCCTCTATGTCATGATTTTAATTCTATTTATGCCATGTTTTTAGCACTCGCTTTTCTGGCAAGGATTTTTCTTTGTGACCAAGCCTTCCCGCCTGCTTATCCCATACCTTCCTCTATGATATGTCGCGGAGATGTCCCGAAACCTCCCGAAGAAAGTTCGGTCATCTCCGCGGCATCTTCGGGACATCTCAGCAGGCAAGGGACAGGAAAAGTTTCGGCTTACCCGCAATAATCTCTTGACAGGAAAAACATTTCACAGATAAGATAATAATATGATTTTCTGTATTCCAACAAGGAGGAATGTATGAAAAAAACTCTAATCGTAGCAATCGTTCTATTCACCATGTTTGCCATCTTACTCACCAGTGCAAGCTGCAAGAAGAAGACGGAACCCGTCCTCAGGATAGGCACCAATGCCGAATATCCCCCCTTTGAATTCAAGGAAAACAATGAATTCATGGGCGTGGATATGGACATTGCGCGGGCAATCGCCGCCAAAATGGGCATGAAATATGAAATAATCGACATGGATTTTGACGCCCTGATTCCCTCGCTCACCTCCAATAAGATTGACATCGCCCTTTCCGCCATCACCATTACGGAAGACCGCAGACAGCAGGTTGACTTTTCACATCCCTACTACATTGCGAACCAGGTGATTATTGCCAGGCCGGATACCAAGCTGAAAATCGAAAAGCTGGAAGACATCGTCAAGTATAAAGTAGGCGCTCAAAACGGCACCACAGGCCAGATATACATCGATGAAAACCTGATTGCCGGCAACAAGATGAATAAAAACAACCTGAAAAAATACAGCACCAACATCGAAGCCATCACCGATATGCTGAATGGCAACATAGACCTGGTCATCATTGATGACAGCGCCGCCCAAGGCTATAGCAAGCTCAAACCCATCGCAACCCTTTTCATGATAGAGACCAATGAGCAGTATGGCATCGCCCTGCAGAAAAATTCACTCTACCTGGAAGCGGTTAACATGGCTCTGGATGACCTGATTCAAAGCGGTGAAATCCTGGATATAGTCGCAAAGTATTTTGAGGATACCCCGCCGGCAGCAGAATAAACCCGTAGGATAAACCTGAATCCGCCTGACCTGAAAGAATACGGCACAGGTATGTGCAGAAAAGGAGCGTTATGCTTGAATCCATGCTCTATATCCTGACCAATTTTCCCCTGCTGCTGAAAGGCGTCGTAATTGCCATCGAGATAACGGTGGCTTCCATTTTGCTGGGCATGGTGCTGGGGATATTGGTCGCTTTTCTGAAGATATACGGTTCCAAACCCATGAAGAAAGTGGTCTCGGTGTATGAATGGATATTCCGGGGCATCCCTCAGCTGGTGCTGCTCTTCATCGTTTATTTCGGTCTGCCGGAAATCGGGCTGAACTTCGGTCCTTTTATCTCTGTGGTCATAGGACTGGGGCTTTGCTCCTCCGCTTACCAGGCGCAGATATACCGCGGAGCTATCCTTTCCATCGGCAGCGAGCAGATGGAAGCAGGGCTGTCGCTGGGAATGAGCAAGTTCAAGACGCTTTTCTACATCATCCTTCCGCAGGCGGTTCGCCTTTCCCTGCCGGGCTTTACCAACGAATTCACCATAGTCCTCAAAGATTCCCCCCTGGCTTATGCGGTGGGCATCGCGGAAATCCTCAAATATGGACGCGACCTGATTGTGACGTCCTTCCGTCCCTTTGAGATATACCTCGCCTGCGCCATCATCTATTTCGTGCTGTTCCAGGGATTTTATTACCTGTTCAGGTTTATCGCCTCCCGCTATGAAGTGCCGGGATTCCTTATTACGGAACAATGAGTTGTATCATAGGATTCCATCCTGTTGTCAAAGCAGCTTTTCAAACTGCTGGCGCAAAAGGCGTTTTCCAAAAACGCCGGAACAACAGCTTGGAAAGCTATGTTACCTAGCCAAACAATAGAAAAGGAGACCATTATGCCGTTAGTAAAAGTGGAAAACGTAAAAAAGAGCTTTGGGAAAAATACTGTTCTGGACGGGGTCTCCTTTACCATTGAGAAAGGAGAGGTAAAGGTCATCATCGGTCCTTCCGGCACCGGAAAATCAACCTTGCTCAGGTGCATCAACATGCTGGCTCCGCCTGATTCCGGAAAAATCTGGCTGGAGGAAACAGAACTGACCAATCCCAAAACCAATCTGCACCATATGCGGCAGAAAATCGGCATGGTGTTTCAGCACTTTGCCCTCTTTAAGCACCTGAAAGCGATAGACAATGTAGCGCTGGGACTGGTCAAGGTAAAAGGGATGAACCGCTCCGATGCCTATAAAAAGGCGATGGTTGATTTGCAGAAAGTAGGGCTGGCAGAACATGCAGACAAGTATCCCGCCCAGCTTTCCGGCGGTCAGCAGCAAAGGGTGGGCATCGCCCGCGCCCTTGCCATGGACCCGATAGTCATGTTGTTTGACGAACCAACTTCCGCCCTGGACCCGGAACTCATCGGGGAAGTGCTGCAGGTGATGCAGGACCTGGCAAAGGAAGGCATGACCATGGTCTGCGTCACGCATGAGATGGGTTTTGCCAAATCCGTCGCCAATGAAATCATCTTCATGGAACACGGGCACATTTTGGAAGCAAGCGCGCCTCAGGAGATGTTTTCCAATCCGAAAAACGAGCGCACCCGCAGCTTCCTGCATAAAATCGCCGAGCTTTACGGAGAAACGCTATGAGCTTTTTCTCCGCCCTGTATAAGTACCTGCCGTCCTTCGGGCATGGCTTGTGGCTCACCATCCTGCTCACCATAATAGCGGCAATCCTGGGTTTTCTGGCATCGATACCGCTGGTGCTGGGGATTCTGTATGGCAACAGGTTTTGGAAGCTGCTTTCCAAGGGCTTCATCACGATTGTGAGAGGGACACCCCTGCTGGTGCAGCTTTTCTTCATCTACTACGGACTGCCGGCGCTGGGCTGGAGGATTGCGCCATTTAATGCAGCTTTGATAGGTTTCATCCTGAACTCCGCTGCCTACCAGGCGGAATACCTCAAGGGTGGTTTCCTTGCCATTACCACCGAGCAGATGGAAGCGGCATATTCGATTGGGCTCACCAAGTGGCAAGCCATCCGCGAGATTATATTCCCCCAGGCATTCCGCTTTGCCATCCCTGCTCTTTCCAACGAAGTCATCTATCTGGTGAAATATACCTCAGTGGCATATATCATACAAGTGCCGGAACTGCTGGCGCAGGCAAAGTTCTTTGCCTCCGATACCTTTAAGCACCTGGAGATTTACCTGCTCATCGGAGCTGTTTACCTCATGCTCATCTGGATAGTTTCCAAGCTTACCGACAAACTGGAGAAAAAGCTCTATATCCCGGGATTTGACATCTCGCATCTGAAATAAAAAAAGCTGCTCCCGGCTTGGAAGCAGCTTTTTGCTAAGCTAATACTACTTTACGTGGAAATTATCCAGGAACTGCTGCAGAATGGCTGCCCTGGAGGGGTGTCTCAGTTTCTTGAGGGCTTTGTCTTCAATCTGGCGGATGCGTTCGCGCGTAACATTAAAGATATTTCCCACTTCCTCCAGCGTTCTGTGGTAGCCGTCATCTATGCCGAAACGCAGGCGGATAACGCGTTCCTCACGTGTGGTGAGAGTGCGCAAAACTTCATCCACCTGGCGTTTGAGCAGGCTTCGCTCAGCCAGACGCTCCGGAGAAATAATGGTGCGGTCTTCAATGAAATCGCCCAGGATGCTGTCTTCGCTGTCATGCCCGATGGGTTTGTCCAGCGAAACCGGCTCTTTGGAGATGGACATAATATTCTTGATTTTCTCCACGGGGATGTCGAGCAGTTCGGCAATTTCCTCGGGATAGGGGTCGCGTCCCAGCTTCTGCATCAGGCGTCTGCTGGTGCGGTTTATCTTATTGATGGATTCAATCATGTGAACAGGGATTCTGATGGTGCGCGCCTGGTCGGCAATGGCGCGGGTAATCGCTTGCCTTATCCACCAGGTGGCATAGGTGCTGAACTTATAGCCCTTGCGGTAGTCGTATTTTTCCACTGCGCGCATCAGGCCGGTATTACCTTCCTGGATGAGGTCGAGGAACTCCAGACCGCGGTTGTTATAGCGTTTGGCGATGGAAATTACCAGTCGGACATTGGCTTCAATCATCTCATTCTGGGCTTTTTCCTTCATGCGCTCTGCGCGCTCGATTTCGCGCAGCAGAAAGACCAGCTCGCTGCCGGTCATCTTGGTTTCCAGTTCTACGCGGCGGATTTTACGGCGGGCGTTCTTTATCTTACGCAGGGTCTCGATGAAGACATTGGGGTCCATATTGGTTTCCTGCTGGACTTCGGTAAAGTCTTCATCGCTCTTTTTTGCGCGTCTGCCGTAAGTGCAGATTTCATCAATGGTAAAGCGTTTGATGCGGGTCAGTTCCGTAATGCTAAGACGGCTTTCCTCTATGCGTTCCACCAATGAACGGATTCTGTAAACCATGCGTTTGATAAGCTTGTCATTATAGTTGAGGATATTGAAAGTGTCGACGATGGAATCACGGATAGCGTCAATTTCTTCCTGGCGGTTGGCAGTGCCTGTCTCGTCAAAATCGCAGTTGTCAAGGATTTCGCCGACCTGAACAAAGGCGCTTTCGTTGTCCTTCAGTATCTGGCGGAACTTGTCGATAATCTTGACGTCCTGATTCTTGTCTATCCAGGTGCCGAGGTCAACCTTGAAAATCTGGTCCAGACGTACGCGGCGCTCACGATAGCGGTGCAGGAAGTTATACATTTCACGCAGGGTGCTTCCGCTCTTGAATACGTTCTGGCAGATCATTTTCTGGTAAACTTCTATTTTCTTGGCAACCCTGACCTCGCCTTCTCTGTCAAGCAGGGGAACGCGTCCCATCTCCCTGAGATACATGCGCACGGGGTCGTCATAATACCTGCGTGGCTTAAATTTCTTGGTGGCGGCAGGTTTGCGGACAGCCAGACTGCCCTTGGTCAGACGTTTTTCCGTCTCGTCGATGATTTCAATGCCTTCCTGTCCGATATCATAGATAACGTCGTCGATTTTATCCAAAAATACGGGATTGTTTGGCAGAATGTCGTTAATTTGTTTGAATGTGATATAGCCGGTTTCTCTTCCCAGCTCTATTAGTTTCTTCAAACAATCGTTGTAAGTAATCATTGACACTCCTTATACAATAATACGATGTACTATCTTGTTCTTGGTGATTTGTTTCAGTTGCTTGAGTAAAACTGCCTTCTGTTTGAAGAGTTCCAGGTTGTCCGGTTCCGTGTTGATTCTTTTGTCCATTTGCTCCAAATCATACTGGAGTTTTCGGACAATCACCTGATTTAAGGTTTCCTCGAAACTCATCCCGGTCAAGTCTTCAAAGAGAAGGTCAGCTAATAGCTCTCTCAGAGCATCGTTTTCGATTTGGTCAAGAAGTCGGGCAGGCTCATCAAGCTCATCTGTCCTATCCTGTTCCGTCAGATATTTATATACCTGTTTGTATTCCTGATTGAAAAAATAATCCGCATTCAGCTCCTGCGCAAGAAGAATATAGTTATTTTTATCTTTTAACGCCAAAGCCAGCAGGAATTGCTCTTCCGGATTGTCGTCCTGGTCTTCTGTTTGGACGGCTTCCTGGTATGCCGGCCTGCTGCTCATGCTGATTTTCTGCTTGATGGAGCTTTCCCCGATTTTGAAGGTCTCAGCAGTCTCTTTGATGAGGAATTCCTTTTGTATGGGGTCTTTTACCTGCCGGATGGCGTCGGCAAGCTGCTCAATCCTGTCCTTGGGGGCAATCTCAAGCTTATCATTTTCTGCCAAAAATGCAATAACTGTCTTTGCCTGGCTGACCAGTTCCAGCAGGGCATCCTTTCCGTGCTTCAGCAGGTAAGAATCCGGGTCTTCCCGTTCAGGCAGGACCACGATGCGCGGATTAAATCCTTTGCTGAGGATGAGAAGGCCTGCCCTGAGAGCTGCTTTCTGCCCTGCCAGGTCGCCGTCATACAGCATACAGATGTTTTGGGTGTATCTGCCCAGCAGGTAAATCTGGTCCTCTGTCATGGCAGTTCCCAAGGAAGCCACGGAACTGGTTACACCGCTTTCATACAGACGCAGGAAGTCCATGTAGCCTTCGCAAACCAGAGCCAGGTCTGCCTTGGCAATGTCGTATTTGGTCTTGAAGAGTCCGTAGAGCTCCTTGCCTTTGGTATAGAGCTCCGTACCGGGGGAGTTGATATATTTGCCGCCTTCGGTAGTGGAGGAAAGGATTCTTCCTCCAAAGGCGATGACCTCTCCGGTATTGCTGTGAATGGGAAACATCAGGCGTTCGCGGAATTGGTCAATCACATTGCCCTGGTAAATGCCAAACAGGCCGCTTTCCTTCAGGATAGCGGGATTGATGCCTTCCTTGAGCAGATAGTTTTTCAGCCCGCTGTTGCTGTTCAAAGCATAACCCAGTTCCAGGGATTTGGCAGTCTGGGAAGAGATTTGTCTCTTTTCCAGATACTCCAGCACGGGTTGACCGTGTTCAAAAAGATTAGCAGCAAAGAAGTCCTTGGCAAGGCGGTAGATTTGCAGCAGGAGCTCCCTTTTGGTGGAAACGACCCTGGCTCTATCCCTGTCTGGAATCACTATGCCGGCACGTTCCGCCAGCTTCTTCAGGGCTTCTATAAAGGTGAGCTTCTCATATTCCTGGACAAAGGTGATAACGTTACCGGCTTTCCCGCAGGCAA
Source organism: Cloacimonetes bacterium UBA5614 (assembly GCA_002424605.1). Classification (GTDB taxonomy): domain Bacteria; phylum Cloacimonadota; class Cloacimonadia; order Cloacimonadales; family Cloacimonadaceae; genus UBA5614. Next base: position 301,544 of record DIKQ01000005.1, on the reverse strand, counting down.
AGCATTTGAAAATCTGCTTCTGCTGGCTGACATTCATGGAAGGATGGCTGTCGTTATGGAACGGACACAATCCCCGGTAGCTTGCCCCTGCTTTCTTCAGGGTAATGTAGCTGCCTATGACATCCACGATGTCGTTGCTTCTGCGAATCTGGTCTATCAGATTGTTATCCACTATATTCCCTATACCGTTATGACCGTGACACCGCTTCCGCCTGCCTGTTGGGGCGGAGTGCCGATGGTCTTGACCTGTTTATTCATCTTGAGATAATCTCTTACCTTGGTCCTGAGAGCTCCGGTTCCCTTGCCATGCACAATCCTCAAACTGTGCAGTCCTGAGACCACGGCATCGTCGATAAATTCGTCTATCAGGGGCTGGGCTTCATCAAAGGTAAGTCCCAGCAGCTTCAGTTCAAAGTGGGCGGAGTGGGAAGTCTGGATTCTGGAGAAAGGCACGGTATCTTCTTTCTGCCTGGTCTCGCTCTCAAATATATGGGTCCGCAGGGTTTTGAAAGTGATGCCGTTCATGTCCACCAAGACATCCTTGCCTTTGACTTCCACCACAATGGCATTGGTCTCAAAGTCGCTCAGCCAGACTGTATCGCCCGGTTGCGGGTCAAATGCCTGCTTTCTTTTTATGTTGTCCAGCTTATCCAGCTTGTCCAGGTTTTCCGACTGCAAATCCCGGACTTTGTCCAGCAGGCCTGAGGTCTTTTTCTTACGGTCTTCCCGGTCGGTCAGCTTCAGTTCGTCTATTTCGCTCAAAAGCAGTTTCTGGGAGTTTATCAGTTCCTGCTGGAATTCCTTCAGCATTTCCTTGCGCCGGGTCTTGAGGTCATCATCAAACTTTTTTATCCGCTCTTCATATTCTTTGACGGTGGAGTCAAGATTACGGCTTTTGAGCTTTACCTGCCAGCTTTCAGTGGCAAGCTGTTTCTTTTCTTCCTGCAGCTTCTTGATAAGTTCCGTGAATTCCAGGTTCTGGCTGCCGGTGAGGACTTTTGCCCTGTCAATCAGTTGCCTGTCCAGGCCGAGAGAGGATGCTACCTCGATGGCAAAGCTGTCTCCGGGGAAACCGAACTGGAACTGATATGTCGGTATGAGGGATTTGAGGTCAAACTGCATGGAAGCGTTGGCGCATCTTTCCCTGTTTTCAGCAAAGACCTTGAGCGCTGTGTAATGGGTGGTTACCATCCCCCTGGCTTGCTTGTCCAGAAGGCTTTCCAGGATTGCCTGAGCCAGTGCGCTGCCCTGCTGGGGGTCTGTGGCAGCGCCGATTTCGTCCAGCAGAACCAGCGTCTTTTCATTGCAGATATCCAGCATCGCCTTGATTTTGGAGATGTGCGAGGAAAAGGTGCTCAGCGCCTGCTCAATCGACTGCTCGTCACCGATGTCGGCAACCACGTTGTCATAAAGGCCGATTTGGGTTCCGTCTTCCACAGGGATGGGAAGCCCGGTCAAAGCCATCAGGGTAAGCAGTCCCACCGCTTTGAGCAGAACCGTTTTACCGCCGGTATTGGGTCCGCTCAGGACCAGGAAGTCATATTCACTGCCCAGGTCGAGCTCAAAGGGGATGACCTTGCTGACTTCACCTTTCTGTAGGATGAGCAGCGGGTGACGCGCTTTTTTAAAGACCAGTTCGGCATCGGGTATGATTTTGGGAACGCGTGACTGCAATGTCTTTCCCAGCCGTCCGCAGGAGAACCACAAATCCAGTCCGGACAGGCTTGCATAGTTTTTTTCCAGTTCGGACTGCAGGGCTCTGATGTCTTCCGTGAAGGCCTGGAATATGCGGAATATCTCCCGCTTTTCTTCCTGCTGCAGCATCTGCAGGTCGTTATTGACGCCGACCACGTCTTCCGGCTCCATAAAGACGGTTGCTTTGCTTCCGGAGTGACCCTGCACGATGCCCTTTATCTGTGAAACGTGGGATTCCTTCACAGGGATTACATAGCGTCCTTCCCTCTGGGTGACAAACTTTTCCTGCAAAGCGTGCTCAAAGGCCGTTTCCGTGAATTTCTTCTGCAGGGAGCGGATTATCTGTTCGCGCAGCAGCACTTTTTTGCGTCTGATGCGTTTCAGCTCTTCTGAAGCTGTGTCTTTCACCTCGCCTTCGCTGTCAAAAATCTGGATAAATGCCTTGCAGATGTGGGGAAGGGGAGACAGGCGCTGCAAGAGTTTGGACAGCTCGCGGTATCCGTCCAGTTCTGCTCTGCGGCTGCAGATTTCCGTCGCCAGGGAAGCATTGAGATAGACCAGGCGGAACTGCTCATAATCAAACACCACCTGCTTGTTATCATCAAAAACCTCATCCAAAGGCAAGAGCTCGCCAAAGTCAAAGTCAATGCCGTGCTTCAGCGCTTCCTGGATTTCTGCCAGCAGGTTCTGGCGGTAGTTGATAGCAGTAAGGCCGGTCAAGGGTTGCAGTTCAGAACCAAGCTGTTTACCTGCCTGGCTGTGACAGCCATTGACTATGAAGTCAATGATTTTGTCATATTCCAGGTCGTGGTAGAGCTTGTGAATCATTAAACCGGCTTACTTCAGGTTCTTTACATCAATTACTTTAAAGGAGCCGGGGATATCCGGCGCTTTGTAACTGATTTTGAAAGCAGTAAACAGCTCGCTCCTGACCACCCTGACGGCGGCATAGACACGGTGCCTTTCCGTGTTTGCCAAAGCCCGGTTAAAGGACGGCACCAGCTCTATCAGCAGCGATAGCACCACGATGAAGAGCAGTCCGGTCAGAAAGCCCAGCAGTGCGCCCATAGAGGAATTGAGGAAAGAGATGTGCATCAGCTTGACTGCCTTTTCCAGCAGCATGCGGATTATCTGCACAATCAGCGCAATCATAGCCACGATGAGAATCACAGCCAGGATGGTGGAAAGCACGTTGCCCAGATGAAGCTTGAGCATCAGCCCCTGTTTCACCATTGGGAAGTAGTGCGCCACCAGGAAAAATACCAGGATTACGCCTGCCAGATGGAGCAGCATGCCGATAAAGCCCTTGCGCCAGCCGCGCCAGATAACGAATACCATGAATAGGAGCAGCAGCCAGTCAAATATACCCATGTTTACCTGCTTTGCATTGCTGTTGTTTACTTGAGGACTGCCGGTTCCGCCATTGCCTCAGTCCGGAACGGACAGCTTGCATTCAGAAAGAACACCTATCATAAAAGGAAAGTGATGAGAAGGACTGGCCTTCCCATCACACAAAACCATCAAAAATACTTTACGATTTTCTTTAGTTTACACTACATCCTTATCGTCAGTACTATTTCATATAGCGCTGCATTTTGCGCTGAGCTTTGACCATTTTGCGACGGGATACGTTTTCCTCGCGTTTTTTCTTCACGCTCGGCTTTTCGTAAGCCTGATGCTTCTTGATCTCAGACAGTATGGCAGCCTTTTCACATTTCTTCTTGAATCGCTTCAGTAGAATATCAAAAGGTTCAGTCTCTTTAGCTGTAACTGTCGGCACTAAATCACCACCTTTTTTGTATAGGATAATATGCCAAAAACAGAAATCCCCTTTTTGTGTCAAGCAGAAATAGTGAAACAACTTAAGTCATTCCATTATGGCAGGATAATTATACTTAGGGTTGCCAAGCTCCCGCTTGGCAAGTGGCAAGCAGGAGCTTGCCACCCCATGACTATGCTTTATGACTTTGCTACTCTGCGTCTTTGCATTATATCAGCTTAGTAATCCAATTTATCTTGACACTTTGTAGAGAACAAACAATTCATCTATTCAGTTATTCTAAAATTAATAACTGATAGGTTTAACATGAAATGGTACATAGCTCTTATTATGGTGCTCTGGGTTATCTCCGGACTTGCTCAGGAGTGGAGTGAACCGATCAACGTAGCAAGTCAACCAGGAAGTAGCGGTATGGTTGATTTTTACATTTCTTCCTCAGGAACTATTCATTGTGTTTGGGTGAATGGAGATGAACCATTTTCTGTGACTTATATCTATTACTCGAAATCGCTGGACAATGGACATAATTGGTCGGCACCAGTCAATATCTCAGGCAATACAGCAAACCGGATGCTTTATCCTAGGATAGTAGCAGACATAAATGATAACGTGTATGTAGTTTTTACATGTGAATACGCCTCTGAAAATTCCAACTTAAAATTTCGCAGTAACGAAAATGGCATATGGGGATCTGTGATTGATTTAGCTCCAAACCACGTACTAGCGAGCTTGAGTGATTTGGTAATTGACAACGATGGAATAGTCTATGCTATTTGGTATTGGGGAGGTTCTTATGGTTCTACATACTACAGATACTTGCTAAATGGTTCTTGGAGCAACATTCTTTCATCTTATCAGCCAGATTCAAACAGATACTTGATCTCTGATTGCGTAATAGACGGGGATAATAATCTCCATTGTGTGGGCTCTGTAAGATATCCAGGTGATTCTATTTACGCAGTATCCAGAGTTGCGTATTTCTATTATAACGCTCAAACCAGCCTTTGGTCACCTCCTTTTGATTTCGGTTACACCTATTGTTACTATACTACTATCGACTTAGATAATGCTGATAACCCTCGAATTATTTGGAGAGAAGAAACTCTGCAAGGCCCAGTAGGAATATACTATACATACTATACCGGATTCAATTGGTCACTGCCTGTGATGATTATGAATAACAACGGAGAGGATCAATGTATTCAGGTGGATAACTCAAATACTACTCATTTAGTCCAATCAGAAACAGTAGGCATAGGAAACAACAGAAGGTATCAGCTATCATATTACACAAGCGAGGATTGGACATCCTCGGTAATTGTACCGCCAGACTATTCATTGGGTTTACACAGTTTGCAATATGACCATAACACTCTATATTTAATGTATTCGCGCAAAGGAGCAGATAACAATGGAAATATTTGGTTAAAAAAGAAACAATTACTCCCGATAGAGAACATTGACCAGACAATAACATCCACAGAAATGACAGAGGTTTTAGTAAGAGCTTATCCAAACCCTTTTGTAGATGATTTAATCATAGATGTCCAGGCAAAAAGAAATGAAAATCCAGAATTGACATTGTATGACAACAAGGGAAGATTTATTAGAAAGTTACAACATTCAGAATTTAATCCAGATTTTGTGTCATTTCGATGGGATGTTTTGGATAAAAATAACAATCCTGTATCTAATGGTGCTTATATATGTAAAGTCCAGATATCTGGAACTAAGTACACAAAATTAATATATAAAATTAAATAATATCGTTTAAGTGTAGCGATTGAAGGAGAAATCAGCGACAAAACAAGTATCATTGGCAACATTGTTATTTTTCGTATTACTTTTCAGTTTGCATGGGTTGCCAAGCTCCCGCTTGGCAAGTGGCAAGCAGGAGCTTGCCACCCCATGACTATGCTTTATGGCTTTGCTACTCTGCGTCTTTGCGTTTAAACCAAAACCAGCTATCAAATCTCCTGTGTCAGCCTTGCATATTCCGGAACAGGGGGCAGGAGTCCTGCTTCCACGGCGGCAGCAACTGTTTTGCAGGGCAGGTTTTCCGCATAAATCTGCGCGCGGGAGAGGGTGAGTAAGCTCACACCCGGAATGCTATCCTGCATGGCAAAGAGCATCCTGATATAGAGGTTGTACCAGCTGAGGACTGGTTTGTCCCGGTGTTCTTTGAGGTCATTGTAGCCATACAGGTAATCCTTGAAATTCTGTTTGTAAGCGGCTGAGGGCGTTATCAGCTTCAGGTTTGCCATAATGGCTTTGGTGCGGTCTGTGTTGGGTTTATTGTCCGGGACCACATATTCGCGCATCAGGCAGACCTTCAGCTTGGGATGATAATAATAAACCCCGCCATCCGACGTACCCGAGTAGCCCTTAATCCCTTTGGAAATGTTCACTTTCATGCTTTCCTCCCTGTTTCTTGTTTCTTAATCGCACCTTAATAAAATAACGATATTCTGTCAATATCCAATTGATATCCGGTTGACTTCGATTCGACTGGATATCGACTGGATTATGACAGGATATCATTAGGATATCGTATCAAAACAAAGAAAAAACCAGGCAGGGACGGGGCTTTGCCCAGGTCTGAAAAATATCCGCATACACTACCGAACAGGAACGACAGAGATTTGGGATAATGAATAAAAAGCATGCGTTCCTGCCAGCGCAGGGATGACGAAAGGACTGTGCCTTTGGGGTGTACAAGACCCGTAACATAGGATTTTATCCTGTTGTAAGTTTGGATTTACAATCCAATCTGAGGTTTAAAACCTCAGCAGACAACAGCTTGCAAAGCTATGTTACTTAAACTTCATCATTTTTCTGGAGAAAGTGTACTATCGAAAAGTGACAAAAAAAGCGGAGTTATCAAAACTCCGCAAGAAAGATATGATATGGATTTTAATATCTTAATAAAACAGCAGTTTTTTCTGCTGGGATTGGGAACCGTTCCGCAGGCGGATGAAGTAGATTCCGGGAGCGCAGGGGCTGCCGGTGTGGTCTGTTCCGTCCCAGGACAAGGTGTGCCTGCCGGTGGATTTTGTGCCGGAAAACAGGGTCTTCACCATCTGACCTTTGAGGTTATAGACCTGCAGGTCCAGGGTTCCGGTCTTGCCCAGTTCCAGTTCAATGGAAGCGCTGTTGCGGAAGGGATTGGGATAAATCCGGCTGAGGGAAGTGACATAATTTACAGGAAGATAATCATCAATGGCAGTGCCTTGCAGCTGGACAGGGGTGTAATTTGAATACATGCTGTAGCCGGAAGTGAAAAATGAACGCAGGCGGTAATAATAGGTGTGGTTGGAGGCAAGCCCGGAGACGTTTCGGCTGGTGGTGTAGCCCACATTCAGGTTCTGGAAGCCCTCCACATAATCCGTGAACAGGCTGTCCAGGGCAATGTCCAGCACATAGGACTGGGCATCGATGGCATGGCTCCATCTGGCGATAAACGAGGCGGAATCCGTCACAGTGGCATAGGTGGTGGTGGGAGCCCACAACATGCGCGCAAAGACGGGGTGGTCGATGAAGGGGTTGCGGTTGCCCTGGCGTTCGTGGATGCGGTTGTTGCGGCGTCTTTCCCATGAATCAGGAGGGTCTTCCACATGCCATTTGAGCAGGGTGCTGAGCTTGCCGTAATATGGTCCCGTAGTGGGTGTAATATCCTGCATTTCCAGGTCATAGGTGGTGTCGGTGCCTTCGTAGCGGACGGACATATAAAGAATCATGCGCGCTACATCGCCCTTGTCCTCATCCCGGGGTTCCCAGGAATCAGTATCGGTGTAGCAGCCGGTGACGCCGGAATATCCATTGTAGGGAGAAGCGTCCGTGTAAGGAGTGCCGCCCTCGTCAAAGTCCTTGTTGCCCTTGGCGGAATTGACGGTGCTGTCGCAGGGGCGCAGGTGATGCAGGTCTGTGCCTGCCTTGGGGACATCTCCAAAATCGCCGTGGCTCTTGGACCAGGTGTGTTCACGGTTCCACTGGTCCACGCCTCCGCCGGAATAGCTCTTGGGGATAGACCAGCCGGTGTAAATCTGGATGATATTGTTGGTGTTGACGCTGTCCTCGTCGGTGTACTGGAGCTGAGTCCAGAGCGCGTCATAGGAAAAAGCGGTAAGGTGAGTGGTGCGGAGCAGATTGTGCAGGTCTGTCTTGAGGGCTTCGCCTGTGCCTTCGATGCCCTCGTAATAACCGGTCAACTGGGAATTCAGGGTGGTGGCGCTACGGGGGTTGTTGTTGGCGAGATTGGTGTTATACTGGGTTTCAGCGCCGGTGCCGTTGTAGTCAAACACACGTAACCAGTAGGTGGTGTTTGGGATGAGATTGGTCACGGAGACGGCGTTGATGGCTTCGCCCTCGATTATTTGGGTGGCGCCGTTATAGACGGTCTGCTCGCCGTTGCCTGTGTAGATGGGATTTGCCGTGTATGACTGTCCGTTGACCGGAAGGGTGAAGCTGTTGGATGTATTAATCTTAACTATACGGCGCGAGCCGTTGCCGGGCGTCCAGGATGCCTGGATTGATGTGGTGCCGGGGTAGAGTACGAGGTTGCTCGCCTGCACGGAAGGAATCCCTATATTGGCGGTAGTGAACGGAACATCTGCTCCGTAGGCAGTCCCGAAGCTGTTGGTGGCATAAGCGCGGACATGATAATCGGTTCCGGGCTCCAGTCCCGTTATGTTGCTGATGAAGGTTCCGATGCCGCTGCCATTGGCGGTGAAGCTGTCATTCAGGGTGGGATTGGGATTTTGACTCCAGCAGACACCCCGGGCGGTCACATTGGCTGCGCCGGAATTTTCCACATTGCCTCCGCCGGTGGCAGTGCTGTAGGTGATGTTGGAAACTGCATAGGTGGTGACAACCGGCAGTTCTATAAGCTGGTAATCGGTCACAATGATGTCGTGCACATACACAGCATGGCTGGGACCCGCAAGACGCAGGGTGGCAGGAACGGATGAATTGACGTCATATGAAAAGGTAGCGCCCTGCGGTGCAATTGCTGTAAAAAGGACCAGGTCTTCCCACACCTCATCAACCAGCTGCTGCAGTTTGATGGAACGTCCGGTGGAACCCGCGGCGAGATGGACTTCCACCTGTCCGACGGAAGAAAGCTGGGGTAGCTCAACGATGCCGTTTACCGCTTCGCACTGGATTCTGCCTACTGAACAGGTTCCGGTGGCTGCCGCTCCGGGAGAGACGATGCAGCGCGTCATCAGTACGTCCCCGGCAGGAATCTGCTGGGTGTATGAACCGTAAGAAGTGTAGGCCTGCCAGTTCTGGATGTTTTCGTTTATCAGGGTAAGGGCTGAAATCAGCGAAAAGCTGAGTAAAATCAGGCACGCAACAAGCATCGACTTATGTGTTTTTGTCATATCGGCAACCACCATCATATATAATCTGTGATATTTCATCACTTTAATTCTGGTTTTAGTGTCAATGATAAAGTAACCGGCAACAGGCAAAATGCAGATATAAAAAGAAAAGACGCCACTTACGGATAAGCGGCGTCTGAGGTTTGATTTATTGTTTAGAAGGTGGTTTTATCGACGAAGTTGAAGCCATCCACCAGGACGGTGGGGAGCTTGACGGAACTGTCTGTCAGCACGCTTTCACCCAACGCCAAGATGCGTCTGGTGGTATCATGGGGGACTTCATTGAAGCGCAGGTTGTTCACCGCATGCTTCACCTTGCCGTCCTCAAAGTAGAGCACGCCGTCACGGGTCATTCCGGTAAGCTCGCCTGCTTTCATATCCACGGGCCGGATGTACCAGAAGCGGTTCACAATCAGGCCTCGCGGCACCATCTTCATCATCTCTTCTTCGGTGGCATTACCGCCGGGGATAAAGATATTGAAGGGAGAGGCGGGCTTCAGGTTTTTCATCTTTGCCCAGTAACGGGGCGTCGGCATGGTTTCCACCACTCCGTTCCTGATCCAATAGGTCTCTTCGGAGACAATCGAATCCCTGGAAAAAGGCAGGGTAACCAGTTCCGGCATGGACAGCGTGGACATCAGGGAAAACTTTTCCCCGAGGAACTTCTTGCCAAGCTGGTCTGTGAATGCCGTCATTCCTTCATCCGCCTGTCTGCGGTTCATCATCCACATCATAAACATGTAGAATTCCATCAGGGCTGCAGGCCTGATAATGACCGGAATTTTGCAGGCATCAAAGGGCTGGGTGGTCTTGAGCGCATCAAACTGGGAATTGAGGCACTCTATTTCCTTATCAAGGTCAAAGGTGCCATAGTCCTTTGATTCAAAGGATACCTTGGTTTCGATATGGTCTTTTTTCATGGTCATGGAATGGCCGAAATCAGTCAGGTCATAAAAGCCCTGGAAGCCGTTCTTCGTGCTGAACAGGACGTCCACCTGATGCTTCTCCGTCATACCGGAAACGGTTGCTCCCTGCTTCTCGCCATTGGCGATGGATTTGCGGATAATCTCCACCATCTGCTCAGGCTTCAGCTCCAGGGTGTTTTTCATTTTGTTCTGAACCTCTGGATAGGTCTGCGCCTTGGGGCTTTCAACATATTCGGGGTCCGGCTGGTTCAGGATTGCCATTTCTTCTGCGGTCTTAATCAGGTTTGCCAGAGCTGTTTCGTCCGTCTGGTTTATGGAGCACCTGCCGGTTTTGTTTTCGAAAGCCACTTCCAGGTTGATATTGATGTTTTCGCCGGCTATGTGCTGGGTAATGGCGTTCTGGGCAAAGCGCGTCTCGTGCTGGTTCATGGCGGAGATGTGCAGGTTATAGTCATCTGCTTTTACATGCTTTTTGATGTATTCGGCGATGGATTCAAATCTCGTTTTCATTGGGAACCTCCCACCCTGATATTGCGGAAGCGTGCAGGCGCGGCACCATGGGTCATGCGGCCTGTCTGGTTGGGCTGGCCCTTTCCGCAGTTCACCACACCGAAGGGACGCCAGAAACGCTCATCGCAGATGGCGTCGCAGCTATTCCAGAACTCGGGGTTGCAGGACTTGTAGAGCACTTTTTTCAGGGGTCTGTGCAGCTTGCCGTTCTTGATTTCCCAGAAGAAATCGCCTCCGAACTGGAAATTGACCCTGTGCTGGTCTATGGAGAAGCTTCCCCTGCCCTGGATATAGACGCCGTCGTCGGTGTCTGCTATCAGTTGTCCGGGGGTAAGCTGCTTTTCGCCGGGCAGAAGGTAGAGATTGGGGATGCGGTTTATCGGCTGGTTGTAATAACTGGTAGCGCGGGAGCAGCCGCGGCTGTGCACCAGACCAATCTGGGGAGCGGTGTCACGCGTGCTGCCATATTCGTTCAGGATACCGTTTTTGATGATATACCATCTCTGGTTGGGAACCCCGTCGTCGTCAAAACCGGCGGTGGCAAGACCTTCGCTGAGCGTATTATCGCCCACGAAATTGACGATATCCGAGCCGTATTTGTAGTTGCCAAGCTTTTCGGGCGTGGCAAAGGAAATGCCGGCATAATCAGCTTCCCAGCCCAGCACGCGGTCCAGCTCAGTCGGATGTCCCACTGATTCGTGCATGGTAAGGCCCAGATGGTTGGGGTCAAGGATGAGGGTGCGGCGCTGTTCTTCCTTGAGGGTATCCGCCTTAACCTTGATGATGGCTTCCTCAGCAATCTGCTTTGCTTTTTCGGATAGGTCTAGCTGGCTTATCCATTCCCAGCCTGTCGCCCTGCCGCCTTCGTCAAAGGTGCGGCTCTGGCTGTCTCCGTCCATAACTGCTGTCGCGGTAATCATTGGATTGATGAACTGGGTTGTGATGTCCAGCCGGGTGCCCAGGGTGCTGGCAAAGAGCTTCTCGTCCTTGTGCATGAGCAGGTAAAAGACCGCCTGCCGGATGCCTTCGTAGTTCATCATCATGCGGTTCACTTCCATCATCAGGTCCACTTTTTCCTTGAGCGGAATCTGGAAGGGGTCGCATTGCACGGGTGTGCGGTAGGTGGCGATGTAGCTGCGTTCCGCAGCCAGGGTCAGCCCGTTGCCTTTCTTGGCTTTTCCGGAGAGCAGGGCGATGTCCATTGCCCGTTTGACCGTGGCAGCCACCTGGTCGGCATTGAACACGTTGGAGTGAGCAAAGCCCCAGGCTCCATCCTTGAATACCCTGATGCCGTAGCCCTCGTTGCTGTCTGTGGATGTGTTCTTCAAACTTAAATTATGCAGATAGATGGTCTGGGTGGTGGATTTCTGAATCCTGATATCCGCATAATCAGCCCCCAAGGATTTGGCGGCTTCCATTGCGATGTCCAGATATTTCATCGGACCTCCTTTTATCTTCTGGTCAAGTATTATACAGTATTATTATGCTGTGGTTCTGCTCAGGACAGGGGATTCATCTCCCTGATGGGGGGCAGTTCCATTTCCCATCTGTGGTAGCGTGGCAGGAAAAACAAATCTTTGGTGCCGTCCTTCAGCAATTCGCCATCTTGCAGATTGGCAGACATTTTTTGCAAGTCCTGTTCACTATCTGCCTGCTCGCGCAGATGGGACTGCCTGATGCTTTGAGGCAGGGCTTTGATGATGGTGCTTCCCCACTGCAGGTAGGCCTGCCTGCCTGCTTCTGTCAGGCTTATCAGGGTATGGGGCCGTTTGCCCTTGAAAGTCTTGGTTATCATCACATAACCGGCTTCATCCAGCTTGGAAAGGTGAGTGGAGAGATTTCCCCATGTGAGGTTAGTCAGCCCCATCAGCCGGATAAAATCCATGGTTCCTGACTCGTTGAGCAGCATAATGGTCATCAGCCGGGCAGGCGTGTGTATTGCCTGGTCCAGTTCGCCGATTTCCTTAAGTTCGTTTCCATAATGTTTCTGATACATAATTTCACCTCTGTCTGAACATACTCCCTGTTGTCTTTGTATATACACGGTACTTTGTATTCCAAAGTAATTTGATTGTCAAGAACTTTTTTCAGGTGCCTTGCCTGCTTCATCCGTGAACCTATCGGGGAGATAGCCCTCGTATTGTCCTCGCATCCTTCCCGTATCTGGCAGGAAAGCAGGGCATTTCAGGGCAGGGAGCAGTCTTTTTCTTTGACAAAATATGCTTTACTGAAAAGTTGTGCGTGAGTCAAACACTCGGAATTAAGGAAAAGATTAAGGAAACGATGAGCGATAAACTGCGTAAAACATTTGACAGAGTCATTCCCTACCTGAAGCAGAGCCGGGGAAAAATCCTCTGGGGCATAGTGATGCTGATACTGGTGGACGTGGTGCAGCTTGCCATTCCCAAAATCATGCAGTATGCCATCGACCATATCCAGAACCGGACCATAGATTCCACAGGCCTGCTTTACATCGGATTACTGCTGTTTGCCATGGCATTGGGAATCATGGCTCTGAGGTATTTCTGGCGGGTGCTCATTATCGGCAATTCCTTTACCATAGAACAAAAACTGCGTCAGGATTTCTACGACCACCTGCTGCTGCAGTCCCCCAATTTCTTCAACAAAGCCAAGACCGGTGACCTGATGGCATATGCCACCAACGACCTGAATGCTGTGAGAATGCTGTTTGGCATGGGTTTCATCGCCGCCAGCGATATCCTGTTGATGACCATTGCTTCCTTCTCTTTTATGGTTTCCATCAATCTGCGGCTGACCCTGCTTGCCATCATCCCGTTGCCCATACTGTCTTTTGCCATTTCCTATTTCGGCAAAAAGATGCATAAGCTGTTTGCCCGCGTACAGGCATCCTTTGCAGCTATGTCGGGAGCAGTGCAGGAAAGCATATCCGGCATCAGGGTGGTAAAAGCTTTTGGCCAGGAAGAAGCGGAAATCAAAAAAGTGGATGCCTTCTCCCTGGATTATGTGAAGCAAAACATAGCGATGGCAAGGCTTTCCGGAGTTTTCCATCCATTCATGGGCTACGTTATCAGCTTTAGCCTGATTGTTACGCTGGCATTGGGCGGCAGAGCCGCCATCAATGAGGAAATCACCATCGGCGGTTTCATCGCCTTCTTTTCTTACCTTGGCATGCTGGTCTGGCCTATGATTGCCATCGGCTGGATTGTGGACATGTATCAGCGCGGAACAGCTTCCCTGAAGCGCTTGAATGAGATATTTGAACTGAATCCCGAAATCAACGACGACAAGGCTGACCTGAGCATTGACAGCATTCACGGCAGCATTGAGATAAAGAACCTGTCCTTCAGGTACAGGGAAGAACTGCCCGACATCTTTACCGACGTATCAATGGTCCTGGAACAAGGCCACACCCTGGCAATAGTGGGACCCACGGGTTGCGGGAAGACCAGTTTCATTGACCTGCTGGCAAGGGTTTACAATCCTCCGCCGGACACGATATATATTGACGGGCATGAAATCTACTCCATTCCCCTCAAAGTCCTGCGCAGGGATATGGTGATGGTGCCGCAGGATATCTTCCTGTTTTCAGACACCCTTGCCAACAACATCCGGCTGGGTAACCCGAACGCCAGTATGGAAGACGTGTTTGAAGCTGCAAGGGCTGCCCAGATTTATGACGAGATAATGGACTTTGAACACAAATTTGAAACGATAGTGGGGGAAAGGGGCATCACGCTTTCGGGCGGGCAGAAGCAAAGAGTGGCGATTGCCAGGGCGTTGCTGACCAAGCCCAATATCCTTATCCTGGATGATGCGCTTTCAGCAGTGGATACCAAGACAGAGCGTTATCTGCTACAGCGCCTGATTGAACTCAGGAAGGGACTTACCACGATTATTATAGCGCACAGGATTTCATCCCTGCAGCATGCCGACAAGACCATCGTTCTGTCTGACGGCAGGGTCATTGAGTCCGGGACACATAAGGAATTGATTGCCTTGAACGGTTTGTATAACGATTTGGTGGAGAAACAGAAAATCAGGGCGCGTCTGGAAGGAGAGCAGGAATGATGCACGGTGGAGGCGGCGGACGCGGGGGCGGACCCGGAGGATTCCAGGATGACGTAGTCCGGGGCAAGATTTACGACAGCAGGCTTTACCGCCGGCTGCTCAGATACCTGAAACCCTATCTCTGGCTGGTGGTCATCGCCTTTTTCGTGTTGACCGTGCTTACAGCGACCGAGCTTGTCCTCCCGCTGATAACACGCAGCGCCATTGACAATTACATAGTATCTGACAAAGCCCTGATAACTTTCAGCGACCCGGCGCAACTGAAGGAATTTGATGACCGCTATCATATGCTCAAGCTGAAAAGCTATAACCTGAACGATGTCACAGTCATCATACTGCCCACCAAGAGCCGTTCCAGGATTGACAAACCTTATCTGGAAAGCCTGAAACAGAATGGCAACCTGAGTAGCGAAAACTTTTACTTCATCGTTGATAACGAGCACAACCGCAGAATTGTGGATAAATATATAAGCAATACGGATGCAGTGGAAAACCCTGCCGACAAGTTCAAAGGCTGGTTCAGAATCAGCGACAAGCACCTGGCAGTCTCACAATCAGAAATCCGAAAGATACCGATTGCAGAAAGAAAAGGCATCCGCAAAGACGCGTTCCATAGCTTGATAATGCTGGCGCTGTTATTCCTCGGGCTCACCACCCTGCGCTTTGTTGCCAGCTTTTTCCAGGTGTACCTGACCAATTACTTCTCACAGCTTGCCATGAACGACCTGCGTCACGATGTCTTTGCCCATGTGCAAAAGATGCCGGTAAAGTTCTTTGACCAAAATCCGGTCGGCAGGCTGGTAACCCGTGTCACCAATGACGTCAGGGCGATTGACGAGATGCTTTCATCCGGGGTTATCACCATTATACAGGATGTGATACTCGTGATTGCTATCGTGGTGCTGATGCTGATGCTGAATTGGAAACTGGCCCTCATCAGCTATATAATCCTGCCTTTTGTCATATTGACCATTTATGTTTTCAAAAGCAAGACAAGGGTGATTTACCGTGAGGTGCGCAAACAGCTGGCAGCGCTCAATGCCACTCTGGCAGAGCATATCGCCGGAGTCAAAATCATCCAGCTCTTCAATCAGTACACCCGCAAGCGCGACGAGTTTGTGGAAATCAACCGCAATTACTTCAAGGTATCGGTTTCCCAGCTCAAGCTCTTTGCCTTTTTCCGCCCTATTATAAACGTCTCTTCCCAGCTTGCCGTGGCTGTAATCATCTGGTACGGTGGCGGGCAAATCCTGCGCGACGTGGTGACCATTGGTCTGCTGATGGCGTTTACCACCTACATCCAAAAGCTGTTTGAGCCTATCAACGACTTTGCCGACAAGTTCAATATCCTGCAGGGAGCGCTGGCAGGCGCAGAGAGAATCTTTGACCTGATGGACACCCCTCCGGAAGACTACCGCAATGAGCTGAAGTGCAACCTCAAGCTGGAGGGCGAGATATCCTTTGAGAATGTCTGGCTTGCCTACAACGAAGAGGAATGGGTGCTGAGAGACGTGTCCTTCAGCATCAAGCCGGGCGAAAAGATTGCCCTGGTGGGGCACACTGGTTCCGGCAAGACCTCCATCGTAAATCTAATCCTGGGCATGTATCCCTACCAGAAGGGACGCATTTCCCTGGACGGCAAAGCCCTGCATCAGTATGCCATTGATGATGTCAGGAACAACGTGGGAATCGTTCAGCAGGACGTTTTCATCTTCTCTGGCACCATGCGTGACAATATCGCCCTCAACAATAATGAGCTGACCCAGGAGCAGTTGGAACAGGTCTGCCGTTATGTGAATGCGGACTATTTCATCCAGCAGTTGCCTCAGAAATATGACGAACCGGTCATGGAAAGGGGAGCCACCCTATCCACGGGACAGCGTCAGCTGATTGCTTTTGCGCGCGTGCTGGCATACAATCCCTCCATCTTCATCCTGGACGAGGCCACCAGCAACATAGACACTGAGACGGAAATCCTTATCCAGGACGCCCTGCAGAAAATCATGCAGAACAGGACCAGCATCATCATCGCACACAGATTGTCCACCATTCAGCATGTGGACAGGATACTGGTGCTGCACAAAGGCGAGATTGTCGAGGAAGGGAACCATTACCAGTTGCTGGACAAGAAAGGTCTCTATTACGACCTTTACAGGTTGCAATATACCTGATTAGATAAGGGTTAAATTATTGATTGTCTTCCGCTGAAGGATTAAACTTGATAAAAGTGCCGTTCTTCAGGTCATTCCTGGCGACCACCAGCTCTTCCTCAGTATTCATCACAATGGGACCATACCAGGCAACCGGCTCTGCCAGAGGCTTTCCGCTTACAAGCAGAAAACGTGTGTGGCTGTCTGAGGTTTTTATGGTCACATAATCCCCGTCTGCAAACAGTATAAGCTGACGGTTTTCTGCCGTTACTTCTGCGCCGGATTTCTCATCAATGCCAAAGCAGGCGCTGCCATCCGTCACATAAGCAAAGGTGGTGTGGCCGGCTTCCATTTCCTGACTGAACTCCATATTGGGCGGAACCAGCACATCCAGATAAACCGGCTCTATGACAACGTCCGTGACAGGTCCGGCGGTGCCGTGAACCTTGCCTGCAATCACCTTGATAACGATGCCGTTTGCCAATACCAGAGTGGGTATTTCCTCAGCAAGGATGCCTCTGTAGCGGGGGTCCATCATTTTATGGGAAGCCGGAAGGTTTGCCCATAGCTGAAATCCGTGCATCCTGCCTTCCTGGTCGCCCTGGGGCATTTCCTGATGGATAATGCCGCTCCCGGCGGTCATCCACTGCACATCCCCCTCGCCGATTACGCCCTTGTTTCCCAGGCTATCGCCGTGCTCCACGTCGCCTTTGGTCACATAGGTGATGGTTTCAATGCCACGATGCGGATGCCACGGAAAGCCCTTCAGATATTTGTCCGGGTCGTCCGAACGAAAGTCATCCAGCAGCAGGAAGGGGTCAAACATAGGGACTTCATGATAGCCAAACACCCTGTTCAGGTGCACTCCCGCGCCTTCCAGAACCGGCTTTGCCGTGATAATCTGTCTTATCTTGCGTTGCGTCATAATCACCTCTGAGTGATAAGATAGTCAGAAAATGTCTTAAATCAGCTTTTCTTTTTTGAGGATATTGCTGAAGCGGGTCATGGAGATATAATGGTCAGCCAGCAGTTTGCCGTTGTGAATAAGATTGAAGGTGGCGTATGGAGAAGGCGCTTGCTGTGCCTGTCCGGCGGATTTCAGCTCAGTGATGTGCAGCTTGAGGCCCTTGCTTTGCGCAAAACTGTCCACTTCGCTCACAAACCTTGCCACCCAGGGGCATTGATTGCTATAGACAATGTGCAGACCGTGATAAGAGTTCAACTGCTTTTGCCAGTCCATGAAGGCAGGCGGGATGGAAGGGCGGAGCTGTTTCACCAGCAGTTTGTAGCTAGGGGGAGCTGAGTCCATCACCAGGAAGCCGTTCTTTTTGAAAAGGTTCGCTTTTGCCATGAAAGCGCCTTCACTGCTGACCACTGCAGCGCCGTTCAGGTTTTTTGCGGCAGCGTCTTTCAGCACCTCGCCCACCATGATACTACCAATCCCTTTGTTTTTGTAAGCATTGGCATAGACCCAGATGCAATGTATAAACAGATAATCCGGAGCGTAAACCGCTCTCCAGGCGCGTTGCCCCGGAACATACTCGATGTAGCCCTGCGGTTTCTTCTCATTTTCCGCATACAGCAGCTTGATAACCAACCCGTCTTTCAGGCGCTGTTTCAGCCAGTCAATCTTGATTCCATAAGAGGGATGCTTCGGATTTATGTAGCAAATCGCTTGCGGATGTTCCGACAGGTTCTCTTCTGTAATAGTGATGATTCTATAATTTTCCATTTATCTCAGCCGGTTGATTTTATTCTCTGCGATTGATATTCTGCACCCGTCAAACCTGTCAACCAAAACCGTTCCCTATTTCTACCTTAGGAGCAATACGCTATCATTACGGAATTAATCCGTATTGATAGCGTAATGATAGCGTGTTGCTTGTAAGCGGGAAAACCGAAAAATGCCGGGAAAGAGATGGTAGGACTTGTCTGCCGGGACTGACAATCTTGGGGTAGTAATTATAAATGTAATATGGAAATAGGGATGGCATGGCATCAAGCTGAGAAAGACCATGCAGTCAGGTGTTAGGGATTTATGCGGTTTTAACCGATTTCGCTCTCCAGAAGCAAAGGCAAGCGGATGGTAAAGTCACTGCCGTTACCGCGGACACTGGATACGGAGATGCTGCCTTTCATTAGTTCCAATATTTTGGCAGCTATGGGCAAGCCCAGCCCCAATCCGTCATGGCTGCGGGTGTAACCTTCACTTTCCTGGCGGTAGGGATGGAAGACAAGCTCCAGGTTGGCGGGGTCAATCCCGATGCCGGTATCGGATACCACCAGTTCAGCAAAGGGTTTATCGGCATTTTTG
This sequence comes from Cloacimonetes bacterium UBA5614, assembly GCA_002424605.1. Lineage (GTDB taxonomy): Bacteria > Cloacimonadota > Cloacimonadia > Cloacimonadales > Cloacimonadaceae > UBA5614. The sequence continues at coordinate 282,738 of DIKQ01000005.1, read as the reverse complement.
TCAGCTTTGAGAAGGATGGAGACCGCACCTTTGTCCGTGAACTTGAAGGCGTTATCAATCACGTTTCCGAGGGCGGTATTCAGCAGTTTGCTACTTACTCTGACCATGACATCGGGCTCAATCTGCGCCGAGAACTGGATTTCCTTCAGACCGTATTTCTTACGGTAAAGTGAGCCAATCTTCTCAAGCTCAGCGCTGAGATTTACAGGGTGCAGGTTACTCTCGCTCAATTCAATGCCGGACTCCAGCCGAGCCATAATCATGACGGAATCCAGGGTCAACTGCAGTCTCTGGGCAGATGTGAGGATTGAATCAGACATCTCGATTTCGTCTTCCGCCTGCAGGGTTTGTTTCAGCACCTGGGCAAATCCCAGAATGCCATTCAGCGGAGTGTGCAGTTCGTGATTGAGGTTGGCAATCAGCATGGACTTGAAGCGGTCGGATTCCTCAGCCTTGTCCCTGGCTGTAATCAGTTCATGCTCAAAGCTCTTCCTCTCCGTGATGTCGATGTTGATGCACTGCAGGAGGTTTTTTCCCTTATCGGTACTTTCGATGAGCCTGAACAGAGAGTTTATCCACCGGATGCTGCCGTCCTTGCAGACATAACGGGACTCAAGCGAGAACCTGGCGGCCTTATTCCTGATGTATCCCATGAATATATCCGGCAGGATTTTGAGCTCATCCGGATGGGTCAGAGCTTTGAACATCTCGTTGTAAGAGCTGAATTCGCAGGGAGAATAGCCGTATTGGGAGATATTGTCAGAACAGAAATAGATGTTTACCTCCGGCTCGAGTTCGGCTTCCCAGAGCACAACGGAACTGCTGTCAATGATGATTTTGGCTTTGCTGAGCTGCTCCAGATAGGCTTTGTTTTCCCGTCTGGTCACCATTTCCGCCCTTTCCCTCTCAATGGCGGGGACCAATCTCTGCAGCTTGCCCTTGAGGATGAAATCGTGCACTCCAAGGCGCATCAGCTCTGCAGCCGTCTCTTCACCCACAGCTCCCGAAACAAGAATGAAGGGGATATCAATGTTCTGCTTTCGGAACCGCTCAAAGGTGTCTCTGCCGTTGAACCCTTGCAGGTTGTAGTCCGAAATCAGCAAATCCCATTCTTCCGTGCTGAGTTGACGCTCCATTTCCTCCAGGGTCTCAATCCTGCAGCATTGCAGGTTGTAACCCTCCCTTTCCAGATGAAGGTTCAGAATCAGTGCGTCGTCTTCGTTGTCTTCGACCAGCAGTAATCTGAGATTTTTATCCATTGCCCTGCCTGCCCTGGGGTGCTTCATTATACACCAGCCAATACAGGCCAAGGCTCTTCACTGCTGCGGTAAACTCGTAGAAGTCCACCGGTTTCTGGACATAGCTGTTCGCTCCCAAAACATAACTGCTGATTACATCCTTGTCCTCATTGGAGGAAGTCAGGATTATTACGGGCAGCAGGGAAGTGAGATGGTTGTTCCTGATATAATCCAGGACCTGGAGTCCCGAGACGTTTGGCAGCTTCAAATCAAGCAGTACCAGGGCGGGAAGGTCATGGATGTTCCTGTTTTCATACTTTCCCTTGCCTTCAAAGTAATCCGCCACCAAAGCGCCATCATCAATCACTTCAATCGGATTGAGAAGATGATTGTTTTCAAAGGCGAGCTTGGTAATCAGGACATCGTCGGGATTGTCCTCAATTAACAGAATCGTTCCTGTCAGCATATTTATCTCCTTATTTGATGAATAGCAGTGTTACTTTGGTTCCAACATCCTTTTCGCTATCAATGGTTACGACGCCGTTATGCTTTTGCATGATGCGCTGCACGATTGTAAGCCCGATGCCGGTGCCGTGAAACTCCTCGATTTTATGCAGGCGCTGGAATGGCGAGAAGAGCTTGTCGGCATATTTCATATCAAAACCTGCCCCGTTATCCTGCACGGTCAGGTTCACAGACCTGTCCGTTTCCTCAGTGAAGATTGTTATCAAAGTCTTCTCCCTGTAGGATGTGAATTTCCAGGCATTGTCGATAATGTTGGTCAGGGCGATGGTAAGCAGAGACTCATCCGCCTTCACGCTGCCTCTGATATCCAGGGTTATCTCGGAAATGCGGTCGGTCTCCGTGGGAATTGTCTGGGCAAGCATCTTTTCGATAAAGGGCTTTAACTCCAGATCCATAAGGTTGATTGGGGTCCGGCTGATTCTGGAGAGCTTGAGAATGTCGTCAATAAGCTCACTCATGCGGGCGGATGCTTTTCGGATTCTGCACAGATAGTCCTGTCCTTTCTCGTCCAGGTGTGTTTTGTAATCAGTATCCAGCACTTCGCTAAAGCTGCCGATGGCTCTCAGGGGTGCTCGCAAGTCATGAGAAACGGAGTAGCTGAAACTCTCCATTTCGTTGTATGCGATTTGCAATTGCTCGGTTCGTTCCAATACTTTGCGTTCAAGTTCAGCGTTCATATTACGGATTTCGGCTTCCGCCTGTTTGCGCTCGGTAATGTCAGAAGTGAGAATCAGGAGGTTATCACCCATCGGCTGGAACCTGGAGAATATCCATTCAATAGAGCCGTCTTCACGTACAATCCGGCTTTCCCAGTTTCCTGAAACCTGCCTTTGCAAGCATTGGGTGAGCATCCGGAACATGGGGGATTCATCAATGCCGGGATAGACTTCCGTCATCTTCAGGCCGACGATATCCTGTCCTTTCTTATTGAACTGCTTCGCATAAGCTTTATTGATGTAGGCATATCTCAAGTCTGAATCGATTATCTGGCAACCCTCAATCAGGTTGTCCAGGATATTCCTGTAATTCAGTTCTGTCTCGAGGAGAGTTTCCTCGACCTGCTTCCTGCTGTATTCCAGCTCCAACTGCTGCTTATACCATTGCCTGTCCCTGCTTCTTTCTATGAGAACTATGCCCATAGCCAGTAACAGAATCAGCAGAAGTATGGAGCTTACGGCGATTAAAATGTTAGTCTTTAGTGGCTGGAACACTTCTCTTTTGTTTATCTTCAGCAGGATGAACCACGGAGTATCTTTTACAGCGCTGACGAGTGTAATGACCGGCATTTTCCTGTAATCCACCCCTTCCAGTATCACATAGCCTTCTGCAGAGCCGGCAAGGTTAGCCAGGGAGGGGCGGATTTTGAAGCTTATCCAATGGTCCAGTTCCTGGTTATTCTTGAATTGCGTCCGGTTGAGCACCGTAATCCTGTTGGCACTGCGGCTGAAAATGACTGTCTCTCCAGATTTGCTGAAAAATCTGCCCTGTGAGACAATCGGATATATTTCGCGTTGCGGGTCTATTTTTATCTGCCAGACACCGGCTATGGACTCCTTTGTACCAAGGCTGTCTTTCAGAACAGGAATCCATATATTCAGGGTTGATTTCACTTGATTGTCATTTTGCTGATACTCCTGCGATTCAGTCAGCAGGATTTTATCCGTGTCGGAGGCCAGGGAGAGCAGGATATCAGGACTGAGCTCTGTCCCGGATTTTGTGTCGGAGGTGGAAAGGATTTCCACTCCTGTAGTATCGTAAAGAGTGGTTTTCAGGAACTGATTGCTCCTGATACCGGAGTTTATCAGCTGACGTACGTTGTTTATTGTGTTTGTATCGGTCGTATCATTGATTACTGCGAGGGCATTGGAATTCATAAAGGGGTTGCTGTAAACGGCCAGCAGGTCCGTTATCTGCCTTTTGTACCATTCGCTGATTTGTCCGGAGATGATAGTGCTGAAACGGTTCATGTTATTTACAGAAGTCGCTTTAACAATGCTGTAGGAAATCCTGACGAAGAACGAACCGCCAAAGGATATGACCAGCATCAGGATGAGGAAATAGAACAAGACGCTCTTGCTTGTCATTCCTTTTACCTGGTTTTGTGCCTGCATCTTGGCTGAGAAAAACATATACAACAGGCTTTCTTTGCCTTCCAAAAGATGGATTGCTATCAGCAACAGAAGTAGTAGCAGCGCTGCCGGAAGCCCCACAGGCGTTACATCGGTTATATAAAATATCGGCACTGCCGAGACATAGCTCAGGACTATCAGGTAACAGGGGATGAAAACAAGCAGAGAGAGTGCCATATTGAGTCTGCTGCACAGCCTGGATGCCGTTCCCAGGAAGTGCCTGAGCAGCATAATCATTAATAGCAGAAGTGCCAGAGAGGCGACTATCGGCGATAAATCAAAGAAGGTTGCCTTGGTCAACAGTTTTTCGGGATTGTATTGCCGGCTCAATTCCGTCAAAGTGCTGCCGGATGCGCTAAGCAACATCATTACAATTGTATAGCCCAGTATGGCGCAGACCAGAAACCAGAAATAAATCTTATATTGCCTGCGGTTGTTTCTATAGAACCACACCAGAATGCTGATACCCAGCAGAATTATCATTAGCGAGGATGTGGGAGCCATGAATACATAATCGTTCAGGTCCCGGAGATACCCCATTGCGTTTGTAAACCAGACACCCAAGGAAAAATAGGCGGCTGCTATGGCAACATATATCAGAATTTCGGCCAAGAAGACGGAGTATTTCTCCGGTTTTTTCATCCTTTCTCCCAATCGGTCGGATTGTGTATGCCAATGAATTGAGATTTATTTAAAAAACATTTATCTATTGTGTCAAGCTTTATCTGTTTTTCCTCTTTTGCATTACGGTAGCATTACGGTACCATTACGGTAGTAATACGGTCAATTACCGCAATGCTACCGTAATGGTACCGTAATGCTACCGTAATGCTCCTAAGGAAGAGGCAGGGGGGAAGCATGAAAAAAAGCTGCCTGAAAACGATTCAGACAGCTTGAAAAGGGGGTTACCGGTATAGGTCAGGGCAGTTGCGGTCCTTTGCCAATCAGCATTTTACCGCCATAATAACGGACTTTGATTTCGGGGAACTTCTTACGGAAGGCATCCACGCCATAGGTGCGGATGTAGCAGAGGTTGTAGAGCTTCATGTTGTGGGGCAGGATATTGGCGCGGTCGGCGCAGGGATGCAGGAATTGGCAGGGGAATTCATCACACTCATAGCAGAAGGTCACTCCGTGTCTGACGATGCAGTCATAGGTGGCGCAATCGCCATCGGTGAAAGCGCATTTGCCTTTGTGTTCACGGCAGCCGGGGCAGGGCAGGTCTTCGCGTTTGAGTCCTTTGGCGACCACTGCTTCCAGCAGTTCGGGATTGTCCTTGCAGAGATAGGCGGGGCAGGCACCGCAATTGGTGCCGCAGGGCGCGATGTCCATAACTTCGTTTTCTGTGTACATAACAACTTCCTGTATGAAAATTTGCCACTTAAAAAGCAGGGTCGCTCAAAAAGTCAAGCAGAGAATTTGGATTGCAGCGGTCTGAAAACTGATAATTGACAGATAAGCACGGGAAAATATAGTTGCCATTAGTCCAATCAGGAGAAAAAGATGGTCTCAACCGCTATATTCATTATTACCCTCATCGCCGTTAGCATTGCTGTCTGGTTGATTACCAGACTGCTGGAAAGCCGTAAAGCGCTGGAACTGAAATCCGAACTGAAAGTCCTGCAATCCAGGTATGATGAACTGAAAACAAGCAGCGATGCCCACAGGGAAGAGGCGCGCTCCTCATCTGAGGAAGTTTCCGCGCTGCTCCAGAAAAAAGCTGAACTGGAAACCCGCCTGGCAGAACAAGGCAAAAACCTCAAGGAACAGATAGATAACCTTAACGCCGCCAAAGACCAGATGAAGCTGGAGTTTCAGGCCCTGGCATCCAAAATCTTTGAGGAAAAAGGCAAGACCTTTGCGGAACAGAACAAGACAAACCTGGACCTTATCCTGACACCCTTCCGGCAACAGATGAACGATTTCAAGGCAAAGGTGGAAGAGGTCTATGACAAGGAAGGCAAAGAGCGCTTTAGCCTGACGGAAGAAATCAAGAAAATGCATACTGCCTATGAAACCATGAGCAAAGAGACGGATAATCTGGTGCGGGCGCTAAAATCCGACACCAAAACCCAGGGCGACTGGGGTGAAATCAACCTGAGGCGCATCCTGGACTTCACAGGACTGAAAGAAGGCGTGCATTATCTGGTGCAGCCCAATTATAAAAATGAAAGCGGAGAAAATCTCCGGCCCGATATCGTGGTAAATTTACCTGACAGCAAACAGCTGATTGTGGATTCCAAGGTTTCGCTGACCGGTTATGAGAGATACTTTAATGCTGTGGATGACAACGAGAAAGAAACAGGCATCAAAGACCACCTGAGAAGCATCCGCAAGCATATCCAGGAACTGTCAGAAAAGAAATATGAGGACCTAAAGGATATAAATACGCTGGACTTTGTGCTGATGTTTGTCCCGGTGGAAGCTGCCTACTTTGTTGCTATCAACAACGATACGGAGCTATATCAATACGCTTCCGGTAAAAGGGTCCTGCTGGTCTGTCCCTCCACTCTGCTCATCACCATGCAACTGGTGGGAAGCCTGTGGCGGATTGACGACCAGAAAAGGCATGTACGCGATATTGCTGAGCAGGGCGGACAATTGTATGCCAAGTTTGTGGGTTTTGTGAACAGCATGAACGATATCAAAAAGCACCTGGACAACAGTCTCAAGGCATATGATAAAGCGCATTCGCAACTGGCGGAAGGCAAGGGTAACCTCGTTTCCCAGGCGTACAAGCTTGTAAAATTGGGAATAAAAACCAAAGCGACAGCCAAACTGCCGGAAAACATGCTGCTTGCCTCCGAAGAGGAAGACGGGATGGAATATACAGAGGCTGACATCAGTCAGGATTTTGATGACGAAGTAGTTGTAACTGAAGCAGAAAAGGAATAACAGCTGACCTGGATTCAGTTAAGACGACCCAGGCAGTCAAACGGTAAGCAATTATAGGATATAAAGTTACAGCCGTAACCAATATTTTAGTTGACATCATTTTAACCTTGAATATAATTCATACTCAATAACATCCTGCATAAAACCCAATAACTCACAAGGAGAGAAATGATGAGAACATTCAAGATGGTCATGCTGACGGCATTACTGCTTGGTTTATGTATCGGCACCCTGTTTGCCGGCGGTTTTGCCCTGTCAGGTGTTGGCTCCAGAGCCACAGCAATGGGTGGAGCATTTCGCGGATTGGCGGATGACCCGTCAGCTATGTTCTGGAATCCTGCCGGAATGGCATTTATGGATGAAACCTCCATTTCCTTGGGCGGAACTTTTATAATGCCCTCGGCTGAATGGGAGAACAACGGACCTTATTTTACAGCTGTACCCGGCTATGAGAACAAAATATATGAAGCCGAATCCAGCCTGAGATCTTTCCCCAATTTCTTCGCAACCTTTGCAAAGGGTCCGAAGATGAAGTATGGCATCGGTTTGTTTGTGCCATACGGACTGGGCACGACTTGGGATGCCTATCAGCAGCCTGCAATGTTTGCCGGCTTTACTGACTTCCCTAAGGAAGAGATGCTGAGCAGCATAGCAATCCTGGACCTGCATCCCACCATAGCCTACCAGATTATGCCCAAACTATCTTTTGGCGCCGGTCTCAGTATCTATTATGGTATGATTGACCTGGCGAAAGTTCAGTTCAGTTCACCCGACACAGGCTTCCTGCCCACCACATCAGACATGTCCGGAACCGGAATTGGTTATGGTGCAAATGCCGGCCTGATGTACAAACCAACCCAGTGCCTGTCAATCGGTGTAGCCGGAAAGATTCTCAGCAACATAAAAATGGAAGGCGAGATTGAAGTGGCAACCTGGATTCCTCCCAGCACCAAAGTTGGCGGAAAGTCTGATATTGAAACCACCCTCAAGCTTCCCGGAGAAATCGGGGTTGGTGTATCTTACATGATTACACCCAAATGGAGAATGAACCTGGATTATGCTTACACAATGTGGGAACGCCTGGACAAGGTAGTGGTGGAGCTTGACGACCCGATAACCGTTCACCCCAATCCGCTGGTTCCGCAGTTAAGCAGGTCTGAGATTGTTTTTGACTGGGAAGACACATATCGGGTGAGCCTTGGCACTGAATTCATGCTGGGCTCAAACGCATGGCGTCTCGGTGTCTATATGGACGAAACACCGATTCCGGCTGAAACCCAGACAGCCACCCTTTCCGATATCGGCACAAAAATCAGCTCAAACATCGGCTGGGGACGCAGCTTCGGCAAATTTGTGCTTGATGCAAATTTCCAGTATGTGATGTTTGAGGAACGCGAAGTGGAAACCCAGACCGCAACCAATATGGCAGGTGTTTACAACGCTAATTCCATATCCGGAAACATAGGCCTTAGCTACAAATTCTAAGCGGTAGTATCCGGACTGAACCAATAATAAGAAAAGGCACAGGATAACCTGTGCCTTTTTGTTATATCGTGATCTTGTTTTACTAAACGTTTTTCTTGAGGAAACGGCCGAGGCGTTTGATGCCTTCTTCGTTCTTAGCAAGGGTTTCGTAAGAGAAGTTCAGGCGCATGGTGTTTTTACCGGTTCCGTCACAGAAGAAGGAACCGCCAGCCACATAGGCAACCTGCTCTTCAGTGATGGCAGTTTTGAGCAGTTCAGTTGTATTGATGTGCTCAGGACCTTTGACCATCAGGAACAGTCCTCCCTCGGGGTGAGTCCAGGTAAATCCTTCCGGCATATGTTCATCCAGCAGCTTTAGCATGTTCTGCTGTTTAACTTTATACATATCCCTGATTTGGGCGATTTTCTTGTCCAGCAATCCCTTTTCCATATAGCGTGCCACGATTCTCTGCGTGAAAGCTGGCGTGCAAAGGTCTGTCGCCTGCTTGGAGACAACTATTTTGTCCAGCACATCAGGATGTCCGATAACCCAACCTATGCGGTAACCGGGGCAGAAAATCTTGGAGAAAGTGCCTATCAGCATCACCTGTCCGGTGCCGTCCAGTTCATACATGGTCTTCTGGTGCTCGCCTTCGTAGCGCAGTTCGCGGTAGGGGCTGTCTTCCAGTATCATCACATCATACTTGTGGGCAAGGCCGATGATTTCCTTTCTGCGCCTCTCTGTCATGGTGATGCCGGCAGGATTCTGGAAATCGGGGATGATGTAGATGAATTTGGGCTTTTTACCCATTGCCTGGAGTTCTTTGAGCTTGGCTTCCATAATGACGGGGTCTTCACCTTCGTCATCCATCGGGATGCCAATCAGGTTGGCTCCGTAGCTGTTAAAAGCGCTCAATCCGCCCAGATAGGAGGGCAGACCGACAATGATGTAATCTCCGCGGTCTACGAATATCTTGGTGATGAGGTCCAGTCCCTGCTGGGATGCAGTAGTGATGATAACGTTTTCCAGTGAAACGTCCACTCCCTGCTTGCGGTAACGGTTTACCAGCATGGTGCGGAGAAGATTGTCGCCTTCGGTGGAACCATACTGCAGGGCGATATGGGCTTCGTTGTCCATTACATCGTTGATGATATCCTTGAGTTCAGTGACGGGGAAAGTATCAGGAGAAGGTAATCCGCCTGCAAAAGAGATGATATTGGGATTTTCAATCAGCTTAAGCAGTTCACGGATGGCGCTGCGCTTCATCCCCTTTACATTGGTTGCGAGGACTTGCTCCAGATTGGTAATCATAACCAACCTCCCTATTTTATTTTTATAACATTGATATTATTGTTTTTTGGCACGACGTGGTTTGGGAGATGCAGAACCGGTTGCACGGGGTTTTCTTGCCGCGCCGGTTTTGTGTTCCCGCTTTGGCTTGTCGGACTGGGCAGTCCTCCCTCTTGCCGGCTTGTCATATGCTGGTTTGTCGGAACGGGGACTGCGCGCTGTGCGGGGTTTGTCATCATAGGAGCGTTTTTCGCCGTAAGATTTTTCGCGTCCGGCAGGTTTGTCTCCATATGGTCTGTCGCTTTGCCTTGGTCTGCTGTCCCTGTCGCCATATTCACGGGGTTTTCTATCAGCATAAGGTCTGTCGCTGCGGGGTCTATCCCCATAAGAACGGCGTTCAGAAGAAGGTTTGTCACCATAAGAGCGGCGTTCCGAAGACGGCTTGTCGCGATAGGGTCTGCTTTCCCGATTGTCATCGTGGGTTCTGCGGGGGCGTTCGTCAGCATTGTCATCCCGTGACCCTCTGGGTGCGTAGGAGGAATCGCTGCGGGGCCTGTCTCCATAGGAACGCTCACCACGGGGTCTGTCTCCATAAGAGCGCTCTCCGCGAGGCTTGTCTCCGTATGAACGGTCACTTCTGGGTTTATCGCCATAGCTGCGTTCCTTATATTGTCTGCGGGGCGGGGCTTCGCCGTCCGTCTCTGCTACGGGCTTGTCTTCATAAACCAAAACCTTGCGGTTATCCTTGCGCCATTCACGGTATGCCTGTTTTATCTGCAACTCCCACAATACCTGCTTATCTTCATTTTCAAAGGTGATTATGTCCATATGATGGGTACGGTCGTTCTTTCCGATAAAGTTCTTTCTGGGAAATTCGACTACCAGCTCTCCATCTATGTTTAAAAGAGTTACTTCGTTAAGGAAAACACCGGGTTCCAGTTCAATAATGGCACGGGCTTCAACCATGCCTGTCTGCACATCTCTAAAATGAATATTCATTAATTCTCCGCTCTGGCAACTCTCCTCAAAAGCAAAGCCCGCAAGGATGAATCAGGATGAAGCAGGCTGTCTTTTCGAAAGTTACATCTGACATTATCAGCAAAATAAGATACATCCCAGAGGTCAAGCTTTTTTTCCAAATATCATATTTTCTAACTTTTTGCTTGAATGAAAACAGGTGGTCTGATATTATGGCAACAAATACTTAAATTCCGATACCGATTGGAACAAAGGAGCGCTTTGATGAATACTATCGAAGGAAAACTGATATCCAAAGGCTATAAATTTGCCATCATAATCAGCAGATTTAATGAGCTCATAAGCACAAAACTGCTGGATGGAGCAGTGGACTGCCTGCTTCGTCACGAAGTGAAGGACAAAGACATAACGGTCATCTGGGTGCCGGGAGCTTTTGAAATACCCCTGGCAGCGCAGAGAGCTGTCAAGACCGGAAAATTTGACGCCGTTATCTGCCTGGGTGCTCTCATCAGGGGCGCTACCCCTCATTTTGAATACATCAGCGCTGAAGTCACCAAAGGCATTTCGCAGGTAAGCCTGCAGACAGGACTTCCCGTAATTTACGGAATACTGACAACCGATACAATAGACCAGGCGATAGAAAGAGCCGGAACCAAAGGCGGCAACAAAGGCTTTAACGCCGCAGCGGCAGCCCTTGAGATGGTGAATCTCTTCAAGGAGATTGGTAATGGGTCAAAGGCGTAAAGCCAGAGAACTTGCCGTTCAGACAATTTACGCTCTTGATTTCGCTCTTGCAGAAAGCGAATTCCGTGAGTTTAACCTGCTGAATTCATATCCGGAAATCCTGAGCCAGATGGCGGAACACGAGCATGTCAATCCTGAAAACTCCGCCATGCTTTTTGCAGAGGACCTGATTCGCAATACAATCATACATCTCGATGAGATTGAAACCACCCTGGAGAAGCACTCCAACAACTGGAGCATCGAGAGGATTGCAGGAGTTGACCGCAGTATTCTAAAGGTCGCCATTTATGAGATGCTGTTCACCAGCACCCCGGCGCCTGTCATCATCAATGAAGCGGTTGATATAGCCAAAAAATACAGCAGTGAGTCTTCCAATAAATTCGTAAACGGCATCCTTGACGCCATAAACCATGAGCTAAAATTCAAAGTGCTGACACCCCCTTAATCAAGAGGGCGGTCCACAGGCAAAATTATGTTAGAAATCATACCCGAGAGGGACTTCAGATTATCCTGCAGCATAGGAGTCATAGCTTATAACGAAGCGGGAAACATTATCCGGCTGTTACAGGCTCTGTGTGACCAGGAACTCACAAAGGTGGAGATTGCTGAAATCATAGTGGTATCCAGCGCAAACACAGACGGCATGGACGCTCTGGTGCTGGAGTTTGCCCTCACGCATCCCCAGGTTTCACTCATCTGTGAAAAGGAACGCAGCGGCAAGTCCTCCGCCATCAATATTTTCCTGAAGGAATCAAAGTCCGACATCCTGATAATTGAAAGCGGTGACACCATTCCGGCTCCCGATACGATTGAAAAGCTGGTGGCTCCTTTTGCCGACAGCAAAATCGGGGCGACAGGCGGCAGACCGACGCCTGTCAATGATGAAAAGACCCTGATGGGATACAGCGTTCACCTTTTGTGGAGAATGCATCACAGGATGGCAATGCTTCATCCCAAGCTGGGTGAAATGATTGCCTTCCGCCGGGTTTTCACTTCCATACCCAAAGACTCTGCTGTGGACGAAGCAAGTATTGAAGCCCTGGTACGCAACAAACGCCTCAAGCTTTTATATGTGCCGGACGCCATCATCTACAACAAAGGCCCGGAGACCTTCAGGGATTTTGTGAAGCAGCGCCGCCGCATCCAGAACGGTCATCTCTGGCTTATGCAACAGCACAAGTACAAGGTAAGCTCGCAGGACAGCGGCATCCTTTTCAAGATTTTCCGGCAGGAAATAGCGGAAAGACCGCATCAGATTATTAAGCTTTTCCTGGTGATTGCCATGGAATTCTATTGCCGTCAGCTGGGAAACTATGACTTCCGCGTAAAGAAGAAAAATCCCTTTACCTGGGATATTGCCTCCTCAACCAAAAACCTTAACAGTAAAGTATAATATGATATCATTATTACCCAAAATCCCGGGCTATTACCTGATGAAGACGCTGGGTTTTCCCCGGCTGATGCCTATGAACTACACAGTGAGTCTGCTCTACACCTGCAACTCACGCTGCAGCACCTGCAATATCTGGAAAAAGACTGCCCGTAACCTTACAGTTGACGAATACCGCAAAATCTTCCATAAAATAGGACGGGCTCCCTATTGGATTACGTTCAGCGGGGGAGAGCCGTTTCTGAGGCAGGACATCGTCGAGGTTGCCAAGGTAATCTACCGGGAATCCCGGCCACGGATTATCAACATCCCGTCCAACGGCCTGCTGGTAAAAACCATTGTGGACAAGACAGAACAGATAGTCAAGGCATGCCCGCGTTCCCAGATTATCATCAATCTCTCCATAGACGGGATAGATGAACAGCACGACCAGATACGCAATGTGCCCGGCAACTACAAAAAGGTCATCTCCACTTTCCAGAAGCTGAAAGCCCTTCCTTACAAAAACCTGTCCGTCGGAATCCACACGGTGATTTCCAAGTATAACGTGGAGACTTTTCCTTCCATTGCCAATATCCTGATGCAGTTTCATCCGGATTCCTACATCACTGAAATTGCTGAGGAAAGGGTGGAGCTTGGCACCATGGGCACCGACATCACGCCTTCCATCCTGTCCTACAAATCCGCCATAGACTATCTCATTCACAGAATCAAGAACGACCGCTTCAGTGGCATGAACAAAATAACCATGGCTTTCAGGATTGAGTATTACAACCTTGTGAAGCGGATACTGCGGGACAAAAAACAGGTAATCCCCTGCTATTCCGGGATTGCCTCAGCTCAGATTTCTCCCGAAGGTGACATCTGGGCATGCTGCATCAAGGCAAAGCCACTGGGCAACCTTAGACAGCATAAATACAATTTCAGGCAGATTTGGTTTTCCCCGGAAGCCGAACTGGAAAGGCGTTCCATCCATCAGAAGGAATGCTGGTGTCCTCTGGCAAACGCATCCTACACCAATATGCTGATGGATTTGCCTACACTGTTTCGCGTGTTTTACCGAAGTTTCATTAAATGGTGGTCATAGATGATTGCATTACAAAGCAGATTTGTTGTTTTTCCCAATGGTATGTTTGACTTCAACGCTTCCCAGGACGGGAGGTTCGGCTGGTTTCTGCTTACCTGGCATCCTGAGGATGACCCGGTCCTGGAGGAAATCCAGACCAAGATAAAGCTGGACATCCGCAATTCCACGCTGGGCCAGACCTCCAAAGTGGAGATAGAAAGCTGGCTGAAAAGTTACTTTTCTGAATACCACTGGAAGCTGCATGCGGTCTTCCGCAAAACGAACCTGAAGGAAAAAGGCATTTCCCTTTTCCTGGCAGTCATGTATGACCAAGAGCTGTACATACTGGAGTTTGGCAGGATGCTGAGCGGTGTATGCCTGAAGGACAATCTGGAACCTGTAGGCAGAAACTGGAGCAACTTCCACGTCAAATCCCTGGATGAGATGGCTCTGCTGGGCATGTCGGAAAAGGACATCCCAGTCAGGCCCAAACGCTTCCTGCTGAAGGAAAACCAGCGCTTCATAGCAATGCCGAGCGTCTTTACAGACCGGCTGCTGAGGCAGGACATTGATTATGGCACGCTGGAGACCATTCTGCAATCCGTTTTTGATGACACCAATGGCTGCTATCTGACCCTGGACAGCAAGCCCAGGCTCCTCGCAAAGAAGCGTCCCCGGCTCAGAAGATTCCAGATTAGCGCTGTAATAATCATCCTGATATCCCTTTTGGCGGTAGTGTACATGCAGTTTGGCAATCGCTGGCTGGAGAGCACCGGCAGAAAGATGAAGCTTCTGCTCAGCAGCAAAAATACCCTTACCGTGGACCAGATTCCCCAATACCTGAACACCCAGTCCGAAAACCTGAAGCGTCAGCTGGAGAGGATTGAACGCATTGCCAACCAGCCTGCCCGCAATATCAAGCTTACCAACAGCTGGCAGACAGACCTGAATTTCCTGGTGACGGCTGCTCCCGCTTTTGATATCAAAAATATTTACATAGCGTCAGACAACAAATTGCTTGCCTTTGACAAATCCACCAAGAAACTCGAGTGGAGCAAGGTCTTTGACACCAATATCAAGGAAATGACTGTAATCCGGGGTAACCTGATTGTCTTTCTGAGCAACCAGACAATGGTTTGCCTCAGGCAGGGCGACAAGCTCATCTGGACCAGGTCTTTCATTGATAGACTGCCCGGCAAAAGGACGCTCACTCCTGTAGAAATCAATGCTGAGGACGACCCGCGCATCAATGGAAGCATCCTGGTGGTTCCGATGGAGCGGGGGATTTATATCCACGACGTGCATTCCGGCAACCTGCTGAGCCAGGTCCTGTTTGAAAAGCACCTGCAGTTTGTTTCCCGTTACGATGCCTTTGACAATTGCTTCTATGCCGTTGTCTCAGACGAGATTATGTGTATTACGCTGAACATCCTGAATTGATAAAGCTATGATTAAACACGCCTGCCTCCGGACAGCCCTGCTGATATTAGCAATGCTAATATCTGCAATGCCTGTCCTGCTGGCAAGGACTGCCCTTGCCCGTCTCCAGTATGACGGCGGCGGGGACTGGTATAATGACCCGGAAGTCCTGCCCAATCTGGCAAAGTTTGTGAACCTCACCCTGAACACGGACTTTCCGGTTGACCAGGACATCGTCAAAGCCGGTGATGCGCGCTTGTTTGAATACCCCTTTGTTTACGTCACGGGGCACGGAAACATCCGTTTCTCCGACCGCGAGCTGGACAACCTGCGTGAGTGGATGCTGCGCGGCGGCTTTCTGTATGCCGATGACGACTATGGCATGGACGAATCCTTCCGGCGTGAGCTGAAGCGCCTTTTCCCCGAGCGCGAGCTGATAGAGTTGAGTCCTGATTTCCCCCTTTTCAGCAGCTATTTCAGCTTTGATAAACTGCCCAAAATCCACAAGCACGATGAAAAGCCCCCTCAGGCATTTGGAATGTTTGACGATGCGGGACGACTGATGCTTCTCTACACTTATGAAACGAATATCAGCGACGGCTGGGCGGACCCCGAAACCCACAAGGACCCTCCCGAAGTGCGGGAGCAAGCCCTCCGCTTTGGCGTGAACATCATCTACTTTGTCACCAATAAGTGAAGTTATGAGAATCTGCGTTATCTCCGACCTCCATTACAAATTTGCCACCCCCAATCCTGAGGACGTGGAGCAGAATGCCAGAGCCCTGGCTTTCCTGAGAACCCTTCCCGGGCACTATGACTGGCTTATCCTCAACGGCGACATCTTTGACCTCTGGTACGACTGGAAATATACCATCATCAAGGCCTATTTCCCCGTGCTCAAAATCCTCGCAGACATCCGCGAAAAGGGCTGTAAAATAGTTTACATCAGCGGTAACCACGATTTCTGGTTCAACGATTTCTTCCCCGACCAGCTACAGGTGGAACTCTATCAGGATGCCTTTGTTCTGGAAACAGACCGCAGGAAAATCTACTTCACCCACGGCGATTTGCACACCACCAATGATTCCCGCTACAAGTTCCTGCGCCGGGTCATCCGCCTGCCCTTCACCAAAAAGCTCTTCCACATCATCCATCCCGACCTGTCGCTGGCAATAGGCAGAGCTATGTCCCGCAGCAGCCGCGAGCGCAAAATTCCACCCACCCTCCAGCAGCAAAAGAAAGAAGGACTGGAAAGCTATGCCGCCTCCCTGCTCAATGACTATGACTTTGTGGTGATGGGACACACCCACGAACCCTGCGTTATCCCCATGGGCAAAGGAACCTATGCCAATTGCGGAGACTGGCTGGTCAACCACAGCTATGTCACCATCCTGGACGGCAAGCTGGAACTCCGCAGATTCGGCTGAGCCTTCCCCGGTTTTCTTTACCATATCTACCCCTCATCCTGCAACTTCTGTCATCAGTCCTCCCGGTAATCCTGCTTAATCAGTTGTCGCGGTGATGTCCCGAAGCCGACCGAAGAAAACCCGGTCATCTCCGCGGCATCTTCGGGACATCTCAGTAATCACCAACGATGCAATATACCGGAAAAGTCATATGAAAACCCCGCTTTAATCGCAACTACAATCAGTTAGGCTCTATATATTAGTGATACTAATTTACAGCTCTTGACAAATAACCAGGCTTGATAAAAATGGCACTCATCAACCCTGCTTTCAAGGCAACACAAGGAGGAATCTATGAAAGCCAAAGTCAAGCTTGCCCTGCCGGGCTTTGCCGGCAATATGGATGATATGGTCATCTACTTCAATTCCAGGCTAAACTGCCTGGTGGCACGGCGCAAAGTGACGCCGAAAAACATCCCTTCCAACCGCAATTTTTGCGCTGCGGTGCGTCTGGCAAAAACACTGGGTCTGTCTGAAGGTTACATCGGTGACTGCCGCGGCTATGTGCTGCTGTATAACCGGCAGAACAAACGCAAAGGCAGGTCGCTCAATGCCTGGACCAATGTCTTTGTCCGCATTTTGCTGGTTCTGGTGAAACGCCATCCCGGACTGGACTTAGCTGTACTAACAAAGCAGGAAATCGTCAGCCAGGGCTATCCCTGCCTCACTATCAGGCAGGCGGTGGAGGCCGGCCTGCTGGAAAAAGTGAACACCTACCGGGAACTGACCGCTGAAATGTAGTCAGGGGTCTGTCGCAAGTGACCTTGCGGAGGGGCTGTGGGGCATCAGTACCCTCCGCTGAGAGAATGAACCTCTGCAGCATTGTGTCAGACACTTTCAAAAAGTGAGGTGATATCTATGGATTGAGTTATTACTTGACAGCATTATGAAGATAAATAAAAAACATTTATTGGTATTGGGAGTTGCTATTTACGGGAGACGAACTGCCAGCCAGGCGGCTTGTATTTTAGAATTGATGCATAAAGATAAAAACATGGGAGAATACGATGAATCACGCAAAGCTCTTGCTTTTCTTAATTATCATTTTAGTTCTTTTTCTATCCTGCAACAAGAAGACCACGGAGCCAATTCCAACTGTTGCAAAACCGATCTTTAGTCCGGAGGGTGGAACATATACTACAGCTCAAACGGTGACAATATCAAGCACAACCCTTGGAGTAACGATTGTTTACACTAATGATGGCAGTGACCCAATTTCCAGTTCGACGGTTTATACATCACCAATCCTAATCTCTGCAACTACAACGCTTAAAGCAAAAGCTTTCAGAACCGGTTTTGCAGATAGTCAAACTGCCGGTGTAACTTATACCATAAATTTTCCCGTGGGTTTTGTCTATGTCCCCGGTGGGACTTTCACCATGGGTGATACAAGAGGAGGGGGATATTCTGATGAACTGCCGACCCATCAGGTGACACTAAATTCCTTTTACATGGGCAGACATGAGGTGACTCAGGCGGAATACTCCCATTACATGCAACCTTATTATCCTTGGACAAGTACCTATGGGCTGGGGGATAATTATCCTGCCTATTTTGTATCCTGGTATGCCATCCTCAAGTATTGCAACCTGAGGAGTTTGAATGAAGGTCTGACACCGGTTTATACAATTAGTGGTTCGACCAATCCAGCGAACTGGGGAACGGTTCCCACCAGTAATAATACTTCCTGGAACGCAGTCATCTGCAACTGGTCTGCCAATGGTTACAGGTTACCCACGGAGGCGGAATGGGAATACGCTGCCAGAAGAGCCACCAACAATCCTGATTACCTGTATTCCGGCAGTGATGACATCAATGCAGTGGCTTGGTATCTTGATAATAATACACCCTACGGTAGCAAGCCAGTGGGCGTCAAAGTTGCCAATGGCTTGGGGCTTTTTGACATGAGCGGCAATGTCCATGAATGGTGCTGGGACTGGTGGGGTTCCTATAGCAGTAATGCTCAAGCCAATCCCTCCGGACCTGCGAGTGGTACGTACCGGGTGTTGCGTGGCGGCAGCTGGTTCAGCCGTGCGAACTACTGCCGTGTGGCTTCCCGCGACGTCTTCAACCCGTATTACAGCGGCTACTTCAACCTCGGGTTCCGTATAGTCAGGGCTAATTAACTGGAAATTTGAGCTTTGAAATTTGATATTTGCCCCTGGCTGCATGAAGTCAGGGGCAGTTTACATAGTTGGCACAGGCGGGGACGCCTGTACAGGAGTTGCTCAACACTGCAATGTTGCTCAACACTCCTTTGTTGAGGCATACATAATCAGATATGTGTCCGGTTGTTTTCGCAGGAACGGAGTCCTGCGCTACGTTGCTCAACACTCCGTTGTTGAGGCTAAGGAATTATAATTATGATAACCTACAAGGATAGCTTATATCAATGGGCAAGAACACAATAGCTGTAGACAATTTTAAGTATTTCTACCATTCTCGCAGTTTACCACACCTTTTTGATATTAACAAACCAGTATTTATTACATTTAGGCTCAAATTCTCTCTTCCCAAGTCAATCGAGTCAGAACTCCTTAATCGCAAAAGAGAATGGAATGATAGTTTAAAAACTCTCTCCAGTGGGGAAAGAGAATCTAAGTTAAAGTCAAAAGACAATCAACTTTTCTTATGGTTTGATGAACTGATAGCTGGCTCTGTGGAGACTCCTGACCTGTTGAACGATAATAGATGTATCGAGATCATTTCCCATGCCTTGCATTATCATGATAATGTACGGTATCAGCTTCTGGCTTTCTGCATAATGCCAAATCATGTTCATGTCATAATCAATCCATTGCTGCAGGACAAAGCTATTATTTTCCCGATTTCACATATAACTTATACGTGGAAGAAATATTCTGCAACTCAGATAAACAAACATATGCAAATGAAAGGAAGCTTATGGCAATCAGAATCCTATGACCACTTGATCCGTGATCAAAAAGAGCTGTTCCACTATCAGGAATATGTTATGGAAAATCCTGTCAAAGCAGGTTTGGTAAGTAAGTGGTATGAATGGAAAGGGACATGGGTCAAAGAGGAATTGAAACCGGATGAATAAATATGTAGCAAAGGACTCTATTCCTGCGTAAAAAATACTGCAGTTAATAGTGAATAAAGATATGGATTGTTTAATAACAAGTTAAGGCCTTTCGCAGGAACGGAGTCCTGCGCTACGTTGCTCAACACTGCTACGTTGCTCAACATTGGTACGTTGTTCAACACTGCTACGTTGCTCAAAACTGCTACGTTGCTCAACACTCCGATGTTGAGTTCTTGGGAACAACAATGCAAACAACGGCCGTGTAACGAACCACAACAATTATCCGGATAATAGCAAAAAACAACCCGTATAACTACAATCCGTATAACCGCAACAAAAACGGGTTTCGTATAGTCAAGCTTGATAATACTTCAGTTCTCGGTTAGGTTGTATTCTCTCGGCTCTTTATTATAGAGGCGAGAGTTAGTTGATACAGACAATTCTTTTCTGCTCAATTGTACACCATGATATGTATCATGTCGGTAGTGATGCAAAGTTTAAAAACAGGGGTTAAAAACGAGGGAGGTCGATTGCAGAAAAAAGAATTGACATATATTCAGAATTCACACATAAGGAAAAAAAGATTTGTCTCTTATGGACAGGTCTTTTAATCCAGTTTTTAAGGAATGGATTCAGGATGGTTTTTGAGGAAGCAACGAGAATGACCGGTGAGTGTGAATCTATTGGTATAAATAGAGATAGCATCCATTAACGCACTTTTTATATCTTTCCAAATGTTTTTAGGACAGACATATTCAGCCCAAACGGAAGAGGTTAAGCCGTTTATCCGCAATAGCTGAATTAGTCTGAAGAGCATAAACAGCAGGCACTTACGGGATAGATAACTGTAAGTCATGCGGCGAAGCTGTATCCAACCATAAACAAAGGACAAAAACCATGCAAGACATCAGGCGATTAATCAGCACCAAATACATCCGATTTACAGCAGTTCTGCTTTTGGCGGCAGTTTTCCTATTCTGCTTTACGGGCTGCAGTAAAACCACCTCACCCAAATACGGCTCCCTCAGCGGAACAGTAACACTGACGAATGACACAGGCAATACCGCCCTGAATCCGGTGGATTATTCCGGCGTGACAGTAGCGCTTTATCACCGCGCAACTTTGGATACGACCATTGTCAGGATAAATGGCAGGCATACCAATATCGGGGTGCAGATAAGCCAGAGAACGGAGTTTGACCATAGACTGCAAAATGCCATCCTGACTGCATCCACAGACGGCGCCGGAAACTTTACCCTTAGCAGGATTACTCCCGGCACCTACAACCTGGTGGTCTTCAAGGCCGGCTGGGGAGTACGCTATGTGTACAATGTCCCAGTGGCAGAAGGCCAGAATACAGTACCCGCATCCAGGGAAAACCCATCTTTGCAGGGAAACCCGTCAGAAAACCGCAGCGGGATAGTTCTGTATCCTGTAACCGAACTTTCGGGATTTGTCTCAGAAAACTTCGTATTTCAGGGCAGTCACAACTATCTTGTGACGGACAACCTTACCTTCACCGGTAGCGTGGTGTTCAGTCCGGGAACCCAAGTCTGGGTAAATCCCGCCAAGAGGATATCCTTTTATGCCAATATCACGACTCCTGATACAGACGAGGACTTTGTACTGGTAACCACGGCTTACGGAATGTATGGCACTTCCCAGCACACTGCCAGTTCCATCCAGAAGTTTTATAACCTAGACTGCACTACCTATGCGGGATTCACTAACGAACAGCTGAGTTCAGTCATTACGACCTTTACGGAACTGGGCTGGAATCTCAAGCATTCGGGTCTTACCGTCACCAATATGATAGTGCGTCATATGAAGACGGGTCTGGTATTCCAGCAGCTCACGGGTGTGGTGGTCTCCCATAGCAATATCGTCAGTTCCATAGACCCGGAACTGGGTGGAATCAGCCTCTCCGCCTGCACGAACCAGACCACCTCGCAGTTGATTGTCAAGGACTGCACCACTGGCATCCGGCAACATTCCTCAGCTAACGTAAACGTAAGCAACAGCTATTTTTACAACAGCTCTATCAGCGATATAGACAACATCTATGAGACCACTGGCTCCATCACGCAATGCACATTTGAGAAATCTGCCAGGGCGATTGCCACTTCAGGCAGAAGCACTACCAATGTCCAATATTGCCTGATAAACACCACAGTGGGGCTTCATAACTTTCACCAGTTAAACTGGAACCAGTCCTGGTTTACGGCAAACTTTAACAACTTCTACTGCTCCAATTATGCTGTCATCAGCACGGCGGTTTTCAATACCGTCCAGCTTATCCAGATGAACGCGTCAAACAACTACTGGGGCACTGCCAATTCCAGCACCATACAGCAACTGATATACGATTACTATGACCTGCCGGCTCCCGACCCGGTGCATCCGGAATACACCATCTGGGCGGAAGTGGTCTTCAGTCCCTACAGAACTGTGCCGGTATCCGGTGCGGGGGTTTCATCCAACTGAGTTTCCTGCCGGCATTATCCAATGATGAATTAATGATTTTGGAGAATAAATGATTGATTTTGCAAAGTTTCCCTTCAAAAAAGCTCTGGTTACGGGGGGTGCCGGTTTCATAGGCAGCCACATTGTGGAAGAGCTGGTAACGAACGGAATTGAAACTGTCAGCGTGGACAATTACTTCGCCGGGAAAAAGGAAAACCTGGAACATCTGAAGAAATATCCGCATTTCCATGAAGTTCAGTGCGATGTGCTGGATTTTGAAGGATTGGATGCTTTGTTCCCCGGAGTGGAGGTGGTCTTTCACCAGGCAGCGTCAAAGAAAACAATCTGCCTCAACAATCCCCGCCTGGACCTGGAAATAAACGCCAAGGGAACCTTTAACCTGCTGGAACTGGCGGTGAAGCACGGAGTGAAAAAGTTTGTGCACGCCTCGACCGGTTCGGTTTACGGAGAAGCGGAATATATGCCCCAGGATGAGTGCCATCAGCTCAATCCCACGTCATATTACGGGGTCAGCAAGCTGGCGGGCGAGAAATATGTGCGGGCGTTCCATCATCTCTATGGGCTCAAGGTTGCCATCCTGCGCTATTTTCACGTGTATGGTCCCCGGCAGGAATCCAGTGACGTGGGGGGAGTGGTCACCATCTTCACCCGGCGCATCATGGAAGGAAAGCCTGTCTATATCTATGGGGACGGCACTCAGCAGAGGTCTTTCACATATGTGAAGGATGTGGTAAAAGCCAATCTGCTGGCAGCTATGCTGGAAGAAACTGATGGCGAAGTTTACAACTGCGCCTCAGGCATCAAGGTCACCATTGAAGAGCTTTACCGTTATGTCTGCAACATTCTCGGAAAACCTGACCATCCCCTGGAATACAAGGATTGGATGCCCGGCGACATAAAGGTCTTTGACATCGATAACAGCAAAATCCGACGGGACTTCGGCATGGATTTTATCACGGATTTTCAGGCAGGGCTGCAGCAGACAGTCAGGTGGGCGCAAGACTATTACTCCAGAAAAGGCGGTTTTTAGGTGTATAAAAATCACAAGATAGCCGTGGTCATTCCCGCCTATAACGAGGGAGACCTTATCAGCGAAACCCTTTCCGGAATGCCTCAGTTCGTGGACACAATGTATGTAGTGCATGACGGAGGCACGGACGATACCCTCTTTCGCATCCAGGATTTCCAGGGTACTGACGGCAGGGTGGTGCTGATAAACCACGAAGTAAACAAAGGCCTGGGGCAATCGCTCATAGACGGTTATGTGGCAAGCGCTGAATCAGATAATGACATTACAGTGGTAATGGCGGGGGATAACCAGATGGACCCCGACGACTTGCCTGCACTGCTGGACAAGCTGACTGACGAAGGGTTTGATTATGTGAAAGGCAATCGGCTGCTGCACCACGAGGTGTATGAGAAGATGCCGAAGCTGCGTCTGGTAGGCAACACGATTCTCACCTTCATGACCAAGTTTGCCACCGGGTATTTCTTTATGATGGACCCCCAATGCGGTTACACTGCCATCCGCAACAAGGTCCTGCGGCAAATCCCCATCCAGAGGATGGTCAAGGGTTACGGCTATAATGCTGATATCCTCTGCATGCTTAATATCCGGGGCTTCAAAGTGACTGACAGCGAAGTGCGTCCGGTTTACGGCAGGGAAAAGAGCAAAATAAAACTATTCAAATACATCTTCAAGACAGGAGGATTGCTGTTCCGGCTGTTTTTCCGCCGTCTATGGCAGAGGTATATTGTCCTGGACTTCCATCCTCTGGTGCTGTTTTACCTTTTCGCATTCTTCAATACCATTATCATCCTGATACCTTTTACCATCAGGTTTTTCCTGATGTATTACCGCTTCGGCGAAGTTCCTAAAACCACTCTTACCATACTGATGTTCACGCTGCTGATAACCCTGCAGTCCATCCTGTTTGCCATCTGGATGGACATGGATTACAACAAGAAGAAATGAAGCGGCTGCAGAAACCTGCCATAGCCATCCTGACCCTGGTGTTTATCGTTCTGATACTCGCCAATATATCTATTTCGGATGTGGGACGGAGCCTGCTCTCCATTGGCTGGTGGACGCTGGCACTCTGCCTGTTGCTGCATTTCTGCGTGTATGTGCTCAGAAGCCTTGCCATGAACGTATTCCTGAGCGGAGAAGTGCCATTCAGATACCTGCTGGTCTCGCACCTGATTCATAACTTTTATCTCAATATCCTGCCCGTCAATATGGGAGAACTGTCCCTGCCTCTGATGCTGAGCAGGTTTGTCTCAAAGACGCGTTCATTTTCCGTATTGCTGATAACCCGGCTGGTCGGCGTTCTAGTCATGCTGGCACTGTTCCTGACGTCAGTATTCTATGTCTTTCACGGCTTCAGCCAGCTTGACCTTAATTTTTCCAGGATTGTCACCGGCATCATAGTACTGACGGCAATTCCCGGGATGCTGTTCCTGCTCTGGAAATCAAACCTGAGCAAGTTACCGCTGATGAAGAAGCTTATCGCTAAGCTGACCGGCCTGAAAGACAGCATTGTTTACAGCTTCCAGCACGAACTGACTCTTGCCAAAGCGATTTACCTGATACTGATAACCCTTGCCTACACTACTTTTCTGGCATTGTTTTTCCAGCTGATCCTGACACGGCTCAGCATCAGCGTGAGCATCATTGAGATGTTTTTCATCATGTCCTTGCATTTGGCAGTGCTCATCCTCCCAATTAAGAGCTTTGCAGGTATCGGAACCACTGAAGGCGTCTGGATGCTTGGAATGGTGGCGCTGGGTATCGGCAGCAAGGTTGCTCTGGAGAGCGGAGTGGTCATCCACATCATCTCACTTTTCTCTGCTACGGTATTTTTCCTGATAGGGCTGGCTGTCAGGCATCTGACAGACAGGAAGGCGGCATAGATGCGGAAAAACTCATTTCTGTTCTGGGGACTTGCCTTTGTTCTGCTTGTCCGGCTGGGATATCTTTTTATGACCGTTGGCTCTTTCCAGGTGCCGGCTGAGGGCTCCGGCGATAATTACCACTATTACCAGATGGGACTGGAAGTGAAGGAGCAGGGACTGGCTTTCAAGGATACTTCGAGCTACCCTGAGGGTAATGACCTCAATTTCACCGCACCCCTGATGGGTTGGTATCTGGGACTGATATTCAAGCTGTTTGGCGTCAACTGGCTGGCAGTGGTCGCTTTCAACCTGCTATTCAGCGTTCTTCTGATTTACGTGATTTACAGGATAACCATCCTGCTCTCGCCGAGTTTTCGTAATGGTAATCTCGCTCTGCTGATAGGAGCGTTTTACTTCCCCTTTATGTACTTTCTCAATTCATCCGGCAAGGAGATTCTTACTGCCTTTCTGCTGATGCTGACTGTCTTTTTTGTGCTGAAGCCGGAAGAAACCAGGCGGGGATTTGCCGCCGCCCTGCTGGCAGCACTGTCTTTTACTCTGCTGGCTCACCTTGATGAAAGGTATATTTTTTACTTTCCCCTGCTGGCTATCTTTGTCTATATTGCGGGCAGGCAGGCAGAATATAAGTTTTTAAAAGCCATCGGCACCACTCTTGTTTTCATTGTTGCTGCAGGTGCGCTGTTTCTGCCCTGGCTCAGCCGCAATTACCAGATTTACCATAAGCCGGTGCTTTTATCGGCAAGATTGATGCCGTTCACAGACAAGCTGTTGGGGGTTCCCGACAGTTTGAAGGTTCAGGCGGAAGACCTCAGCACCAGGGCGGAGGATTACCAGTTCCTTTCGCCTGAGCAGCTTGATTCCATTACAGTGCTTAATGCCAGGGTTACCAGAAAGACTCCCGTCAGTAATGAGGAGTACAATTTTATCCGAACTGTCAGGAAACCTTTCCGTTACACCAAATCCAGGCAATACCTGTCTCATTTCAAGGACCTCTGGCGGGTGGCAAACCTAAGGGGCGATTACATCGGAACCGGCTACAGATTTGATAAATGGTCTCCCAAACGTAACCTGATGTCCATTCTCTCCTATGGTATGCTGTTGCTGATTTCACTGCTTACCTACGGAATTTTTTACCGCGAAAACAGGACAGCCGCCCTCTTTTTTACTTGCATTTTTATCCTGCACACGCTGATACATGTGTTTGTAATCGGCTCCGGACTGACGCGTTACCGCTATCCTGTGGACGGATTGCTGATTGTGATGTCTGCCTGGGGTCTGGGCTATGCATTCCTCAGTAAGACGGAGAAGCGCAGATGAATGCTTTTTCCCTGCTTGATACGGGAAGTCAACGGGAACCCAACGGGAAGTTTGTTCCCGGGGAGTTCCCGATGCAAGCAAAGATAGACACCAGAAAACGAATAAACTAAGGACGCTGAAATGAAAGGAATCATACTCGCCGGCGGCGCCGGTTCCAGGATGTACCCTACATCGCTGTGTTACAGCAAACAGCTGATATTAATCTATGACAAGCCGATGATATATTATCCGCTCTCCACCCTGATGCTGGCGGGAATCCGAGAAATCCTGATAATCTCAAACAGCGACACCTTACCATTTTACAAGACCTTGTTCGGAAACGGCAGGCATCTGGGAATGGAGATTGAATATGCCCTGCAGGAAAAGCCGAACGGGATTGCCGAGGCATTCCTGATTGGAGAGAAATTCATCGGTGATGAAGATGTGACATTGATTTTGGGTGACAATATCTTCTACGGCAACCTGGATTTTGTCCGCAAGGCAGTGCAGAAAAACCAGGGTGCGACTGTTTTCGGCTACTATGTCACTGACCCTGAAAGATACGGGGTGGTGGAGTTTGACGATAGCGGCAGGGCGGTTTCCCTTGAAGAAAAGCCGGCGCAGCCCAAATCCAACTATGCTGTGGTAGGGCTGTACATCTACAACAAAGAAGTGGTGACCTATACCCGCAACCTGAAACCATCAGGTCGGGGTGAACTGGAAATCACTGATTTGAACAAGCTTTACCTGAATGAAGGCAAACTGGATGTTGAACTGATGGGACGAGGAATCGCCTGGCTGGATACAGGGACTCCACAGGCTCTGCTGGATGCGTCCACTTTTATCGGTGCTATTGAAAAGAGGCAGGGGCTCAAGGTCGCCTGCATCGAGGAAGCTGCTTATATGATGAACTATATCAGCGCTGAAGAACTGGGCAATCTGATTGATGAACTGCCTAAATCTGATTACAGGACATACCTGGAAAAAGTCCTGAATGATGAAGTGCTCCACGCCAGGTACCAGAAATGAAATCTGAACACCTTTCCCTGCCGGGGTTAATCCTGATTACACCGGTTTTGCATACAGATTACCGGGGCAGTTTTTTTGAAGTTTTGAGGGCTAAATACCTGAAGGCGCTTGGCATCGAAAATGAACTGGTGCAGGTAAATCAGTCTTATTCAGTGAAAGATGTCATTCGCGGGCTGCATTTCCAGAAAAACCCGTTTGAGCAGGGAAAACTAGTGCGGGTGGTAATGGGAACAGTCATGGATGTGGCAGTGGATATCAGGCCGGCATCTCCGACTTTCCTGAAGTGGGAAGCAGTTACCCTGTCGTTTGAGCATCCCTCTCTGCTGTGGATTCCACGCGGATTTGCGCACGGATTCAGGGTTTTGAGCGATTCTGCAATTGTGGAATATCACTGCGACGAGTATTATCAGCGCGAATATGATGCCGGCATCCTGTATTGCGACGAGGCAATCGGGATTGAATGGGGGCTGGCTAACCCGATAGTTTCGGATAAAGACAGAAATCTGCCACATGCAAGCGAATTGTTTCCAGGTGTTTGAGGGAAAAAAAATATGATACCGGTTTTCAGACCATATTCAGATGAGAAAGAACTGCAATACCTGAAGGAAGTGATAGAGTCCGGCTGGTGGGGCATGGGTCCCAAAACAGCGGAGTTTGAGAAGAAGTTCGCAGAGTATATCGGCGTAAAACACGCTTTAGGACTGAATTCAGCCACGGCAGCTTTGCATCTTGCCCTGATGTGCGCAGACGTAAAAGGTATGGAGGTCATATCGCCTGCCATGACCTTTGTTTCCACCAATCATGCGATTTTATACAACGGCGGGATTCCCGTTTTCTGCGATGTGGAGCCTGATAACCTGAACGTAACTGCAGAAGGGATTGCAAAGCTGATAACACCCAGGACAAAAGCTATCATTGTGGTTCATTACGGCGGGTATGCCTGCGATATGGACCCGATAATGGAACTGGCAGACAAGCACAACCTGGTGGTGATAGAGGACTGCGCACATGCTTGCGGAGGCAGATACAAAGGCAGGATGCTGGGCAGTATCGGACACTTCGGCTGCTTTAGTTTTCAAGCAGTAAAAAACCTCTCCACGGGTGATGGCGGTATGCTGGTTACCAACAAAACTGATTGGGCGGACAGAATCAGGAAACTGCGCTGGGTAGGCATCTCCAAAGATACTTTTGATAGAGGCGCAGGTAATAGCTATGATTGGTTTTACGACGTGGTGGAACCCGGCTTCAAATACCATATGAATGACATCACCGCCGCCATTGGACTGGCCCAGATGGAAAAACTGGACTGGATGAACGGACGCCGCAAGCACTGGACGGAAAGATATAGGACAGAACTGGCTTCCATCCCCCAGATAAAGGTAGCTCCTGTCAAAGACTATATGCTGCCTGCCTATCACAATTTTGTCATAAAAGCCGAGAACAGGGACGAACTCAGGAAGCACCTGAACAGGATGGGTATTAATTCCGGAGTGCATTATTATCCCAATCACCTGTTTGAAATGTACAAACCCTATTACAGAGAACTGCCGGTTTCAGAAAGCATTTGGAAGCAATTGGTTACTTTACCGCTGTATCCTGGCCTGACCGATGAGGATTATCAGAAAGTTATCGATGCGATAAGGGGGTTTTATGCCGGTTAAGACAAAGAATCCTTCCGTAGCGGTTGTAACGCTTAACTGGAATGGACTGAAAGACACTCTTGAGTGCATTGAATCCGTTTTTGCCTGCAAGTATCCTCATGAGATGGTGGTAGTGGCCAACGGCTCTACGGACGGCTCGGCAAGAGTGCTGTCAGACCTGTATGGAAGTATTATACACCTGATAGCCCATAAGGTCAACCTTGGGTATTCCAAAGGCATGAATTCCGGACTTAACTACGCATTTCAAAATAAAGAAGTTGATTACTGCCTGGTGATAAACAACGATGTGAGAGTTGACAAGAAAGTTATAAAGGCACTGGTGGAGACGGCTGAAAAGCATGAAGATGCCGGCTTTGTAACTGGTAAGGTTTATTACTACGATAATCCTGATGTACTGCAGACGGTTGGCAAGAAGTCACATCCCATCCTTCTGAACGGCGGGCACATCGGCAGGAATGAAAAGGACACAGGACAGTTTGATACAGAGAGAGAACTGGATTTCTGCGATGATATCTTCTGGCTGGTCAACCGCAAGGTATGGGAGAATACGGGTGGTTATGACCCCGAGTTCTTCCTGCAGGCAGAAGATTTTGAGTGGCAGATAAGGGCAAAAAAAGCGGGTTTCAGGATTTATTATACGCCTGAGGCAAAAATCTGGCACAAGGAAAGCATGAAGCTGGGCAAAGCTTCTCCACTAAAGCTTTATTACGATACCCGCAATCCCATCATCGCCATATTCAAGCATATGGATGCAGAATTCTGCCGCAGATATTTCCGTCATTATTTCAGGGACAGAGTAGCCATCCCAATTGTCAGGAACCTGCTGAAACTAAGATTGAGGCATGTCTGGGCAATCAAGACCGGCTTTTTGTCGTTCCTGCTTTGGCTGGCTTTGAATAAGGCAGGACTGAAGCATTGAACAAACTGGGTTAAATCCATGCCTGCAAAATCATAGGCCGGGATGGCAAGAATCAAGATAGTCCGGAAACGAATCCCGGAACTGACAGAAGAAATATCGCCGGAACTGGATGAATTCATCATCAGGCACGGCGGTTCGCCATTTCATGAAATTGCTTTTAACCGTATTGCTGCGGAGTATTTTGGTACTGATGCAATAGTGGTTCTGGCTTATGAAGCCAAAGAAAAGCTTGTTGGCATCTGCATCATTCACTATAAAAACAGGGGAATGCTGAGAATCGGCTATTCAGGGCTTTGCAACAACGAAGTTCCGTATGGCGGCTGGATATACAATCCTGAAGCTGTCGGAATTGCAGATTTGATGCATTATACAACTGCCGGTTGGAATGAAAAGATTTATTACTACACCAATGTCTGTTTAAAGCCTGAACCGTATTATAAACATGCCGGATTTGATGAGAAATCCACTGTGGTAGTTGACCTCAGCAAGGATTTGGATGAATACTTTGAGCAGGGCATCAACTCGCATACCCGCAACAAAATCCGCAAGGCGCAGAAATCAGGAGTTGAGGTTAAGCATCTTGCACCTGACGAAATGTTTAAGTTTCAAGGGCTGTCAGGCGAGTTAAAGGACAGATTGGGAATGCCAAACGAGTTTGAGTTCTACAGGCGTATTTATCAGCACTTTAATTCTCAAAACAGAGGAACATGCATCGCTGCGGTTTATGATGGGGAAATCATATCAGCCGGGATAATGCTTTCTAATCCGAATCTTTCAGTCGGGTGGGTGGCTGCGCGCAAGAACGATTTGCCCAGCAGTTTGTACCAGAATGAGCTGCTTTTCTGGGAGTCTATTGTCTGGAGCAAGGAAAAGGGCTGCAGGTATTTTGACCTTTCGGGTCTAGAGGAGCAGAGACTGCCTCATCTCGCAAGGATTAAGCTTTCCATATCCAAAGACGTGAGACATTTCTATGCCACCACGTTTCAAAACCTGCCCGTCAGGGTACTTAACCGCATCCAGGGTATCAGGGGATAGAATTATGGTATTTGACAGGATTTTTCGCAGGCTGGGGATTATCAGCAGTAGAAGGCAACACAATTCAGGCATTATCATATCTCCCGATGCTGTTGTCGGTAGGAATGTTTTGATAAAGGCGCATACGATAATCGGATCAGGGGTAGTTCTGGCACAGGATGTTACCGTTGGCTCAAGGGCAGTTCTGGAACACATCACAGTTGGGTCTGAAAGTGAAATTGCCAGCCGGGTAGTCTGTACCGGTAGCCACACCGGAAGAATTACCGTAGGCAGCAACAGCTATATCGGTATCAGTAATATTTTGGACCACAGCGCCGATATCTCCATCGGCAGTTATGTACATATAGCCGGACCATCAACAGCCCTATGGACTCATTCCAGCCACCTGATGTGCCTGAATTCCATAGCATTGAAGAATAAATCCCCTGAAAATGTTTTAACCAAACCCATCAAAATCGAAGATAACGTCTTTATCGGCGGAAATTGCACCATCAACCCGGGCGTAACAATAGGGCATCACTCAATTGTTGCGCCAAATTCAGCAGTAACGGAGGATGTGGAGCCATATTCAATGGTTGGTGGAGTTCCGGCCAAGTTTATCAAGCAAACGCACGATATGATAACTGGACAGCCCGGGAAATAGTTTACTTGCTCAAGCAAAAGTTTGTCCTCAGTTACGCTTCCCAACTGATTATCCAGTTTTTGAGCATTGTTGCCAGCATTGTTATCGCCAGGGTTGCAGGTCCGAATGTTATGGGCAAGATAACCTTCGGATTGTCCTATGTCAATATGTTCGGATTCCTAACCCAGCTTGGTTTGGGGGCTGCCCACATTAAACTGGTCTCGGAAGGCCAGCCGCTGGATAAATGCCTGGGTACCTATATCCGCCTGATAACTTACACCACATCGCTCTTTGTGATAGTTACCTTATCCTTTTTTCTTATCCAGAAATATGGCTTCAAAGTAGATTTTGAGGGATTCCAGACTGAGTATTGCATCTATACATCCATTCTGGTCGCAGTGATAACTTCAGCTATTGCAGTAACGCAAACCACATTTGCAGCAAATATCCAGCAGGCAAAGCAGGATATCCCGAACATTGCCGTGAACATTATATCCACGGTTGCCAAGATTACCATCGTCTTGCTTGGGTTCAGGGTCCTGATGCTGGCAAGCTGGAATGTCGTACATACTGTAATGCTGCTTGGAGTATCGGTCTTTCTGCTGAGGAAGCAAGTTATCGGCGAGTATGATAAAGAGCTGGCTAAGAAGTATTTTGCAATATCAGCTCCTTTACTTCTTGTAGGGATTTCCAACAGCCTTATAATGAACCTGGATAAAGTGCTGCTGAAGTTCTTTGTATCAGCTACGGAAGTCGGGTACTATGGGGCAAGCTTCAGGATTGGCGGGTTTATCCAGCTTATTGCGGTTAATATCGGTGCTTTGTTTTTCCCGCTATTTTCGTCTTACATTGCCAATAGCGAACTGGCAGAACTTAAGGCAAAAGTCAACCAGTATCACAGGATTTCCCTCATATTTGTACTGCCTTTCGTTCTGTTTATTATGATTTTTTCGTCCACGATAGTCAGGCTGTTACTGGGAAAAATGTACGAACCTTCAATAATACCAATGGCAATAATCACCCTTGCCCTGTATGTCTTTACAAACTCAATTCCTTACGGTAACATACTCATAGCTGCAGGAAGATACAAGCGGGCTGCGATTAATCAGGTGTATATCTTTATAGTTTATCTGATAATGCTAGTAACACTTACCCATCCAGCACTTCTGAACCTTAAATCTGTTGGCACTGCTCTGGCTTTACTGGCAATGTATTGCGTATCTTACTGGGTAAACAGGTTCAGCACAAAAGATGTGGTAAAAATCAAGATTAATACTGATGAACTGAAGATTGTAATGGTAGCACTGATTGCATTTACCGCATTTGGTATAATATACCAGCATATTATGGGTAATCTTATCTTTGAGGCATTGATTGGCGTGGCATTCTTTGTAACATTATATGGGACTTTATTGATTACTGGTATAGTAAGCAAAAATGATGTCCGATTTTTGAAGCAGGCTCTCAATCCTCAACAGATGAGAGATTACATAAAAACCGAATTGTCCTCGACGGAATAGCTGAATGAAAGTTATATTCATCATACCTTTTCCTCCTGTTTACAAAAACATTAACGCAATATCGTTAAAGGAAGAAACCTTGGCTGATCCCTTCCAGACGAATGGAAGGGGCGAGAAAATCTATTTCTTTCGCCAGGATTGGGGCGGAATCATAGGCGATAAGGTAATCAAAGCTGATAGTAGCATTCAGTGGGAAATCTGGCGTCCGGATGACAGGGCGGACAGGATTTATGAACACATTTTCAGCGATGGATTGACCTGCAGATCATTTCCGGTAAGTAAAAGGAATAGTTTCTACGGAATCACGAAGCAGGTGCTGCAGTATTCGATTGAATTGGAAAATGCCTTGTTTGATGAGTGCAGCACACAGGATGAAGTCACAGTATTATTGCCTACCACAGTTGATTTCAGTAGGTTTCTGCATGCAAAGATACTGAAGCTCAATCCTCATGTTTTGTACTACCACTTTCTCAATTCCGAGTTCCTGCTGCCTCAGTTTGACTTTAGCATAAATCCTCTGAAACTGATACACAGGATGCTGATAAATAGGCAGAAAGCTATCAGATTGAAATACATAGAGAATCTTCAGGTACTGTCAGAAGAATTAAAAGAGTCTGTTCAAAGCAGATATACAGCCAAAAGGGTTTTTCTCGCAAGGCTGGGCATTGATTTGTCCTTTTGGAAAAACGTTGTAACGAAAGATGAAGCAAGGAACAAAGCCGGATTGGACAGCGACAGTTTTGTATTTCTGATGTCACAGCGGTTGGTTCCAGAATATCAGATTGATAAATGGCTAAAAGCTCTTTCCTTTGCTGGTGTTGAGAGATTTTATTGCATTATAACCGGAACCGGTGAAAGTGCTTATGTTGATTATTTATCTGACCTGATAAGCAAGTATAATTTGAACGATAAAGTCAAGTTGGTCGGATTTGTCTCCAATGAGCAGCTAAGGGATTATATCACTGCCTGTGACTGCTTTGCCATGCCCGGTAAAAAGGGAGGAGGTTCAACCGGAGCAATCTATGCGATGCATATGAACCGGCTTGTTCTTCACACAGATTCCGGGGTTTCTTATGAAATACTAAGGAGATTTGAGGCAGGAATCATCGTAAAACCCAATGATTATGAGGAATGGCCGAGAATCATTGAACGTCTGATCAGGGACAAAGGCAGTTTCAAAACAGTTCCTGCAGATTATATAAAAGAAATGTTCAGTTGGGATAAGTGTACAGCCCAATGGCTGGATGCAATAAAAAAAGTTTAGGAATAGATGGGATTATGAAAGCTGTGATTTTATCAGGTGGACTTGGGTCCAGGCTCAAACCTTTTACGGAAGTGATACCAAAGCCCCTACTGCCGATTGGCGAAAAAGCGGTTCTGGAAATTCAGATTGAGCATCTCAAGAAACATGGATTCAATCAGATTTATCTGGCAACAAATTACAAGTCCGGCTATATTGAGAGTTTTTTTGGCGACGGGGTAAAGTATGGAGTTGAACTGGTTATCAGCAAGGAAAGCAAACCACTTGGTACAGCCGGTCCCGTAAAGCTTCTGCAGGATAAACTTACAGAGCCGTTTTTGGTTATGAATGGTGACATATTGACTCTGTTGAATTACAGCAGCATGTATGAATTTGCCTGTAAGCAGGAGTCACTTCTTACCATAGGAACAAAGGAAATCATCACCCCTTTCCAGTTCGGCAACATCTATTTTGAGGGTGATATTGTCACAGGTATAGACGAAAAGCCGGATATGAAGACCACCATTCTGGCAGGAATTTATATCTTTAAGCCTGAGTTGCTTGATATGATACCTGCGGATGCAATGTATGGCATGGATACGCTTATAAAGGATATGCTTGCCGGCAAGCATCTTATTACCCGTTATCCCATAAAGGAATACTGGCTGGACATTGGTAACATAGAAAACTACGAAGCAGCCCAGCAGATTTACGATGAGCATTTCAAGGGCAAGGAGATTTAGATGAAGGTTTTAGTAACCGGTGCAGACGGGTTTATCGGTTCCCACCTGACTGAGATGCTGTTGAAGCAGGGACACGAGGTCAGGGCTCTTGCAATGTATAATTCGTTCAACAACTGGGGCTGGCTGGAAGATGTTCCGGCCCAGAAAAGCCTTCAAATCGTCAGCGGTGATATTCGGGACGCCAATCTTTGTCATGACCTGACCCAAGGGATGGATTTGGTATATCATCTGGCTGCCTTGATTGCAATTCCTTACTCATATAAAGCGCCGGAAAGCTTTATTGACACCAATGTCAAGGGTACCCTCAATCTCTGCCGGGCATCCCTGGATAATGGTGTGGAGCGGTTTATCAATACCTCTACCAGCGAAGTTTATGGTACGGCACAATATGTGCCTATTAACGAACAGCATCCTTTGCAGCCGCAATCTCCCTATAGTGCCAGTAAAATCGGCGCAGATGCCATTGCCATGAGCTTTTACCATGCATTCGGCTTGGCTGTAACCATTGTGCGCCCGTTTAATACATACGGTCCCAGGCAATCTGCCCGGGCAGTGATTCCCACCATCATTACCCAGATTGCCTCAGGCAAGCAGGAAATAAATCTGGGAGACACTTTTCCCACCCGTGATTTTAACTATGTGGAAGATACCTGCAGGGGGATAGTGGAACTGGCAGCCTGTGACCAGGCAATCGGAGAGACAGTAAATATTGGCTCCAATTTTGAGATATCGATTGCTGATACTTTCAAGCTCATCCGCGATATCATGCAAAGCAGTGCAACACTTTCCTATGACGAACAGCGAAGCAGACCTGCCAATTCTGAAGTCGGCAGGTTATGGTGTGACAATTCCCTCATTAACAAACTGACGGGTTTCGTTCCCTCCTATCCGCTGGAAGCCGGCCTGCGTAAAACCATAGACTGGTTCTCAAAACCGGAAAACCTGAACAAATACAAAACCGGTATCTACAATATATGATTATGAATACAAAATATAAAGAGATTATCGCTCACATCCGTTCCCTGTATCCCGGCAGGGAATCCATTCCACTGCATGAACCTGTCTTTGCCGGTAATGAAAAGAAATACCTTCTGGACTGCATTGACTCCACCTACGTTTCTTCGGTGGGCAAATATGTTGACAAGTTTGAATCAATGATTCGCGATTATACGGGAGCAGGTTATGCTGTGGCGACGGTAAATGGAACAGCTGCTTTGCACATAGCCCTGAAACTTGCCGGGGTCAAAGCCGGCGATCTTGTCATAACCCAGC
Organism: Cloacimonetes bacterium UBA5614; assembly: GCA_002424605.1. Classification (GTDB taxonomy): domain Bacteria; phylum Cloacimonadota; class Cloacimonadia; order Cloacimonadales; family Cloacimonadaceae; genus UBA5614. The sequence continues at coordinate 246,350 of DIKQ01000005.1, read as the reverse complement.
CCCTTACGTATATTGCCACCTGTAATGCTATTGCCTACTGCGGGGCTGAACCTGTTTTTACGGATATTGCAGAAAAATCGCTTGGTATGTCGGCAGAGAAACTTGAGCAATGGCTGCAGGAGAATACTGTTTTGGAACAGACTTCAGACCCTGATTTGCCATTCCGCCGCATAGAGAAAACCTCACACAGACCTGTTTCCGCTTGTGTCCCCATGCACACCTTCGGCCATCCCTGCGAGATAGACAGGATTGCGGAAATCTGCAAGACCAGTAATATTGCTCTTGTAGAAGATTCAGCCGAGTCTTTGGGTAGCACATACAAAGGCAAGCACACCGGCAATTACGGTTTGATGGGAGTATTCAGTTTTAACGGAAATAAAACCATCACAACCGGTGGCGGTGGTATGATAATCACTGGTGATGAATCCCTGGCAAGACTGGCAAAACACCTTACCACACAGGCGAGGACACCTCACGGCTGGAAGATAGAGCATGACCAGATAGGCCACAACTACCGGATGCCAAACCTCAATGCAGCGCTTGGTTGTGCCCAGATTGAACGTATAGGCGATTTGATAAGGAGTAAAAGGGAATTAGCAGGCAATTATGCAGAATTTTTCAGAGGACTGGATATTCCTTTCGTTACTGAACCTGCAGATTCCCAGTCCAACTATTGGCTTAATTCCATTCTTCTGGACAATGAGCAGGAGAGGGATGCTTTTCTGCAACTTTGTCATGACAATGGCGTGCTGGCAAGACCGTGCTGGGCTCTTATGCACAATCTGCCAATGTTCAGACATTGTCTCAAGTCTGGCTTGACTATGGCTGAAAGCATTGAAGCAAGGCTTGTTAACATTCCCAGCGGAGCAAGATTATGAAAAAACCGGTTTTAGTATTGGGTGCAGGTGGGCATGCCAAGGTTCTGATAGACATCATTGAAACTGGCACTGAATATTATGTGGAAGCAGTAATCGGCAGAGAGGAAGAGCCGGCTGATGCTGTTTTGGGTTATCCGGTGCGCAAGGGAGACAGTTGCCTGCCTGATTACCTGAAAGAAGGCATCTGCAGTGTCGTTATCGGCATCGGCGGTTATTCCGACAACAAAAAGCGCACGGAAACTTACCTGAAATGCAAAGAAATGGGATTTGAGATAGTCAGCTTGATTCACCCTACGGCAGTGGTCTCAGCTTCCGCTGTTCTTGGCGGGGGAGTTGTCCTGTTTGCTGGCGTGATTATCAATCCTGAAGTCAGAATAGGCAACAATGTGATAATAGCTACAGGTTCAACCATCGACCATGAGACAGTAATTGAAGACAATGTTTTGGTTTCTGCCGGTGTAACTGTCGGAGCCGGCAATACCATAAAGGAAAGTGCTCTGCTGGCTCTGGGAGCCAAAATCATCTCCCGTGTAACCATCGGCAGAAATGCTTTGGTGGCTGCCGGAGCAGTTGTGGTAAGTGATGTTCCGGACAACGCAAGGGTCTTCGGCGTTCCTGCAAGGCCCAAAGCCTGATTGCACCTGATTAGTAAAAGAGGTATGAATGAATAAAGTGATGTTTATCTCTGTCCACCCCGATGACGAAACCTTTGGCTGTGGCGGTTCCATCCTGAAGCACAAGGCAATGGGAGACCGGATTTACTGGCTTAATCTCACTGGTATTTTTGAAGGTCACCCCATGGGTTTCACTCAGCAGGAAGCAGACAAACGGGCGGAGGTGATTGACAAAGTCCGTTCCCTGTATGGTTTCGACGAATTTGTCAATCTGCTGCTGCCCACCATTATGCTGGATACTATTGAACTGGGGCGGATTGTCCGCGCGGTGGACGAAGTCATTATGAAGCTGCAGCCGGAAATCATCTATCTGCCGAACAGGAGTGACGTGCATTCAGACCACCGCATCGCTTTTGATGCGGTTTATGCCTGCACCAAAAACTTCCGCAAGCCCTTCATCAAACAACTCCTGATGTATGAAACCCTTTCAGAAACTGAGTTTACTCCGGCATTGCAGGAAAATGCTTTTGTTCCCAACTGTTTTATGGATGTAACTCCATATCTCGATAAAAAGATAGATATCGCCCGCCTGTATGAAACAGAGCTCATGCCCGACCCCCTTCCCCGCAGTATTCATGCTCTCAGGGGTTTGGCAGCTTTTCGCGGTTCACGCATCGGCGTCTTTTATGCAGAAGCTTTTTGCATCATTTTTGATAAGAGGTAAGCTTTGGAACAGGTGAAGTTCTTCTGGGAAGAGCCGATTGATGTCTCTCTGATTACCGCCTCCTGGGAAGCCTCTTTCCGGCGTCCCTTTATTGCCGGTGAATGGGACTGGCGGTTTGGCAATCAGCCCTTGGACAATAGGATTTTTGCCGCTTACATACTAATAGATGGCAAGGTCGCCTGCTTTGTTGCACATTCGCCTGTGGAAGCCATATCACAGGACAATGTTTTGCTCAAAGCAGGGCTGATGCTGATGGGATTCACTCATCCTGATTATCAGGGCAGGGGACTTTTTACCCAAATGAGCCGCGCCATCAACTCCAAACTGGCTTCCCTGGGCTTTGACTTCATCTTTGCCTTTGCCAACCACAACTCCCACTACACTAACCGCAAGTATCTGGACTGGCAGGACATGGGTGTGCTGACCAGCTTGACACTGGACACGCAATCAATCAAGATGCAGCATTTGGAAACCGCATTCTCTGTTTCAGACCTGCCTCTGACCGGGGAATTGACAGAGCAGCTATCACAATTTACAGTCTGTTATGATAAATATCATATGAAGCGCAGCAGCAGATACCTGAGCTGGCGTCTGTTGCAGCATCCCACCAGAAAATACCGGTCAGCCGGCATCTATCTTGGCAGCAGTTTACGGGCTGTCGCCGTTTATAAAACATACAACAATACCGAAATTGATATCATGGAAATCTTTTTTTCAGAAGAATCGGACCTTGCTTCCGAACAGGTTTATTCCTCACTCGTTTCTTTTTTACTCAGCAAAGGACCTTCCCGCCTCAATATCTGGTCCAATCTCTTTTCAGACGAGCATCTCTGCCTGGAAAAACTGGGATTCGCCGAAGATAGGTTCAGCGCTTACTTTGGCCTCATCAAACTGAACGACCAGTCGGTCAGCACTCAAATCTCTGACTGGCATTACCGTTTCCTGGATTCCGATGTTTATTAAACTCATATCTTCCCTGCTTGATACGAGGAGAATACGGGGAGTTTGCTCACGCATCGTTCCCGATACCTTCCCGTATCGTGCAGGAAGCATAACAGGAAAATCATGATTAAATCAAGCAAAGCCTTTCTCTACAACCTTTTCCTGCTGTTCCGCTATACAATCGGCACAGTGAAACACTATCGCTGCGGTGTGCAAAAGAATTTTATCATCAAGAAGCTGGAACTGCTGGGCTGGTGGTTGAAAGAACGGGATTTTAACACGATGTATTACGCCATGGGACTGAATCTCAAAGGGACGAACAGCCGAGACTTTATCGGCAGAAGAGAATTCCTGAGCATCAGGAACAGGGTCGAGACAGCGCTGAAAAAACACTATGGTTGCGCGGGGCTGGACTATGACGCAGTCTGCAAGGACAAGTTTGTAGCGGGGACATACTTTGAGGCTAACGGCATTCCCTGCGCGGAAAATCTTGCCTTGATAAAAGATGGCAGGATTTTACGGAAAGGTGCTGAACCTGAGGGACTGGAATCCTTTCCAAACAGGGAAGGCAGGTTCATCCTGAAGCATATAACAATGGAAGCGGGCGAAGGGATTCACGTCCTGGAAATCAATGACAAGGCAATCCTGATAGATGGCAAGCCAGCTGATTTGCGGGAAATGAGTGTTTTGCTGAGACCGGGCATATGGTTGCTGCAGGGCTTTATGCAATCACATGAGGCAATCAGGAAGGTCAATTCATCAGCGCTCAATACCACCAGGATTGTCACTATGCTTGATGGCGGAGAACCGAAGTATCTGGCGGGATTCCAGGCATTTGCAGTAAACGGGGAAAGCACAGACTCCTGGGGAAGGGGCTCAATCTGCGTTGGAATCGACATTGAGCGTGAATGCCTGCTGGAAGACGGTTTTTACAATCTCTCCATTAAGGATAAAAGCATTACAGCCAAGCATCCCGACACCGGGATAGTTTTCAGGGATTATCATATTCCGCATTTGAAAGCTGCTGCGGAATTGTGCATAAAAGCGCATAAGCTGTTGTATTTTAACTTTATCGTGGGCTGGGATGTGGCGATTACTGATGACGGACCAGTTATCATTGAGGCGAATGAAAAACCGGGAATGAATGTTGTGCAGTGCTTTGACGGGGGCCTGAGAAACCGGATTTTGTCAGCCGCAAAACAGATTGTAGACTCCGGAAAGGAAGTATAAATTGCCGGGAGATAGTATGACCATAGCGATTTTCGGACTGGGATATGTGGGATGTGTAAGCCTGGGATGCCTGGCGCAGAACGGATATAAGGTCATCGGAATTGATGTAAGCCGGACCAAGGTAGATTTGATAAATGCGGGCAAGCCAACCATTATTGAAAAGGAAATCGATAGGATAATCGCACAGCAGCATACCGCAGGCACTATCAGGGCGACAACTGACTACATTGAAGCAGTCAGTCAAAGCGAGGTTTCCATTATTTGCGTCGGAACTCCTTCCACGGAAGCCGGTCACCTCAACCTGGATTATGTCTATGAGACAGCAAGGCAAATCGGCAGCGTCTTGAAAGATAAAACTGGCTTCCATACAGTGTTGATACGCAGCACTGTGTTGCCGGGAACCAATGCTAAGGTAGGCGAAATCATCGGGGAAACTTCAGGGAAAAAACTCAACTGCGACTTTGCCGTGGTCTCCAACCCGGAGTTCCTGAGGGAAGGTTCAGCCGTGCAGGATTATTATAATCCCCCATTTACATTGGTTGGAACAGACAGTGATATTGCAGCCCAGATTGCCAGCCAGTTGTATAAGCGGGTAAATGGAGAATTCATTCGCTCCTATGTTTCTGCCGCAGAAATCATCAAGTATGTCAACAACAGCTACCATGCGCTGAAAGTCACATTTGCCAATGAAGTGGGGAATATCTGCAAGCACTTGGCAATTGATTCGCATGAAGTGATGAGATTGTTCTGCCTGGACAAACAACTCAATATCTCACCCTATTACTTCAAGCCGGGATTTGCCTATGGCGGTTCTTGCCTGCCCAAAGACCTGAAAGCGCTGAAGACGATTGCTCATGACAATTACATCTCCACTCCAGTTCTGGATGCCATTGAACCCAGTAACGACAGCCACGTTAATCATGCTATCAGACTGGTGGAAAAATACGACTGTCGCAAAATAGGGATTCTGGGGGTGGCTTTCAAGCAGGGTACTGATGACCTGAGATACAGCCCTGTTATCAGGGTGATAGAGTATTTCAACGGCAAGGGCTATGAAATCAGGCTGCATGATGACTATGTAAATGCAGCTATGTTGGTAGGCACAAACAAGGAGTATCTTGAACAGCATATGCCGTATATGGAGAAGATGATGCTGAAATCAGAAGAAGAAGTCCTGAACTGGGCTGAACTGGTTGTGCTCAACAGGAAGAAGGCGGACGATGAAGAGACGATTTCCAGGTTCAAAGACAAGCAGTTTATCGATCTGGTGAGGGTTTCAGAAACTATCGTCCCCGGTAATGTTGAAGGAATCTGCTGGTAGATGAAGATACTAATAGTTTTTCCGGGAGCCCTGTATCCTATTACCGGCATGAGCCAGGTCAGGGCTGTCAATCAGCTGAAACGCCTTGCACGGGACCACGAGATTGCACTTACTGACATAGTCGTCAGACCGCGGCAGGAAGAGGAATGCCTGAATCAACTGGGTAACCTGATTGCATGGTATAAACCGGTGCACGCCGCAGCATATCATAAGAGCAGATTGTTCCGGGCTGTCCGCTATGTGTTTCTTAGAGCGAGGCATCTGGTTTCAAGCCTGAGTATGGAAGAATTGACCCTTTCAGATGCGACAGTCAGGAAGCAGATTGCTGTAATTATCAGGGAATCCGCCCCTGACGCTGTTCTGATTCACTACTGGTATATGGGATATGCCTTTGATAATCTTAACCCCAAAACCCTGAAAATGATAGATACGCATTATCTGGTGGAGGAAAATCTGGATTTGCTCCCCAGATATAGGATGAGCGCTATTTACGGACGCAGGATGCTGCGTGAACTGAGACACTGCTTCAAACTGCAGCACAGCTATTTTGAAAAGACAGACCTGATTATTGTCAATTCATCCAGGCAAAGGGCTATCCTGAAAAACTCGCATCCTGATTATAATGTAACCCTCACTGTAAACGGGCAAAGCCTGGATGAACTGCTAAGCTACCAAACAGAAGTGGATGAAGACGCCATTCTGTTTTACGGAGCTCTGTCCAATCAGTTCAACCGGCTGGCCCTGGAGCGTGTCCTGGCAAGGATATTTCCTGTTTTGTTTAAGGAAAACCCGGCTCTGCATCTTTATATCGTAGGTAGCAACCCGCCGGGCGATATCATAAAACGGTTTAATCATCCCAACATCACGGTAACAGGTTTTGTGCAGGATATCAGGCCGGTTATCGGGATGTGTTCACTGTTGATTTTGCCTTTGGAAACCGGTTCAGGTTTCAGGGGCAGGGCAGTGGAGGTTATGGCTCTGGGTGTGCCGATTATCGGGACGTCCAATGCCTTGCAGAGTGTTGGCATCAAGGATGGAAAGCAGGGTTTTCTGGCAGAAACAGACGAGGAGTTGTTGGAAAAAACCGGTCAGATTCTGAAAGATAAGGAACTTCGCAACAGGATGTCTGAAGCCTGCAGAAAATTTGCCAAAGATAATTTCTCAATCGAAGCGACCTTTGGGAAGCTGTCTCAGGAAATCACTGAAGCTATGAAAGGGAAGGTTATCGATGAGTGAAATGACAGATAAGATCACTCTATCAGTTACAGGTGACTTCTGCCCTGAGGAATTGTTGCTTAAGTCAAATCCCGAAGCAGATAAAATGCTGGGAGGACTTGCTCCTGTCTTCAGGAACGCTGATTTTAACATAACAAACCTGGAATGCCCTTTGACCCGCAGTAACACTGGAAGCAGGAAGTCCGGTCCACACTTGAAAGCCGGCAAAGAAACAGCGGCTCTGCTCAGAAAACTTGGTTTCCAGGCAGTTACCCTGGCAAACAACCATATAATGGACTATGGCTCTGAAGGGCTTAATGATACGCTGGCCGCCTTGTCAGAGAATGGTGTTTTACATACCGGAGCAGGCCAGGATTTGCGGGAAGCCGGGAAACCCCTGATAGTCGAAGTGAAAGGCAAATCAGTTGCCTTGCTGAATTTTGCATCGCACGAGTTTTCCATAGCAGGAAAAAAGAAAGCCGGCGCAAACCCGGTTAATGTCATTGATAACTATCGGCAGATAAAGGATGCGAAAGCTGTATCAGATTACCAGATAGTTATCGTACATACCGGGATAGAGCATTATTCCTACCCGACTCCAGGGATGCAGAAGCTGTTCCGTTTTTACGCAACCCTGGGAGTCAGCGCAGTTGTGGGGCACCACAGTCATTGCATTAGCGGCTATGAGGTCTACAATGGAGTTCCTGTCTTTTACGGCTTGGGGAATTTCATATTCAAGGGAGAAAGCAATTCCGCTGCTTGGAACGAAGGATTAGTCTTGCAGATTGACTTGTGTCAATCCAGGGGAATATCTTTCAGAGTTTACCGATTCAGGCAGGTCTGGAAGGGAGATTCCCTTGCTATGGAACTCCTGGGTTCTGATTTACCTGAAGAATTGAATGACGAAATGGTTGCTATTAAGTGGCGGGAGCATCTCAGGGAAAGTTATAAAAAGAGAAATATGCTGAATCATCTGCAGAGGAAAGGTTTCTTAAGCCGGGCATTGAACCGGCTGTTTCCCTGCCTTGTCGGGAGGGGCATTGACCCCAGCTATTTGAATCTGCTGCGTAACGAAAGTAATTATGAGTATCTGATTGATACTTTATCAGAGATTGTTGGGGAAGAGCTATAATGCTTGTGGCAGTATATAAACTATTCGGTGTAAAACAAGACGCTGAACGCGAAATCTATTCAGATATCCTCAGGCATAACAAAATAGATACTTTTGATTTCACGTACAAGGATTTGAGTCTGCTGGACAGGCTTGAATCTGCGGATGCCATCATACTCAAATGGGGGCATAGCCATAATGAACACCAGTTTGCCCGGAGCATCCTACCCATTTTAGAAAACCAAATGCACAAGAAGATTTTTCCAAACCTGCAGACCTGCTGGCATTATGATGACAAAGTGAAGCAGGACCTACTGCTGAAACAGGCAGACTTCCCCTTTGTGGAATCGTGGCTGTTTTATGATAGAGACCAGGCAGAGCAGTGGGTTGAATCAGCTGTTTTTCCTGTTGTGTTCAAACTGGCTCAGGGGGCAGGGTCATTCAACGTGTTTCTGGTAAAGGATAAAGCTCAAGCTTTTAAACTTGTCAGGCAAATGTTCGGCAGGGGCATGAAACAGGATACCCCACCGTTGACCACACTTTACACACTGGTCAATAAAGACCTGCTGAAGGTTATTAAATACTGTGGCAGGAGATATGCAAACATACTGATACCCGGAAGGTCTGAGCCGTTCTGGAGCGTTCACAAAAACTACATTTACTTCCAGAAATTCTGTCCGGACAACAGCTTTGACACCAGGGTCACGACAGCGGGATTGAGGGCCCATGCTTTCAAGCGGTTTACCCGTAAGGGTGACTTCAGGGCTTCCGGAGGCAACACTTGGGATATTAATCCCGAAAAGATTGATTTGAATCTGGTCAGAATTGCTTTGGATATCACCCGCAACTTTGGTTTCCAGTCTATGGCGTATGATTTCGTCTATGATGAGCAGGGCAATCCGCGTATTGTGGAGATGAGCTATATGTATGGCGGAGCAGGCTACCCCGATTTTATGAACGGGTATTGGGACAAAGACCTGAACTGGCATCCCGGACGCTTCTGGCCTCAATTCTTTGAATTGCAGGATTTACTGCCTGAAGCGGTGATTGCCTGTCCCGAGATAAAAGTCCAGACCAAATACACAAAGGCAAAAATCGTCCATTAGAAACGGATGATTAGCAGCAAGGGTAAAATATGACAGATGAAGTTCGATTGAACGATAAATCAGCCGGTAACTATCTGCCTACGACAAGGGAAATAGTCGGGTTCGTAACAATTTTCCTGTCCATGATACTGGTGTTTTATGTAAACCGGGTTATGGCTTTTAAATATCTGGCTATGTTGTTCTTGGCAATCATGGCATTCATGAGTAACAAAAAATTCGTCTGGATTGCCATCTTTTGGGTTATTGTGGACAGTGTAGGAGGTCTCTTCACGGAAAGGGCAATCGGCGAAACCGCTGTAGGTATTCCCATCATCAATATAGCTTCCGGTATCTCAATCGGAATCAAGGATTTGCTGATTCTTGCCATGATTTTTTCTGTAACTCCCAAAAACAGGTACAACAAGATAAACTACGACCATTTGCTGTTCTTCGGGATGCTGTTTTTTGCCACTTTTATCGGAAGCGTGTTCTACGATGCTTCATACAAGATTATCGTTTCGGTGCTTATCAGGGGTTACATCATTTTCCTCCTATATTATACAATCAGGAATGAGTTCAAAATCCAAACTCTTTTTCAGCTTTTCCACCTGATTTCATATCTGGTTCCGATAATCCTGATAGACCAGATTTTCCAGGTTGTGTTCGGAACCCGCATTATCACGAGATATGTAAGTGTTGAACTTAAAATGATGGTAAACACTTTTACAGGAGAGACCCGCGCTGTTTCTTTCGGCATGAACACCCTGTTTTTCTCTTTTGTTTACGGATTATTGCTCCTGACCATCAGGCGCACCCAGGATATGAAAATCGCATCTTACTTTTATGGTATTTTACTGGTAATCATGACGATTACCAGCGTTATGCTGTCTGCCACCAGGGGTGTGATAGGCGTTTTCGGGATTATTCTGTTGTTCGTGTCACCTTATTTGGTCTTAAAAATGCGAAATATAGCAATCGTGCTGGGTGTTATCTTCTTCCTGTTGAATTTACTGGGAGGGTTTGGGTTAAATCTGGACTATTTCTACCGCAACACAATCGTCAGGGTAATGTCAACCGTGGCTCCTGCTATTGCGGGTGCCGGTTTCTCAGAAATTGACACCAGCGGAAGGAATACCGAGCTACCTGAAATAATAGAAGGCATCAGGCGAAGCCCCATTGTCGGTTACGGCATCAGCAACAATCTCTTTGACTATTACAACAGTAATTTCGGTGGTTTGAATACTATCATTCAGTTTGGACTGTTTGGTGCTGCCTTGATTCTGGTAGTACTGATTCTCTGGATTTTTAAGCTCTTCAGGCTTTGCCGTCATCTCCCCTATCAATCCATTTATCAGTCAACCGGCAGAGTGACATACGCCGTTCTGGTGGGTATGATGGCAGGTTACCTGACCACGTATAATTATTTCACGTCTTTTTTTGCCTACGACGTCTTGCGCCTGATTCTGGTGATGTTTATGTCATATCTGGTGTTTCATAACGCCAGGGAAATCATCTACAGCAATCAGCTTTCCGGAGAATTGGCAGTTGCCAAAGCCTGATTCAAACCCTGCTTCTCCCTCTATGAGATGTCCCGAAGATGTCGCGGAGATGACCGGGTTTTCTTCGGGAGGCTTCGGCGCATCTTCGGGACATCTCATAAAGCAGGAAGTGAGCAATAAGGGTAAATCAGTAAAAATCGGACTTCAGGAGTAGCCGGCAAATGGAAAGGTTGTTTTTGTTCTATCGTGGAAAACGGATTGAGGAAATCCGTTCTGGAATTCTGTCGGGGTATAGCAACGAAAGTATCCGGCTGCTGGATGACAAGACATTGGTAGTAAATCACTTCAAGGGTGAATTCAACACAGCGAAATACTGCAGCAATGATGAAATATCCATCTGGATGAACGGGATTTACGTTCATAAGGACAAGGGCATCGGCTGCTGTATTGACGATGAGCAGTTCCGGAGTATGTTCCATAGCGGTTTACAGCCGGAGGAAATACCGGCGATGTTTGTCAACGGAGCTTTTTGCGGACTGATAATCACGCCAGCCAGAACGATGGTTTTTAACGATTTCATGGGACTTTGCCCCATATATTACTATCACGAAAAGGGCGAAATCATTATCAGCAGCAGCTTCAGACTGGTTGCTGGCATGGTGAAAACCACTCTCAGTAAAACAGCCTTAGCCGAATACCTGCTGACCGGGAACAATTTTTCCGGTGAGACAGCAGCCCTGGAAATCAGATGCATGGGACCCGCTTCTGTGCTGAGTTTTGGCAAAAACTACAGAATCAGCCTGTCAAATTATGACAGCTTCAGCGCAAGGACCGAAATCAGGCGCAAGTTTGAGGATGTTGCGGATGAGATTTCCGGGTTGTTCAACAAGTCAATCAGCCGGTTGTATGACAGCCGGATAAAGTATTCAATGAGTATGACGGGGGGCATAGATTCCCGTCTCATATACCTGGAATGGCAGGATAAGCTGAATCTGCTGACAGAAACTGCGGGAGAGGGAAGCTCGGATTTCCTCAAGGCCAGGCAGATTATCGAAAGACTGGGCAATCCCGCACTGCACAGCCTGGAAGAGCTTTTCCCGGAGCAATATGCAGACGGGATTGACAGCTATTACCGAAACTGCGACAATCCGCTCAAGGCCATGGGCGAATTTAACAGCCACCATCTGGACTGGAAGGTTGCCAGAGGGTCTTTCCTGCACATTTCAGGCGTGGGTGGTGAACTGCTGGACGGGGAAAACCTCTATCTCTCCAGAAACAAGTGGAGCGTTCTCAGGGAAGGTATTGCCCCCTACTCTTATCACGAACTGAAAGACAGGGACAAGGCAAACCTGATTTGCAATGTATTGGGGTTGGGGAATAAAAGGGAAAATCTATTGCTGCTGGCGGAACAGGATAGGGAAGGGTTCGAGCCGGACAGGATTGTAGCCCACCTGGAAAGATTCATTGGTAAAACCAAATTCAGCCAATGCTATACAGAAAGATTCCGCACCTACCGTCTGGCAAATGCCGGGTACTATCTTGCCGGTTCACAAAACCTTGCGCGATACCTGACCCTGTTGCCATTCAACGATACTGAACTCATGAAAGAGGTCTGCAGGTATCATCCTTCCACCCGTGAGCTCAGAAAGCTGACCATTGCTATGTTAAAAAGCTATAAGGAATTGCACGATATACCTGTGGACACCACTCACCTGAAAATAAATGCGCCATACAAAATGCAGCGATTCTTCAGGGTTTTGCGGATGGTGTTCAATGTAGGCTATCACAAGAAAATACCTTTGCTGCAAAAGGGCAAGCCCCCGGTATTCAGGGCTTTTCCCTACTTTGACCAAAATAACCTGGACTTCCGGGAACTGGTCAATAGCCGCCTGCTCAGTTGCAACTGGTTTGACCGGGATGAGATGAAAAAATACGTGGAAGCAATCAGCGGCATCCGTGGCTTTAACTTTTACCTGCACCACGGGGCTGAAGCGAATATCCTGATATTGCTCCGGCTAACTTATATGGAACAACTGCTTGGCTCCTGACAAAAAGGATAGACCAATAGTCTGCTTTGTGGCGGATTACAGCATCCTGATCGGCGGGAAAGAACGCCAGTTGCTGGAAATAGTTCGATATATGCAGGAAAATGGTCTGGACTATAGAGTGATATCGCTGTCCTCCATGGGACTTTTGTACAGCAAATTGAAAGAGAGCTATGCCGATAAGCTGGAACTGATTGACAGGCAGAAATTGGGATTTTGCGGGACTGTGTCAGCCTTGCGTAGTTTTATGCTGAACACCGGCTGTAAACTGTATCACAGCATGGATAATCTGTCCATTCTATTCATCCTGCTTGCCTCGGTTTTTCTGAAGATTAAGGTTATCAACGGCTCTATCCGTCATGCAGGAGTCAGTAAATCCCTGAGTTATGTATTTGATTATGTTATGTTGCGATTGTCTTCCCAGGTAATAGCCAACAGCCGTGAAGGACTGAAGTTTTATAAAATCAGGAATGGACAGGTAATCTATAATGCTGTTGATACTGAAAGGTTTATTGCAACGCCGGGCAGCCGCTTTGCTGTGATAATGACGGCGAATTTCAGCGATTACAAGGACCACAAGACTTTTTTTGATGTGACAATACCTCTTGTAAAAACAGGAGTCCTGTGCCGGGTGGGGCTTCTGGGTGATGGAACTTACCTGAGTAAATGGCAGAATCTGGTCAGACAAGAAGGACTGGATGGTTTTTTCACCTTTCACGGGCACAGTCCGGATGTCGAAAAGGTTCTGCAGGATTATGGAACAGGCATCTTGTGCTCCACCAGAAAATACAGGGAAGGCATATCCAATTCCATCCTGGAGTATATGGGTTCCGGGCTGATTGTAATTGCCTCGGATGCTGGGGCAACGGGAGAAATCGTTCAGGACAGAGTAAACGGGCTTATGTTTAAAACTGAGGATTGCCATGACCTAAAGCAAAAATTGCTTTGGGCGTTGAGCCACCCTTCAGAATGTGATAAGATGCGGGACAAGGCATATCTGACCTTGAAGGAAAGATTCAGTTATGAAGGCAATATGCAAAAACTGGTCTCCCTGTACAATACACTGGGATAACAGGTTTTGATGAATATCCGAAGTATTTTGTCAGCGGTCAAAGTGGTTATCGGGCTCAACCCCAAACTCTGCGGAAAACCCTCTGAGAGCCGGAAATGCATCCCGGATAGCTACAAGTCCGTCTGCCTGATATCCGCTGATTTTGAAATGGCGTGGGCATTTGTTCATTCCAAGCAGACCAAAAAAGACAGGGACCGAGCTGTCAGGCTCGGTCTGCAAACCCGCTCCAACCTACCCAAAATCCTTGATTTGTGTGACAAATACAACATTCCGCTCACCTGGGCAACAGTCGGGCATTTGTTTCTGGATTCCTGTTCCCACGACAACGGGGAAAAGCATGCTAATCTGCCCAGGATACCATACTTTGAGAACGAGTTTTGGGAATATCAAGCAGGTGACTGGTTTGATAGTGACCCCTGCACCGATTGCAAGACAAATCCTGCATATTACGCAAGTGACTTGATAGACCGGATTGCAGTCTCAAAAGCCAGGCACGAGATAGGGTGCCATACTTTTTCGCATATAGACTGCTCGGACACTAATTGTCCTACACCCGTTCTGGAAGCAGAGATAAGGGAATGCCAAGCGCTTGCGGAGAACAGAAACATCATTCTAAAGTCCTTTGTGCATCCCGGTCACCAGATCGGGCATTTGGAAGATTTGCACAGGCTGGGATTTGCATCTTACAGGACTAATAATGGCGATGTCCTGGGTAATCCCGTGAAACACAAATCCGGCTTGTGGGAGTTCCAAAATACGGCAGAGCTGGTTTATCGCGCCGGCTGGCCGGATAAGCTCAATATGTATAAATACCGTCGGATAATTAATAGAGCCATCAGACACCACAAGCTTCTGGTATTCTGGTTTCATCCCTCTTTTGATGATAAATCGCTGGAAAAGGTGTTTCTGCCTGTATTGAAGTTACTGGATGCCAAACGGAAAGACATCTGGATTACCACTCATGCCGAATATGCGTCTTATCTGAATGCTCAGGAGTAAGCGATAATGCTGGAATGGGTTTTAGTGGCAGGGGCAGCATCCGGAATCGGCAGGCAAACCGCCCTTGATCTTTCCGGGGCAGGCTACGGCTTGCTGATGGTTGACATTAATCAAGCCGGTCTGGATGTTTTGCATTCTCAATTGCCTGATGCTCTTATCATTCAGGCAGATATGAAACTTGAGGCGGAAGCAGTCAGGATTGCTGAGTTTGTCAGGCTGAAGGGCATGAAGCTCCAAGGAGTGGTTGACACAGTCGGCAAAGCGGTTACGATGCCTTTCAGAACCACGAACCCGGCTTTATATGATGACATCTTCGCCACAAATGTTTACAGTTTCCAGTTGTTGGTCAGTGAATTGCTGAAGGCAGAAGTTCTTAGTGTAAAAGGTGCATCCATAGTAGTCGTGTCTTCTATTACGGGAGAAAATGGGGCAAAGGGAAAGACAGCTTACGGTGCGTCAAAAGGAGCTTTGAACGCCTTGGTAAGGTCGATGGCTGTGGAGCTTGCTCCTCAAAAAATCAGGGTTAATGCTGTCAGCCCAGGCACCATCCAATCCGAAATGCTGGACAGGCTGGAAAGCAATATCGGCAGTGATAACCTTGCCTTGCTGAAGCAAAGTTTTCCGCTGGGCATTGGCTTACCGGAGGATGTTTCCGGTTCAATCCTTTTTCTACTAAGCCACTTTTCAGGTTGGATGACAGGATCAGTGCTGACGGTTGATGGTGGTTATAGTGCAAAATAACAATGAATTATATAAATGAGGTAATGTGATGTTGGAAATAGTTGTCGGCATAATGGCTGAATGCCTGGAAAAACCGAGTGAAGAGATTAACGGCAGCGATGAATTCCGCAATTATGGGGAATGGGACTCACTGGCTTATTTGTCGGTTATTGCAGCGATTGACGAAAGGTATGATTATGTGGTTCCGTTGGAAGACTTCAGGTCATGCAGGACAGTCGCTTCATTGGCAGAATATCTGGAAAACCATGTAGGAAAGTAAGGGTATGTCTTTCTTAAGTTTTACTCATGTAGGTATTACGGCTATTTCTGCTGTAGTACCCCCTCAGGTGATTGATAACAGCAAATATACACACTTCATGACTCCTGAAGAAGCGTCCTCTGTAATCAAGATGACGGGAATTGCCCAACGGCGGTTTGCAGATGAAAAGACCTGCTCATCTGATTTGTGCGTTGCTGCGGCTGAACGGCTTTTTTCTGAGTGCGGAATTGACAGAAATGAGATTGACCTGATTATTTTTGTGTCGCAAACGCCGGATTACCGGACTCCGCCGACTTCCATGATGCTGCAGGACAGGCTTGGTCTTTCCAAGGATGTGGGTGCCTATGATATCAATCTTGGCTGTTCGGGTTACATCTATGGTCTGGCAAATGCTTTTCTCTATGCGTCTCAACCCACCATACGGAAAGTGCTGCTTCTGAACGGTGAAACCAAGTCCAAGGCGTATTCCACCAAAGACAAAGGAACTTCACTTTTGTTTGGAGACGGAGCGACTGCCACTATAGTGGAAAAGACCGATTATCCCAATCCTACATTTATTTCCCTGAAATCAGACGGAGCCGGCGCTAAGCATATAATCATGCCAGGAGGGGGTTACAGAAAACCAAGTTCTCTGGAAACCCTGCAGGAAAGAGTGTATGAAGACGGCAGCATCAGAACGGAAGAGCACGGTTCCATGGATGGTGCAGCTATTTTTAACTTTACTATCACTGAGGTGCCTTCTGATATTAAAAACCTGATGCAGAAAGCCAATGCCGGGTGGGATGAGATTGATTACTTCGTACCGCACCAGGCGAATAAGTTTATCACAGATCATATTGCCAAAAAGTTTAAGGTTCCGGCTGAGAAGGTACTTTACTCACTTCAGAAATACGGCAATACGAGCTCAGTCTCCATTCCGCTAACCATAGTTTCTGAATTGGGAGATACCGCTCTTGAGAATGTATATAGGTTGCTATTATGCGGGTTTGGGGTAGGATTGTCCTGGGGGAACGTAATCACGGAACTTCACAATTGCAGGATAGCCGGAGTATGCGATTAATCAGGTTAAAGAGGTCTTATGAATAAGAGATTTATGGATTTATCCGACAAAGTAATAGTTATCTCGGGAGCAGGTTCCGGCATAGGTAGGCAAGTTGCAGTCCTATGTTCAGAACTTGGTGCCACACTGGTCCTTTTGGGAAGAACGGAATCAAAGCTAACCGAGACATCAAAGCTGTTGCAGGGTTCAGGGCACTTATACTATGCTTTGGATTTAACTAAATATGATGAACTGGAACCGGTAATAAGTGATGCTGTCAGCAAGCTTGGCAAGATCTCCGGTTTCTGCCACAGCGCCGGAATCGAATACACTCTTCCCCTGAAATCTACTGGTGTAAAACACTACCAGGAACTTTTTGCCATCAATGTCATAGCCGCTTTTGAGCTTTCAAGGATAATCTCCAAAAAGGTTAATGTGTCAGAATCCGGTGCCAGTTTCGTTTTCATTGCTTCCATTATGGGATTGGTGGGCAGGCCGGGTCTCACAGGATATAGTGCCAGCAAAGGCGCTTTGATAGCAGGAGCAAAGTCGATGGCATTGGAACTCGCTGCAAAAAACATCAGGGTCAATTGCATATCCCCCGGAACAGTCCGAACTGAACTCATTGATAAGATGCTGGAAAACCTGGAGCCGGAACAGCGCGAAAAACGCTTGGGCGATTTTCCGCTGGGCATTGGCAAACCTGAAGACGTAGCCGGTTTGGCAGCTTTTATGATGTCGGATGCCAGCAGTTGGGTTACAGGCACAAATGCGGTTATCGATGGAGGATATACGGCCAGATAATGAGCGAAGCATTAATCAGGCAGATTACAGATACAGACTATACAGGATTGGCTGAATTTTTGTCCGCTTTTCCGGGTGATGAAAAGGCTCCGGAACAATGGCAGCAGAGGTTTCGTTACTGGTGGGACGATAATCCCGCTTTTGATGAGTCCTGGACCAGGGGATTCGTAATAGTTGATTCTGGTTCAATAGTGGGTTTTGTGGGCAGTTTTCCCACCCTGTTCAAATGCGGAGAGCAGGTTGTCAAAGCATTTAACGGAACCACCTGGCGCGTGCTGCCGGACTATCGCAACCTCAGTATCGAGCTCTGGATAAAGAACCGCGAGATTTCCAACCAAATTATGAGTTTTAATACCACTCCGACGGATATTGTTATCAAGTTGATCAGCAAACTAAATTACCGGTTGCTGCCATGGGGTTCGGAACAGGAGAGCCTGTATGTTCTGAATCCTTCCGTTTATACCCATAAGGTCTTCAATAGCTGGTTTCCTGTTATATCACCTCTGATAGGGGTTGGTGTAAACCTGAAGCAGGCAATGGTTAGGAAAGCGACAAAAGGGAAGTATGCTTATAAAACTCTTCCCGGCACCGATATAAGCTTTGATGAACTGTGGGAAAGGACTAAAGACACCTTTGCATATACCAATGTCAGAACCGCTGATTCTGTTCAATGGTACAGCATAAACAGCATTTTGATTGGCATATATCACGAGGATTCTCTTCAGGGTTATGCTTTAGCAACAGAAAATGATATTAATAATGTTAAAGAGCTTTATGTGGCCGATTTGTGGTTGTTCCCCGGCATAGAATTGCACAAAGCCATTTCCGGCCTGGTAGATTTTGTCATAGGAATAGCAAAAATCAGGGATTGCTCCATGGTCAGGTTTCCCCATTTTACTGAAAAGCTTGCTGTTGCCTATAAGAAAAAAGGGCTTCTACATAAGAAGATAAACCGCAGGAATTATTATCGCTTACCGTCTTCCCTGCAGATTGATTTTACAAGCGACAATTCCTACTTTACTCTGTTGCAGGGTGATTATGGCATCTGAATCTTTTGATTTTTTCCTGCAAGCAGGTAAGCTTCTTTCCGGGATTTCGGAAAGGCAACTACCTGAACTCAATGATAAATGGCTCCAAAACATCAAGCATTCCAGACACTTGTTTCACAGCGATGCAATCTCATTTGGTGTCTATACCCGCGGCATAAAGGCAGAGGGTTTTCTGGAAACAGATGAATTCATAGTCATAAAGATTGGCAGATGCTATCCCACTCTTGATTTCTGCGCAAAATCACGGCTTAAAGGTGAATTGCCGGCTTTGGAACTGGCAGTTCTTTATAAAGAATACAAGGCTTATTTTGCTGAATTAATCAAAGGGACATTCGTTCTCGTGATTTATGACAAAGTCAATAAATCCCTGTTTGCACTAAGCGGTAAATCCGGACTGCTAAAGCTGTATTACCATTTTTCCAATGAATCCCTGCTGCTCTCCACCACGTTAGACACCATAACAAAGCATCCGGATTTTAAGGCTGAACTGAATCCCATTGCGTTGATAGAACAGCTGAAGTTCGGCTACCCATTAGGTAATCAAACCCTTATAAAAGATATCTTAACACTGGATAATCACTCTTTTCTGACTTATGACATCAAAACGGCTAAACTCGCTATCACAGAGTATTACAGCTTTGCAGACAAACTGAGGGAATCCGGAACATTGTCCTGGAGCGAAACTTACAGGCAAACCCCGGTAATCTTCAATAGCATTTTGGACCAGTATCTACAAGGCGGTGAGCCGCTCAATTCCGCCCTGACAGGAGGTTTTGACAGCCGTACAATACTTTCTTCCACAATCAAGAATAAAGATAGGATCCAATATTTTTCCTATGGTGCGGCAGAAAACAGCGATGATGTTAGAATCCCGCAAACCATCGCCGGGAAATTATCGCTTAATTACAGATGGATTAGGCTTGGGAAGGAATTCCTGGCAGATTACGACTACTATGCCAACCAGCTTCTTTACTTCTCTGACGGTTGCGGTAACCTAAAACGATGCAACCAGATGTATTCCCAGGCTATATTATCACAACATTCAGGACTCTGCATCACCGGCTGTATGGGAAGTGAACTTCTGCGTCCCAACAATATGATGAGCACCAATATTTTACCTGAGATGGCAAAGCTGATATATCGGGACAATCTCTCCAGGGAAACGGTTTCAGAAGTCATGGCAACCTGTCCTGAAATGCTGCAGCCGGAAATGTACGCGAGTTATAAAGATGAGGCCATTCAGCATGTGTTTGATAACCTGAAATCTGTCATGCTGTTTGACAAAGCTTACCTGAATCTCTACCACTTCACCATCAGGTATTCTCTCTGGAAGTTTTTTGGGCAGGAGTTCCATGCTTCCAGAATCTATTCCATTCTGCTTTCGCCTTACATTGATGACGACTTTGTGGAGTTTATCCTGAAGACACCGGTGCCTTCCCTGAATAAGCACGCTTTCAGGCGCAACGCTTCAGACCTGCGCAAGGGGCAGCTATTTTACACTCCCATCCTTAAACAGAATCTGCCGGAACTGATGCACATGGAGACCGGCAGGGGATATTCACCAGCCCAGTTGGAATCACCGCTCTACCCTCTGAATATCATTCTGCCATTTGCAATCCGCAGAATCCGCAACACTTACTTCAGAAGGAAGACTGCCTTTAATGCGGCAGAGTGGAATAAAATCTCTTACAAAGCCAATCCGCCTGTTTTCACGCATTCCGATGGATTGTTCAGGGAACTCAATCCCAATCATGTAATAGACAGTGAATTCTCACTCAAGAAGTGGGCGATGGATTATCTGTAGATGCGTGTTTTATTCGTTGCCAGCGCTAACAACTGGGGCAATCAGGCAGCTCCTTTTATCACGGAGCAGGCAGAATCGCTCAAAAAACTCGGTCACGAGATAGATTTCTTTCTCGTCAGGGGCAAAGGCTGGCTATCCTACATCAAGCATGCAGCCAGACTGAAAGCTTATCTAAAGGGTAATCGCTATGACCTTGTCCATGCCCATTTTGTCTGGTCTGCCCTGATTTCTGTAGTTCAAAGGCAGGTCCCGGTGGTGGTCACCTTTCACGGTAGCGACCTTGCCGAACCTCTGCTGAGAATGTTTTCCCTCCTGCTGGTCTATCCTTTGGCCCGTTCTTGCATCGTGGTTAACGATAAGATGAGACATTATCTTCCAACCCGGAAAACTACTGTGATACCATGCGGAATAGATACAATTCTCTTTACTCCGCTGGATAAGGCAGAAGCGCGCCGGAAACTCGGATTGGATAAGGATGCAAAGTACATCCTGTTCAGTTCGCGTTTTGACAGGCCTGAAAAGAATGCTCCCCTGGCGCACAAGGCAGTTTCCGCCAGCGGGACAAATGCCAGACTCATCGAATTTGACGGTTACACCCGGGAGCAATCTGCCCTGCTTTATTCCGCGGTTGATTTACTGCTTCTGACCTCCCTGCATGAGGGTTCGCCCCAGGTTATCAAAGAAGCTATGGCCTGTAATTGCCCGATAGTTTCCACTGATGTGGGGGACGTGAAAGGGATGATTGGCAACACGGAAAACAGCTATATATGCTCATTTGATGCCACAGAAATTGCCGCTAAAATTGCTAAAGCATTATCATCAGGAAACCGCAGTAATGGCAGGGAAAGGCTGCTACACATTGGCTTGTCCCTGGAAGAAATTGCTGCCAGACTAAACAATGTTTACGACAATGTAATGAAAGGAGCAGATATCACCCATGCCTGATTACAAAATTTTCCACGCAGCAGCGCTTGAAAGGCAGCAATGGGATGAATATGTCACCACACACGAGTTGGGAACGGTTTTTCATTCATCTTTCCTGTATGATGCTTTCAGCCGTACAACGGATTTCATACCCTTGGCGATGTTCGCGCTTGATAGCCGGGACAATATTCAGGCAATGCTGCAGGGGTTTATCCAAACTGTAAAACCCGGCTTATTAGCCGGTTTATCCACTCGCGCAGTTTTGCTGAAGTCACCTTTGTATTCAGACATATCTGCCCTGAAACCGCTCTTGTCAGCACTTAAGGAACATACAGGTAAACAGGCGGTATATACTGAAATCCGCAATCACTGGACAGATGCCCTCTCAGCATCAGCTTACGCAGAATGCGGGTTTGAACTGCATAGCCATCTGAACTATCTGGTGGACTGCTCCGACCCCAACCGCGCCTGGCAGGCAATCAGCGAAAGCAAGCGGCGTCAGATTCGCAAAGCCCTTGCTGCCGGTGCGGAGATTGTAGATGCTCCGGATGCCTGCCAGCTGGAAGAATTTTACCATATCCTTGCAAAGCTGTATCTGGAAAAGGTCAGGAAGCCTCTGCCATCCTATGATTTCTTCCGTGTATTGTTTGATTCATCAAAAGAAACACCACAGCAAATCCGTTTCCTGCTGGTGAAGTATGCCGGCAGGATAATCGGCGGTATCTGCTGTCCCGTTTCCGGTCACAAAGCCATCCACGAACTTTATGTCGCAGGACTGGATGCTGAATACAAAGAGCTTTGTCCCAGTTCCCTTGCCACTTGGGCAGCCATTGATTATGCCGGTAAAAACGGTATATCCGCCTTTGATTTTATGGGTGCCGGCAGACCTGAAGAAGCTTATGGCGTCCGTGAATTCAAGTCCCGTTTCGGGGGAGTCCTGGCGGATACAGGCAGATATCAATGCATCCATTCACCCGCAAAAATGCTGATAGCTAAGTCCGGGTTCAAATTACTTGGCAAGCTGAAGGGCAGGATATGAGAATCCTGATGGACATCGGTCACCCTGCCCACGTGCATTATTTCCGCAACCTCTACGCAGAACTGATTAAAGCCCACGAAGTGACCGTCACCTGCAAGTCAATGCCCATCATCAGACAGCTGCTGGAGTACTATAAAATTGATTACATTGAACTGGGGAGCAAGGGCAGAGGCATTTTCGGCAAAGCATTCCGCCAGCTTATATTCATCTGCAGAATCCGCAGATTGCTCAGGAAAAAGCGGATTGACCTTGCAATAGGGGTTTCAGCGTCAGTAGTGCAGGCTTGTCTTGTTAGCAGGACAAAATCGATTCTGTTTGACGACGACGACCTTAGCGTTCAGCCGTTGGCGGGATGGTTTGTTTCTCCTTTTGCAGATTGCCTGCTGGCACCGGATGTGCTGCGCTACGAAAAACTGCGCAATGCGTTATATTATCCCGGCTATCACGAATTGGCCTATCTGCATCCCAACCGTTTTGAGCCGGACATATCAGTTCCGCAGAAGTATGGCATTGCCGAGGGGCAAAGGTACTTTGTCTTGCGCTTCAATGCATTCACGGCGCATCACGATATCGGCAAAGGCGGCATGTCTTTGGAGCAGAAACGCCTTCTGGTAAAGCTTTTGTCTGATTATGGGAAGGTCTTTATCACCACAGAGAAAGCCTTGGAACCGGAATTTGAACCCTTCCAATGTCCGGTTTTGCCGCATGAGATGCACTCTTTTCTTGCGTTTGCAACGCTGCTGGTTTCAGACAGCCAGACCATGACCTCAGAGGCAGCCATGCTGGGGATTCCTTCTTTTCGCTGCAATTCTTTTGCAGGCAGGATTGCCTATCTGGATGAAGAAGAGCGGAAATATGACCTCACTTTCGCCTATTTACCCGAGCAGTTCAAACTGATGCTGGACAAAATCCGCAAAACATTGGGACTTCCGGCTCTCGCTGAGCAATGGAAAGAAAAACGGGATATCATGCTCAAAGACAAAATTGACGTAACATCTTTCTGGCTGTGGTTTGTAGAGAATTATCCGGCTTCAGTTTCAGAAGCAAAAAATCCTGCTTTCAGCTATGGCAGGTTCAGATGATAGCATCTTGCTTTCCTAATTCATACGAGGACAATACGGGGAGAATCTCCTCGCATCCTTCCCGTATCCTTCCCGAGGCAAGCAGGGGACAAATAAATGCCGAAGGTTTGTAGATTAACGGTATGAAGGACTTCACGCAAAGAAAGTACGCAACCCTTCTGGATGAGATAGTTTCACAAAGTTACGCTTTCCAGACTGTGGAGGAATTTCTCTGTGCGCCACAGCCCAAGACGGTTATCCTGAGGCACGACGTGGATTCCTGGCCCGCCAATGCTGTGCAGATGGCACGGATTGAAGCAGAGCGAGGCATCAGGGCAACTTATTACTTCCGCACTTCTCCACTCAGTTACAATGAGCAGATTATCCGCAGAATTGCATCCCTGGGGCATGAAATCGGCTATCATTACGAAGACCTGACGACTCACAGGGGCAACTTTCAGAAAGCAATCAAATCCTTTGGAAAAAATCTGGAGCTGTTCCGGCGTTATTACCCGGTTAAGACCATAGCCATGCACGGAAAACCGCTCTCCACCTGGAACAATCTTGACCTTTGGACAAAGTTTGACTACAAAGATTACGGCTTGGCTGGTGAGCCATACCTATCCATAGACTTTGATAAAGTGCTCTACCTGACTGATACGGGCAACTGTTGGGACGGACATCAGTACAGCATCAGGGATTGTGTTAAAAGCAGTTTCTCGCATTGCATCCACGGCACTGATGACCTCATCTCCCATCTGAAACAGCAGCTTTTCCCCCAGCAGATTATGCTGAATGTGCATCCGGCGCGCTGGAATGACTGTCTCAGCAAGTGGCTGGTGCGTTATTATATCCTTACATTACCGAAATACCAGACCAAAAAGTGGGTGAAACAATGGCGAAACAAATGAAAGAAAAGCAATTCACCAGTATTCCCTATTATGTCCCGGCAAAAAACCTTGTTAATCAGTTGTCACAGGCAAGTGAGAAACGGAAAACAAGCTGGCTGGGTTTTATCTGGATAAAGCTGCGGAACTGCCTTCTGCAAAGGATTGCGTACAACTGTCCGGTGAATTCCTGGCGCATCCGGATGCATAGATGGCGTGGCGTCACCATTGGCAAAGGCGTAATGCTGGGCATGCATTGCATACTGGACAATGCGCATCCGGAATACATCACAATCGAGGATTATGCAGCCCTGGCAGGCAACAACTACATCATCACCCATTCCAATCCCTACCTGCATTTCAAGGGACGGCTGATATCCTACCAGGCACCTGTGATTATCCGGAAAGGCGCTTGGGTGGCCGTTTCCAGCACTTTGCTACCGGGAACGGAACTGGGAGAATGCTCGATTGTGAGCGCAGGTTCCACAGTTTCAGGCAAGATTCCCCCTAACGTAATCGTCTGCGGAAATCCCGCTGTCGTAATCAAAGAATTTGAGCCGAATGCAGAGATATTTTCTTGCTACAAATGACGTGGAAAGCACGTCTATCAGATATAACAAGCAGCGCGGCCTGACTGCGCAGAAGGTGCTCAATGAAGGTATGCCTTTGCTGCTGGATTTGTACCGGGAGTTTGGCATCAGGACCACTTTCTTCTTCACGGGTGAAATTGCGGAGAAGTATCCTGAGATAGTCAGGATTGTTTTGCCGGACGGGCATGAAGTGGCCTGTCACGGCTATAGTCATGAGGATGAATCTGCCTTTGACCGGCTGGGCTATCATGAGCAGGTCTCACAGCTTGCCAAAGCCAGGACCATTCTGGAAGATATCTCGGGGACAAAGGTTGTTTCTTTCCGCGCGCCTGCTTTGAGGGTGAATGAATTTACGGTAAAGGCACTGGAAGAGACGGGTTTTGAAATAGACAGCTCCGTAGCTTCGCAGAGGGCGGATGGCTTCCTGTCTTTTGGTGCCTTGAAAAAGCTGAACAGGATGGCTGCTCCGCGCTTTCCCTATTTTGCCTGCAGCAATAATCTGGCACGGAAAGGCAATAGCTCCATCCTGGAAATCCCGGTTTCCGCTCTGTTGATACCATATATCGGGACCTTCATGCGGTTAAGCCCGCAAGTCACAAGAAGCCTCAGGACACTGTTGCACAGGGAAGCCAGCCAGAGTGGAAAGCCTGTGAACTTCCTTATCCATCCCAATGAACTCATAACGGAAGAGGATGAAGATTCGATGGGGAGACGTTCTGCCAACCTTTTGCAGTTCCTGCTGGCTGAAAAGCTGAGAACCGCTCTGAAACAAAAGAATCTTGGCCTGCCTGCGCTTGCTTTGTACAGGGAACAATTGCAGTACTTTAAGGACAGGGGATACGCTTTTTGCACCCTGGCTCAATATAAAAACGAAGTCTTTGGATAAAACGAGGAATTAATGACAGGGAAACTTCTGGAGATTATTAATACAGTAAGGAATAACAAAGGATTGCCGCCTGTGGCAGAGCTTATGGAGGCACAGGATTTGCGTGCTGAACTGGGCTTTGATTCACTTGATCTGGCGGAACTGACTGTGCGGATTGAAAAGGAAACGGGTATTGATATCTTTGCCGACAGCTTTGTGCTGACGGTGGGAGAAATCCTGGCAAAACTCGGGAAGCAATGACAGACAAGCTTTTCCTGCACGACCACAAATCAGGCAACAGCTATCCTTACTCGCTCCTGCTGCAGGATGTGAATTCTGGCGGATTACTGAACCGCTATTGCCTCAAGCAGGATTTGTATAACATCTTCCTGACACTGGTGATAGCGGCAGTTAATGAAGCAGGGATTGTTCTGCTTGATTCGGGCTTCACTGATGCAGAGCTGCAGCAACTGAACATAAAGCAGGATGACCTGTCTGAGCAAATTCGGTTAAATGCTACTCGTATCGCATCTACGGAAGAACTGCTGCAGGCAGTGAGGACTCATACCGACTGGGAACTGACCCTTTACACCTCCGGCACTACAGGGGTTCCCAAGCGTATAACCCATCAGCTTGCATCCCTTATCCGGGCTGTGAAAACGGATAACAGGCACAGGGATGACGTCTGGGGCTTTGCCTATAATCCCACCCACATGGCAGGCTTGCAGGTCTTTTTCCAGGCACTTCTTAACGGCAATTCCATCATAAACCTGTTTGAAGCGGACAGGGAAACGGTGATATCCTGCATAAGGGATTACGGGATTACACATATATCGGCGACACCCACTTTTTACAGAATGCTGCTGCCCCTGGATGATACTTTTCCGACGGTCAAAAGCTTGACTTCCGGCGGCGAAAAGTTTGATCCCGGTCTGTTTGCCCAGCTTGGCAAGTCTTTTCCCAATGCCAGACTGCGCAACATCTATGCCTCCACTGAAGCGGGCTCTATCCTGTCTGCCGGGGATGACGCTTTTTCCATCCTGGATGATTCCATGTGCAGAATACAGGACGGGGAACTGCTCGTAAACAATGCTCTGCTGGGAGCAAGCGAAGAACTGCCGCTGGATGCTGATGGATGGTATGCCACCGGCGATTTGGTGGAAGTGGTATCGGAAAATCCTCTGCGCTTCCGCTTTCTGAGCCGTAAAAACGAAATGGTCAACGTGGGTGGCTACAAGGTGAATCCTTATGAGACAGAGCAGGCGCTGCAAAGCCATCCTGCCGTGAAGCAGGCGTATGTTTACGGCAAGGCAAGCTCTGTGCTGGGCAATATCCTGCTGGCGGATGTGATAACCACTCAACCTCTGTCTGAAAAGGATTTGCGCGACTTCCTGGCACCCCTGCTGCAACCATACAAAATACCAAGAGTAATAAACTTTGTAACATCCATAGAGCTGACCCGTTCGGGAAAGCTGAAAAGGACATAGAGGACACCGATTATGAAAAATGTATTAGTGACAGGCATTATGCAGGGTCTGGGACTGCAGATTACCAAGACACTGCTGGAGAAGGGCAATACAGTTTACGGCGTTGCTTTGGAGAATAATGCGGAACTGAAGAAGCTAAAGAGGCAGTACAAGGAAAAGCTGGTTGTCATCCTTGCCGACCTTGCCGACATAGAGAAATCCTGCGAAACCATCTTCGGAAAAACCATCGGCTACGATATCCCGCTGCACGGCTTTGTGAACAATGCTGCCATAGCTTATGACGACATTATCAGCAACCTGCAGTATGACCCACTGCTTCGCATGTTTCAGGTGAATGTTTTCTCGCCAATGCTGCTGACCAGGCACGTAATCCGCAATATGCTTCTGCACGGCGTGCAGGGCTCGATTGTGCACATTTCATCCGTCAGCGTGCATACCGGTTACAAGGGTCTTGCCATGTATGCCTCCACCAAGGGTGCTTTGGAAGCATTTTCCAGGACAGCGGCACGGGAGTGGGGAGAGCGGGGCATCCGTTCCAACTGCATCGTGGCAGGTTTTATGGAGACTGGGATGAGCAGTACGCTTTCACCCACCCAGAAAGACCGCATCTACAAACGCACCTCCCTGAAAAAACCGACCGAACTCACCTCAGTTGCCAACATGGCAGAGTTCCTGATTTCCGACCAAAGCTCATCAGTAACGGGTTCCAATGTATTTGTGGATTCCGGTACAATCTGACGGATAAAACGAGGTTAAGATGACATATTTAGTAACAGGCGGGGCGGGATTTATCGGCTCCAACATAGTCAAAGAGCTGTTGCAGCGCGGGTATGAAGTCCGCGTCCTGGACAATTTTTCCACCGGCAAGCGCGAAAACATCCTGCCTTATCAGGACAATCCGCTGCTCAAAATCATTGAAGGCGACCTGCGCAGTTTTCACGTGGTGCGCAACGCTGTAAAAGGCGTTGATTATGTCCTGCACCAGGGAGCGTTGCCTTCCGTTCCGAGGTCGGTCAATGACCCCATCACCACCAATGACGTCAATATCCTCGGGACCTTGAATGTTCTGGAAGCCGCCCGGGAATTCAGCGTGAAGCGCGTGGTTTTTGCCTCTTCCTCTTCGGTTTACGGTAATACGGAGCAGTTTCCCAAAACTGAGGACATGGCGGTGGCGCCGATGTCACCCTATGCGGTTTCCAAGTATGCCGCGGAAAGGTATTGCCAGATTTATTATCAGCTTTACGGCCTTGAAACCGTCTGCCTGCGTTACTTCAACGTGTTCGGGCCGAACCAGGACCCCACTTCCCAGTACAGCGCTGTCATACCCAAATTTATCCGCGCAATTTATGAAAGCAGGCAGCCAGTGATTTACGGGGATGGCTCGCAATCGCGCGATTTCACCTTTGTCAGCAACAATGTGGAAGCCAATCTCCTTGCCTGCACGGCGGATGGTATTGCCGGCGAAGTCTTCAACATCGCCTGTGGCGTGAAATATACCCTGCTGGAACTGGTGGCGGAGATAAACAAAGTTTTGGGTAAAGCAGTGCAACCGGTGTTTGACCATGACCGCTCCGGCGATGTAAAGCACTCCCTGGCTGGTATTTCCCGGGCAGAGCAACGGCTGGGCTATCATGTGAAGGTTGATTTTTCCGAAGGCATCAAAAAAGCAGTACAGCATTTTACCACATAACCGTTTGTAAATCCGATTCTTAACACTCTGTTTCGTAATAGAACAGGACATTAGCAGACCGCAGATTACCCGGTCTGCTTTTTCTTTTTCGGGAGGGTTTTCCCTTGCTCCTTCCTCTATGAGATGTCGCGAAGATGTCCCGAAGCCGGCCGAAGAAAACCCGGTCATCTCCGCGGCATCTTCGGGACATCTAAGCAAGGGGGAAAAGGGGAACGTGAAAATACTTGCCAAGAAATTTGCTGCGGAAATATTGTTATTCGTTAAGATGGAAGCTGTCCGGGAGTATTCTGGCTTTGATTCCGGACGCAGGTTTTTGTAACACGTAAATAAAGCAAGATGGGATGCCGATGAAAAGAAAAGTTGCCACTATCCTCTTTATTATCATAGATATAGGTATCATCATATTTTCATTCTTATTCGTGGCCTGGTTCAGGTCCGGCACGCTCAAAATCGTTGAGAAATACTCCAATTCCCTATTTGTTTTCGGGGCAATCTGGCTGGGTGTGGGACTCTGGGGGCAGAAATTTTCCATCAAGCTGAAATACAGCGGCAGAACCTTTGCAATGAATATGCTGAAGAACGATTTGATTGCAGTGGCAGTGGTGTTTGGGCTGATGGTGTTTTTACAAAAGTTCTACTATTCGCGTTTTCTGGTCTTCAGCACTATTGCTTTGACCGCTTTTCTGGAGTTCCTGTTTTTTGTGGGGCTGTATTATGCTCTGCAGTTCCACAAGGAAAACGCCAGTTATGCCACAGCCACGCTGGTCACTAAATCGCCCAAACTGGAAGAGTCCTTCTCCGACCGTTTTATCAGGGATGCGACCAAGGTGGTGCCCAGGCTGTCTGTGGGACCCTATGACCCCAAATTTGCAACGGCAGAGAGCGAATCCATCAAACTGAGCCTGTGGAAAAATTACCTGGCAGACAACCACAACCTGTTTGACTTCCTGAATACCTACCTGAACCTGGAAGACTTCAGCAAATCGCAGACCATGGTGCTGAATTCCGAAACGCTGTACAACATTATCGGCATTGAGCCGAATTCGCAGCAGATGTTCATCAACCTGCACAGACTGAATGATTTCAGGCGGATAAATGAATATCTGTATAAAGTAAATGTGAACCTGGTGCAGGGCGGGGTTTTTGTCTGTTGCGGAGAGACGACGACCCAGCGCCGCAACCGCTTTTTCAGGACGCTCACGCCGTTTTTGGGCATCTTTGTCTATGCGGTGGATTTCATCATCAAAAGAGTGGTGCCCAAGTTTCCGATAGTGCAGGGCTGGTATTTTGCCATCACCAAAGGCAGGGACAGGGCTCTTTCCGAGACGGAAATGGTCGGGAGGTTCTATTTCTGTGGGTTTGACCTGATTCACAAGGATGAAATCAGGGGGATGATGTATTTTATCCTGAAGAAAATCAAGCCGCCTTCCACTGACCCCAATCCGTCATACGGTCCGCTCATCAAGCTGAAACGCATCGGCAGGAACGGAGAGATAATTTACATCAATAAACTGCGTACCATGCATCCATATTCGGAGTATCTGCAGGATTATGTTTACCGTGCTAGTTCCCTGCAGGAGAACGGTAAATTCACCAATGACTTCAGGGTCTCAAGCTGGGGTAAATTCCTGCGGACCTTCTGGATTGATGAGCTTCCGCAACTGGTGAATTTCTTCAAAGGCGAGCTCGACCTGGTAGGGGTCAGGGCTCTCAGCGAACACTATTTCAACCTGTACCCGCCTGATCTGCAGGA
The DNA here is from genome assembly GCA_002424605.1 of Cloacimonetes bacterium UBA5614. Taxonomy (GTDB): domain Bacteria; phylum Cloacimonadota; class Cloacimonadia; order Cloacimonadales; family Cloacimonadaceae; genus UBA5614. Next base: position 215,623 of record DIKQ01000005.1, on the reverse strand, counting down.
ATTGCGCTGCCGTTTTAAACCCGGCCTGGTGCCGCCTTTCTATGCAGATATGCCCCGGAACTTTGATGAGATCATAGCCTCAGAACGCAACTACCTGCTGAGCAAACAGGAAAAGCCTTTTGCCACTGACTGGAAGTACTTCTGGAAAGCGTTCTGGAATATCATGTTCAAACATGCGCGCAGTAATTAGATAAAGGAAAAACCATGTTAAAACTACACCTGATCGTGGGCGCCAGACCCAATTATATGAAAATGGCACCCCTATTTGACGAATTTGCCATGTATCCCGATAAGTATATTGTGCGGTTGGTGCACACCGGACAGCACTATGACGAGAGCATGAGCAAACTTTTCTTTCTGGACCTGAAGATGCCCAAGCCTGATATCTTCCTGGAAGTAGGCTCCGGTTCCCACGGGGAACAGACTGCCAGAGTCATGGAAAGATATGAGAAGTACCTGCTCCAGGATAAGCCGGATGTGGTGTTTGTGGCCGGGGATGTAAATTCCACGATGGCTTGCGCCATCGATGCTTCCAAACTGCGTATCCCGCTGGCTCACGTGGAAGCCGGCCTGAGAAGTTATGACAGAACTATGCCGGAAGAAATCAACCGTCTGCTGACTGACCAGATTGCAGATTATCTCCTGACCCCGACTCCCGAAGCTGGAGAAAACCTGCTGAAAGAAGGCATTGAAAAAAAGAAAATCCACTTTGTCGGCAATATCATGATTGACTCGCTGGTGAAAAACCTGGAACAAGCGCACAAGTCCTATATCCTCAGGGAACTGGGACTGCAGGAAAACCGCGCTATTGATAAATATTGCCTGGTTACCTTGCACAGGCCATCAAACGTTGATGAAAAAGCAGGGCTGGAAACCATTCTGGAAGCATTCCAGGTAATCAGTAACCGCGAGAAGATAGTCTTTCCCATGCACCCAAGGACACAGAAGAACATGAGAAGCTTTGGATTGGAAAAGGCTTTCAGCGCAATTCCAGACCTGATAATTACGGAACCCCTCGGCTACCTTGACTTTCTGCAACTGGAACAGAATGCGGACTTTATTGTAACAGATTCAGGCGGAATCCAGGAGGAAACAACCTATCTGCAGATTCCGTGCCTTACCATCAGGAACAATACCGAACGCCCCATTACGATTTCCGAAGGGACGAATCAACTGGTAAATCTTGATGCAGAAAAGATAATCTCTGCAATGGAAGAGATAATCAAAGGAAACCGTAAGCAAGGAAGTATCCCTAAATATTGGGACGGTCAGACTTCCAAAAGAATCGTGGAGATATTCAGCCGCCTATGAAAGAATCGATAGAGCTGGGTGTAACGCTCTGGGCTCCTGACGATATCGCAAGCGCTCTGAAAACCAATCAGGCAGCGTCTGGTGTTTTCTCCAAATCCGTTGATAAAAAATAGTAGGCAAATGGACTGATTGATGCGTAAGACTGCTTTTATCCTTCTGCTGATAACCATGTTGCCGGGATTGGTGTTTGCCTGGGCAGACTGGAAAGCTGTCTCCAACCAGCACTTCAGAATCTATTACAAAGACAGGTGGGAATCTGAAGCAATCGAGGTCCTTAGGACCCTGGAATATTATCGCCCCTATTTGGAAGAGCTTAACGGCAACCAAAGAGGGCAGGTTCCTGTTACCATCGAAGATATCGGCAACATCGTAAACGGTTATACCGACCCTTTCAGCAACAGGATTGTTCTGTTTGCCTATCCTCCCGCCAATGACGAACTGGCAGTCTGCGAGGACTGGTGGCAGTTGGTTGGTTGCCATGAATACATTCATATGCTGCAGATTACCAGAGAAGGCGGCATTCCCAAATGGCTTAGAATCGGTTTGGGCAACTATCTTTTCCCGCAGATTCATCAGCCTGCCTGGATGACAGAAGGCATAGCTGTTTATGGAGAGTCCCGTCTTTCACCCTTCACTGGAAGAATGAACGGCGGAACCTTCCCTGCCACCATAAAAGCTCTGGCCGCTCAGGGAAACTTGCCGTCACCTACCAAGGCTTCTTATTACAGCCATGATACTCCCCATGCCCAGTTCTATACATTCGGTGGTGCGTTTTACACGTATCTGGCGCAAACATATGGAGAGGAAAAGTTCTCTTTGCTTTTTGGCAGCATGTCTTCTTCGCTGACTGCATATCTGAATCCGTTGTTCCCATACTTCAATCTGGATAAGGCATATAAAAAAGTATATGGGAAACCTCTGAGAGATTTATGGCGGGACTGGATTGAATCAGAACGGAACAGCCATTATGCTTTGCCGGAGCACAACCTGACCGAAGACGGCTGGTTCAAAACGGACTTACAAAGCGACAGCAATTCTTACCACTATCTTGCCGGCAAAGCAGAGAAAACTGGCCCCGGCAGCTCATTTTTCACCTACAAGCTGCTTAGGAAGCCCCATGGAAATCATCAAGCAGCCGACAGCAGCCGTCCCCAGGTATTGCTTGAACAATCCAACGATTTTCCCGCCGGCTATTATATCAGGGGCAACAAACTCTACTATACCCGTTCCGAATACCGGAAGGGATTTGCCAATACCGAGCTGGATGGTTACGGGTCAATAACTGAACTCTGGCAGAAAGATTTGACAACCGGCAAAAGGGCACTGCTCCATACTGGGCAATTCCGGGCATTTTTTCCCTTGCAGGAGGGCACATTCCTGATATCTGAAGACGATGAAAATCATAAAACATCAGCACTTTACTTAGTAAGTCCGAGCACCGGGACAAGAGAGCTGTTTTATAAGTCTGACATGCTCATCTACAAGCTTCTGCCATATAAGGAAAAGCTGGTCCTTGGCGGAAAGCGCAGTTGGCAGACCGGCAGCATCTATATGTTTGACCCCCAAAGCAAAGAGGTCAGTTCCCTGGTGGATACGCCATACTACGAAGTCCCTGTCTCCATACAAGGCGACTCATTGATTTTTAGCGCTGTTTATGACGGAAATTACAGTTCTTATATTCTGAATCTGCAATCAATGCAGACCTATTCTTATGCCCCAAAGCATTATATGTGCTCCCCAGCCCTTGCGCCTGATGGCAAAGTGATGTTTATCAGCATTAATTCAGGTGGTTTTGATATCTATTCTGATTATCTGCAACCGCAACCCTATGAAATCATTCCTGCAGCCGCTTATCAAAATCCCTGGAACGATGAAACAGATATGACGAGCGGAACCCGGGATTTTGTCTTTTCAGGGAAGGGCAAGGCATTTCTGTCCAATCTTGCTCACATGGCAGTCCCAAGGCTGTTGCACATGCCTTTAGTCTCCGGAACCGGGGATAGCCTGTCAATCGGTTATATGCTGGTCGGGAGGGACGCCACAGGCGATTTTCCTTTCTGGTCTGCCATGGTTTACTATGACACTTACTATGATAAATTGAAGTATGGATTGTCGCTGGAAAATGCATTCTTCCGCCCTATCCGGCAAGTCATAAGCTATTCCAATGAAGATGAGCAGACCCTGAGCTCTATTCAGGCGGTAACACTATACAAAAGAATGAATTATGGCTTGCGTAACGTTACAACCGGTTTCAGCTTTATAACCTCAGATAATTATAACCGCAAGGTCTGGACGCCTAATCTGCAGATGAACTGGGGCTGGAGTACCGGAAGCCTGGCTACTATGCAGAGCATTCCGTATGAGACGAAGGATTTTCTTCCTTCAGACAGGGAAAGGCTTGGCTGGCAAAGCTTTTACCAGGCACGGCAAAAGATGCCTTTTTCCTCGGAACTGCGTACCTCCATTCATCTTGCGATTGACCCCGAAGCTGACCCTGACGAAGTTTTCGCCCCCATCAGGGGATATTCAAACAGTCTGTCTGCCAATGAGGGAATCACGCTCAAAACGAGTTGGTACAAGCCAGTCATCCAAGTCAGGGAAGGGCTTTGGAATCCCCAAGTTTACCTTGAGGATATAAATGTCGGCCTGTTTTATGATGCATCGGCACCCTTTGACGGTGAACAGGTGAAATCCCGCTATTCTACCGGTGCTGAGTTATTGGCGGAGCTGGGACTTGCCTATTACCTGAGGGTCAATGCCGGTATCAGGTTCAGTCTCAGGAACGACCGGCTTTCCAGGTTTGAATTCTTCATCGATACTATGTTTTGATGGGATTAGCGGATAAAAAGAATATGAAAGGAAGCAGTTTCCATGTATTTTAAGCCCTCCAACCTGAGCAATATCAGCATCTCCTTGCGCAACGACACGCTTGATGCAGTGCAATACATTACAGATGTCTGCAAGAGAATTGACCAGATAGAGAATGAACTGCACTGTCTTGTACCGGAAAAGGGCAGGAAAAAGCGTCTTCTGGCACAGATGCACCAACTGCTGGAGACATATCCCAGTCCCTCTTCCCGTCCTTCTCTGTTCGGCGTTTTGACAGGGGTTGACGATATGTTGCGGGTGGATGGCCTGCCCACCACTGCAGGTTCGGAGCTACCGCCCAAAGCACTTTCCGGAGAGCAGTCTGATGCAGTTACTTTGCTGCAGGAAGCAGGCGCGATTGTTTTGGGTAAGACGGAATGTTCGGAATTCGGGTATCTGAATCCTGCCAAAACTGCCAATCCCCATGATACGGATTACTCTCCGGGGGGCGCTTCCGGCGGAGCCGCAGCAGCTGTGGCAGCAGGATTTTGCCCTTTGGCGTTGGGAATCCAGACCACTGCCTCCATTATCAGGTCTGCCGCATATTGCGGTGTAGTGGGGTTTAAGCCGTCTGCAGGAAGGATTCCGACCAGCGGAGTCATACCTTTTGCCAAATCAATCGACCAGCTTGGCTTCTTTACCCAGGACATCAATGGCTCATCCCTGGCAGCGAGCGTGCTGGTCCAGAATTGGGACCGGGAGGTCAGGATAGTCTCCAAACCCAGGATTTGCCTGCCTTCAGATGCCTTTCTCGTACAAGCGAGGTGCGATGTTTACAACCGCTTTTACAAAAAAATCGATATGCTTGGCGATAACGGCTTTGAAGTGACCAGTTTCCCGATTCTCAAGGAAATCAGGGAAGTTAACAAGGTGCACAGGGAAATCATAGCTGCCGAATTTGCCCAGGCGCATAAAAAGTGGTATGCCGAATATGGCGAATTCTATTCAAGTCATTCTAAAACCCTGTTTGAGCAGGGCAGCAAGATAAGCAAATCCGTTCTGGCGGTGGACAGAGCCATTCAACAGGCCCAGAAGGACAGCATCAGGGAAATAATGCTGCGGGAAGGCATAGATTTGTGGATTTGTCCTTCAACCGTAACCTCTGCCCCCAAAGGGAATGACTCCACCGGAAGTCCCCTGATGAGCCTACCCTGGACACTGGCAGGACTGCCAAACATTACGATTCCCGCCGGCAAATCCTCTCATAACATGCCATTGGGAATACAACTGATTGCAGGTCCCGGCAGGGATGAACGGCTTTTGCAATATGCCGGCGAACTTTTCCAACTGCTCAGTTACTGATGCAGAACAGCCGAATAAAATTCTTGACAAAAATTAGCACTCAGGATTTCTGTCTGCTAAATAATATAATGCTTGCAGCTCAGTTTTAGCTGCTTAATTTATAAAACAAAAAATAAAGTAACAAATGGAGGTTCATGATGAAACTCAGACCTATTGAAGACCATTTAGTGGTCAAACTTTCCGGTGACGCTGAAGAGAAGAAAATCGGCGGCATCATTATTCCTGATACAGCCAAGGAAAAACCCCAGATGGCTGAAGTTGTGGCCGTCGGCACCGACGAAGACCTCATCAAAGCGGTCAAAGTCGGCGACAAGGTCCTCTATGGCAAGTATTCAGGCACTGAAATAGAATTAGAGGGAGTTAAATACCTAATTCTTACCAAGAGCGATATCCTCGCTATTGTTGAGTAAATTATGGCTTTGCACGAATTTAAAACTGCCGCATTTGAGACCGAAGTTCTCCAGTCCGAAATCCCGGTTTTGGTTGATTTTTGGGCACCCTGGTGCGGTCCCTGCCGTGCCCTTACCCCTGTGATTGAAAAAGTGGCTGCCGAGTTTGAAGGCAAAGTCACAGTCGGCAAGCTGAATGTAGATGAAGAGTCTGCCATTGCTGCCAAGTATTCCATAATGTCAATTCCCACCCTGCTCATTTTCTCCAAAGGACAGGTCGTGGAGCAGATTGTGGGTCTTACCACCATTGAAAAAATCAAGGATAAGCTGAACGCCATCAGTTAAGCTTACCTTTTATCATTAAAACCCGTTGCAGAAAAACCGCTGTGACGGGTTTTTCTTTTTATCCCGGAAAAACCCATCCTGCATGCTCGCTCCCCACTCCTTTGTCTCTGACCTGTCCCGAAGATGTCCCGAAGCCTCCCGAAGAAAACCCGGTCATCTTCGGGACATCTCCGCGACATCTCATTAAGCGGTAAGCAGGGAAAGAGGCGGAATTTTTTGTGTTGACAGGAATGGGGAAAGATACAATTTCAGAAACAGGACAAACATTTCAGTCAAGAGGGAGATTTCGTTTACTGATGCCTGAATTTCGTTATATCAAGCTGGGTGATGACATTGTAAAAGCCATAAAACCTGAATTGCAGGACGGCACCTGGCTGATTTTCCCCACCGAAAGAAGCTGCAGGGAAGCCCTGAGCGCTTTTCAGAAACAGTGGCAACCCTTCAATATCGGCTTTTTATCCATGGACGAATTCAAGCAGAGCGTGGTTTTTTCTGATTCCATCCTGCTGCAGGACGAGAAACGCCTGGTCTGTCTCTATCAGGCGATGACGCCTGAAGACAGGGAAATCTTCCACATAGAAAAGTATCCTGACCTGATAGACTGGGGACAGCATTTCTTTGAGTTGTTCGAGGATTTGGCAGAGGAGTGCGTGGATGCCTCGGAACTGCTTAACCGCTTAATTGGCAATGACTTTTCCCGGCAGGACTGGCAGGTGGCAAAATACGAAAGAATGCTGACAATCCGCAGCCAATACCAGGCGTTCATCACTGTCAAGGGTTATTCCGATGCCATTTTTGACCGTCATATTTCCAACCTGCGCCTGCCGGAGGAGATCCGGCGCTATGTGCTTGTAAACCAATACTATTACTCCTGCCTGGAGCGTAAAATCATAGAAAAACTGGGAGAGAGGAGAAAACAGGTCATAATCTATTACCAGGGCAAGGCTGACTGGCTGAATGAAAATACCCTGAAAAGCAGTGAACTTGTGCTGTCAGATGCTTTCCCGGAAGAAAACCTGCCCTTCGGACTGCAGATTTACCAAAGCTCCAATGTGTGGCAGATGGCACTTTCTTTCCTGCAAAACCATTTCAGCCGTGAGACAGGAGTCAGGGGCGGTCACTTCATCATTGATGCGCGGTTTTTGGAACAGCCGTATTCCAAAGTATTCCCGGCGGAGCATTTCCGGTTCAGCGAGCCCTGTCCGATGCATGGCACAAGGCTGGTGCATTTTATCCAAGCCATCGCCAAGGGGCTGGAAAACCTGGTGCGGGACAAAGGCAGGCTGACCGTCAAACTGGACTGGCTGCTGCAAGCCATCGGCATCAAGGGTTTTACAGGTTACTTCCGTCCCGGCTGGGACAGCGTAAAACTCGACCTTTTCACAGCTTTTGTCTGTAAATTCAGCGAGAATGATGTGCTCTACCTGGACCTGGAACTTGAAATCCTGGCACTGGACAGGTTCAAGGAATCCGACCCCGAATGCGTGAAACTGCTGGCAGAAATTATGAATCTCCTGAAGAATCTGGCTGGGATTAAATCCATCCGGCAGATGCTGGATATCATTGACGCAGTGGACGGAATCCGGGTCAAAGACCTTTTGAGCGATGAAGAAAAGGAGTGCAGCAATCTGCAGGACAGCTTCTATGAAGGGCTGGCCAATTTTATGTCTATGGACGAACTGGCTTTGGTGGAAGACTGGCAGTCGCTCTACCCCAATATGGAGGTCAGCGCCGGCATTCTGGACCTGTTCCTGACTTTTATCAAGCCCAAGAGCTATAAATTCCTCAGCAGTGAGACCTCCAACCCATCTGCCGATATCACCAACCTGATGGATACCCGTAACCTGCAGGCGGAGAAGGTGACTTTCCTCAATCTGGTGGAAGGTGTCCTACCCGGCAGCAGGTCTACCGTCTGGCTCTTCAATGAAAATCAGCGGAAAGCCATCGGGCTCAAAAGCTGGGAAGATATCCGCAACTGGGAACGCTATTATTTTTACCGCATCATCGCCTCAGCCAAAGAAGTGGAGATTTATACCCTCGCCAGCAAGGATAACGATGTCGAGCCCAGCTCTTTCCTGAGCGAATTGCATATGTTTGCTGAAAGCAAAACCGGTAAGGATACGCATGCAACTGAGGAGGCAGTGCTTCCAGCCAGGCTGTTGCTGCAGAATATGCTCACGTCCGGGTCTGAGGGTCCTCTGGCAAAGCTGCCCTCCCTGTCAGCGTCCGATATGCCTGCCTTCCTGAACCTGCCCTGCGACAAGGAAGCCGACTTTAATAAAAACCGTGTGATAAGCATGAGCTGGTCTGCCTGCGAGAACTTTATCAAGCATCCCTTCCTGTATTACATGCGCGACCTGAAACGGCTAAGGGAACGTAAAACCCGGCAGGAAGAGACCCTCGGCAGGAAGATGTTCGGAATCCTGCTGCACAGTTATCTGAACGTTATCACCCAACGGCTTGCCCAGCAGCATGGGGGAGTCCTGTCCATGAAATGGGAATGGATAAACAGGGACTTCCTGAACAATAACCTGAAAGCAGCCCTCGCAGACCCGATGCTGTATTACCAGATACCCAAGAATTATAACAGGGAATACCTCCTGGAGATGCTGACCCCCTTTCTGGTGGATACTGCGGGCTGGTTTTTCCACGTGGGACTGGCGAAAGACGAGGATTTTGACCATCAGTTCATCACCCTGATTCCCGAAACTGATACGATGACGGAACTGGAAAGGCATTACAAACTGCTTATCAAACCGGAAGAAAATACACAGCAATTGGGGATTGCCATCCGGGGCAGGGCAGACCTGCGCCTGGAAACCAAAGCAAAGAGATTTATCATAGACTTCAAGACGGGGGATTCCGATACCATGCAACTGCTGTTTTACATGTGGTTTTACTATCTGATTGAACAGCCGGAAACTGCCGGCAATGTCCGCGCCGCCTTTTACAAACTGATGGACAAGCAATTGCAATGGATTGAGCACTCAGGCAAGGCAGACCCCCATACCCTGGTCAAAAAGCTGCTGGAAAGCATTGAAGGCATCGTCAAGAATGGGTTTTCACCTGCCGTTGATTCCACCCGGCGCAAGTATTTTATAGACATCACGCGGGCAGATTTGCAGCACAACCTGTTGCTGGATGAGGAGGCAGAATGAGCCTGCCAGTCAAGAAAATCATCTCCGCCAGCGCCGGTACCGGCAAGACTTACCGGCTTTCTCTGGAATACCTTGCCCTGCTGCTGAAGTATCACCTTGAACCGGATTTCCGTCCGGACCAGATTCTGGTCATTACCTTTACCCGCAAAGCCACCGCGGAAATCAGGGACCGTATTTACAGCCATCTGGATACCATTATAAACCAAAAGAAAGACTGGCAGATTCTGGCTTTTAACCTTAAGCACCTGACAGATAAAGATGCGGAAATCAGCAGGGATAATCCTCTATCCGAAGCTGAGCTCAAGGTCCTGAGCGATGCCTATCACCATCTGATGACTCATAAGGATGAGCTGCAGGTGATGACCATAGACAGCTATGTACACAGCATCTTCCGAAACCTCATCCGGCCCGTGAGAGGGATTGACCGCTTTGAGCTTGACCTCAAGGCAGTGGAAAAGCGCATTCCTTTCCTGTTTGACGAACTGATGACCCCTGAACTGCTGAGCCGGATTTCAGGTCTTTTGTCCAGAAGGCTAAAACCGTCTCTGGATGAATTCCGCGCTTTCTTCCGTTCGCTTATAGACAACCGCTGGCTGTTTTACCTGGCGACTAAACGCTCAGTCAATGCAGCCGAAGGGTCGTTGGCATACTTCACGGTGCATCCGGAGAAATGGGATGAGATAGCGGATGAGTATTATAGCGGCTTTGTAACCAAATTCCAGGACGTTATCTACAATCTCAGTGAGTTCCTCAAAACAGAGAAAAACCTGACAGAAACAAACGAAATCATTGCCGGCAATCTGCTGAATAGAGAGTATGTAAAGATTTTTACTCCGATGCCTGCCAGGCTGGAAGACCTTGCTTATGAGCTCAAATCTTATCTGAAGGATGATTATACACTGCTGCAAATTCTGAAGTTGCTGGAAGGGAAAAAGTACCTTTGGAACGGAAGCAGAATCCGGGCGTCCAAAGCAAATCCCTTTATCGATGAATGGAAAGAGCTTTCCGGAAGAGCTATGGAAGACCTGGCAAATTACCTGCTGTTCCATCTCTTCCTGCCGGAGCAACAGGAAATACTCAATATCTGGGAATGCGTTCTGGACAAGTATGACAAGCTGATTTACCGTTACAAGAACTTTACCTATGATGACATTGCCTGGCTCACCTTTGAAGCTTTGTACAGCTCGCAACCGCCTTTGTTTGAAGCAGAACCGGAAAGCGTTGCCAACGAGTTTTATGAATTCATGTGCCATAGGACGCGTTTCATGCTGATAGACGAGTTTCAGGATACCAGCACGCTGCAGTTTCACATCCTGCGCCCTATGATTGATGAATTGCTTTCGGGTGCGGGTTCCTTCCCTTATGGCGGTCTGATTGTGGTGGGTGATGAAAAGCAATCCATTTTCGGATGGAGAGGCGGGCAGAGAGACCTTTTGCTCAATCTGGACAATATCTTCCAGAGCGGTCTCCCGGCGGAAAGGGAAGCACTTACAGAGTCCTGGCGCAGCAGCCCCTCTTTTATGAACTGCATCAACGGTATCTTTAACCATAATGTACTACAGGATTTCCTAAAGAAAGCAGATGCGGAATGGAACTATGCAGATACCAGCGGCAACAAGCAGGAACTGGAACAGGAGACGCTCTTCCGCTTTAAACTGGCAAACTATGCATCCCACAGCGATGACAACAAGGTGGGTCATACCTTGCGGAACTTTGTGGACAGCATGATTGTACCGGCTGTGACTTTGGGTGCAAATTCAGGTCGTAAGACTGCGGTTCTGGCGCGCAGGAATGAAGAACTGGAGATGATTCGCGCCTTACTGGCAGAGAGGGGTATTACGGCTGAGTTCCAGTCTGCCAAGTCCCTGCTTGAGCATCCGGTTATCAAGGCTGTGAGTTTCATGTTAAAGTTTGCCGTTTACCATGACTGGTACGACTTCCTGGCTTTTCTGCGCAGCGACCTTTTGTTGATGAAAGGTGCAGAGCTCAAGCAGGTAATGGAAATCATCAGTGCAGACAGAAGTGAGAAATCGGAGACTAAGCCAGAGATAAGTTTTGCCGGTCTTCCTGCTGCCCAGGCTGCTTATGAACTTGCGGCTTCCATAAACATAAACGAGATTTACAAAAGCATCCTGCACATTCTGCAGGCCTGTAATATCAATGAACGCAAACTGCAGGAAAGAGACTATGTAAATCTGCAGTACTGGCTGGATAAAGCCCTGGAGTTTGAGCGCGGTTACCAAAGCGGATTGCCAGAGCTAATGGGCTTCCTGCGCTATTGCGAAGACAACCGTGACCAGGAAATCATGCAGCAGCGCGACGTGGAAAGCTCCAACGCCATCCAGCTGCTGACCATTCATAAGTCCAAAGGCCTTGAGTTTGACTCGGTCTTTGTCTGGTGGAACCTGAGAAGCAGTCCTCACAAAGAGGAAACGCGTCTTTCCAGTTGGGTGCATTATTCTGACAAAAGCTATCATAACCTCAGCGACATAGCCCTCACTCTGCATTATAAAAAGGTTCTGCAGAACAGCGTTTACAGGGATATCATGCTGGAAGAGGAAAAGCGCGAGCTGCTGGAGGAACTGAACAACCTCTACGTAGCCCTGACCCGTGCCAGGAACAGGCTGTACCTGTATGTTGCCTTTGATAAGAAAGAAGGCTGGGATAAGTACTGGGAAGCCCAGGATAAGGAAGGCAGGCTGACTCCTCCGCACTATGCCGTTTTATCTGCTCTGCAATATATGACAGAGCATGGCGTTCAGCAGCCGGACGGTTTCCTGCAGCTTGGCATTGAGCCGGATGCCGGGCAATCTGCAGCAGGAGACAGCATTGAGCCGGAGCCCGGTTCGGATGCACAGGACTTTTGCCTCAGAGAGATTTTACCGGACTGGCAGAATCCTTCTGCAGACAGCAAAAAGCGGGAGGACTACAATCCGGAGATGAACTGGAAGACCAGCTACCTGACCGACCGCAGCAACCTGAAGGGCAACGTAGCACACTACTATCTGTCTCTGTTGAAATATGCCACCCGCGAGGAAATGGAGCAGGCAAAAACCCTTACCCTGCGACGTTTTGGCAACCTGATGACAGGCAAAGACCTGCGCGAACTGATATCCCGCCTGGAGACAATCCTGCCTTCCATCAAGGATGTTTTCAGTGAGAGGTATGACCTGGTGCTGAACGAATATCCCATCTTCCATGGCGGCAGGGAATACCGACTGGACCGGCTGATGATAGACACCAAAGCCAGGACCTACCGCATCATTGACTACAAGACAGGCGGTGTCTATGATGAGTTTCAGCTGCAACGCTACAATGCCATCCTCAAAGAAAAACTCCTGCCCGAGGAGTATGTCCCGGAGCAGGAGTTCAAGCCGACTGAAATAAGGCTGTAAAGGGTTTTCAGGCCTTCGCCAGCGCTTGTTCCAAATCCTCGATAAGGTCTTCTATATCTTCAATTCCAACCGAATAGCGTACCAATTCATCAGTGATGCCGGCACTCTGCTTTGCCTCTTTTGACATCTTGGCATGGGTCATTGAGGCAGGATGCTGGATCAGGGTTTCAATACCGCCCAGAGATACTGCCAAGGTGGCAAGCTGAACATTGTCCATCATCTTCCTGCCTGCTTCAAAACCGCCTTTGACTCCAAAGGACATCAGGGCACCGAAGCCTTTCATCTGGCGTTTTGCCAGTTCATGCTGCGGATGCGATTCCAATCCGGGATAGAGCACCCAGGCAATCTTGGGATGGCTTTCCAGATACCGGGCAACCTGTATGGCGTTTTCCTGGGCTCTTTCAATGCGGATAGCCAGGGTCTTGAGTCCCCTGGAAACCAGGTATGCCTGGTGCGGGTCCATGTTCGGACCCATATTCGTCATCACCGGATACATGAGTTTGTAATCTTCTTCCGTTTTGCAGACCAGGACTCCGCCCACCACATCAGCGTGGCCGTTGATGAATTTTGTGATGGAATGCAGCACCACGTCTGCGCCCAGTTCCAAAGGCCTCTGCAGATAAGGTGAGCAGAAAGTGTTATCCACCACCAGTTTGATACCGTGTTTTTTGGCTATTTCAGCGCAGGCGGCAATATCGGTGATGGCAATGGTGGGATTGGCAGGTGTCTCTATATAAATCACTTTTGTGTTGGGACGGATGGCTGCTTCCACCAGTTCAGTCCTGGAAGTATCCAGAAAAGTGGCTTCCACGCCGAAGCGTGAAAAGTGTTTTTCCAAAACGTTGCGGGAAGGGCCGTAAACTGCAGCGGATGAGACTATATGACTGCCTGCGCCCAGATAGGTCATGTACATGGTGGTAACGGCTGCCATGCCGCTGGCAACAGCAATGCCGCCAAAACCGCCTTCCAGGCTAGCCATCGCTTCTTCAAAAGCGCGGATGGTGGGATTGCCCAATCTGGTGTAGATGTATCCGTTGCTGATGCCTGCAAAGCAGTCTGCGCCATGCTGGGCGTTTTCAAAGGCAAAGGTGGAGGTCTGGTAAATCGGGGTTGTTACAGAGCCGAGGGGGTCTTTTTTGTGCCCTGCATGGATAAGACGCGTGTGAAAACCGGCATTCTTTTTCATAGCAATTTCCTTGTTGATTATCATTTAATGGTTGCCATGAAATGAAATGCCGGCTTTGTGTCAAATGCAAAACCCGGTTCAGGATTCCCGGTTTCATGCCTCTCCCATTCTTCTTCCTTGGGAGCATTACGGTAGCATTACGGTAGCATTACGGTAGTAATACGGTGAATGACCGTATTACTACCGTAATGGTACCGTAATGCTACCGTAATGCTATTGGGTTTCGGATAAGGAATAGGCATGGATGCCTATTAGTGTCTTTTTAGCTATAACGAATTACAGTTTATAATGGTTACAGATGAGAAACAGCCCTGAGAGGGATATCACAGCAAAAAGATTATTGGGCAAAGAAACGCAAACGCTTGGCTCAGATTCCGGAATTCCTGGGGTAGTGTGAGTGAGGGTCATAAACTTACTTGACAAAATGTGCAATCAAAGCATTTTAGTCATAAAAATGCAAATCCTTTCAAAGAATCACAGGATAAAAATATGGCTAAGCAAAATATGGAGAAGATTTCTTTATGCAGCAAAGTGGTCTTTGATGCAAAACAGAAGGTCAATCTGCAATGGAGTAGATAATGATGGAAAACCCTTTGTTAGAAACTATTTATTCGCATAGATTAAGTGCAACTCCTTTTCATCTGATAAAAACCGAGCATTTTAAACCTGCTCTGGAACTGTCATTAAAGTCTGCTTATGAAGAGGTTGATAAAATAAGGAAAAGCATAGAGCCCCCTACATTTGAAAACACTATTCTTGCGATGGATTTTGCCCAGGAAAGGATTGAGTTTGTCACAAACGTGTATTTTAACCTATTCAACGCAGAATCAGATGCAAAATTCAGGGCATTGGCACAAGAGATAACCAAATCAATAGCGGAATTTGAAAACTCCCTATTCACTGATGAAGAGATATTCAGCAAAGTGAAGAAAATCTATGAAATCGAGTGTCTTAACAAAGAAAAACCAATACCGGATTTCAATGACGAAAAAAACATGGAGCTTTGCGAAAGATACCGTTATACGGAAAAGATATACAAGAGTTTTATCCGCAATGGCGTCATGCTGTCTCCGGACGACAAAGTAATTCTAAGAGAAATAGACAGGGAACTGAGCGCTCTAAGGCCGGTTTTCTCAAACAATGTGGCAGATGGGACAAATGCATTTGAGCTTTATGTGACAGACGAGAATGACGTGGAAGGCATACCTCCGAATATTTTGGAAGAAGCTGCCAATCGCGCCAGGCAGAAAGGAAAAGACAAAGGGTGGCTATTGACGCTGCAGATTTCATGCCTTATGCCCGTGATAACCCATTGTAAAAACAGGAAAACCAGAGAAGTGATGCAAACTGCTTATGCATCAAGAAACTACAATGATTCTTTCGATAATCAATACATTGTAAGGCGAATTCTAGACTTAAGATACCAAAGAGCTGTGCTGTTGGGCTATCAAACATATGCGCACTATGTTCTTGAAGAAAGAATGCTGCAACGGCCCGAGTATGTATATGATTTCATGGAAAAGATTTATGCCATGTACTATCCCTTGGCCAAGGCAGAATATGAAGAAGTGATAAGTTATGCAAAAGAGAGTGACGGGATTACAGATTTCAAGTTTTGGGACTTCAACTATTATGCGGCAAAGCTAAAAGAAGAGCAATACCAGTTAGATTTGGAGCAGTTAAGACCATGGTTTCGCTACGAAGCAGTATTGGATGGGATGTTTCAGCTTGCCGGTCAATTGTTCTCTGTCAAAATATCACAAGTTTATGATGTGCCTGTATATAATTCAGATGTAACCACCTGGGAAGTCCATGATAAGAATGGAAACTATCTGGGGCTAATGTACCTGGATATGTTCCCGCGCCCAACCAAAAGAGGCGGTGCATGGATGAATACTTTGATGGACCAGGGCTTGTACAGTGACGGTATGAAAAGACCTCATGTGATAGTAGCTGCTTCTTTGTCCCCTTCTCAGGATGGAACGCCATCACTATTGTCGTTTGACGAAATCAGGATTTTGTTTTATCAGTTTGGCTATGCTTTACACAGCCTGCTTTCAAAATGCCACTATAGAAACCTGTCCGGTCACAAAGTTCTATGGGATTTTCTTGAATTACCATCACAAGTCATGATCAAGCTATTAGGGGAAAAGGATGTTTTGAGAACCTTGAGCAGGCATTACATCAAAGGGGAATGCTTGTCCGATAGCGTGCTGGAAAAGATTTTGGAAGAAAGGGAGTTTCTGGTTAACAATAACATTTTGGGTCAACTGAGATTCGCTTCTTTAGATTTGGATTTGCATGTAGTAAATCCAGCTACGATTGAAGACATAGACGATTTTGAGAATGCATCGATAGAGAAATACAGAATCCTTCCCATCACCCAAGGCAGTAATATCACATGTCAGTTTTCACACATCTTTGCCAGCGGTTATGCAGTGGGATTTTATTCTTATCTTTGGGGAGAAATCCTGGGTGATGAAGTCTGGTCATTAGCAAAGGAAAATGGTTTCATTGATGATAAAGTGTTGCACAATTTTAGAGATATAGTGCTTTCTCATGGCAATGCCGTTCATCCTATGGATATGTTGTTGGCATTGAAAGGGAATCATTCTAATCAATCCTCTTTCATTATCACTGACAATAGCTGATAAAACTGTGTTTACAGGTTGGCCTGGCTAAATCACTTGGGTGATTTACATATATTATAAAGATGTCAAAAGAAAAACCCCCGCCTTGAGCGGGGGTTTTGAGTAGAAAGGCATTTCAGGTGTTTGCCAATCTTATTCTCCTTTTGTTGTTACAGATCCGTTATCAGGTGCGCTTCTGTTTTGAGAACTTGCAACAACTTTGAAGAACATTTTATCTGACGTTCCAGAGTATGTGTATGACAACTGGTCAGTTTCACTCAAAAGATTCCATGGATCCAGTGCTGAAGCATCTTCTGAACCATAAATCAGGTATGAAGTTGCTCCCGCAACAGAATCCCAGGTAAGCATAACAATATCATCCTCGAGAGAAATGCTCACTAAAGGTGCTTCAAGTTCAAAAGGAGCTTCCGTAGTGAGAGACCAGATTTCAGAGTGGTCACTGATACCGAGATTATTATAAGCTTTAACAGCCCAATAATAGGTGGTTCCCGGCTCAAACACAAATCCGTATTGCTCCGGTTCAATCATAGTATAAACAGTAATCAGAACAAACGAGTTGTTTTCATCAAACAGGTTAAGGGGATCGGTAGCCATACTGAAGATGTATTCATTAGGCAGTCCTCCTTCCGGGTTAGGGTACCAGAAGAATTCGATGCCTTCCAAAGGAATGCCAACAGACAGGTTCTCAGGCGATTCCAGGATGGGCGGCAAGGGAGGCAACTCTTCTTCAGTAGTGAACGACCAGATTTCTGAGGATGGGCTTTCACCGTCTGCATTATAAGCGATAACAGCCCAATAATAGGTGGTTCCATACTCAAACTCAAATTCGCCATCACTTGGCTCAATCATGTTATATTCAGTATCAGCAAAGAACAGGTCATTAAAGAATAAATCCTCGGGGTCGGCAGCCAGGCTGAAGTAATATCCTGTGGGCATGGGACCGTTTTCATCCGGATTCCAGATAAACTCCAGACCGCTGACAGGGACATTCTCTGCCTCATCTTCCGGTTCACTCAATATCGGTGCAAATGGTACTTCCATAATGCTTTCCGTAGTGAGAGACCAGATTTCAGAGTGGTCACTGATACCGAGATTATTATAAGCTTTAACAGCCCAATAATAGGTGGTTCCCGGCTCAAACACAAATCCGTATAGCTCCGGTTCCATCATAGTATAAACAGTAATCAGAACAAACGAGTTGTTTTCATCAAACAGGTTAAGGGGATCGGTAGCCATACTGAAGATGTATTCATTAGGCAGTCCTCCTTCAGGGTTGGGGTACCAGAAGAACTCGATGCCTTCCAAAGGAATGCCAACAGACAGGTTCTCAGGCGATTCCAGGATGGGCGGCAAGGGAGGCAACTCTTCTTCAGTAGTGAACGACCAGATTTCTGAGGACGGGCTTTCACCATATGCATTATAAGCGATGACAGCCCAATAATAGGTGGTTCCATACTCAAACTCAAATTCGCCATCACTTGGCTCAATCATGTTATATTCAGTATCAGCAAAGAACAGGTCATTAAAGAATAAATCCTCGGGGTCGGCAGCCAGGCTGAAGTAATATCCTGTGGGCATGGGACCGTTTTCATCCGGATTCCAGATGAACTCCAGACCGCTGACAGGGACATTCTCTGCCTCATCTTCCGGTTCACTCAATATCGGTGCAAAAGGTAAGCTAACATTTATCTGTTCAAATTGAAATCTGATATTCGGATATCCGTCAATTATGTATATTGCTTCCAGGGGATTCGATGGTTCAGGGTTTATTGAATCACTAAAATAAAGAATACTGCGATTTTCAAATGAACCTGTAGAAAAAAATGCCGCATCAGATGAATTGCTTCCAACTGAATTTTCATCAACAGCAACCACTAAGTTATCATTATTATTGTACATAAAAGGGGTATCCAGAGCTATCTCAATCCACCCAGGGGTATTAGCAATGTCTAACTCTCCTGAAAATACCTGAGTCAATTCAGATGAAGGAATCCAATCGTTGTATCCATTAAAAGAAGTTTGGGTTGTATGTCCCATATAGATAGTCCAGTTGTTTGACTGATTTCCAACATCTTCACCATTCCAATAATAATAAACATTTGTGATATGTTGTCCAGATATATTAATGTCAGATTGAAGATAAATTGTTTGACTATACGAATACTCAAAACTGGGATAAACTGGAATATTGAGATCATTGTTGCCTGAGCCAATAAACACATTCCCTTCAGGGAAGGCATAACCTGAAAGGGATACGTCAAGATAAGCCGCTAAATCGATGTTGCTAATCCTCAAAATTGTTTCTTTTAACCCTTCTGACTGAGGAACAATTCTGACTGGAACTGTAAAAAATTGGCCAGCAGACAGAGAAACCGGCAGAACACTCTCATCTATTTCAAACATATCAGAAAAAATTCCATAGAAAACGAAATCTGTTGCTGTAAGGTTAAGAATTCCACCACCAATGTTAGTAATCAATAGATTTCTGTACTCAGATGGTTCATTTACAATAACATTCCCAAAGTCAATAGAGGTAGGCTCGCATCTGATTGCAGGCGCAGAAGGTATTTGCCTGACGACTACATTATCAAGAAAAAGGTCACTGAAGGAATTTGCGATAGTTGAAATGCCGTAAAAGGCTACCTGTTTGATTCCTGCATCACCAAGAGGCAGATTTACATACATACCGGTATGCGGAATATTGCCAAATACATAAGGTGACCCTTGATTATCCCACTGGCGAACAATATTGGCTGGAGTCCAGCTTGTTCCATCACCAATAAGCACTGCGAACAAGTCATCACTACCTGTAGAAACAGGGGGTGTGCTACTCAACCAATCTGTTAGAGCTAAATCAAAGGTGATCTCATAGTCATTATCAGGTATCTGGAGTTGGGGTGTTACCAACCATCCATTAGCTGTACCCATTAGGGTAATCTTAGCAGCTTTATTACTAATTCCGTCTAAGTTTAACCAATCACTTTGGTTCCAGTTCCCGCTTCCGTTAACCCCTAGTACAGTCGGATTAGAAAGAATGCCACTGTGTTTTGTCCAATTTATCGGTGGAAAAGCTGAAGAGCTTGATGTGCCAAAATCCCATCTGGCCGGAAAAGTGCTTATCAATGGATCAGGTCTGACTTCGAACTTCCAGACAGGGCAATCTTCTGCCTCAAGATCAATCGCATTGTAAGGGACAACTTTCCAGAAATAATAAGTACTGAATTGCATAGCTGCAACAGGTTGAAAAGTGGTTACGTTGCCAAGATTACCTATATATGGCGGTGGATTAGTGGTGCCAAAATACAGCTTGTAGCCGCTTGTGTTACCGCTACCGGGGGCCCAATTCAAGGATGCGGTTTCCAAAACTCCAATCTCTTCATTCGCTGGACTAATCAAAACTGCAGGAGAGGGTGGTTGGTTAGGGTCTGGGGGAGTAAACTGGTACCATTTACCGCTTGGTAAAAAACCTTGATAGTATTGATAAGAACTTACGGAGTTGGTTGGTATTTCTGAACTTACTGTAGAAGGATTGCCCGGACTAACACTCAGGTAGTTGCCAAAACCTCCAGGTGATGCATTTATACCTATCGAAGCGCTCGGGCTGCCTGCAGGTTCCTGCAAGTTATACATGAATCTGATTATATTCGAGCTTTCAAATAGGTGAACCTGGAAAAATTGCTGGGTTCCTGTGGTGCTAAACCATAATAAGGCATTAAATTCGACAACGAAAACTCTATTGGGTGCAGATCCATTTGTTGCGTATCTGATTTGAGAAGTACCATTAACGAAACCTAAATTATCCCACAAAGGAGCAGCTAGATTTGTTAAGTGAGTTTGAGTAGAGTTTATCGAGTTTGAACTGGACCCGGTTATAGTTGTTTCACCAAATCTAATGTAACCAAATCTATTAATATAGATTTCATTATAAGGGGTCCCATTGTATGTGAAATTAAATGGCAGAGTTACAAATTCATAATTAAGGGAAGAGGATATTGAGCTAACATTATAGGCTGTTAGGGGAGCATACGTTCCCGTGCCTTCAGAAAAGGCATAATCAGTAATGTTTGCTGTCAAAACCGACATCATAACTGACATGATAATGTATATTAAAATTCTTTTCATGTTCCGTCTCCTATGGTTGTTTCTTGACATACTTCAGTTATATTTAGCAAGCCTGAGCTATCGCTAAGATAACTTGTTTGATTTACAAAGTTATTAACAATAATGAAAGCAAACACAATTCTTACCTGTTTAGTATTTCATTTGAATTAGACAACGAGGCAATTAGTAAGTATGGGGGTTTGCATTTCGAATTGAATATTGATGTTGTGTTTAGGAAGTTGAATTAAAAAGACAAGCTTTTTCTTCATTTTGATTCTTGACGTTGAGTAATACCAGAGCATATCATACATATTGATACGATTACAAAAACATAGAGGGATACTTCACAAAAACTCCTTATAGCCGTACTTCGCTACATCCTTAGCAGGATGCTGGAAGGCTTCATTACAAATTTTCTATTATCCATTTTACTACTCTCAATGTCTAAATCTACGAGCTTATAATTGTTGTCAAGAAATTTTTGTTGTCAACTTTACTGTTCAAAGTAGTACATATCGCTAAGACCCTTTTTCGGAGATGAATGAGGCTCATAATATGTTTTTCAGAAATGTCTGATTAGATGTTTACTTTCAAAGCAGTGTCGGGTAAAACAGGCTGTTAAAAAGAGTAAAAGCATAACAAACAAGGTTTTGCGCCCTATACCTGGCATGAAAAATGATAAAAGCATAGAATCTTCTTGACACAATATTATGGGCGTGAGATATGTCCCCTCATGAATACTACTTTGTAATACAGAGAAGTTGTTATAAGCGATAAAGGAGTTAGAGTTATGAAGATGCTACTAAACCAACTATTATCATTTCGCACGGATAGCACATCAATCAAAACGTTAAAAAAGTTGATTAGTCCGAAGAGGTCAATTCTCAAAAAGTTCTGTCTACTGATTCTGATCATTCTAAGCTTAAGTATTTTGCAAGCTGAAATATTTCAATACTATACGTTCAGACAAGAAACAGCTGTCTATGTTCCAATAGCGGGTACGTCGGTACCCTCAGTTGAGGTTGATGATGGACTGTCCAGCCAAATCGATCTGGGTTTTACTTTTCCTTATGGTACTGATAGTTTTACGCAAACAAAGATATCGTCAAACGGGTGGATAGGTTTTGGTAACAATATATCTGCACCTCAGATATTTAATGATCTGGCTGATCTCAACTTCTGGTTTCCCTGGACAACGATCGCACCTTTATGGGACGATTTAAGCTTAGCAGGTGGTTCTTGCCAGTATTTGAGGGATGGTTCAGCCCCCAATAGAGTGTTCAAGGTGCAGTATGGAAATGCTAAATGGAATTATAACGCTAACAATCAATTCAACTTTCAAGTTTGGCTGCATGAGAATGGAAAAATAGAGTTTTACTATGGAAACTCATCGGGATCTCCAGTTTTGGCATCTGCTTCAATTGGAATTAACATGCTACCTCATGGAGAGAACTATTTTTACAGCGTAACTCCCGGCACACCAGCTACTGCATCTCATTCAGTTGAAAATGCCTTTGTTAATACTTTTCCAGGCAACGGTGTAAAATATGTTTTTGACGTTATCCCTGTTATCCAGAATGATCTGCAGGCAATCTCAATAACCGGGAACACTACACCAACACAAGGAATCCCAACTACTTACTCAATAATGATTAGAAATCCCGGAACAAACAACCAGACCAATTACACTGTTCGTATAATGAGTGGCTCCGATGTACTCGCTTCAGTGGACGGGCCTGAGATTTTGTCCGGTCAGCAAATTGTTGTTAGCGTTAACTGGGTACCTCAAGTTTCGGGACAAGTTGAAATTTATGGCAATGTGCTTCTTGATACGGATGATAATCTGGATAACAATTCCACAAATGAAATTGTTACTCAAGTCCAACCTACCGGCATAGGTGCTGTTACGATTGGGAATGGAAGCGAAATTGGACTGATCCCTGTGAGTTTTTACTATAAGAATAGTTTGTTTGAAACAATATATCCTGCTGAAGAAATCAATATTGCGGGAGTCATTAATGCATTATCCTTTTACAGCAGTTTTGAGACAAATCTGTTGAATAAACCCATGAAGATCTGGATGGGTGTAACCAATGAGCTTAATCTTGCCAATGGTTGGATTCCTTCAACAAACTTGACATTAGTTTATGATGGAGTAGTAACATATCAAACTGGAGAATCAATTGTTACAATTACATTATCAACTCCGTTTAACTACTCTGGAGGAAATCTGGTCATGATGGTTAATCGTCCCATGGACACTTCGGCATTCAGCTTAATGAACCAGTTCAGGTGTCAATATGGAACTCCAGCAAGGTCTCTACATGCCTATCATAATTTTCAAACTTTGAATCCTGCAAGTCCCCCGTCCAGTAACTATGATACAGTTAGCCTATTTCCCAAGACAACTTTTTATCTAACACCTTCAGGGGATAGCCCCATATTTGCAGCTTATCCAACTGATTTTAATTTTGGGACTGTTCTTTTAGAAAACGCCGTTGAACAGAGAATTTCTATATACAACACAGGCAATGGAATACTAAATCTAAGCAATATAACTATAGCTGGAAGCGCATCGTTTTCGATCAGCGGACTACCCGTTTTGCCTGTAGCTATTTATCCCATGCAGTCTGTGCATATGATTTGCAGATTTTATCCATTAACTGAGGGAGATCATGCAGGTGAAATCATTATCGAAGATGACTTGACCCGTCTTACGCACAGTATTCCAGTGACAGGTTTAGGTTTCGACCCCAGTATTAATGCTTCACCTTTTTTTGAGAGTTTTGACAATGTAATATCTCCAAATTTACCATTGGGATGGGCGAAACTGATATATCCCAATAATGCTACTGCATCCGTATCTACTGAAGATGGAGGAGCTTTCAGTGAGCCTTATTATGTTCAACTAAACAATGCTGTTGCAAATGTGATTGGGGTTTATTTAATATCTCCCCGTATTTCAGACGATCTCAATCTAAACTTTATGAGAGTGAAATTTTTTGCAAGAGGGTGGTTCCCCACATCCGCAATTCAAGTTGGGATCATCAGTGATCCCCTTATTCCAGGTACCTTCACTCCCCTGGCAACATTCAACGTAAATGGAAACTGGTTAGAGTATATAGTCAATCTTGAGGATTATAATGGCTCTGGCAGGTATATCGCATTTAAACATGGGAACAATAACAACTTTGAAGCAATTCATATCGATAATGTCACAGTGGAATTAGTTCCAATGAATGATCTGGCTGCAATTTCCATAACTGGAAATGTTACACCTTCAGTAGAACTTCCAGCGCCATACCAGGTTACAATAACAAACACGGGTACCACTATTCAAGATAACTATCAAGTTAAGTTGTATATGCAGGGAGATATTGAAATCGCGTCAGTTGCTGGGGCACTTGTTAATCCTGGTGAATCAGTGCTGATAAATCTTTCATGGACCCCCTCCGAGCAAGGGCAAACATATATTTATGGGAAAGTAGTTCTTTCTGATGACCAAAACAGCTTCAATGACCAGACAGCTAATCACTATGTAAATGTACAGCCTGCAGGGAGCCTTGTTGTTACAGTAGGTGCGGGGGATCAAAACTTAAGAATTCCTGTCAACATGCAATATCGGAACAGCTTGTTTGAAACAATCTACCAATCTGCTGAGTTAAATTTTGTTGGTATGATTAACAGTATATCATTCTACAATGATTTTGAGGCAGGCCTCTTTGATATGCCTACTAATATATGGTTGGGGGTTACAGAACTTAATAACCTCGATAGCAATTGGATACCTTCGACTGCTTTGATCCCTGTATTCAGCGGAAATGTAGATTATCCTTATGGCCAGAACTTTGTAACAATTACTCTGTCACAACCTTTTCCTTATAATTACACTTCGGGGAACCTTGTAATGATGGTGCAGAGACCCATGGATTTAGTTTTTTACAATCATGATTGTTTCTTCAGATCGCAAGAAAGTCAGATTCCCCGCAGCCGACATTTTTGGAACGATGAAATTGAAGTCGACCCATCCATTCCTCCCATTAATCAAGTGCAAGTTTCTGGCATGTTTCCCAGAACAAGTTTCAGTGTGATTCCGGCAAATCTGGGTAGCCTGAGTGGTCATGTGATGAGTTTAAGCAATCAACCATTAATTGATGCTTCAATTAGTATATCTGACTTTGCACAAACCACTACAGATGCACAAGGATTCTACTTGTTTGAGAATATTATTGGTAGCACATATCCTGTGACTGCCAGCAGAAACGGATACTTCCCCTCTACAGTGAATGTAACAATAGTGGGAGATTCAACGGTCATTCAAGACTTCTCTTTAGAGCAAATGCCGACCATTAGTGTTTCGGGAACTGTATTTGGCAGTGATGCACCGGGAACTGGTATTGATAATGCAACTGTTTCAATCTCAGGATATGAGTCTTATGTGGTTTCTACAGGTGCGCAAGGTCAATTCACAATACCGGGCGTATACGTAAATCAGTCCTATCAGTATTCGATAAGTTCAGCTGGATATCAGGTATCCACGGGAAATTTCTCAGTTGGTTCCGAAAATTACAATCTGGGCAATATCACTTTAAATGAAATTGCATACATCCCAAGAAATGTCATTGCTGCTTTTAACCCAGAGCAAATTGCAGTGAATTTGGCTTGGCTTTCCCCGGATCCTAGTGCAGTAAATATCAATCAGAGTTTTGAAGCCGAATTGTTTCCACCTGCTGATTGGACAAGAGTTATTAACAACAATGGACCTGCAAATGTTTTGGGGGTCTATCCGACCTGGTGCAGAACAGGTGCCATTTCTAATGGCTCAGAGCTAATAAATCCAAGCGATGGAAACTGGCAAAGCGGCATCTGGTGGGATTACAATCATCAGGATGAGTGGCTCATCAGTCCGATGTTTACATGCCCCCAAAATGCAATTTTGTCTTTTGATACATTTTGCTTTTATGGTTCCCAAAACGGGGATCACTATTATGTAAAGATAAGCACGGATGGAGGTTTATCCTGGATTTCTATCTGGGATGCTTCAGCGTTAACCGGAGGATGGAATACATATCAAATTCCGGTTCAACTGGATCTTTCCCAATATTATGGACAACAGGTTATCATTGCCTGGCATGCTGTTGATCCTCCTTCTAATGACGGATTATGGTACAATTGGTTCATAGACAATGTTGTCGTAAGTGACGCACTCAATAATCAAAAAGTTTTTCTATCTCCAATGACCATAACTGCGGCAGAGGGTTACAAACCAATTAGTAATAGCAATAAGGTGTTGCTTTCAAGTTCAAAGAGTCATAGGGTAAATGTTATAAATCCCATATTTTATGACAAAGCAGAATTCGAAGCAGTTCAGCATCATAACTACGACAGGCAACTGGTTGGGTATAAACTGTGGCGCTTACAGCAGGGACAGGAACAAAATGAAAACTCCTGGAATCAACTGACAGAAACTGAAACACAAGAGTTAAGTTTTACTGATATTGGGATTTCTCTTGCTCCGAGTGGCAACTACCGTTGGGCAGTAAAAGCGATATATACTAACAATATAGAATCCTTACCAGCTTTCTCAAACACCCTGGTTTGGCACGCAATAGCCACTGGCAATGTCACCGGTTGGGTTAGGAGTTCGGGAAGCGTACCGATAACCGGAGCCGTAGTATCTAATGGTACTTATTCCGCAACCAGCAACTCATCCGGTCTATATTCGTTGAATCTTCCTGTCGGGACATATGCCCTTACCTGTTCTGCAGAAGGATACCAGCCGTTGACCGTAGAGAATATTGTAGTTTCGGAGAATCAGGTTACGCCCTGCAATTTTACAATGACCACGTCTAACACGGATGATGTTTGTGTAGACCGGACATTGCTCAGGGGCAATTACCCCAATCCTTTCAACCCTGAAACAGCCATCAGTTTTGATTTAAAGGACAGGCAACGAGTTAGGGTGGAGATATTTAATGTTAAGGGACAACTGGTTCGGATACTGGTTGATGAAGTAATGGAGAGCGGTCAGCATGAGCTAATCTGGAATGGCAGAGACAGTGGGGGCAAGGCAGTTGCCAGCGGTATTTATCATTGCAGAATGCTGGCAGGTGAGTATAAAGCATCAAAACGAATGATGATGCTGAAGTAAACATGATTTTCATTAGTTACACTTTGTATAACATGCAGAAAACTCCTGAGAAGTTGAGTGTTGTTCAGCTCAACTTCTCATTTATTCATTATCGAGTTTTTTGTAAGTAAAACTATTAACAAAAAGCATTAGCAATGTTATAAGGAGTTAGGATTGTATCACATGGAAAGCAAAAATCAGATTGAATTTGATTACATTGACAAAGTCATTCATGAACCCAATAGATTGTGTATTTTATTGAATCTTTACAAGTCTTACAGTACTGATGCATCGAATTTGATAAGAAAAACTGGTTTGGCAAAAAACAATTTAGCTATGCATTTAAAAAGGTTACAGCAAGGCGGATATGTTGATATTCAGAAGAACTCAATCAGTAAAACATCAGGGACATCTATTATCCTAACACCCAAAGGACTGAATGCTCTTGAGAACTACAAAAAAACTGTCATGAAGATATTGGGGAACATATGATAATGAATTATAACCATAAGTTTGTGGGCGTAAGCATGAGGCTGATTCTATTAGCAATTGTATTTTTGTTTGCTGTGGTTTCAATACCATTGAGTGCAGCCTTGGCGGACTATTCATTTATGCAGATTAATGCACAATATTCTGAGCTTAATAACCCTACAATAGTACATCAGGCTAGTGTAGATGATCAAATGTCTGCAGCACTTGACATCGGATTCAATTTCGTATATGACGAAAATGTATATTCGCAGTTTTTAGTGAATTCCAATGGCTTTGTTACATTGAATATAAATTCTACTGCTTCCTATCAGAACACCCTGTATTATACTCCAATGATTATAGCAGGGTTTTGGGATGATCTGATGACGAATGCAGTGAATGGTTACATATCATATCAATTACAGGGAACAGCTCCATTCCGCAGACTTGTCGTGCAGTTTAAAAATATGAACTGGTATTACAACGCTCCTAACAATCTTGCTAATTTCCAGATTAGTCTGAATGAAACGTCAAATTCTATTACGTTTAATTACGGACTTATTGGATCATCGCCAAGTGAGTATGGTTCTGCTGCCATTGGACTCTCCGGGAGCGTAATTGGAAATTTCGTCTCAGTTACTCCAGCTTCTCCGATTGCTGAAGTATCATCCATAGACGAGTTTGTATCAATTAACGGTAGTCATGTGCCATATCTTGTTGGCATATCATATGTATTCACTCCACCTCAGGCAGAACCAAACGATTTGCAGGCAGTTTCATTGGATGGTAACGTGAGTCCGGTTCAAGGCACTGATACTGAGTATATCTTTAGAATTCGAAACCGGGGGACATCTTCACAATCAAATTATTCCATAGTGCTGATGGATGACACTGCTGTATTACTCTCAATTGCGGGACCATTTATCGATTCAGGGGATATACTTGATGTACCTTTAAATATTGTATTCAGCAATCCCGGTCCGGTATCACTCAGGGGAGTAGTGAATCTGGCTTCAGATCAGAACAACACAAATGATGCCACTAATCCTTTGAATGTTATTGTGCATTACACTGGTACAGAATGTGTTACAATAGGATCCGGAGACATGCAAACCAGGATACCGATAGATTTTTATTACCGTAATAGCTTGTTTGAGTGCATGTACCTGTCTTCTGAGATAAACTCAATTGGATTAATTACACATCTTGCTTTTTACAACAATTTTGTTACAACGGAACTTGAACAAGGTTCTGTAACAAAAATCTGGCTAGGAGAAACTACTCAAAATGATCTTTCCGCAGATTGGATTCCATCAACTCAGTTAACTCAGGTTTTTGATGGATTAGTCAGTTATCCTCCTGGCCAGAATACGATCACCATAACTTTATCAGAAGCTTATGCTTACTACGGCAACAATCTTGTGATGATGGTTCACAGACCGATGGATAGCGATTATTACAGTGGGAATGATAAGTTCTTTTGTCAGATTGAAGGAACTGCAAGAGCAAGGAAAGTGTATGCTGATACTTACCTGTTTGATCCGGCTGCGCCACCTCCTGTTACTCCCAATGGGATTTATCCCAAAACCTCAATGTTTATTGTTTCTCAGGGATATGGTAATCTGACAGGAACGATAACAAATGGAATTGCTCCTCTGGAAGGTGTCAGGGTTTCCCTTTCTGGTAGCCCATTATCAGCAATTACTTCAGAGACCGGCACATATAGCTTTCCTTATGTTATGCAGGGGCAATATGAGGTGACCTGTTCCATTTTCGGTTATGCCACATCAGTTCAAAGTATTGTTGTTAATGAAAGTGATAATATAGTGCTGGATTTTGTTATGACACCTTTACCGGTAATCAGTTTAACCGGAGTTGTTATCGGAAGTGATACTGGTGGAATTGGTTTGCCTGGGGCCGTTATTGAGCTTTCCGGTTTGGCTGATTATTATGCTGTAACCAATGCGCAAGGTCAGTTCATTATTGATGGCATCTTCGCCAATAACACTTATAACTATGTCATCAACAAAACAGGATATGGGGCTTTGAGTGGTTCAGTTACAGTAGCAGATACAGATTACAATTTGGGAACAACTGTTCTGAATGAGCTACTGTATCCTCCCGTTAGCGTTATTGCTGATGACAGTAATTCTGATATAGCATTAAGTTGGAGAGCCCCTAATTCCAATGCGCATAACATTACAGAAGGATTTGAAGCATCGTTTCCACCTTCAAACTGGTCTCAATTAGTTACCAACTTTGGTTCACCTAACTCGTTAGGTGTCGGTCCTACATGGGGCAGGGTTGGCCCAATTTATCTTAATCCCATTATTTATCCTCAAGAGGGTTCTTGGCAGGCTGCTATCTGGTGGTCTGAAAGTCATCAGGATGAATGGCTGATAACGCCACAATTTGTTTGTCCTCACAATGCAACACTTACATTTAACGGATTTTTCTACCTCGGTGAATCAGAAGGAGATCATTACTATGTTAAGGTTTCTGACGACAATGGGGTTTCATGGGATATTCTGTGGGATTCGGCTGCAGCAGGAGATGAGCCATACAGTGATTATAATATTCCGTTAATAATATCTTTGTCAGATTATGCATACGAAACCATCAAGTTGGCCTGGCATGCCGATGATCCGCCAACCAATGACGGGATGTGGCATCTTGCTGTAATAGATAACATTATTGTTAACTCAGCCACAGAGACCATAAGATTTAACAGCAATGATATGGAAGTAAAAACAGCTAATCATGATGTGACCCCAGACCGAGTCTTTCCGGGCATAGATTTCTTTTCTAAATCTCAAGCACTCGGGATTATCAGCCGCGATGTTTGTATCCCCAGCTTAATGGGGCAAAGATTTATGCTTGGATATAAAGTGTGGCGTCTTATGTGCGGTTCTGAACAAAACGAAAATGAATGGTCTTTACTAACCGATGATCTCTATACGAACACAGCATTTCTTGATACTCTTTGGTTTGCTCTTCCTGATGGAGAATACAGATGGGCGGTCAGGGCTGTTTATACAGGTAATCAATATTCTACGCCAGCATTTTCCAACTCAGTTGTCAAACAAAACATCCAAGGCAATGTCACCGGTTGGGTTAGGAGTTCGGGAAGCGTACCGATAACCGGAGCCGTAATATCTAATGGTACTTATTCCGCAACCAGCAACTCATCCGGTCTATATTCGTTGAATCTTCCTGTCGGGACATATGCCCTTACCTGCTCTGCAGAAGGATACCAGCCGTTGACCGTAGAGAATATTGTAGTTTCGGAGAATCAGGTTACGCCCTGCAATTTTACAATGACCACGTCTAACACGGATGATGTTTGTGTAGACCGGACATTGCTCAGGGGCAATTACCCCAATCCATTCAACCCTGAAACAGCCATCAGTTTTGATTTGAAGGACAGGCAACGAGTTAGGGTGGAGATATTTAATGTTAAGGGACAACTGGTTCGGATACTGGTTGATGAAGTTATGGAGAGCGGTCAGCATGAGCTAATCTGGAATGGCAGAGACAGTGGGGGCAAGGCAGTTGCCAGCGGTATTTATCATTGCAGAATGTTGGCAGGTGAGTATAAAGCATCAAAACGAATGATGATGCTGAAGTAAACCATGGTTGTTCGACTTTTTGTGTAATGACCAGCAATAGAGGTATGTATATGTATCCCTTTTCTGTCAGTATCGTTTTTGATTGACTAATTATACATATAAACAAATTAGTCTTTAACATAAAGTACGCCTCGTGGAGCTAAGGATGAAAGTAGACGAAACTATAAATGATGTGAGTATAGAAGATATTGACAGGTTGATTCATGAACCTGCCAGACTGAATATAGTCCTGAATCTGTTTGAATTGAAAAAAACAGATTTTGTTGATCTTGCCCAAAAAACAGGTTTGGTAAAAGGGAATCTATCTATTCATATTAAAAAGTTACAACAGAAAGGTTATGTTGAAGTTTTCAAGAATTACCTGAACAAGGTTCCCAGAACTATAGTTAACCTGACCCCCAAGGGAAGAGAGTCTATTGTAAGATACAAAAAAACGATGGAACTCTTATTAGGTCCGATAAGGTAATTTAATCAATATAGGCGGTTTCACGGGTAAGGGGACAGCAGGGAGTAGGTCAGATTCTGATGTCTTTGATGGTGCCGTGATTGATTTTGAGGGCTGGTTCCCCGTGAATCATCATGATGATGCCCAGTTCTTTTCCGCACTGGGGGCAGATGGGTTTTGAGTAGGTTTCGGCTCCTTTCAGACCTACGAAATCAGCGGAAAGGCGGCTGATGAGTAGTTTGATGATTCTGCCTTTCCCGGCTTTAAAATAGCGGAACAGGCGAAACCCGCAATTGCATTCGATATCGACAATTTTGCCCGTTTTCACTCTGTCACCGCAAACAACCGGATGCGTAACTACATAAATTGCAGACGGTTAATCCTCCACCAGGCCGTTAAGTTCGGAAGGGTCAAACCATGTCATCAGATGTTCGAGCCGTAGGATTTCGGTCTCAAGGACGGTTTTGTGGTAATCTTCCTCGATAGCGAGTGTCTTCAGGAGCTTTGCTGTCTCGGGGTCTGAGGTTTCCTGTGCCATGTTGTGATAGATATCGTGGGCAATGATTTCCCGGCTGATAGCAAATTCCAGCACCTTGCGGGGTTCGTCTATCTCTTCCGGGGTGGCCTGGTGAACCAGGTTTGGGTCGATTTTGAGGGTTGCGCCGGGGAATTCTTTGTCAAACAGTGTCCTTAGCTTTTCCTCGTGCAGGCGCTCCAAGGGAATAAGGTTGTCAAAAACAGCGCTGACTTCAGGTTTTCTGCTGAAAGCGGCAGACAGCATTTTGTAAAGGTTCTGGGACATGACTTCGCTCTGGATGGCGAGAATGTAGGCTTGTTTAAGGTCGGGCATAAAACCTCCTGGCATATTATACGATTTCTCTTATCAAATTTATCGGGTTAACGCTGCGGGCTTTGCGGGCGGGAATCAGGATGCTGAGCCACGAAACCAGCAAAGCAATGACAGGGATTATTACAAAGTCAAACAGACGCATATCCACAGGAAGGATGAGCTTTGGCATATTGCCCACCGGCAGCCTGATGATGCCGAAAGTGGTCTGGGCTGTCAGCAGCAGGATTGCCAGGACCACTCCTGTCAGGATTCCTGCCACCGAAATGAGCAGACCCTGCCTGAGCAGGAGGCTGACCAGTTCGTCGTCACTGTAACCCAGGGTCTTTAGAATGCCGAGTGAACGGCGTTTCTGGATAATGGTCTTGAAGATGTTGCCGGTCATGTTGAAAGAAGCGATGATAAACATCAGCCCCAGGATGACAAGCATCAGGTACTTCTCAAAATGCATAGCACCGTACAGGGATGAGTCAAAGCTGCTCCAGTTCTCTATCCTGTAATCAGGAAAAGCTTTCTGCAGGTTTTTGGTCAACCTGAAAAGCCTGCCTGGCTGAGTGGTCCTGATGTCCAGATGGTCCACCTCATCCAGGTATCCGCTGAAAAACTGGCCAACTGAAAGGGGTACATAGGAATATAGCCTGTCATATTCAGGCATCCCTGCTATGAAGATGCCTTCGACCCTCAGTGGAAGGCTTTTGGGAAGCAGACCCAACGGAGTGGGGATTGAGCCAACGGGGGAGACCAGAGTGATGGTGTCGCCAACTGCTGCCTTGATGCTTTGGGCAAGCTCAACGCCCAGGATTATGCCGTTTGCTTCAAAAGCCTTGCTGTCAATCGGGCCGGACAAAAGTCCCTGCAGCCAATGATTGGCTGGGCCGGCAAGCTCCTGCGCAGACAGGGGATGCAGAATGGGGCTGATTTTGCTCTGCCTGGCAAAGTCTATGCCAAAGCAGACAGAGGCACCCATGGAAGAGCCGTTCAGTAGCATAAGTTCGTTGCGGACTACAGGAGAGACTGCATGGATATCGGAACGGGCTTCCAATTTACTGGCGATTTCGTCATATGCTGATAAAGGATTGCCATTCTTGTCATCCAAACGGATTTCAGAACGGGTGCCGATTATGCGCTGGCGCATGTCTTTGTCAAATCCGTTCATGACACTGCTTACCGACAAAAGGGCAAAGACTCCCAATGTGATTCCGGAAAAAGTTAGCCAGTGCCTGCCGATGATTTTGCCTTTGGAACTATACAGAAACTTCCTGATAATCAGTCCCATGCTTTTATTGGTCTGGTTGTTTGATGTTTTTTGTGATGTCGCTTTGCCGGTTATCTGCATAAGATTAGAAACCCTTGCTCAGCCGGGATACCAGTGTCTTGTATCTTGTGCGGATTTTTTCCATGTAATGAGGCTGTTCATATTGAGTGAGCGCTTGCTCTGCCTTGGCTATTCCCCAATGATAAAATGTCTCCGCCTTGTCGAAACCGAATACACTGCCCCTGGGATACCAGGCGTCAATCACAATGTCAGGGCTGTTGTCAACAATGGCATGCATAGCCAGGGATGCCTGGTTTTGCACGATACTGTGCAGGAATACCTCGTGCAGTCGCAGTTTCTTTCTATCCTGTTCCTCACTGGTGATATCTATGCTTTCCGGTTCTTTCAGCTTGGAAGGAAGAACGTTTACCGCGATTGTAAGCTCGCCGGGCATATCCTTTGCCAAGGCTAATGGCAGGGGATGCTCCACTCCGCCGTCCACGAAAGTATACTTTCCCCAGGAGACGGGAGAAAAGAGGTAGGGAACTGATGAAGAAGCCCGCATGGCTTTTGACAGGGAACCTTTGTCTATGACCACCGTGTTGTTCCTGCACAAGTCAAAGGCTACGGCTGCAAATGGAATCCGGCAATCCTCTATCAGACAGTCATCTGTCCACTCCTCAAAGGATTTCATTATCACTTTGCCATCAAAGATGCCCGTGAGGGATGTATCAAGATTCAGGGGGTTGAAGATATTCTGTTTCTTATAACGAATGGCCATTTCAAGCATCTCTTCAGGAGTGTAGCCTTTGGCGTATAATCCTCCAATGATCGAACCCATGCTGGTTCCGATGATGCCTGTGATATCAAACCGGCCGCTCAAAACCTGCAAAGCGCCAATCTCAGCCAAACCAAGGGCTGCGCCTCCGCTCAATATAATCCTGGCTGTTGTCTTCATACTCTAATCATTCCTCACAAACACAAACATAAGGCTTTGCCCAAAAAGTCAAGCGATAAAACAATGCCTGCCGCGCAACGATGATATCTGGGGTGTTTTTTCAGTTGACACATATGTTTGAGTTCAGAAACATGCAAGTATGAGGAAGTTTATACAGATTTTAATCCTGGTCTTTTTGACCGGGTGTGGCATCTTTGCTTTGAGAGAAGCAGATGAGCCTGAAAAGCCGCCGTTGTGGAACAACTTTTACACAACCTGGGAACTGGCTTTGAAGAATCTGGAATACGGGTATGAGGACGAGCGCAACCTGACTAAGTTCGGTGAGATGCTAACCTCGGATTTCCGGTTTTACTTTGCTCCTCAAGATGTTAACGATTATAATATAAGTGGAATCTGGACAAGGGATAACGAGCGCGATATGCTGTATAATCTGCACAGTGTGGCAGACAGCGTATTGCTGGAATTGGTGACAATTCCGGAACAGAATGACGATGTCCAGTCCACTCCCATAAAGTTATACAGGAGATATGTACTTACTATCAAGAAAGACCTTACGGTCAGGACCTATGTTGGAAGAATGGAGCTTCAGATGCGTCAGGAGAATGGCTTTTGGCGGATAGTGAAATGGTATGACTATCGTGAAGCGACGCCATTTACCTGGGGAAAGATGAAATATGATTACTCGGTTTAGACTGTTTAGACTGATACCGTTACTGGCGATTCTGACAGTGCTTCTCAGCAGCTGTTTCAATCCCTTTCATCCCAATCTCAGGAACAATGGAAACCAGACTATCCTGCATGATACGCCATCCGCAGTTCTCCAAACCCTGGAACTCTCATACAGGCAAAAGAACCTGGAGCTTTTCCAGAGCTGTCTGGCGCAGGACTTCCGCTTTGAATTGCTTTCTGCTGAAGTAAGCATTATTGGCATTGACTGGAACAATGATGGCTTCAAGGACAGTTGGTGGGGTTTTGACCAGGAAGTGGAATATCACAGAAACCTGTTTCAGAATGGGTCCAGCGATGGTTCATTTCCTCCTCCTGACCAGATTTTCCTGCGCCTGCAGATTCCGCCCCAGGACCAATGGGAATCTGACCCTCAGGTCGGGAATGAAGACTGGGTGGTGATTCCCTGCCTGTTTGATTTGCAGCTTACTTATGCAAACAGCAGTTCACTATCCTCAAACGGAGTGGCACGCTTCTTCCTCAAACCTGTTAACAATCGCTGGTACATCGCTGTCTGGCGGGACGAAAGCAACATTTGATGTCCCGTCTGCTTGCCATAGATTACGGCGAAAAAAGAATTGGTCTGGCTATGACAGACCCGATGCAGATTTTTGCCAAGCCCTACACTATGATTTCCAATGTTTCCTTTGATGAAACTGCTGACCAGTTGGAAAAGCTAATCTCAGAGAAAAGCATCGGCAGGATAATCGTCGGGATTCCCTGGAGCCTGGACGGCAATATCACTGTAAAGACCCAGGAAACGCTGGATTTCCTGGATAGGCTTGCTTCCCGGCTGGAAATCCCTGTAGTAGGGTCTGATGAGAGATATACCACCTCTGAGGCCAATGAACTGCTGAAGGAAATGGGGTATGACTGGAAGAAATCGCGCACTATGATTGATTCCCTTTCTGCCTGCCTGATACTAAAACGCTACCTGGAGACGCACCCACGTGAAACTGAGTAATTTCAATACGATTATTAGCAAATACAACATATTCCCAAGGCTGAAGCTGAAAAAGCCCTTGAAGTATATTCCGGTTATCTTTGGCACATTGCTGCTCATCTTTATTGCCTGCACGGCTTTCACAGTTTTTTTCCCCGTCAGGACGCCGGAAGTGATTGTCAGGATAAAGCATGGAGACAATACCCACACAATATCTCAGAAGTTAAAAGAAGGCGGGGTCATCAGAAGTGCCTTCTGGTTCAATCTTCTTGCCAGGCTGACCGAATCCGACAGGCAACTGAAAGCCGGCAGGTATGTCTTCGGCGGTAACCTTAGCATATGGCAGACAGTTATCAGAATCAGGGATGGCAAATCCTCCCTGATACATCTGACCATCCCTGAAGGCTTCTCGCTTTACAAAACCCTCAGGAGAATGGAAAGAAGCGGTATAAGCACCTATGACTCTCTGTTGGTGCTTGCTACAGACAAAAAGATGGTAAAGACACTGACCGGCTATGACTGGCCAACCCTGGAAGGAGTGCTTTATCCGGACACTTATACCTTTGATGTGGAGCTTTTACCCGAACAGATTTTCAGCCTGATGATAAAGCAATTTTACAAAAAGCTGTCAGAGGCCGGGATTGTAATTACCGACGAGAAAGAATTTTACCGGGATTTGACCCTGGCATCCATCATCGAGAAAGAGGCCGTCCTGGAAGGCGAAAAACCTGT
The DNA here is from genome assembly GCA_002424605.1 of Cloacimonetes bacterium UBA5614. GTDB lineage: Bacteria > Cloacimonadota > Cloacimonadia > Cloacimonadales > Cloacimonadaceae > UBA5614. Next base: position 178,781 of record DIKQ01000005.1, on the reverse strand, counting down.
CATTGCTGGTGTCTTCCTCAACCGCCTCAAGAAGGGTATGCGTCTGGAAAGCTGTCCGACGGTTGATTACACCCTGGAAAAGCAGGGCATCACCAAGCGTCAGTTATACTACAATGACCTGGAGATGGACAGTCCCTACAACACTTACAGGATTGCAGGCCTGCCTCCCCATCCGATTTGTAATCCGGGCATCTCATCCCTGCAGGCGGTGCTTAACCCGGAAGTTACTGAGTACCTTTATTTCTTTGCGGATTTTGAGGGTCGGAACATTTTTTCCAAAACCTACACCGAGCATATGAACAAGCAGAAAATCTTTAACAGGAATTAATCCTTGACATACACGGCACAAAAGAAATCCCATATCCTGATAGACAGATAAACTTTGGAGGAAGATATGAAGCACTACCTCTCTTTTGCAATGCTGTTAATCACTCTTGTCATTCTTTTATTATCCGGCTGTACCACAAATAAGTCCCAGGCGATGGAAGGGGTTATGCAGATATACCGTCCCGATTGGTGGGGCTTCCAAACCAGTGATGTGAACATATATTCCTTTGGCCAGGCTGAAAAGTTAAACGAAGCGGCCTCTATGGATGCTGCCAGAGCCAATGCCCTTTTGGAGGCAGCGAAATATGTGGAGGCTTATGCCAATGCAAAGCTGCAGGCTTTTGAAAATGAAGCCGGTGTCAAAGACCCGCAGATGCATGCTCTTTCGCAGAAGGTTGCAAAAACAATTTCCACTGCCCGCTTTGCCAATCTGTCCACAGGCATTACGGAAACCATCCAGGTGCAGACTAAGGATGGCATACGCTACAAGACCTTTATTCAGTTGGTAATACCGCACAGGGAGATTGATAAGTACCTGATAAACCAGGTCAGAAACGAGGAAATCCTCTATATGCAGTTAAGGGGCTCCAAGGCATTCAAGCAAATGGATGACAGCCTGAAGTAGTCTTTCCCCGCGCAACATAGTTTACAAAGAGGTTGATGCTGAATCAGCCTCTTTTTGTTTGTGCAGATTCTTTCCTTCATTATAGGTTTATAGTCACCCATCCCTTGCCTACCGGCAACCTGGGGTCCTCCTGGGGTCCTCCTGGGCTTTGCCCACGATGTCCCCACGAGGCAAGCAGGCAAGGAATGGATGAGAGGTTTCCGGAAAATGTTTACCGGTCTGAAAACAGCCGGGGAGCGATTAATATTTTCGTTGACAGAAAAGAGCGAATTTGAAATTTGAAGCTCACGCAAGCAATCCTGAATAGCTCAGCGGTAGAGCGGGTGGCTGTTAACCACTAGGTCGGGGGTTCGAATCCCTCTTCAGGAGCCATAAATGAAAAAGCGGACCTTACGGTTCGCTTTTCTTTTTATAACCTTGTATTTTTATTGTCTATCTATCGGCAATATTCATCTCCAGCAGATACATGGGTTCTTCACCGGGAGTAGTGAACCACATCTCCACCTGCTTTTTGCTGTTGTGTGAGTAGGCGTAAATCTCTCCGTCCCTGCCTTCAAACATCCAATCCGTATAAAGGTCGGAAGCATCGTCAGGATTTTGAAGCTCCGCTGCCAGCTCACGAACTACCATGTTGAAAAAGACATCTTCAAAACCGCCATCCATACTGTCATAATACAGCAGCGTGATATCTTCGTTATTGATGTACAAATCTTCCCAGAAGATATGGTCCACCACTTCCGGATTGCCGGAATACAGCATCTCAAACACAGCCATTACCTGCTGCTGCTGTTCCGCCGGGACAGGTGTAATCTCCGTCTCTTCCTGGGCAAACAACAGAGTCGATGCCAGGAATAACAAGGTCAGGATCAAAATGCTAAGTGTGCGGTGTCTCAAAGATACCTCCAGTTTTTTATTAGTTAAACTTGGCCGGGCATATCCTGCCCCTTAAAACAGTTTAGTTTCTGTCAGCTCGACCAGGATATGCAAAATCTTGATATGCATTTCCTGGATACGGTCCGTTGTTTTCGCGGGAATGATTACTTCAAAATCACACTCGCCCTTCAGCTTGCCCCCGTCCATTCCCAGCAGCGCAACTGTAAAGCAATCAAGGGATTGGGCGGTTTGTAAAGCTTTGATGACGTTGGGGGAATTTCCGCTGGTGGAAATGCCGATTACTACGTCGCAGGGCTTGGCATATGCTGAAACGCCACGGGAAAAGACCTCTTCAAAACCATAATCATTGGCAACGCAGGTCAGGTGGCTGGGATCGGAGATGGCAATGGCAGGCAGGGGCGCACGGTCGTTCCTGAACCTGCCGGTAAGTTCTTCCGCAAAATGCATTGCGTCACACATGCTGCCGCCGTTTCCGAAAATGATTACTTTGTTGCCCCGCTTGAAGGCATCCGTCAGCAGGTCAGCTATATCGGATATTGCCAGCAGGTTTTCTTCCTGCTGCAGGAAGTTTTGCAGGGTGCTTGCTGCGGTGAGCAGTTTTTCTCTGATGATGTCTTTCATATTGCTTAAAGGTTCTCTTTTACTTTTACTTTGGTTTTCAGCTCAGCTTCTTCCAGTTCATCAATCTCAGCCAGAATCTTGTTTATCAGGCGCACCCTGTCTTTATAGGGGATGAAAGCGCTTTTGAAGCCGTTCAGGATGATATTCTTGATCTGGGGATAGTCCAGTCCCAGCAGTTCAATTGCCAGCATATACTCGTCGGTAAGAGTTGTGCTGGAAATTGTACGGTTGTCGGTATTGAGCGTCACTCTCAAGCCGTAATCGACATAAAAATCAATGGGATGAGCCCTGATGCTGGGCACGGCCTTGGTATGGAAGTTGCTCTTGAGGCAGATCTCCAGCGGGATGCGGTGGTCGTTTGCGTAGTTGAGCAAATCGCCGTCTTCCACTAATCTGGTGCCGTGGCCGATGCGGTGAGACCCGCAATAATGCAAAGCCTGGTGGATGCTGTCCGGGCCATATGCTTCTCCGGCATGGATGGTAATGTTCAGGTTGTTCTTGAGCGCTAGTTCAAAGGCTTCCTTGTGGTCCTTGGCAGGATAGTTGTTTTCACCGCCAGCCAGGTCAAAACCAATGACTCCCTTGTTTTTGTAGGCGATGGCCAACTCGGCTAACTTAACCGAGGTGGTGGGGTCCATATTCCTGATACCGCAGATTATCACCCCTGTTTTGATGTTGAAGTCCTTTTCCGCCTGTTTGAGGCCGTCAATCACTGCTTCCGAAATCTGGGTAAGCTTCATACCTTTATTTGTATGCAGAATGGGGGAATAGCGGACTTCCACATAGCGGATGTTTTCCTTGGCGCAGTCTTCTGCCAGTTCATAAGCTGTGCGTTTCAGGGCTTCCTTGTTCTGCAGTACGCGGTTTACAATATGAAAGCCTTCCAGATAGTCGTCCAGGCTTTCGCAGTTTTCGTCACAGCAGATGATTTTCTTTAGTTCTTCGGGGTCAAAAGTGGGTAATTCCACCTTGTCTTTCTGAGCCAGTTCTATGAGGGTTTCCACCCGTACTGAGCCGTCCAGATGGACGTGAAGGTCTGTCTTGGGGAGCTTCTCTATGAATTCGCGGGTGAGCTTCACATTAGTAGTCATCTATATTCTCCTGTATTTTAATCAATGTAACGGAATATCCTGTCCGGCGCAAGCCTGTCTTTACTTCCGGCAAAGGCTTTTACCGCTTTTGAATATAGCCCCTGCTTCTCTGCCGGGTAGCCAAACGGACTGAGCGCCACTATGCGCCAGCTTTTGGGCAATTCAAGGAAAGGCTTCAGCTTTTTCTCGCTGAAGGCAGCCAGCCAGCAGGAGCCGATGCCGTGGCTCCAAGCCATCAGCATCATTTGCTGGAAAGCTATCGCAGTGTCAACCAAATAATAATCCTGCCCGTTTATCCGAACGTTACTGTCTGTGTCAGCGCAGGCAACAATGACGCAGGGCGCATTGCGGATAAAGAAATTGCTGAGTCCGATGAGTCCGCAATTGAACGCCATGGACTTTATTTTATCAGGGTTCTGCAGCACGACGAATCTCCAGGGCTGGCGGTTCTGGGCGGAGGGAGCCAGCCTGGCTGCTTCCAGCATATCTGAAAGCACTTCAGCAGGAACCGGGTCCTGTAAAAAATTCCTTACACTATGTCTTGACAAGATAGTTTCTTTGCAATTCATGATTTAATCCTGTAAGATAAAATGATAGTAGGGAGTTACATGTCAAGTAATACTTGCCTGAAGGAAACGGGCCGGGTACCGGAGAAAGATAAAATGATGCAAACAACTGCAGAAAAATGCAAAAAACTGAAAATCTTTGTTGACTAACTTTGCAGGTTTCATTAATTGTGTTAGGTAAGTAAATATACTATGAGGAGAGAAGAACTGAACAAAGCTAATAATTCTTATTTTAAGCGCAGGATAGTTGCGCGAGCTATTGCTATTATTGCCTTGAGCATAATAGTAACAGGGATTTTAGCAATTCTTTTCTCATCCCATGTTTTATCCGACGATGTCTATCTGCCCTTGCGCGATGAAATCAATCAGGTGATTCCGGGTGCCTATGAGGTGATTCTCATGGTGCTTTTTGCTTTTTTGATGTCTATCCTGCTGGTAAGGTTGCTCTTGCGGAATCTCATCGACAGTTTAACAGGCAAGGAAGAACCGCATAAAATCCGTCAAAGCGAGGAATGGGACTCTGATTTTGAGCCTTTCCCGGACCTGCAAAACGCGGATAATCCCGATAAATCCATTCCGGAAGCTGTCCATGCTGATACCAGAAAGACCATCATCAGCGACTTTATGAAACAGGAGCTGGACGCCGAGAAGCAACTGACCAATCTGCTGTTTACCTTGCTTAATGCCAATAAAGACGACACCTTTAACCGGGTTCAGGACATCCTTAATGCCCTTGGCTCGTTCAGTAAATGCGAATTTGCCGCCATATACAAGCGGGAAAGTGAAAGCTCCACCTATCTGAAATTCGGCGCCTGGGACAGCGACCCCGAGATGGCAAGGCATTCCGTGCGGATTGAAGCCATTGACCTGCCGGCTTACCGCTGGATGAACAAATCCCTGAAAAACGGCAAAGCATTCACTTTCCGGACTTCCATGCTGGACAACCTGATGGAGACAGTGCAGGGAGCGGCGGAGGATGTGAAAGCCTGGATGCGTATGCAGGCGCAGGAATCAGCAGAGCACAAACTCTGCAAACACGAGGGCTGGGAGCACTTCATCGGATTCCCGCTTACCGAAGGCGAGGCGATTGCCGGCATCTTCCTGATGGGATTCCAGAAGCCTGAATTTCCCCTGAATGACGGTTTGATTGAGCGCTTAACCGTTATTTCCAACTCTATGGTCAGGCAGCTTGTGACCGAAAAACTGCAGGAAGCCAAAGACGACAGTGCCGAAAACCTTCAGCAGACGCTGAACAACCTTGACGACGCCATCTTTACCACCCGTCTGGACGGCAGCATCCTGATGCTTAACAAAGCGGCTGCCAAGCTGAGCGGAGCTCCTATGGAAGCAGCGGTCGGCAAAAGCTGGAGCGAAGTCTTCCATCTGATTGGCAACGATACGCGCACCCTGATAAACGACCCGATTACCAAGCTATACAAAGACTATTCCGGCAGCATGCTGCTGAGGGACATCTCTCTCATAACCGCTGCGGATAAGGAACTGGAAATAGAGGGGATGGCAGCGCCCATCCAGAACAAACGCGGAGAGACCATTGGCGTGGTCTTTATCCTGCGCGATATTTCCAACCGTCTCAGGGAAGAGGAAGAACGCAGCCAGGTGCTTCGCATGGAAGCTGTCAGCTCCCTGTCCTCCGGCTTTGCGCATGACTTTAACAACATACTCACAGCCATCCTGGGCAATATTTCCCTGGTGCTGGACGACCTGCCTCCCGACAGCGAGCAGGCTGCCCTGCTCAAAGCGGCGGAAGAATCCACCCTCAGGGGCAAGGATATCACGGATAAAATGCTTGCCATGGCAAAGAGCAGTCCGGTTTCCGATGTTGCCACCGAAACGGTCAAGAACCTGGAGCAATATGTCCGCAACCTGGTGTCCGGAACCAATGTGAGGCCGGTTTTCCGTCTGATAAAAGACCTGCCCAATATCCGCATGGCAGCACCCACCTATGAAAAAATCATCAGCCATGTCGTGACCAATGCTTTGCAGGCGATGAACAACACCGGTGTCCTGACCGTCAGCGCCAAGATGCATGAAGCGATGGAAAATGGTGAAATCCCGCTCAGGCAGGGCAAATATATCTGCATCAACATCAAGGACAGCGGCGAGGGCATTGCTTATGAAAACCTGAACCGTGTCTTCGTGCCTTACTTTACCACCAGGCAGGGAGCCAGCGGACTGGGTCTGCCCATCGTTTACTCCCTCTTGAAAAAGCACGGCGGTTACATCCGCCTGAATTCCAAACCCGGCAAAGGCACCGATGCCGAAATGTACATCCCCATTGGCGAGAGCATTGTTACGCCCAAAGCGGAAGCCAAGCCGTCAATCCCCCAGACCCCGCCCCTGGCCCTGGTCCTGGATGAGGATGACGCCCTGGGGAATCTGCTCATCAAGACCATGACCAGCATGGGCCTGCGCGTGCAGAAAACCACCGACCCCGAGGAGCTTTCCTCCCTGTTCTTCAAATCGCTCAATACCAGCAGTCCGGCGCGCATCGTACTGGCAGACCTCAATCTGCCCGGTGCCGGTGACATCACCTCCCTGATGCTGATTCTGAAGAAGAGCGACCCCAATGTCAAAATCATCGCTTACAGCAATCTGCTAAACCTCGACGACCTCGATGATTACGAAAAGAAGGGCTTTGACGATATCCTGCAAAAACCCTTCAATATCTCCGACCTGCGCGCTGTCATCAAGCGCAATTCCTACCTTTAATCCTCAACCGGTCCGGCTTTAAAATCCTCCTCACCTTATTACGGCATCAATCCGTTTAGCATCCTTTTCCGGACCAATCCCCGCACCTTCCTCTATGAGATGTCGCGGAGATGTCCCGAAGCCGACCGAAGAAAACCCGGTCATCTCCGCGGCATCTTCGGGACATCTCAGTGAGGGGAAATTAGGGGATAAGCGTCATCCCTCGCTTGACGGGAGACCTTTTCCGTCACCTCTATGCAGGCAGGGGTCCATGCTGTTTTGTTTTTTGCTTATTTTTCTATCTTTTCAATTGACATAATATATTAAAAGCAATAGTTATCTTTTAACTAACAAAGTACCCTAAACTGAGCCAAAGGGGGATGTTATGAAAAAAACACTATTGTTGATTTTCTTGATTATAACTTTCAGCTATTATTTAATAGGCACTCAAAAGCAGATAATTTGGTCAAATGAGTGTGAGGAAAGTCCAACTATGATTAAAGCTAATAGTAATGGTGAGTTGGCTTCAGCTTCTTCTTATTCTATGGGCTGGATAAATAACTATTACTACAATACGGGATATTCAATTAAGAAATATTCGCAAACTGGATCTCAACTATGGAGCATATTTATTGGAAGCAATAGTTGGGACTTTTCTTTATTGGATCTTTCTATTAATGATCAAGGTGAGGTATTTCTGTTTATTGCAGATAACTGTCAGATGTTCGCTGGGACAAATCAAATTCTTTTAAATAGAGGATTGGTTAAACTATCATGCATTGGACAATTGTTATGGAATCAAACGATGTATGATTTTGCTAACGTGAGTATGAGTTTTGTGAATGATAATATTATATTAGTCGCTAATGCAACTGATGCGTCAAATATAATAAATCCCAACGATAGACCTCCTTATCCACCTGGTTTTTCGGATAACCCTTACTACTATGCAATAATCATAATACTAGATACCCAAGGTAACGTGCAATCATATAGAATAATATATTCTAATTATGTCTGTCGTTATTGGTCATGTTATGTTGAAGGTAACGAAGTCTATATAACCTGCTATATTGTTAGAAGTACTCAGACTCCAACACCCCCCGGATTGATATATTTCACTTCAATTGTCAATGGTCAACCTTACGTGTTGTGTCTTTCAGATGCAATTAGCAGCTATTGTCTGGCAAAACTTAGTATAAACTCACAAAACTGGGATTGGGCTTTCAACACAATATACCCCTATACAAGTATGACAGCATCGGATAATGTGCTTTATGCTAGGAACGGTACTCAGATGATGTTTAAGATTGATGCTACTGATGGTGAACAAATAGCAGAAGAAAATATCCCAGGCGAATCTGGTGGATTTATTTTTAAAGCAATCGATGGCAATATCAATTTCATTAACAACATTACATATGGAAAAATCGATACTTGTCTGAATTTAGTTGAATCTGAAAACTTTGATTTCGCAATTCTTGTTAATACCCATAGTTTTGATATATGGGGAAATATGTATATCCAATATTTGTACGAAGGCCATTTAAGGCTTGGCAAATTCGGATATCAGCAACCTCATATAGGGAATAACATTACTAGTTATATAAACTATGGTCATTGTTACCCCAATGTTGATTATACTAGGCAAGTTGTACTTACTAACACAGGAAATACACCCTTAACAATAGATAACATTCATTTTATAAATACAGAAAGTCAATTTGCATGCCTGAACAGTACATATCCCATAATAATTGAAACAAATCAGACTGATACATTACGTATCAGATATACTCCTCAGACGATTGGAGCAATATCAGATACACTTTTTATCGAGAATAACTCTTTGAATAGGCCAGTTTTAAAAATCAGTCTGATCGGGACAGGAGTCTATGTTCCACCTGCCATCCCTCAAAATTTATCTATACAACAGATAGGTTACAATGTGACGTTAAATTGGGAAGAAGTAACTCAGGATATACTTGGACATAATATGCAACCTACTGGCTATCTTATCTTCTACAATGCTTCCGAAATGAACAATGACGATAACTATTATTATCTTTGGGAAACTCCGAATACTACTTTTACGCATTATAGGGTGGGGCAATTTAGTCCACGTATGTTTTACAGGGTGTATGCTTGGAAAGATTATGGCAGGGGTTTGCGGGAAAGGTTAAGTGCTTATAATGGAACAAAACAGAAACTCAGATTTAAAGACCTGGGGATAGAATAACCCTTAGTGTCTTTGTGCCTTTGTGGTGAGATAAAACAGCATGGGTTCCTGCCTGCGCAGGAACGACAATAATCAAAAAGGGCTGACGTAATGTCAGCCCTTTTTATTATCGGGTTCACACTTTCGTTAGATTAAAGATTCTATATGAGTTGCTTGATGGCGGCTCTGCCGGCGAAACGGGCAGCTTCTCCCAATTCCTCTTCAATGCGGAGCAACTGGTTGTATTTTGCGATGCGTTCGCTGCGGGAGATGGAGCCGGTCTTAATCTGTCCGGTATTGAGGGCGACGCAGAGGTCTGCCATAAAGGTATCGCAGGTCTCGCCGCTGCGGTGGGAGACGACGGCTGTCCAGCCAACGCTATAGGCAGTATTGATGGCGTCGATGGTCTCAGACACACTGCCAATCTGGTTCAGCTTGATAAGCACGGAATTGGCGGCACCCAGTTCGATACCCTTGAGGATTCTATCGGGATTGGTGACAAAGAGGTCGTCGCCCATAATCTGGATGCGGCTACCCAAACGCTTGTTAAGTGCGACAAAACCGTCCCAGTCGTTCTCGTCCAAGCCGTCTTCAATGGAGACGATGGGATACTTATCTACCATTTTTTCATAGTAGTCAATCATTTCAGCAGAAGTGTAGTCCTTGTTTTCCGCTGCCAGATGATACTTGCCGTCCTTGTAGAAAGAGCTGGCGGCAGAGTCGATGGCAATATAGATATCTTTGCCGGGAACGTAGCCGGCGGCTTCAATCGCCTGGACGATGACCATCAGGGCTTCTTCATTGGTGGACAGGTTTGGCGCAAAACCGCCTTCATCACCGACGGAAGTAGCCATGCCCTTACCCTTCAGGATTGCCTTGAGGGCATGGAAGGTCTCGGCATTGTAACGCAGGGCTTCCCGGAAATTGGGAGCGCCCAGCGGCATTATCATGAATTCCTGGATGTCCACATTGTTGTCGGCATGCGCTCCGCCATTGATGATATTGGACATGGGAACGGGCAGCAGACGGGCACCCACACCGCCCAGATAGCGGTAGAGGGGCAGTTCTACTTCCAGGGAGGCAGCTCTGGCAGCAGCCATGGAAACGGAAAGGATGGCATTTGCACCCAGCTTGCTCTTCAGGTCAGTACCGTCCAGGGCAAGCATGGCAAGGTCAATTGCTGCCTGGTCGGATACTTCCATACCCACCACTTCGGGTCCGATGATTTCGTTCACATTCTGTACTGCCTTGAGCACGCCTTTTCCCTGGTAACGGCTCTTGTCGCCGTCTCTCAGTTCCAGAGCTTCGTGTTCGCCTGTGGAAGCGCCGCTGGGTACGGCCGCAGTGGCAAAGATGCCGGATTCCAGATGGACTTCGGTCTCGATAGTGGGATTACCCCTGGAATCAAGGATTTCTCTCGCTTTTACATAGATAATTTCAGACATAGTGTTCTCCTTTACAAAAAAGCGGTAACAGCTTCTGAACAACCATTACCGCCAATGATTATCAGTTTTGTTTTACTTGTTGAAAATACCCTGCAGGGTCTTGATGGAGCCAAGCAGCGCCTGGGTCTCGTAAGGTACCACAACAGTCTTGTCGCCTTGCTTGACGATGTCGTTGAAAGCGGCAATGTACCTGAGGGCAAGCATATATTGGGCAGGGTCGGTCTGGGTTGATTTCACTGCTTCAGCCACAAGCTGGATGGCTTGTTTCTCTGCTTCAGCAACGAGAATCTTGGCTTGGGATTCACCTTCGGCGCGGGCAATCTTTGCCATCTTTTCACCGTCAGCGGTGCGGATATTATATTCCCTTTCGCCATCTGCAGTGAGGATTTTGGCGCGTTTGTCGCGTTCGGCGCGCATCTGCTTTTCCATGGCGGTCTTGATTTCTTCCGGGGGCAGGATGTCCTGCAGTTCCACGCGGTTGACCTTGACGCCCCACTTGTCAGTGGCTTCGTCCAGGATATCGCGCAGTTTGGTGTTGATGGTATCCCTGGAAATAAGGGTCTTGTCCAGTTCGAGTTCACCGATGACGTTACGCAGGGTGGTCTGGGTCAGCTTTTCAATAGCGTCGGGCAAATTGCCGATTTCATAGACTGCCTTGTAGGGGTCGGTGACCTGGAAATAAAGCAGGGCATTGATGTTGATGGTGACGTTATCGCTGGTAATCACGTTCTGGCGGGGAAAGTCATAGACGGTTTCACGCAGGTCTATGCGGTTTTCCACCCGTTGGGTGATGACAGAATTGCCGCGATAGTCGGTGCGCACATATCGCCAATGTATGGAACGGGGACGGTCAAAGATGGGTACTATCAGGTGCAGACCGCTGGGAAGGGTCTTGTAATATTTACCGAGACGCTCAATAATCACCACTTCCGCCTGGCGGACAATAATCAGGCCTTTGGAAAGGACTGAAATCACGAGGATAATAAGAGCGAGTAACACGAAATAAATTGCTGCCATTGGGACCTCCAGTATGTTTATAGTATTAAGTAATTACGGGTTTGGGGCACATCAGTCCTGCGGGGACTCCGGTGCGACTGCTTCCACGACAAGCTTATTGCCGTCAATATCGACTACTGTAATCTTGGCATCCTGCTCAAGTGCCTGGTTGCTCTTTTCCACAGCAGACCATTCCTCACCGCCTATCTTTACGTAACCTCTGCCGTTCACGGGGATGGCTTTTACCACGACGCCGTTCTTGCCCTTGAGGGCATAGACATTGGTATCCTTGTCAGTAACTGAGAGAATCTTCTTGCCCAGCTTGCGCATGCTCAGGAAGGCAATGAAGCTTAGGATGACAAAGATGATTATCTGCAGGGCAGTGGACTTTACCACAAATGAAAGCAGTCCTGTGATTATAGCTGCTGCTCCCAGACTGATAAAAAAGAAGGCGGGATCAAAGATTTCAATGATTATGCAGATGATACCAATTATCATCCAAATCTGCCAGGCTTGCATCATAAGGCTTCCTCCCTTGATTTGCCGGTAGTTTACTTGTTATCATCCTCAGAAGGAACGTCTTCTGAAGGATGTTTGCTTTTGTAAATGCGCTTGGTGCGGCGCTTCTTGTTGGAACCATATCCATAACGGTTGTACCCGCCATACTGACGGTATCCCCTGTAACTGGAATAGTAGTTATATCCTTTGCCCACCAGCCCGGAAAGGCTGGGTATCTTTATCCCAAGCAGTGACATGACATAGACCAGCAGGATGGTTCCGTAATTCAGAAAAGCTATCACAATCGTGAAGATTACGAGGTATTTTATAAAATCAAAGACAAACTTCTGGTAATTGCGGACTTTGCCAACCCTGCTGTCAGACTGCATTGCCTTGATGTAAAGCAAAGTCATCGCCTTGAATTTCTGGTTGCTGATGGCAAACTTCAGGCTGTCCAGTTCAATGCGGAGTTGCTTCAGCCTGTCCAACTGGTATGAGGTTCTTATCTTGGAAGTGTTGTAATCCTGGAATTCTTTCTGGTAGATGGCTTCCCTGTCTTTCAGCCTTGCTTCGAGGTCAATCTCAATGGCTTGAGAATTAACCTTTTCCACTTTGCTGGCGACTGTGCCGATTTCTGAAATGCTGGTCAAAACTGCCGGGATATTCTGGGAATCCACCTGGTAAATGTAATAGCCGTAACCGCTGCGTTCCTCGGAATTGAGTTTGATGGCTCCCTGCTGCTCCAGCCTGGTGCTCAGGAATTTGCGCAATAAATCAAAGGATTTTACACTGACGTCCACCTGCACTTTTTTGCTGTGAGAGAGCTCATTATAGATTCTGTCGGTTTCTTTGGAGACAGGGATAACGGGTTTGACCTTTACGCTGTTAAAATAATAAGATGTCATAAGAGCAATGAGAACAACAAATAGTGCTATTGCCCTCATCCTTTTACTCTTAATGGCTTTCATAAGACCTCTATTTCTATGTTTAATAATTCTCTGGCATGCTGCAGAGAAAGCTCTGTAATGTGTCCCGACAGCATTCGGGCTATTTCCTTGATTCTCTTCTGAGTGTCCAGAATATCCACTTCCACGGAAGTTGCGCCTTTTTGGGTCTTCTTCTCAATGGCGATGTGATTATCTGCAGCAGCAGCTATCTTGGCAAGATGTGTAATGCAGATAACCTGGTAACTTCCGGACAGGTCATGGATAAATTCTGCCAGCGAGCCGGCTGTCTTGCCTCCAATCCCGCTGTCAATCTCATCCAGGATGATAGTCCTGGGCGGCATTACTCCTGACAGAGCTTTCTTGGTGGCAAGCAGTATCCTGGAAAGCTCTCCTCCGGAAGCGATGGACTTCAGCGGTAAAACCGGACTGCCGGGATTTGCTGAAAAGCGGAATTCCGCTACATCCTGTCCGTTGTCGGAAAAGTACACGGCTATATCTGATAGTAGTATTTTCCCATCCGCTTTTTTGTCAATTTGTATTTCGAACTGAGCATTTTGTATGGAGAGCTTTTTTACGTTATCTTTGATATCTGCGGCAAGTTTTTGCGAGGAAGCACGTCGCCTGTCAGTAAGGTGGTCTGCCTTGGCAAGCAACTCGCTGAAGAGCACATTGATTCTGTCAGTCAGCGCTTGAATCTCTTCATTTCTGTTATCCTGGGAAAGTACTGACTGCTCTATCTTTGATTTATAGGCAAGGATTTCTTCTATGGATGCCTGCTTGTATTTTGTCTTGAGGCTGTTAATCAGGTCCAGGCGCTGCCGGATTCCATTCAGGCGTTCCGGGTCAATGTCTACCTGCTCTTTAAGGTTTCTGAGCTGGATGCTGGCTTCCTGGATATTTTCGGAACATGCTTCCAGCTTGCTGCAAATCTCACTGATGCTGCTGCTCATGGCAGAATATTTCTGTATCTGATTAAGTGCCTGGGTTACAGCATCGTAAAGGCTGTTTTCCTGTTCGTAGAAAGCTGCATAGGTCTGTGAGGCAATATTGATGATATCCTCGGAATGGCTGAGCAGTTCAAATTCCTGCTCCAGTTCCTTGTCTTCCCCGGCTACCAGACAGGCTGAGTCCAGCTCTTCAAGCTGAAACCTGTAAAGGTCGATAAGCTGCTGGTTATTGAGCTCAGCTTCCTGCATTTCTTTCAGTGCTTTCATAGTGCTGCGCAGTTCCTGGTAGCAATTCCGGAACTCGTTCCTGAGAGGGAGCAGACCTCCATACAGGTCAAGCAAGTCAAGCTGGTATCCGGGGTTTAGCAGTTTTTGCTGATCCCTCTGGTGATGAAAATCTATCAGCAGGTCATGCAAGTCCTTCAGGACAGCGCTGCTTGTGCGTCTACCGTTGAGGTAGGAAGTAGTCTTGCCGGCAGCCGTGAATTCCCTGGAGACGATGATTTCCTCATTTTCAGCAGGAAAGCCGGCTTCTTCCAAAAAGGCATGGACTTCTGTTAAAACTGCAGGAGCGGAGAAGGTCATTTCAAGGTAAACGTCCTTCTGTGGGTCATAAGCTGTCTGTTGCGAGCCGGACTTGCCAAAGACAAGGTTCAATGCGCCAACGATAATGGATTTACCGGCACCCGTCTCACCCGTGATTACAGACATCCCGCTGTTCAGGCTGAGTTTCAGCTCATCTATCAGAATGTAGTTCTTCAGGTGAATTCCGGTTAACATCACTTCCCTAAGTGCATTTTATTGCGCAGGATTTTATAAAAAGTACGGTTGGTCAGCTTGATAAACTGGACCTGCTGCCTGGATGCTGTAACCATCAGCACATCATTCTCATGTATCTCATGGACGTTGATGCCGTCTATCTGCAGTCTGGCTGGCGTATCCAGGCCGTAAACCCTGAAAGTCAGCTTGTCAGTATCAGGATAAACCATGGGCCGGATGGAAAGGATGTGCGGATTAATAGGGCTGACGACTATAGCGTTCATAACCGGAGAAAGGATGGGACCTCCGGCGGAAAGAGAATAGGCGGTGGAACCGGTTGGAGTGGAGGCGATGGCTCCATCGCAGCGCATATCCATGACGAATCTGCCCGAGTTGTATATCCTGATATGAATCAGCCGGGGTGAATCAGCTTTGTAGACAACCGCATCGTTCAGAGCTTTGCCCCGGTAAACTATCTTATTGTTATGTTTCAGTTGCACATTCAGCAGCATTCTCTGTTGCAGGCGGTATTTGTTTTTCAGCAGGTCTGTGATGGACTTGCGCAGGTCAGCCAGGGTGCTTTCAGAAAGGAACCCCAGGTATCCGAGGTTTATGCCCAGAATGGGGGCTTTGGTCTTCAGAGCTATATCCTTGGCTCTCAGGATGGTTCCGTCCCCGCCGAAAACCAGGATGCAATCCAGCTTTATATCGATATCATCGTCCGGCAGGATTTCCTTCAGGGCAGGCAGGAGAAACTCTTTCTGGCTCTCGAATCCATAAAAATTGAGGTTGTATTCTGCTTGAAGCTTATGGATGAGTTCCAGCAGGTTCTCACGTTTTGCATAACTGGGATGGATGAATACGCCGAAGTTTTTCATAATGATTCCATTATCCTGAGGTAGGATTCATACCGTTCCACCGGGATTTTGCCTTCTTCCACAGCTGCTTTGACGGCGCAATCGGTTTCATGTTCGTGACTGCAGCTGCGGTAATAGCATTTGTCCGTATAGTCATCGAAACCCGGGAAGACGCCCGGTATCAGGCTTTTCTGGTTTTTGTGCAGATTAATGGTCTTAAGGCCGGGGGTATCCACCAGATTACCGCCAAACGACCAGCCAATCAGGCGCGCCTGGGAGGTAGTGTGCCTGCCTTTTTCGTTGAAGCTGCTGATTTCATTTACCGCAAGGTCCAGTCCCGGCTCCAAAGCATTAATCAGGGACGACTTACCCGTTCCGGATTGGCCGGAAAACACGGAATCCCTGTCGGTAAGCATCTCTTTCAATTCTTTTATCCCCGCTCCGGTCATTGTTGATGTGAACATCACCGGGATGTCAAGCATTTTGTAATATGCCATCGCTGCTTCCGCTTTTGAGAAGTCCTCGCATAAATCAATCTTGTTGATGCAGATGATGGTCTTCAGGTTGTTCAGGGCTGCTATGCACAGGTATCTGTCAATCAGTCCCGGCTTCAGCATCGGCATCAGCCAGGATGGTGTTATGACCAGGTAGTCCAGGTTAGAAGCTACGATTATCTCTTTCTGGAAATTGCTTTCCGTAAAGCGGGACAGAGTATTTTTGCGGGGAAGCAGCTCTTCAATCCGGTAGTCCGGCTCAACTGTCATGTCCACCTCGACCCAGTCTCCCACCGCTGTCAGCAGTTTGGTCTTGAACATATACTGCTTCAGCCTTCCGCTGATGGAGCAGGGATATTCCCTGCCGTCAATCCTGACGATATTCAGGTAGTTGGACTTCACTTCCACTATCCTGCCCCGTTTCAGGGTGAGGTTTTTTTTCAGGGTTTTATGGCTTTTATCCGAGGTCCTTTTGCTCTTTTTTGAGACATCGGACTGCAGGTCATCATAATAGTCGTTATCCAGGACAACGACATTACTGTGCCTCTCTTTCTGGCTTTTGGTAATCTTTTTATCTTTCTGCTTCATTATCCGTAAGGAATTACGGGAACCAGGCTGTCAAACAG
The DNA here is from genome assembly GCA_002424605.1 of Cloacimonetes bacterium UBA5614. GTDB lineage: Bacteria > Cloacimonadota > Cloacimonadia > Cloacimonadales > Cloacimonadaceae > UBA5614. The sequence continues at coordinate 162,161 of DIKQ01000005.1, read as the reverse complement.
CTGGCTGTTTTCCCTGAGTTTGGATTCGGTTCCAAAGACCGCAATCTGGTGTTGCTTCATCACGGCGTCCACCAGGTCTGCAAAAGCCCTGATATCCCCAATCGTGGTGCCCAGCACTTCATCGCGGAGCTTCTGGCGGTCAGCAAAGGAATAGTTGGTCAGGAAATGCAGGTCTGAATTGCTGCCTTTCTGGCTGGGAGTGAGTGGCCTGTCCAGATTTGCCATGGTGCCGATGATATACTTCTCAAAATCCCGCGGTGAGCAATCAAAGCTCTTCAGGTAATCCGCCACTTTGCCATAGGTGTCCAGAGTTTCTTTCAGGTTCGGGTCGCGGTAGGAGCAGAAATACATCTGCCCGTATTGAAGGAACTGCACCATGATGCCATAAGCGCCGCCTTTTACCCTCAGTTCCTGCATCAGGAAGTCGTTGCGCAGGATATTTTCCAGCACCATCATCTGTCCTTTGTAGGCAAATCCTGCTTTCAGGAAGTTTCCGCCCTGGGCGCAGAACTGCACGTTTATCGGCGCGATGATGCCTTCGTTCTTTTTAACCGGGGTAAATTCAATCGCCGCTGCGACTGCATTACTGTTGGTAAGCAGGTTTGCCAGGATATCCAGCTTGCCTTTGACCTGGTTGATATCCGCTTCAGGAGAGGTAAGACTGATGATGAGATTATCCCTGCGCAAGGCTTTGCGGGCAATCTGTGTCAGTTTATCCGTCACTTCCTGCGGATTGGAAGTCATCTTCTTTTCCAGTTCGCTGAGGAAACTGAACATTGCCATACCCTGCGTCATGTCCTGCCACTTATGCAGACGGCTGGTCTGACCCAGCATTCTGCGGATGGCAGTCATATGACCGGCATTCATAAAGGACATCTGCAGTCCGGACATCTGCTCCCTGATGAGCTGATGTATCCTTTCCTTATTGGTAAAGACCGTTTTAAAAGTGAGTTCTCCTGCCAGTTCCAGCATCTTGTCCACTTTGGAAAGCACGCATTTGGTGCGGATTGCCAGCTTGGGAACTATAACGTCGGGGTTTATGAAATCTGTGTTTAAAGAAAGCTCGGTTGCCACTCCGCCGGTGTGGATATAAATCTCGTTTGAGATATCGCCGAAGGAATAGTTCTCCGTGTCCAGGCTACCGATCAGCTCATTTATCAGCGCCAGCCAGTTAAGCTCTTCCTCAGTCAGGTGGCTGATATCCATATAAGCGCTCAGGTAAACAACGCCATTGGTAAAGACGTCATGCTTCAGCAGGGTGTAAGATGGGGTTTGTTCTGTTTCCAAAGGAAGCTTTTCTGCTTCTTTTTTAATGTCCTTCAGTGAGATGAATGGTATCTTTTCAATGTCTTCCGGGGTGTCGGGAATGGACTGCCAGTGCTGAAGACGTTTGTTATCCTCAATCAGTTCGCTGATTTCCTGCCCGGTCAGGGAAGCTTTATATTCAGCCAGGATTTTGCCGGCTTTTTCCTCGGTCTGCTTGACCAGTCCCCTGACGGGGCGCATGATGATGGTGCTGGAGTGGTTGTTTTTCAGCAGGTATCGGTCAATTAGCTGTTCAAACATTGGCTCCGCAAGCCCTTTTCTCAGTTCAGCCACAATGGGTTCAAACTCCAGGTAGCTAAAGGGGTCGCCTCCGTGGAGCCAGCTTTTGGTTGCTACTGAATTATAGAACAGCCCTTTCGGGTAACCGCCCATTTCAGCTTCCCGCAGATGAAATTCCCTGATGTTGATAATGCCTTCTATCAGCTTCTTGTCGATGCCTTCTTTGGCTATCCTTTCCAGTTCGCCGTAAATCAGTTGGATGAGGGGCTCTATATTCTCGTCTTTGACGTTTTTGCAAAAGATGCTCAGCGTGGGCTGCAGACAGCTGTCATCGTAATAGGCAAAGTTATCTGCGCAGAGGTTTGACTGCTGGATTGCCAGCTTGAGCGGGGAGGCGGTGGAATCCAGCAGGATTTGCTTGAGGGTGGACATGGCAGTGGTGGTGGATACATCCAGCACTGTACTGCATGTGAAGTTCAGGCTCAGGATGTTTTTGCCTTCGGGATTCTCATCCTCGCCGATGGAATAGCTTTCCTCCACTTTTACCGGTTTCTCAAACGGCTTCTGCAGGGGGATATCGCTATCCGGGACTGTCTTGTCAAAAGCGGATAAATATTTCTCATCAATGAACGCCAGCGCTTTGTCTATATCCAGGTCGCCATAGAGGTAAATCCAGCTGTTGGACGGATGGTAGAGCCTTGTGTGGAAAGCTTTGAAATTATCCCAGGTCAGTTGCGGAATTGCTTCCGGGTCTCCGCCGGACTCAAATCCGTAAGGCGTGTCCGGGAACTGCACATGCTGGTTTTTGCGGAAAAGCACGGTCTCGGGTGATGAAAATGCGCCTTTCATCTCGTTATAGACCACTCCGCGGTAAACTATCGGGTCTTCCGCCTTAAAGAGTTCGTGATGCCAGCCTTCCTGTTTCAGCACATCGGCGCTGTAGTAAATATTGGGATAGAGCACTGCGTCCAGATAGACGTGCATCAGGTTGTAGAAATCCTGCTCATTGGTGCTGGCGATGGGGTAGGAGGTCTTGTCTGAAGCGGTGAAGGCATTGAGGAAGGTCTTCATGCTGCCTTTCATCAGTTCGGTGAAGGTATTCTTGGCAGGAAAGTTTTTGGAGCCGTTCAGCACCGAGTGTTCCAGAATATGGGGGCAGCCTGTGTCATCCACCGGCGGGGTTTTGAAGGTGATGGAAAACACCTTGTTGGTGTCATCATTCTTTATGTAAAGCAGGCGCGCGCTGGTTTTGACATGTTCATAAACAAATACTTCAGAATTAATCTCGGATACCTTTTTGGCTTTTACCAGCCGGTAGTTTCCGTTCGCTGGGGTTGTCATCGGATTCATTAATCTATCTCCTCGTGTTTTTATCTTTCTAATCCTGCTTACTGAGATATCGCGGAGATGTGGCGAAGCCGGCCGGGAAAAACCCGGGAGGGTCCGCCGCATCTCCGCGACATATATGTAAGGGACAGGCAGGCATGCTGTATGCGTCTGTCAGGAATCAGGGTCTGGCTTTTGCTCAGATGAGCTTATATTCTTTCAGGGTCTCTTTCAGGATTGCCCGGCTGGATTCCTGCAGAGGGCACATTGGCAGGCGGAATTCGTTTTCGATGTATCCCATCATATGCAGGGCTTCCTTCACGGGGATGGGACTGGTCTCAATGAAAAGGTGCTGGTTGATTTTTAGCAGCTGCTGGTGCTGCCGGCGGGCCGTTTCAAAATCTCCCTGCAGACAGGTGTGGATGTGCTCGTGCATCAGGCGGGGCAGGATATTGGCGGTAACAGAGATGGTGCCTTTGAATCCGCAAGCCATCAGGGGCATATTGATGCCGTCCTCTCCGCTCAGGCAGGTAAATCCCTCCGGAGCATCACGCACTATTTCCGCAGCCTGCATCATCATGTTGCTGGCTTCCTTGATACCTACGATGGAAGGAAACGCTTTGGCTATTTTAACGGTGGTGGCGGAGGTCATGTTCACTCCGCTGCGTCCCAGGATGTTGTACATGATGATGGGGATATCGGTCTTGGAGGCGACTTCGCCGAAAAACTCATACATGCCCTGCTGGGTTGGTTTGATGTAATAGGGGACCAGCACCAGGGCATAGTCCGCACCCAGTTCCTTCGCCTTTTTGGTCATGGAAATTGTGTGGTGCAGGTTGTTCGTTCCCGTTCCCACCACCACGGGGACCTTGTGGTTGATGCGCTGGATGGCAAAGCGGAGCAGTGCCTCTTTTTCATCCTGGGCAAGCCCGGCTGCCTCGCCGGTGGTCCCGAGCAGGACCAGTCCGTCGGTACCTTGTTCCAGATGCCAGGCAATCAGTTTTTCCAGGGCGGTGTAATCCACTTCACCGTTTTTAAAGGGAGTGACGAGCGCGCAAAATGAACCTTGCAGCATAAAGCCTCCTATGCAGTTCTAACTCAAATTATTCTTACCGGCTGCACCCTTCCGGAATGCAGAGAACAACAGACGGCAAGTCCGTTGCCACGGGTTTTTTACCATAAAACAAAAAAAGTCGTCATCGCTTGCTTTGTAAAGCATAATCTGATGCGATAACGACTTTTTGATTTAATAAGGATTAAATCTCTAAGATTTCTTTTTCTTTGACTTTCTCAGCTTCGTCGACTTTCTTAATCCACTCGTCAGTCACATCCTGGACTTCCTTGAGCAGTTTCTTCTCGTCATCCTCGCTGATTTCGCTGTCTTTCTTGCTCTTTTTCACATCCTCGTTGGCATCGCGGCGGATGTTCCTGATGGCGACGCGGGCATCTTCACCCATCTTTTTCAGGTTCTTCACGATGTCCTTTCTCTTTTCCTCTGTGAGGGGCTGGAAAGGCATGCGGATTACATTGCCGTCGTTTTCGGGAGTGATGCCGAGATTGGCAGCCAGGATGGCTTTCTCGATATCGGCAAGAGTGGTCTTGTCCCAGGGCTGGACCACGATGAGTCTCGCTTCCGGGATAGAGATGTTGCAAAGCTGCTTCACGGGTGTGGGCTGGCCGTAATAGTTTATCTTCACGTCATCCAATATGGAAGCGCTGGCTCTGCCTGTCCTGATTTTGGAAAATTGGTGCAGCAGCGAATCCAGGGTCTTCTGCATCTTTTCGCTGACTTGCTGTTTGATGTTTTCCATTATAATCCTCTTGTTTTGCTTGCTCTAAGCATGGATAAAAGTGCCAATGTCCGGGCGTTGGGCAGCTTCTTTGATACTGCCCTTGCCCGTAACATTGAATATCTTGATAGGCATGGCAAAGTCCTGCGCCAGGGAAAACGCCGTCATATCCATCACTCCCAGCTTGCGTTCCAGACACTCCGCATAAGTGGTGGAGCGGATGAACTCGGCTGCGGGATTCTTCTTCGGGTCGTCGGTGTAGAGTCCGTCCACCTTGGTGCCCTTGAGCACCACGTCCAGACCCAGCTCCACTGCTCTCAGCACGGCTGCCGTGTCTGTGGTAAAGAACGGATTTCCGGTACCGCCGGACAGGAAGCAGATTTTCCCTTCGCTCAGGGCTGTCATAGCCTGGGCGGGAGAATAGAACTTGGCGATTTTATCTGCCTGCAGGGCTGTGAATACCTCTGCCTGATGGTTCTTTTTATTCAGGATTTCTGCCAGGTACAAAGCGTTTTGCGTGGTGGCAAGCATACCGATATTGTCCAGGACCACACGATTGAGACTTTGGTTTTTCCAGGTTCCGCCCCGGAAAATATTGCCTCCGCCCAGCACGACTGCCAGGCTGTAACCCAGGTTCCTGAGCTCAATGATATCGTTTGTGATGCGGTCTATCACATCATCGTCAAAGCCATAGCCCTTCTCACCGGCAAGAATCTCGCCGCTGAGCTTGAGCATGACCCGATGCATCTTTTCCGGCTGATATACCACCATATTACGCTCCGCAGGGTCTTATTCGCCGATGGCGAAACGGGCAAAACGGTTTATCTTGATGTTCTCGCCCATCTTGGCAACTACGTCGGTAAGCAGGGACTTTACATTACGGGTGGGGTCCTTGATGAACTCCTGCTCCATAAGTGCGTGCTCTCTGCAATACTTGGCGATGTGGCCTTCCACTATCTTGGGGATGATGTTTTCGGGTTTCTTGTCATTGATAGCCTTGTTGCTGGCAATTTCCTTCTCCCTTTCGATGATGGCAGGGTCAATCTCTTCCGGCGTGATGGCCAGGGGATTGGTGGCTGCTATCTGCATGGCAAGGTCTTTGCAAAGCTGGATAAAGTCGTCTGTTTTGGCGACAAAATCTGTCTCGCAATTGACTTCCACCAGGACGCCGATTTTGTTGTTGGAATGTATATATGAGTAAACGATGCCTTCGCGGGTCTCACGGGTTGCTTTGGCTTCGGCTTTGGTAATGCCTTTCTCGCGTAAATACTTGATAGCGGCATCCATATCACCGTTCACTGCCTCAAGGGCTTTTTTGCAATCCATCATACCAACGCTGGTGCGCTCGCGTAACTCTTTGACCATTGCTGATGTAATCTGTGACATTTTATTCTCCTGTCTTTAACTCTTTCTTGCTTGTGCGCGGCGGTTTGCCGGCACTTTCTGTTTACTTTTCTGTGTCTTCTTCAGCCAAAACCGGAGCTTCTTCGATTACGGCCGGTTTCTCTGCGAGGTGTTCTTTTTCCTCGATAACCGCTTTGTCAATCGGGGCTGCTGCCAGTTCTGCCTCTATGTCTATATTCTTGTCGGCATCGTCATCAGTATCAGCGGATTTGGCGACAACTGCGCCTTCGCTGGAAATACCGCGTCCTTCGATGACGGCGTTTGCCATAATGTCGGAAATCAGGTTTACAGCACGGGTGGCGTCGTCATTGGAAGGAATCACGTAATCCACCACGTCCGGGTCGCTGTTTGTATCCACCATACCGATGATGGGGATATTGAGCACTTTCGCTTCGTGAACGGCAATCGCTTCATGGTCTGTATCCACGACAAAGATGGCTCCGGGCAGGGCATCCATATCACGGATACCGCCGAGGGCGACTTCTATCTTGTCATGCATGCGTTTCATGCGCAGCTGTTCCAGCTTGGTATAGCTGCTGATGGTGCCGTCTGCCACTATCTGCTCATAGTACTTCATCTTTTCGATGCTTTGACGAATGGTCTGCATATTCGTCAGCATACCTCCGTACCAGCGGTTATTCACATAAAAGACGTTCGCTTTTTCAGCGGCTTCTTTTATGGCGCTCTGCGCCTGTTTCTTGGTGCCGACAAAGAGGATGTATTCGCTCCGTGCGGCAACTTCCTTTAAAAACTGGTAAGCTTCGTTGATGGCGTCAACGGTCTGCTTCAGGTCTATGATGTGAATCCCGTTTCTCTTGATGAAGATGTATTTCTTCATTTTGGGATTCCATTTGAAAGTCTGGTGTCCGAAGTGGACGCCGGCTTCCAAGAGCTGTTTCATTGAAACAACGGACATTTCTTACTCCTTAGGTTACGGTTAAACTGCTGCCGGAGGATATAAGCAATCCAGTTCCGGATGTGGAACACCGCCTTGCAACTCCTGCGACAGGTTGGATGGCAGCCATGCTTTGCTTAGCATGACTTGAACAGTTAATTTACACATATGCGCTTGGTAAAAACTTTCGTGGTCCCAGGGGCAAAAGGAGAGAAACCTTTTGCCCGGTCTGGCTCGGTTTAACGCTTTGAGAATTGGAAGCGTTTACGTGCTTTGGGACGACCGGATTTTTTACGCTCGACCATACGGGAGTCACGGGTCATATACCCATTCTTACGCATGGCAAGGCGAAGGTTTTCATCAAACTCGACCAGGGCGCGGGCAATGCCGAGACGGATAGCGCCAGCCTGACCACTGAGTCCGCCGCCGTAAACATTGACTTTCATGTCAAAGCGGTCGCTCATTTCGGCTACCTGGAAAGGCTGTTCCACAACCATTTCCAGCACTTCGCGCTGCAGGTATTTCTTCATCGGGACATTGTTGATTATCCGCTTACCGGTACCGGGGGTCAAACGAACTCTCGCAACGGCAGTCTTTCTTCTGCCAACTGCATCAAAATTCTGCATGCCAATTCCTCCTTAGGAATACTTCAGGGTTAGGATTTCAGGTTTTTGAGCTTCATGCGGATGCTCGGAACCGGCATACACTTTCAGCTTCTGATACATCTGTTTGCCCAGAGTGTTTTTCGGAAGCATGCCTTTGATGGCGTGCTGGATAATCCGCTCGGGGTGTTTTGCCATTATGGTGGCAATCGGTGTTTCTTTCAGGCCGCCGGGATAGCCGCTGTATTCCTCATAAACCTTGCTCAGCATCTTGGTGCCCGTGATTTTCACCTTTTCGGCGTTTATCACGACCACATAGTCGCCGGTGTCGATATTCGGCACATAATAAGGTTTATTCTTGCCGCGCAGAATTGCGGCAATCTGTGAGGACATGCGACCCAAAGGCAAACCTTCAGCGTCAACTACGTACCAGGCGCGCGTTATGTCGCCCGGACTGGGAGTTACGGTCTTCATGGATACTCCTTTTGTCCATATTTATATAGATTTACCACATTTTCAAACCCTGATTATTTGTCAAGAGGGAAGGAGCTGAATAATAGATAGGAACAGTTACATCGTAAGATTATTCAAGGTGTGATGAAATATTTGTTATGATGGTTTAGTCACAAACAGCACTTCTAAAAGTTTTCCATTGCTTTTATGAAGTGCGTATGAGTGGTTATAATCATACATGTTAAAATTGATTTTGCAGTCATGAAAATATTCTGATATAGCTTCAATTGAAGGTATACCTTCAGTTCTATAAGACAGAACTATGCTTGAATCTGCATACTTTTCTATTAAGAATTTGAGATTTCCTGACATGTTTTTTTTCTCATCAAATTCCAAGTTATTATTGATATTAAGTCTCTTAATATTAGAAGATAAGTCAACCGAATTTTCAAAATTACCATAATTTACCAATGCTTCAAGAAAGTGATACCTTGTGTGATATGAAACATGAGATTTATCATCAATATAAGGGGGATCAAGATATATTAAATCAGCCTTGATAGGACATTCTAATGCTGAGTAATTGTTTGCTGTATTTTTCTTCTTGTTATCAAACACATATTTGTTTATTTCCTCTGCAAATCGCTCAAATAATTCTCTGAATGATCGTTCCCAGGTTATTTTATTGCCAAATCTACGAGGAACATCTCTCATTCTAATACTAAGATTATTCCTGTGGAATAGATTGAAAGGTCTTTTAATTATACAACTCTGAATTAATATATAATATAATACAGACCGTTTGAAATCATCATCTATTTTAGAAATATTGTAAGCGACAATATCAATCGTCTCATTCTCATCATCAGGGAAATATAAATTATCATATATGCGACTTATTTTGAAAGGATATGAGTAAAACGAATGGCGACCCAGCACATATTCAATATCATTTTTATCAATCTTTACTTGTTTGTTTTCGATTAATGCTTTACCAATATAGTAATTGAATTTGAAAAGATCATTGTAGTATACTTCTTTATTTTGCGTCTTAAGAAAGTAAGAAAAGACAGCGCTACCTCCAAACAAATCCAAAACAGATTCAAAATCGATATTACTTTGGCGGATACAATCCCAAATCCAGGGAATAAGTCTTCGCTTAGATCCATAAAAGCGAGTAGAAGGAAGCTCAAACTTCATCTATCGCTCCCAAAAGTTTATCTTTCATTTTAGCAAAATCTGACTCGGCAAAACAAATAAGGTTCTTATCTTCCTTAATGTATAATGGGATAGTTATTTTATAATCAATTTCTCCCTTTTTACCAGTTTTCATGTAATTGTGATATGTTTTTATGCAAGATTCATCCTGGGTAAAACCAACCAATAAGTATTTATCTATCATCTTATATGTGTCTATAGCATAGATCTGTTCATCTTTATCTTTTTGTTTTTCGATGTTTATTTTGTTTAGCGTTCTTTTTGCTTCGATTTTTACAATTTTATCACTGTTTGTTAAAATCAAAAAATCAATCTCAAACTTGTTTTTGTCATCTTTAACGTCTCCATAATATATAATTCTATTTCGTTCATAGTTTGCGATTTTCTTTTTTTTTAATAGATCCCTAAGGACTTCTTCTAAATAGTCTTCCATAAAACATTCCATTAAATAAAAACTATATAATGGTTGCAGCGTTTTTACTTTATCAAACTGCTTTGGCCTATATGATTCTTTATTTGGATAATGGTCAACTTTGCTTCGTTCATTTGAAGAAAGCCAATATTCTAGATTGTTTCTTGGGGTTCCAATATTGTTTTTATTATATATTCCTAAGGTAGACCCAGAAACAACATATGGAGTAATATAGCTCATTCCATTATATTCTTTAATATTATTTATCAATCTGGTTTCTTCGAAAAGGGGCTCATATTCGCTCCTAATCAAACTATAATTATCAATATAATGCCAATCCTTCAAACTACACAACATTTGAGTAAAAGATGAATTCTTAAACTCACATTGTAGAGTTTCTAGAGTTTTCTGATTTGGATTATCTTTAGGATTTAAGGTGCTAAAATGCTCAATTAGCATCCACCACTTATTGTATTCTTCTTTTAACTTGTCGAACATTTCAAATTTGCCAAGTAACCTATTCTCTAAGTACCAATTTGTTTCGCCTAATTGTAATCCCACAATTATATTTTCGTTGTTGACTATTTTGCCTAAACTGACTTTGGGTGATTTGATGCCAACAAAACTTAATATTGGTTCCGATATGCTTATATCATCTGAATCAATCAAGACTGAATCATACCCTTCAAAAAAAACTAAACTAGGGAAAAAAATCAAATCTGTCCTACTACTATTGTAATCAAAAAAATCTTTAATTGAAACGTTCTTAAACAATAACTCGATTAAACCTATTGATTGGCTATCAACGGCCCATTTTGACTTGATTATAGATACTATTATCTCAAATAGATTTGTAACACATACTCTTTTAAAGTCATTTGAACCAATTCGCACTTCTTTTTCATTTGTTATTATTTTTCCAAAATCGAAATCAGAATAGTCATCAAGGTAAATCATGTTTTGCCTAGAACTCTTTACTAAACTATGTATTTCCTTAACTACCATTGGTCTAAGTTTCTTTATGATTTCAGCGTATAAGTCAAAATGTTCTTCCTTTTGTGGCGGTTTCATTTTATCCTGAGTACTTACTCCTTGTTTATTCAGAATTTTTGAAATCTCGATTATTATTCCACCGTATCTGTCACTACATGATAAACTCATTATTCTATAAGGATGGTTCACAATCATGCAAGTGCTCCTAATAGATATCCTATGATAACACTATCTAACTCAGTTTGATAGTTAGAATATTCACTATACAATTCTAGTAAAGTAAATAGAACTTCAGGATCATACTCTATAACTCTTAATCCTTCATCTTCATATTTGACATACTCACTAGTGAAGTTGACTTTTGTTGGCTTCATTAATATAATATTCTCGCAATTATCCTTACCTTTGTTCTCCAGAAAACTCTCAATAGCCTTGTTTAAAGTATTATCCGAAAAATTCCATATAATTAACTTGCTTTCTTCAGGTATAAACAAAAGCTTATCTTTGTATTTTAAGTTTTCCGATAAGTCAGTATATGATTTACTGCTAAGATAGTGCCTTAAAGGTTCAAATATTTTACTATCAATGTTTTTAAACTCTTCATTAGAATCTAAATCAGTTTTCATAGTGTTATATAAATCTAGTAACTGATACTTATCAAGTTCAGTAAAGAAATCAAACTTAATAACAGGATCTTTTTTTTCTAAAACTACAAAAATTTCTTGCAATAGCGCTCTGTTATTCGGACTGGCCTTTGACTTTAATTCTCTACTAATTCTTCCAATGTAGCTCTTTACTTCCTTATCTGTAAGAGTAATGCTTAATAAATTACCGATTTCACGAATCAACTCTTCCTGAAACTTCCTGTCGTTTAAGTAATCCACATAAGCAATATCATTTACATTATTAATTCTTGAAGCAAATGCAGGATTCTCTCCTAAAACGGTACCTTTATCTTTTGCGCTTAACGTCATCGTTACAAGCAGTAAGTGCCCTGATATATGGTTCGCCATATCTAACAATTCTCTAAAAGTAGTTAAAAAATTGAAGAATCTAGCTTTTGATTTATCCCTAATCCTTTCAATTTCATCAATTTCAAATATTATAAAACGCTTATTCAAAGATAGAATATTAAGAAAAAGACAGAGTATTTCTCTTCTATCGAAGTTCGATTTTTGCTTTAAGTCGAAATCATTCCAATCTTTCTTGGAATAAAATCTTCCGGTTCCAAGGTAAATCAGTTTCTTGATCACATCATCATCTTTTTGTTTTTGAAGAACCTCAGAATAATCAGTTACGTTTTTCGACCAAGTAGTGATGCTTTTATAAACGATTGCAGAATTATCTTCACTATTTAGAGCTTTGATTGAGTCTAACAATACTGTAATCAAATTATTTTCAATATGATACAGAAGGGTAAGAAAAATGTCAGGCTTATCGATATCAGCTCTCCAGTATGACACTTTTAAATCATCATTTCCGTACTCATCACAGTACAATTGTAGATATCTTAGTAAGTTTGTCTTACCATTTCCATAATCGCCGATAACTAATGCTCTGTTAAGATATGCTGGCTTATCAATGTCGTGGATTTTTTTCCCGATTAAAGACTTCATAGTATTTTGGTTAACAACAAAATACGGTAGATATGGAGTTATCCCGCGTTTGTAATCTTCTTTAATCGATTCTAAGTAATCTTTAGGCGGTTGGAGAGTTTTCCAAAGGTGATTAATATTCATTTCAAATTCCTTCAATTCTGATAGTTATGACTTGAGAATTTCTAATCCAATAGCGCTTTCTTCCATCAATAGAACTTACAATGTTTTGACAATGTACTTTATATTTGTACTCTTTGTCATTAGTAAGTTGTTCTAAGAATAACTGCATTCTAGGATATGACAAATGCATGAGTTTGTTAAGGGCATAGATATTAACATAATCAAAACCATATATTGGACTTTGCTCACAAAGCTTTTTATAAAATTTGATAAAAAGTGTTCTTTGTTGCTTATACAACTCATTATTTTTAATATTTATTTTATGAAATTCAAGGATGTTTTTAGTGAATAAATCATACAGTTTTATATTCATGTCTGAAGATTCTAAGATCATCTTTTTAAAAAAAGGTCTTAGTATATACTTTTTAGATTTTATATCTAAATCCTCTATCCACCTACTTCTGACAACCATATAATTGCTAATACTCTTTTTTGTATATTGAAAGCTTTTTAACTCATGGTAATACTCTAATAAAAAAGTCAAAGTCATATCTGCTGTTTCATCAGAACTCCAATAGTACTTTTCTTTATAATGATTGAAGTACATTTGAGTAAGGAAAAGCAATAGATCTTTATCAATAATAACACCCAGAAAGAAATGGCATTCTTTTGATGACAAACTTATAAAATCAATATTTCTGATAGCTAATAAAGTATTACCCTTTGTACTTAATCTATTTCTTTTATCAATCAGGTTAAATTCTTTTTTTGCAAGTGTAACAAAATACGAAGCAGCTTTATACGTAGAGTAGATTTTTTTACTAATTTTGTCTTTGTTCTTTGATAATAACAAACTATCTTTTACAGCGGTAATCTGCTCTTCTTTGTTTAGTTGATTAAGATAATCATAAACGTCTTTTATTGTTTCTTTACTTGGTAACCCGAAACTATCAAATTCACTCTTCATGAGATATGTCTTATGTAAATTAGTAACTAAATATAAGTAAAACTCGTAAAGAAAACATCCGACATTAGTGTTATCATTGCTTTTTGTGAATTCACATACCCATTTGACCGTTTTTAATCTTGAGTTATACGGTCGATGTAGGCTTTTGATATACTTCTCTTTCATATGTTGCTTTTTCATCTTAACTTTATTAACTCTAAATCTCAAACAAACATTGTCTTCGGAAAACCATGCTTTCACCTATATGCTAATAAGAAAAAACATATAATCTAGGAAATGGGAATTTAGCAAGGAAAAAAAAGACTATATTATCATAGATGAGTATAAATCTGATAAAGGCTATTATTGTCTGTTCTTTCGTATCATGACATCCATACAGCAGACACCGTCTATTATTTTCACTTCTTCCAGGCAAGAGCCTGGGGCGTTACATTCATCGTTTGAGCAGTGGGTAGTGCCCTGCGGTTGTGTGGCGAAAGCGTCACTTGGCAGGTATTTGACCAGGGTCTGCCAGCCCCGGGGGATGCGGCAAGAGGGGTCCGCAAAGGGGTCGGTAATGCGCAGGGCGATATATTTCCCGCCGGGGAAGGGCTCTATTTGTCGTCCCTCGCTTGACGGGGGACAGGAGCTTCCAACTTTCTCATCATCGGGGGTTGAGGTATCGGGGTTTGGTGTCCCCGCCTTCGCAGGGACGACACCGGAGGGTGCAGGGGTACCGGGTTCCTGCCTTCCCGTTGAAGAACGGGATCCAGTTTCAGTTTTTAACTGGGTACCGGCCTCCGCCGGTAAGACGGGTTGGATTAAAACAGCAGTTTCTAGCGGTGGCCTCATTGCCAATGGGGCAACGAGGACTCCCTGCGCAGGTAAGTTGGAAAACTGGGTACCGGCCTCCGCCGGTAAGACGGGTTCATTTTCAGCGATAGGATTTATCTTACTGTCGTCCCTCGCTTGACGGGGGACAGGAATGACGTAGGTGTCGGGGACCTGAATCCAGTATTCATAACCGCGGAGCCCGCGGGCTTTTTGCTCAGCGCTGACCGGGACGTCAAAGCCGAAGGCGCGGGACTTGGCGGTGTCTATGCCGTGTTCCTTAGCCCATTGGGTCAGGCGGGTGATGACTTCCTCTTCGGGGTTGGAACTGATTATGCGGTCTTTTGCCACGCGCATCGGGGGGATTTGCACATAGAACGGTTCGGAAAAGATGCTTTCTTCCATAAATTTCTCCCCTCTGAGAGCGATAATGCAATATATTCTCTTTCCCTAAATACTGAAAACCTGTCAAGCAGAAGTTTCATTTTACTGCCTTTCTGACTCCCTAACGCAAAGTCAATATCCACTTGATGTTCTGTCGATATCCAGTCGGATTTCACCCGACTGGATATCGACTGGATACCGACTGGATATCGTTAGGACATTAACCTGAAAGAAGGAGGAAAGAAGCGCAAAAGCGCTTCAAATTACGAATTACGAATTACGAATTACTGTTTTAACGCAAAAGACGCAAGAGACGCAAAAGAAAATTAAGAATTAACAATTAAGAATTAAGAATTGCTGAGGAGCAGCTCATATGCATTAGAGTTTTTTGGCCACAGAGACACAGAGGGCACAGAGGGAAAAGATAAATTATGAATTATGAATTATGAATGGGGTGGGGGTACAGATTATAGACCTGGAAAAGATAGTTTTATCTTAGCGTCTTTTGCGTCTCTTGCGTTAAAACAGTCTTTTCTTTGTGGTTGACATAAATGCCTGATGCTGAAATATGTCAGCTAAGGTGATGGAGTTCGCCATAACCGCTTGCAGAAAGCTGATGACTCCTGACACTAAAGATTTTCGGAGAAAAGAAAAGATGTCATTCAGCTTAATATTCGCACTAATCCTGCTGAGCGGATGGGCGGGCGGAAGATTGGCAAAGGCAGCCGGAATCCCTTCCGTAATCGGCATGATAGCCGGTGGATTCATTATTTCTCTCTGCTGCGGCAAATCAATCCCAGACACTCTTTGGGGGGTGGAACCGTTTCTAAAATCCCTGGCACTGATAATTATCTTGCTGAGGGCAGGGCTGGGCATCAACCGCAAGATACTGCTCAAAAGCGGCAGGACCACCATTCTGATGTCTGTGGTTCCCTGTCTGGCGGAAGGGCTGGGATTGCTGTTTGTGTTCCATTTCTGGCTGGGATATTCCTATGCAGTTGCCGGGATGGCGGCGTTTATCCTGTCTGCCGTGTCACCAGCCGTAATCGTGCCCTCCATGCTTGATTTGCATGAACGGGGCTATGGGGTCAAAAAACAGGTGCCCTCGGTTATCCTGGCAGGCGCTTCCGTAGATAACGTTTTATCCATCACCATATTCACCTTGTTTATGAAGTTTTACACAATCGGTGGCCAGGCAGCCATCCTTGAGCTGGAATTCATCCCCTATACCATCGGAATGGGCATCGCGCTGGGTGTGATATTCGGAATGGGCCTGGTCTGGCTGTTCAGAAGGATAAAGCCATTCAGGGCAACGGAAAAAGTGATGACTTTGCTGGGGATTTGCCTTGTTCTGGTGGCATTGGGCGACGTTTTGCACATAGCGGCTCTTTTGGGAGCTATGACGGTGGGCTTTGTGCTGTTTGAAAAAGAAAACCACATAGCCGGGGAGATAGCCGGAAAACTGAGCAAAATCTGGGTATGGGCGGAAATCGTGCTGTTTGTCCTCATCGGAATGGCTTTGAATCCCAAGTTTATCGTCAGCGCCGGATGGAAGGGGATTGTGATAGTATTAGCCGGATTGGTTTTACGGTCTTTGGGGGTGATTATTGCCACGGCATCTTCCAGGTTTAACCGCCGGGAAAAGCTGTTCTGCGTGATAGCATACCTGCCCAAGGCAACCGTGCAGGCGGCATTGGGCGCAGTTCCCCTGAGCCTGGGTGTCCCGGAAGGCGGGGTAATCCTGGCAACCGCTATTATCTCAATCCTGCTCACCGCCCCGCTGGGGCTGTTTCTCATCACCAGATACGGCTCGGTCTTATTGAAGAAGCAATAAAGGGATTTAATTAATTAAGAATTAACAATTAAGAATTAAGAATTGCTGCGCACCAACTCATACGTAAAAGAGTTTTTGGCCACAGAGACACAGAGGGGAAAGATAAATTACGAATTACGAATTACGAATTGCTGAGGAGCCCGTCGTTCCTGCGCAGGCAGGAATCCATGCTGTTTTAAAAGAGCTAAGAGAGTTTAAAGAATTATGAATGGGGTGGGGGTATAGATTATAGACCTGGAAAAGATAGTTATATCTTAGCGTCTTTTGCGTCTCTTGCGTTAAATCACTCTTTTCTTTGCGTCTCTTGCGTTAAAACAGTCTTTTTCTTTGTGTTAAAAAACCCTTAGGGAGTGAACTGCATGAGGCGGGGAAATTCCTGAGCAATATCCTCCCATTGAAAGGGGATGCGGATATACTCACCTACGGTCCAGAGGGGGACCTGGTCTGAGAGCAGAGCACCGCCCAGCAGGCCATCCTGCCCGCCCATGAGGACAAAATAGTTTTGCGTGTCGTCGTTCAGGATGGAGACAAAACGGGCATTGGCTCCATAGGTGGCGAGGGACTTTTTATCACTGACCTGGTGGGCTGTTTTCATTAGTGAATTGGTGGTGCCTCCCACCGGGAAAGCACCGTAGCGGTAACGCTTTCCGATGACGGGGATGCCTCCCAGCATGTGGTTCAGTCCCAGGTGGTGCATTTCCCCCCAGTTGGCATAATCCTTTTGCTTAAGCACGGTTTTGTGGAAGGCGCGCCAGAGGGATTCCTTTACCTGCGCATCGTCGTTGTCCAGCTCAGCCAGCATGATTTCACTCAGCATATCCGAACCAAGCAAACGGTTGACGATTTCCTTGTCCCACTTCTGGCTCAGGCGGTCCTTTGCGAAGTAGTATAGGAGCAATTGATAGATTACGGGAGCTTTTTCGCGGGTGTCATACCTGCCGTTCCAGTTCTGCAGGATGTCCAGCAGACGGGTCTGCTCCGCTGAAGGATAATCCCTGGCAGAAAGGTATTGGCGGATTTTCTGAGCAAAGAGCCCTGCGGCTTTGTGGGAGCTGTGGACATAGGTATCGGTCTGCAGGAAACGCACATCGGCAAAGCTGAGGTCTTTCCTTTCCTCCAGCACCTGTTTGAGCCGGCTGATGCGGTCGTCGGAAGAAAAGAAAAAGCCCAGCGGGGTGTCCGTTTCCACGGGGTTGTTGTTGGCGCTGGCGATGTAGCCTTCCGGCGGGTCAAAGATGTGGGGCAGGGTGGAGGAATCCAGAAAGCCCTGCCAGCGGTTTTCGGGCAGGGGCGAAAGAATCAGTTCAGGCGGTTTTTTGTAGCTGCGGACGGGGATTTTGACGGCGGGGACAAGCCCGATGTGCCCATCCCTGTCGGCATAAAGGAAGTTTTGCCCGGACACGGCATAGGTGGCAAAGGCGGAGGTGAAGTCGTCCCAGTTTGTGGCGCGGTTCACCCTGAGCAGGGCGGTCATTTCATCGGAAGCCCGGTGTCCTGCCCAGCGCATGGCAAAGGTTTTGCCGCTTTTATTCAGGTAAGGCGCGTCGGAGAGGACGGGTCCCAGTTCGCTGGTTCGGATTTCCACGGTTTTGTCGCGCCACCAGCGGACTTTTATCCTTTGTTTTTGGGTGGTGAGACGCGAGACCTGCTCCGGAGTAAGCTCAAAGAGGTCACTGCTGGCTGCGCGCATATTGGTGCCGCTCCAGGCGATGTCTTCGTTTCTGCCCAGCATGACCATCGGGATGCCGGGAAACATCAGTCCCAGCACGTGATAGGAGGGGCACTGGTAGCAGGCAATCAGCCAGAGATTTGGCAATTGCAGTCCCAGATGCGGGTCGGAAGCCATGATGGCGCTCTGCATGGCTGTCTTGGTGCGGGAAAGGGCAAAGGCGTTACTGCCGGATTTGCCGAAGTCGTGAAAGAGCTTTTCCAATTGGCCGGGACCCTTTTTCCCGCTGGAAATCCTGCCGCCGCCAAAGGTCCCGAGCAGAGACCAGTAGTCCTTCCAGTCCGGGCTGTCCTGCATGGCGGTGAGCCCGAACCAGTGCATCCAGTTCACGTCAGCGCTGATGACCCTGCCGATTTTGAGGATGTCTGTCACAGTCCAGTCGGAGGGTTTGATGTTGAGCAGACGCATTTCGAGGGGGAGGACCTTCATTTGACGCTGATACCAGTTAACGCCGGTTACGAAATCACTCAGCCAGGTGCGGGTTTCCGGGGGAAGGATGGCATAGATGCTGTCTGCGGCATCGGTAATCTGCATGGTGCGGAGGGTCTGCTCTATCTTGACGGCAGGGGGTCCGGCATGCTCTGCCAGGCGGTAATTGGCTGCCTCACGCAGGATGGTCATCTGTCCCAGGCGCAGATGGGCATGCACCATGCCAAGCAGGAAGGCGCAGTCGCGGTCGGTTTCCGCCTTGATAAAAGGAATCTGGTAATCGTTCCAGCGGATTTGGGCTGGCGCCTGCAAGGGAACTCCGCTGAGGGGAAAATCGTCAAAGCGGGCCTGCAGGTCCTTTTTTACAGGCCTGTTCGTTATCAGAGAGCAGGATAGCACACACAGCGCAACCGGCAGAATCAGCAGAAAGCGAAACATCACATTCACTCCTTGGCAGTAAATCAGTCCAGCGGGAAGTCCCGGCAGAGAGTCCATTCCAGACAAAAAATACAAGAAACGCAGCCTGTCCCGGTGTCAAGCGGAAAGGAAATGAATATTTGGCAGAAAAGCCATCGGGATTATCATATAAGCAAGAGAAAAAATCCGGCAGAGCCGGACAAGAGGAGACAAAAAATGGCTACAATCACATTGAAGGGAAACCCTGTAAATACATATGGCGAGCTGCCTGTGACCGGGAGCTTCGCACCTGAATTCAGGCTGACAGCCAAAGACCTGACGGACAAGACAATGAAAGACTTTGAAGGCAGAAGGCTCATCCTGAATATCTTTACCAGCCTGGATACCAGCACCTGCGCCATGAGCGTGCGCAGGTTCAACGCCGAGGCATCTAATCTGGAAAATACTCTGGTGCTATGCATTTCAAGGGATTTGCCGTTTGCGCAGGCAAGATTCTGCGGAGCGGAAGGCCTGGACAAGGTGATTACGCTTTCCCAGATGAAGGATATGAACTTCGGCAAGGATTATGGCGTGGAAATGGTGGACGGGCCTCTGGCATCGCTATTTGCCAGGTCTGTGGTAGTCACGGACGAAACAGGCAAGGTCATCTACACCGAACAAGTCCCGGAAAACAGCCAGGAACCGGATTATGACGCAGCCCTGAAAGCTTTGAAATAACGAGCATAAATCCAAAGAGAATGTATCCTGTGTCCTGTCATAAACGGGATTTAGTGGGATACCCCGTTTAGGGGACTACACAATCAGGCGGGGAATCTGGTAGGGAAGACGGGAAAGAAGTTCGTAATTGACCATTTTGGTCATCTCGGCAAAGGATGAGACAGAAATATTGAGGTCTCCCTGTTTGCCTATCAGGACCACTTCATCCCCGATTCTGACATTGGGGATGGAAGTAACATTTACCATAAACATATTCATGCTGACCATACCTACCACATCAGCTTTCCTGCCACGGATGAGGACCTGTCCGGAATTGCTCAAACTGCGGCTGTAACCGTGGCAGTAGCCCACCGGGATGGTCGCCAGCTTCATGTTTTTGGTAGTCAGGAAAGCAGTTCCGTAATTCACGAAGTTTCCCTTGCTGACAGTTTTGAGGCTCATTACACGCGTCTTCCAGCTGAGGACGGTTTTGAGCGGGTCTTTGATAAAACGGGCGTGTTCGGACAGCAGGTTGTTCATTTTGGTTTCCATACTGGGCCAGAAGCCATATTGGGCAATGCCAAACCTGACCATGTCCATGATGGTCTGAGGGTAAATCAAAGCTGCCGCAGAAGCCGCACTATGGTAATAATCCGGCGTAATCCCATCTCTTTTAAGCGACTTGCAGAGTTTGTTAAAGAGATTATACTGCTGCTGGATGCGGTGGAAATTGGCAATGCTTTCGGCTCCGGCATAATGGGTGCAAACCCCTTCTATGGATAGATAACGGCTGTTCTTTTTCAGGATCTTGACAATCGCGCCGAGCTCTTCTTCATCAAACCCCGTACGGTGCATGCCTGTTTCCAGTTCCAGATGAATCCGGGCTTTCTTTTTGCTGAGCCTGGCTTGGGCAATTGCAGCTTCCAGACGTTCACAGGTAAAGACAAAAAAGGATATGTCATTGGCTATCACCCATTCCAACTGGTCATCAGCAATCATACCCATAATGATGAGATGGGTGCCGTCTTTCTTTACATTAAAAGCCCTGAATGCCTCAAAAGCATCGTAAACTGCAAAGAACTTTACTCCGCACTGCTCAGCCATGGGCACATACTGCTCAATCCCGTGCCCGTAGGCGTTTCCTTTGATGACTGAAACAAAGGTGGTATCCTTACCGATCCGCTTTTTGAGATAGCGGATGTTTTTCTCCAGGGCAGAATGGTTCAATTCAATCCAACTGGTTGGCTGCATATGACTTTCTTACCTCCAGGATGATATTGGCAAAGAGATTAACCCCGGTTTCCAGCAAAGCATCCGGAAAATCATAGTCGGGATTGTGCAACTGCGGATGCTCCAAACCGGCTCCCAGTCCCATAAAAGCTGTCTTATAGCGCTTTGAGTAAAAAGAAAAATCCTCTGTCCAGCGGAAAGGAAGCTCAGGTATGATAACTTGGGCATCTAATGCTTGGGCTGCTGCTATAACAATTGATGCCGCATCGCTGTCATTGACGGTGTCGGCAAAATCTTCCACCCACTCCACTCCGGATTTCAGATGATAGGCTTGCGAGAGGTCAGCCACTATCGCTGCTGTCTGACTTGCCATGGCATCCAGGGAATGAGAGTCGGAAGCGCGGAGAGTTGCCATAATTTCTGCCTCTCCGGGCGCAGTGCCAAAGGCTTCTTCACCCAGGCAGAGGTGGATAATGGTAATCATGGCAGCATCGTCATTTTCTCGGTAGGGGTCAGGCAGCTTCAGCAGTACATTCAGAATGTCCAGCATTGCTGAGAGGGGACTGATGCCGTCTTCCGGATGGCCGGCATGCGAGGTCTTGCCGTGCAGTTTTATCTTTAAACCGCGGGAAGCAACAGCAAAAGTGCCTTGTTTGACAATAACAGAGTGAATTGGAAAGCCGGGCAGATTGTGCAATCCAAAGATAAAATCCGGATTCAAGTCTGAAAATCTGCTGTCAGCAAGCACAGCTTTGGCACCCTGGGCAGTTTCTTCCGCCGGCTGGAAAAGCAGGATAATCCTGCCGTTCAGGTTCGCCAGATGGTCTTTGACCCAATCTGCCAATCCCAGCAGAACGATGGCATGTCCGTCATGGCCGCATTTGTGGCTGATTTCCAAAGAACGGCTTTTGTGAGGGAAGTCATTCTGCTCCTCTATTGGAAGAGCATCAAGTTCTGCCCTGAAGCAAATAACCGGCCCGGGCCTGGAGGTATCGAACACAACTGCAAAACCATAACCGCCTATGTGGGTTATCAGGTAATCCGGACTTAGTTTTCGCAGTTCAGAGATGAGGTATTCCGATGTTTGGGTTTCCTTGCCTGAGAGTTCAGCAATCGAGTGCAGATATCGGCGAATTTTTGTAAGTGTTTCCAAATCGTATAGCATATTGTTTAGCATATCAGGGCAGTGTCTGAAGTCAAGCTAAATCTGAGCTTCGCAAAGCAAAAAGGAGAGAATAGCGCAATATCACTACTCTCTCCAAGGTGTTCTTGTCGTGCTAGTTTTATTTCTTTCTTACCGGTATCCAGATCTCCATGATGGATTCGGGTGCCCCATATTTGAATCTTTCGTCGTACAATTCAAAATCGTCCTGTTTTGCCATTTCATATTCCGAAGCCGGCAGCCACTCGCGGAAGATGTAATCATAGGTCTTCTGCAGGGTGTCCAGAGCGCCTTTGTGTTCAAAGACAGCATAGTCACAGGCAGGAAGGGTATGCGCTGACATGCCTTCCGGAATATCCTCGGCCTTGGTGACAATCCAGCCTGCCATATAGGTAAAGAGGCTGTCTTTCTGATAATCAGGCGCATAATAGCAGACCCCGATGGCAGCATCATACAGAGCATGCTTGATTTCCTTGTCGCGGCGGTTAAAGTCATCCCATAGCTGAGGGATGGTGTTGTTTGCCATGGTGAATTGACGGGCAATTCCTACAACGGTAAAAGCGTCTTTGTGTTCAAAACGTGGCGTCATAAAGATATCTCCTTTTCTGAAGTGTTTGGCGTATTGGGTCAGTTCGATGGGAGAAAAGCTGACCAGCGGACCTTTCTGCTTCCTGAACTGCCCGGGAGTGATGCCGGCAAAGCTTTTGAAAGCGCGGGTAAAAGCTTCCTGCGATTCAAAGCAATACTTTCCGGCGATTTCCCTGATGGGTGTGAAGGTGTAAATGAGTTCCAGGGCAGCTACACTCAGACGGCGCCTTCTGATGTAATCGCTGACCGGGTAACCGATAACTGCGGTAAACTGGCGGTGAAAGTGCCAGGGCGAGTAGTTGGCAAGGTCTGCCAAATCTTCCAGTTCCAGCTTATCCTGCAGGTGTCCCTCAATGTGCTCCAGGGCTTTGTTCAGGCAATAGATGAGATCCATTTTCTCCCCAATTCTTGGTCTTGATAATCTTTGCTATCACTCCACAGTGAAAAGCTGTCAAATAAAAACGCAGCAATTTTGTTTTCTACCATCTTTTCCTTGACTGATATGCAGCATGATATCTCACTGCAAGCGGAGATTAATGATGTTTAGCGGATACTTCCTAAGTGTAATGATGAGCGGGAAACTGCTGCTGGTGAATTGTGTCCTGTTTCTGGTGCTGAACACTCTGGACGGGTATTCCACCTGGCTGGTGATGAAGCCGGACCATTACGAACGGGAGCGCAATCCGATTGCCCGCTGGGTATTCCGCAGACTGAAGCTGCCGGCAGGTATCATTTTGTTCAAAGTGCTCATTTTGAGCTTTTTGGGGGTATTCATCTCTTACTGGTGGAGCGAGGCCCTCACCCTGAATACCGGGCTTCTATTTGGAAACCTGCTGTTCACCCTTGTCGTGCTTAACAACTTCCGGGTCCATAAAAGATATGAGAAACATGAGAAGCTGATGCAGCAATTCCTCAGCTACAGGGTAATTGCAGATTGAAGATAATCCTGCTATCCGTCAATGCCTCCTGGACCCATTCCTGCCTGGCGCTCCATTACCTGAGAAATGGCATTGCAGACCTTGATTACGAGACCGAAATCATCGAGCTGACCCTGAAGCAGACTCTGTCTGAAGCCCTGGAAACCATTTTCAGGGCAAAGCCGGACATCCTTTGTCTTTCCGTCTATATCTGGAACGTGGAATACCTGAAGCAACTGATTCCAGAAATCCGCAAGCTGCTGCCAGGGGTAAAGATAGTTGCCGGAGGACCGGAGATTACCTATAATGGGAAAACTGCGGACAGCCTCAATCCTGACATCCTGATTAGCGGTTACGGAGAGCAGGCCTTTCGGAAGCTGGCGGAGAAGCGTTT
The DNA here is from genome assembly GCA_002424605.1 of Cloacimonetes bacterium UBA5614. Classification (GTDB taxonomy): domain Bacteria; phylum Cloacimonadota; class Cloacimonadia; order Cloacimonadales; family Cloacimonadaceae; genus UBA5614. The sequence goes on along the minus strand of DIKQ01000005.1, from coordinate 138,248 downwards.
TATTGCTGAGGATAAAGTAATCCCGGGTGAAGCTGTTCCGCTGGAGCAGATTGATTTTCCTTACATTGAAGCAGACAAAGCAAAGCTCAGGGGCAGGATGTTATATTACGAAGCAAGCCGGGGCTGCGCCTGCAGATGTATCTATTGCCTGTCATCCCGCCAGGAAAAACAGGACTGGCTTTCTCTGCAACGGGTATATTCTGATATAGATAAACTGCTTGCCCTGCTGCCCAAGGTAATCAAATTCGTGGACCGCAGCTTTAACCAGAAACGAGAATGGGCAAGAGCTATCTGGCAGTATGTAATCAAGCTGGAAACCAATATTCCCTTCCACTTTGAGATTCATCCCGACTGGCTGGAAGAGCAGGATTTTGCCATTTTGGAAAGTGCCCCGCCCGGCAGAATCCAGTTTGAGGCGGGAATACAAAGCGTCCATCCCCAAACCCTCAGCCGGATAGAGCGTCCTTCGGACTGGAACAGGGTCCGGTCCAATCTGCTGGAATTGGTCAAGCGGACTCACATCCCCCTGCATACAGACCTGATTGCCGGCTTGCCGGGCGAAAACAGGCAGCAAATCACTGAGTCCATCAACGAAGTTCTCAGGGTTCTGCCCACCGAACTGCAGCTCGGTTTCCTGAAGGTACTGCAGGGAACGGCAATGGCAAAAACGGCAGCAGAAATGGGCTTTGTGTGGCAGGACATGGCTCCTTATACTGTGCTGCAGACTCCTGACCTGTCCTTTGAGGATATGCTGAATCTGGAGAAAATCTCGCAGATTATCAACCAGTATTACAATAAAAGCGATTTTATGACAGTCTGGAAAAAAGGGGTTGTCTGGCGCGAACCATATCAGTCGCTGACGGAGCTGCTGGCCCTAAACCTCTCTTCCGATAACCAGTTGCACTCCATTGATATGGTCAAGCGCTTTGAGCGGATGGCGGGATGGATTGAACACTACTGGCAGGGGGAAGAGCAACTTTACCTGATGGATGCCCTGAAATGGGACTGGTGCCGCAAAGCAGGCGAAGCCTGGTATCCGCCTTCACTCAAAGGTGAAACAGCCCTGCAGTTCCGCAAGGAGCATTATCTGGAAATAGTGGACTGGCTCAAAAGCGAATACTGGCAGAACGAGGACTGGAACCTGAAACGCTTCACCGTGTTTTCAGCAGCGTCCAATGACTTTTGCAAAGAATATCTGGAAGGCTATACCAAGGCGGTTTTCGTCACCTGCAAGGGCAGTGTGAACGCGATGGTCATCTATAAAAGTCAGTATTAAAAAAGAACCGGATACCTTTGCGAAGATATCCGGCATAAAATGGGGTGGGAGATGGGACTCGAACCCACAACGCCCGGAACCACAATCCGGTGCTCTGCCAATTGAACTACACCCACCACAATTGCAAAGCATCTATATGTAATCTGATTTTTAATGGCACGCCAGAAGGGATTCGAACCCCTGACCCTCAGCTTAGAAGGCTAATGCTCTATCCTACTGAGCTACTGGCGCACGTGGTTTTTTAATGGTAGCGGCGCAGGGATTCGAACCCCGGACCTGCGGATTATGATTCCGTTGCTCTAACCGGCTGAGCTACGCCGCCACATAAAAAAAATTGGTAGCGAGGAGAGGATTCGAACCTCTGACCTTCGGGTTATGAGCCCGACGAGCTACCTGGCTGCTCCACCTCGCGTCACCGTATGCCATAAAAATATGCCCTCTTTTTGTGTCAAGGGAAATCAGACCGCAGCTCAAATGCCTTCCCACGTAAATATTTACGGGTTTACTACCTCCCTGAATCCCGCCTGATATGGGAGGGATACGAGGACAATGCGGGAGCTTTGTTCCCGATACCTTCACGATGCGGGCAGGCAACAGGTAAATATCAGGTTGACAAAAATACTGGTTTTAGCTGATTAACTGATTGCATGAGGATAACATGACGCAGGAAATCATTGACCTTATCAAAAGCATACCCAGGGGCAGGGTAGCCACATACGGACAGATTGCGCGCCTGGCTGGCTTTCCCAACGGAGCCAGGCAGGTGGTCCGCATCCTGCACACCTGCTCTGTCAAATATGATTTGCCCTGGCACCGGGTAATCAATGCCAAAGGTGAGATCGCTCTTTCGCTGTATAATGGGGCAGAGGAACAGAAAGCTTTGCTGAAAGCGGAAGGAGTCCTGTGTTCAGATGAGTTTAAGGTTGATTTGAAAAAATACGGGTGGAAAGCGGAAGGTCAGTTATAAAAGTCTAACCTTTGTTGATAAGCTCGTATTTCAGGTAGCTTTTGAGCATGCTGAGCACCCTGTCATATTCACGTTCACCCGGTACGATGAAATCGGCGTTTTTCTTGGTGGGTTCAATGAAAGCCTCGTGCATCGGTTTGACTGTCTCATTATACTTCTGCAGGACAGTCCTCACTTCATAGCCACGGTCCTGGATATCCCTCTGAATCCTGCGTGACAAGCGCAAATCCGCATCAGTATCAACATAGATTTTCAAGTCTGCCAGACCCAGCAGTCGGGCATAGTAGAGGGCAAAAATCCCTTCCAGGATAATCACTTCCGCCTTGTCCACATAAGTAGTGCCCTCGGTTCTTTTAAAAGTGATAAAGTCATAGTCCGGAATCCGCACTGCCTTACCGCTCAGCATTTTACGCACGTCCGAGAGCAGATACTCGTGGTCAATGGCGTCCGGATGGTCAAAATTGATATTAGTGGATTCCTCAGGGGGCAGGTGGCTAAGGTCAAGATAATAGTTATCATGGGAAATGATGGAAATTCCTGTGTCGCCGATTTTCCTTCCGATAGCTTTGGCTATGGTGGTCTTCCCGGAACAGGTGCCACCACCGATTAGTATCAGATGAGCTTTAGCGCGTTCTGTGTCTGTTTGCTGCATTTATTGAAACAGGGAAGTGTATATTAACTAATCGTAACTGTTTACGGCAGCATCTGCACTGTCAAAGAACTGGAAAATCTTGTAAGCGCGGGTGATATCAAACACCATTTTGGGCTTATCCTGGATGTTGGCAAGCCGGATGTCGCCTCCAGCCTGGGAAGCGGATTTGAGGCAGGCAACAATCATGCCCAGGCCGGTGCTGTCTATAAACTCACAGCCTTTCATATCAAAAACGATGTTGGGGGTCCTGCCAATCATTTGTTCAAACACATTCTTCAGGTCAGGAGCACTGAAAGCATCCAGTCTTCCCTTTATTTCCAGTATCCCGGCATTGTTTTTTTCGTAAAAATCAAGGGTCATATCTCACCTCTTTTATCAAATCCCTTACAAAAACTAATATAAAAACTAACTAATAAAACCCGTTCACAATGTCAATTGTTTATATGTGTGAAGATAGCGCTTTAACAGGTAATCAAAGGAATACTTATCGTCTACCAAAGCCTTTCCGTGCTCTCCCAGTTCTGCTAACCCTGCCTTGTTATTGTAAGCTCTCTGCATCTGCTGAGCCAGGTCTTCCACATCTTCTGTACGGAACAGGTAGCCATTGAAACCGTCAATCACCAGATTGGGGTCCACAGCGTCGCTCTGCAGTACGGGTGTACCCGTTGCCCAGCTATCCACGACCACATTGCCTATATGCATAAACCGGGCAGGAATGACGTGAATATCAGACGCCTGCAGCCAGGCAAGGGCCTCCTCACGATCCACCTCTCCGGTGAAGAGAACTTCTTCGTGCAGGGCTTCACGGCTGACAATGGCTTCTAGGTCTTCAAAGAAATCAGGCTCGGAATCAGTCTTGCCAATGAAGACCAGCTTTGCTTTGGGCAAAGAGGGAAGAGCCTTGATGAAAGCCTTCAGCAGTAAGTCCTGCCCCTTCAGGAATTCTATCTTGCCCACGCATAAAAAGATGAAGGCATCTTCAGGAAAGCCGGTCTTTTCCAACACTTGCGGCAGATCTGCGCTTTCCTCTCCGAACAGCACAGGCAGAGGAATATGCTCCACCTGCTCATGCAGCTTACGGAAGAAAGAATATTCTTTTTCTGTAACGGTAAACAGGAAATCCGTGTTTTTGAGAATGGTTTTCTCCAGCCAGCCAAGCTCAATATTCCTGATGATGTCCTGCGAGGCAGTACCGCTCTCTTTGACAATCTGTTCATAATCCTGAAAGTCTATGAGGTTGAGGACTACGGGGACTTCCTTTATTTTTGCCGCCAAAAATGCCATGACATAATTGCTGTCAAAGCCGGGATAAAACTGGACTATATTGAAATCCTGCTTCAAAATCCGGAAAAAGAGCTCGGGGCAAAGCGTTTTGGAGCCGGCATTTGAGCCTTTGGCGGAATAATTGTGGATATCGAACAGGCGTACTACGTTTATGTTGTCTATGGTTTCACGTTTGGGAGCAAACATGCGGCGGGGGCAAAATACAGTCACATCGTTAGTTTCCGCCAGTTTTTTTGCCATGTTGAGCACGTGGCAGCTGAGCTTGTCTGTCTCAGGCCAGAAGTTGTTCGAAAAGATAGCTATCTTAAGTCCGGAAGCTGCTTTGCCAGAGGCAGATTCCAGAGGGAGGTTCTCCAGTTGTTGCAGGAGCTGCTTCTCTATGCTTTCCTTGTCATATAATCCTGTGATTTTATCATGTAGGAGTTTGCCCATATCAATGGTTTCGCCTGTTTTTTGCAGCATGCGGGTCAGGCGTTCGCAAAAGCCTTCCACATTATCTTCAATACCAATGTCTTCAACACTTAAATCCAGGTCAGCAACAGTTTTGGAGGTAGTAAGGACTGCTTTCTGCAAAAGGGCTGCCTCCAGAATCCGGTTTGTATCCGCTGTAGATTGCCGGAGCGGTAAAACCACAAAGAGACTTGCCTTGATAAAAGCCTGCAGATTATCAACGGGTCCGATCAGCTTGATTCTGCCTCCGGAAAAGGTTTCATGGAGCTTCTGGGGATTGTCTCCCACTATGTAAAGCTTGATGTCTTTTTCCTGCAGTTTACGTGAGATACGAGGATAGATATCCTTTGCCAGGTAGAGGAATGCGTCCAGATTCTCCTCTGAGCACAGGTTGCCGTAAAACAGGATAAATTTATCAGCCAGCAGGGTTTTTTGCCTGTCATCAGTTAGATCCTGTAATGAGGCAGGCTTAGTTTTGGGCAGGGGATTGGGCAGACTACTGAAATTGGGACTGTCCTCCCTCATGCCTGCCGTATTCATGGCTTTTCGCATTAACGCTTTACCTGTAAAAGAAAAATGGTGGTTTTTGCTGAATAGACTTTTTTCAAGGCTTCTTAGCGTCATATAGTCAAACTGGGCTTTTTTATTTTTCCAGGTGGGATTGAGTCTCCAGGCGGCAAGGGCAGTCTCAGAGGGGAGTGCATCAATATCAAGCTGGATTCTGCAATCAGGCAATGTCTTTTCTGCTGTCTGTATGAGTCTGGCGCAACGCAGGCGACGGACAAAGATGTACTCATAACGCTTTGAAACCAGAATCTGGGAAAATTTATCCAGGTTTTCCTGTGAAAAGTTGTAGATTGCCTGAGGGTGAAAAGGAGCAGGATTAGAAACCGCCAGGGTGAAAAGCTGCTCATATCCTTTGTGTTCAGGTGTGTTTTTCGTAAGGTAATCCCTGGTTTTGACCAGCAGCAGGTCAGCATCAAAATTGCGGCTAAGTACTTCCCATATAAAGCTGCTGCGCTGGTTATCCCGGTCGGATGCATCAGCAAAGGGAACATCGATAAACAAAATCTTCTTCATATTAACCTTTACAGCAGGTAAAAAGGGGACATATATCACGATATGGCAATAGCTGACCTACAATTACAATAACAAAAGCGCTGTTCTTTTGCATTAACTCTCTCCTCTGATAAAAATCAATTCTCATTATTTAGATAAGCTGTCAAGGGAAAACGCCGGATGCCTGATACTGCTTTCCTTGGGCAATCATCATTACAGAATAAATGAAACAAACTGGTACAAAGATGATTTTGCTCATTGTTAACCTCAACATGCATTTTGGCAAGGAGACTGCAAAAGAAGAGTTTACAGGTAGAAATTGACAAAATTGACATATGAGGAAAAATAGCATCAAAAGAGGATATTCCTTTTTTAAATGAAGAGGTTATGAGAAAATACATCGTATCAATCGTCGGTCGTCCAAATGTGGGGAAATCCACCCTGTTTAACCGTCTGTGCAAAAAACGCAGTGCTATTGTTGATTTTGAGCCGGGTGTAACCAGGGACAGAAAGTATGAAGATGTGGACTGGAACGGCAAGGTTTTTAAAATTGTTGACACCGGCGGAATTGTCTTTGATTCCAAAGAAAGCATGGACAAAATGATTAAGCATCAGGCCATCCTGGCTATCGAGGAAAGCGACCTGATTCTATTTTTAGTCGATTGCAAAACAGGAACGACAGACATAGACATGCAGATTGCCAGGATTCTTTACCCGCATAGGGACAAGGTGATGCTGGTCGCCAACAAGGCTGATAACGAAAAAGACGAGTTGGAGGTCTACGATTTTCTGCAGTTGGGTTTTGGGGATGCTTTTCCCATAGCTGCAAATGCCGGACGCAATACCGGTAAGTTTTTGGATGAAATCATCAGCCTGATTCCTGAAACTGCAGACGACGTGGAGGAAGACACTTCTCACATTACGAGGCTGGCAATCGTTGGACGTCCTAATGTCGGCAAATCGTCAATTATCAACCGCCTGATTGGCAAGGAAAAACTGATAGTAACCGATATTCCGGGCACAACCAGGGATACAATAGATACACAGTTTCGGTATGAAGGCAGGGATTACATCCTGGTAGACACAGCCGGACTCAGAAAAAAGACCCGCGTGAACTATGGGGTGGAATATTTTAGCACAATGCGCACTATCGATGCTATTGACAGGGCTGACATCGCCGTTATAGTATTAGCAGCAGATGAGAACGTTGCTGAGCAGGACCTTAAAATCGCAGCGTATGCCAAGCGCAAGATGAAAGAGGTCATCATTGTTTTTAATAAATGGGATTTGCCCAAAAAAGATAACTCCTCCACAGGAAAATTCATAACGATGCTGCATGAGGAAATGCCTTTCCTGCAATACGCTCCTGTGCTGTTTGTGTCAGCAAAAACAGGGCAGAGAGTGGCAAAGCTGATGGAAACGGTAGAATTGGTGGTTGAAGAAAGTAATAAGCGCATTGGAACCAGCGACTTGAACAAGTTCATGGAATCAGTGATAGGGCACAGACCACCCACCCACCCATCGGGAAAGCACGTCAGGATTTATTATATCACTCAGGCAGCAGTAAATCCTCCGACCTTTGTTTTCTTCTGTAACCAGCCGTCACTTATTACTGAGAACTACCGGAAATACATCCACAATCAGTTGAGAGAGATGTTTTCCTTTACGGGAGCTACCTTGCGTCTGATATTCAAAGGCAGGAGCAAGGACGATAAGGACATATCGGTCTAATATCCGTGTTCCATGAAGTTTTAATTGTCATAAACAAAAATATCGTCATAGGATGAATGAAATGTTTAGTGAATTGTTTGCAGGACTTAGCCGTTCTTTCCCTTATTGGGTAGTCGTGGTTGCTTATTTTTTGGGCAGTATTCCGACCAGTTATCTGGTTGGAAAGGTTTTTTTCCAGACCGACATTCGCAAAAGCGGGAGCGGTAATATCGGTGCAACCAATGCCCTGAGAATCTTTGGTGCCAAAGCCGGTATTGCTGTTCTGGTGGTTGATATGCTCAAAGGTGTGGCAGCCATCATGCTTGCAAAGTCCATGCTAAACTATGTGACGTCAATTAATACCCTGAACTGGATTATTGCTTTATCAGGTGTGAGCGTTATACTGGGTCATGTATTCACTATTTTCCTGCGTTTCAAGGGTGGAAAGGGCGTTGCAACTGCAGCCGGAGTCTTCCTGACCCTGACACCGTTCCCATTTATTTTCTGCTTGGTTTTATTCGGTTGTGTAGTCTACATGACGAAATATGTTTCACTGGGTTCAATCCTGGCTGCATTTTCGTTTTTTGTGATAGAACTGGTTACCCAGGTTATATTCAAGTTTAACAATTTACCCAGGTTTTTACTGGTCGGTCTTATGGTCGGATTGATTGTCGCAAGGCATAAAGCGAATCTGCAAAGGCTGATGGAAGGCAAAGAAAATAAAGTTAGTTTTAGACCACGAAAACAGGAATTTTAAATGTGCGGAATCATCGGAATTTACGGAAATCCTAATGCGGCCGGAATGGCAGCCTTGGGGATGTTTGCAGAGCAGCACAGGGGACAGGAGAGCTGCGGTATGGCTGTATCAGATGGAAAAGTCATTCGGCTGCGCAAAAAAATGGGACTGGTCAAGGAAGTTTTCACTGACGACAAACTGCGGGAAATGCCTGGCAGCCTTTCCATCGGACATGTACGTTACCCGACAAAAGGCAGTGCCACGGAGTTCAATTCCCAGCCACATCTGGTGGAAACACTTTCCGGTCCATGCCTTGCGCTTGCCAGCAATGGTGATATCGTCAACTATCAGGAAATCAGGAACTACCTTGAAGAAAAGCAGGTCTATTTTAACAGCGACAACGACGGAGAGCTTCTGGTCAAATTCATCGCCTACAAAGTGGACAAAGAAGGTTACGATATCCAGAAAGCTATCAAGGAACTTATGAAGAGATTCCGTGGCGCATTCTCCACAGTGCTGATAACAAGGGATGAAATGTATATGTTCCGCGACCCCTATTCAATCCGTCCGATGGTCTGGGGTAAAGCCAGCAATGGCGCCATAGTAGTGGCTTCGGAAAGCTGCGCGCTGGACACGCTGTTTGTAACGGAACGCAAAGAAGTGCCATCTGCAGGAATCATCTGCGTTAGCAAGGACGGAATCAAGGTTTTTGAGAATGGCATTAAGAACTACAGGGTTAATGAAAACCAATGCCACTGTATCTTTGAGCATATCTACTTCTCGCGTCCGGACAGCCATCACTTTGGTGAGAATGTCTTTGAAGTCCGTGAAAAAATTGGGGCATGCCTGGCAGAAATGGATGAAGGGTTGGACGTTGACTATGTGGTTCCTGTTCCGGATTCTTCCAATTTCATGGGGATTGGTTATGCAAGGCGTAAAAACATCCCGCTTTCCCTGGGACTTATCCGTAACCACTATGTGGGCAGGACTTTTATTAAACCAGAGCAGACAATCAGGGATGAGAGCGTTAGGCAAAAATTCAACGTGTTACCAAACTTTTTTCAGGGTAAAAAGATAGTACTGATTGATGACTCCATTGTCAGAGGGACCACCATCCGAAAAATAGTTGAGCTGATTAAGCTGGCGGGTGCTTCGGAGGTTCATCTCCGGATTGGTTCTCCGCAAGTGAAGTTTTCCTGCTATTACGGAATAGATACGCCAACCCGCGAAGAACTGGTTGCCAATCAGATTTCTCTGGAAGAAATCAGGATCAAGAGCGGTGCCGATACCCTTAAACACTTGCCGATAGAAGCTTTGCGCAACTGTGTTACCGCTCCCAGTGATTATTGCTATGCCTGCTTTAACGGTGATTATCCTATCAGCATAGAGAAGATATGAAAGATTTAAATAAAATCCTGCAAGGCTTTGTCTCCCGTAGAATACTTGTTCTGGGAGACGTAATGCTGGACCATTATATATGGGGAAAGGTGGACAGGATTTCTCCCGAAGCCCCTGTTCCCGTGCTGGATATGCAGAAAGAGGAATACCGCCTGGGTGGAGCAGCTAATGTGGCCCTGAATCTGAAAGCTTTGGGAGCAAAGGTTTACATATGCGGTGTAATAGGCAATGATGATGCCGGCAGGCAGTTGAAAGAGTTGCTGACCAGACAGGCGATTGATGCTTCTGCCATTATAACTGATAAAAAAAGACCCACAACGCTGAAGACACGCATCGGCGCTGTCAATCAGCAGATAGTGAGAATTGACCATGAGAACCGAGAAGACATTTCCAAGACTCTTGAAACAGCAGTTATAAAAGCTATAAACAAAACTTTACCAATGGTTGACGCTGTCATCATAGAGGATTACAATAAAGGTCTGTTGACGGAGTTGATTATATCCGAAACGGTTAAAACTGCCAATAAACTTGGTAAGATGATAGCTGTTGACCCCAAGCAAAAGAATTTTTTCAACTACAAAAAAGTGGATGTCTTCAAGCCAAATTACGGAGAAATGCAGAAAAACCTCGGTTTGATCTTTGAAAGCGAGGCAGAGTTTGATAAACAGGCAAAGCTGCTGAAAGACAGGATTAAGTGCAATAACCTGGTCGTGACCAGAGGCGAGAAAGGGCTTTATATCTATACAGATGTCAGCAAAGTGCATCAGATTCCCACTTTTGCCCGGGAAGTATTTGATGTATCAGGTGCCGGAGATACTGTTATCAGCGCTCTTACCCTGGCATTATGCGAAGGATGTGATATTCGCATGGCAGCCATTATAGCCAACCATGCGGCAGGAGTCGTGTGCGGAAAAATAGGAACAGCAGTGGCAACTATAGATGAGATAAGGCAATCATACAGTGAGCACAAGCAAAATAACTGATTGGAGCCACATACCTGCTATCAGACAAGTGGAAGGCAAGCTCGTTTTTACCAACGGTTGCTTTGATATTCTGCATGCCGGGCATGTGCTGTATCTGGAGCAAGCCAAAGCTTTAGGCGATATCTTGATTGTGGGACTGAACAGCGATGCCTCAGTAAAAAGATTAAAGGGTGAAAGCAGGCCTGTGAACAGTCAGCAAAATCGCTCTATCGTCTTAGCTGCTCTGGCTGCAGTTGACTATGTGATTGTATTCGATGAAGAAACACCCTATGAGTTGATTAAAGCCATCCAGCCTGATGTTTTGGTGAAGGGTGGAGACTGGAGCGAAGACAGTATAGTTGGTGCAGACATTGTAAAGGCAAAGGGTGGCGAGGTTATCAGTTTGCCTTTTTGGGAAGGGCTTTCCACGACAAACATTTTAAAAGCAATGGATAAAAGCAAATGAGCGAAATCCCCACTGAAGACATTGGCCTTGTAACGTCTGTCAGCGGTAATCGGATTACAGTTGAAATACCCAAAGGCGGAGGCTGTAAATCCTGCTCTATGAAGGGGTTGTGCGGAAGCGACAACAAACCCGTTGTATTGTATTTTGATACCGATGGGCAGTATCAGGTTGGTGACAAAGTCAATGTGTCTGTATCTTCCGGAGTCAGGATACTGTCTTCAGTGATTGTATTTGTTTTCCCGCTGCTAGCGCTTTTTGGTTTTTTTCTGATAGGCAGAAGCTTTATGACCGAGCTAAGTTCAATTATGTTTGGCTTTGGTGGGCTATTGCTTGCATTTGCAGTGATAAAACTTCTGGACAAATGCATAGGTAAACACATCAATTTCCAATTGGGAGGCAAGCATGAAGATATGCCTTAACGATATGGTTTTTTACGGATACCATGGAGTCTTTGCAGAAGAGCGCAGTCTGGGACAGCGTTTCATCGTTTCCCTGCAACTGACGACTTATGCTGAGCATGACAGTGAAATCCATAAGTTGGAAGATACAGTTGACTATACAAAGGTTTATGCCCTGCTGAAAGAGATAATGGAAAGCGACCAGTTCCACTTGCTGGAATCAGTCGCCAATGCAATCCTTGATAGGGTTTTGGCAGAATTTTCTCTGGTATGCAAGGCAGAAGTTTTTATTCAGAAACCGTCAGTTGCCATTCAGGGTAGCCTGAAATCGGTGGAAATAGTTATGGAGAGAACGCGTTTATGAAAGCCTGGATATGTCTCGGCTCAAACCAGGATAATCCTAAACAGCAGTTGGAAAAAGCTGTGAAGTATCTGCAGGAGAAATGCTACATAACGGTTCTGCAGCATGGCAAAGCAGTTATGACCAAACCTTTTGGCTACATGAAACAGCCTGATTTTGCCAACCAGTTGCTGGAGATTGAGACTCTGCTCACACCGGCAGAGCTTCTGGTATTCCTCAAGAATGCTGAACTGGAGCTTGGCAGGAAGCCGTCTTTTAAGTGGGGTCCGCGCACCATTGACATGGACATCGTTTTTTACGGGGATGAGATTATCAATAGTGAAGAGCTAATCATCCCTCATCCCGGTGCCGCAGACAGGGAATACCTGCTTCTCCTTCTCAACGAGGTGATTCCGGACTACGTCCATCCGGTTTTAAAAAAAACTATCAGCAATATATACAAAAACCTGCAAAAGGAGACCAAGATCTAATGTCAGCAACAGCTGCAATTATTCTGGCTGCCGGAAAGGGCACCCGAATGAAGTCCGATCGCGCCAAGGTCGTATTTGAACTGGCAGATAAGCCTCTGATAACCAGGGTGGTGGAAACCGCCATGCTGCTTGACTGTGAAAAAATCTGTGTGGTGGTAGGGCATCAGAAGGATAGCGTTATCAGCTTACTGGAAGATAAGCCGGACCTTGTTTTTGCCGACCAGGCAGAACAGCTTGGCACCGGTCATGCCATCATGATTGCCGAAAAGCATTTCAAGGGTTTTTCCGGCGATATTCTGATTCTGGCGGGCGATGTCCCGCTGCTCAAGGCAGAAACCCTATCCCGTCTGTTGGAACATCACAGAAAGACAGGTTCCGCCTGCACAGTACTAACTGGTCTGCTGGATGATGCCGGCAGCTACGGCAGGATTGTGCGCGATTCCGCTTCCCGCGTGATTGGAATCGTGGAATACAAGGATGCCAAGGAAGAACAGCGCAGGATTCAGGAATTCAACACAGGCATCTGGTGTTTCAAGGCGGAAGCGTTGTTTGATGCCATCCATAAAATCAGCAATAACAACGCTCAGAATGAGTATTACCTTACGGATACGCTTGCAGTCCTGTTTGGTCAGGGGCAGGTCGTGGAGGCGATGATTACGGAAGACTTGGACGAGGTTAGCGGCATCAATTCACAGGAACAGCTGGCGGGGCTGGAAAAGGTCTATCTGGCCGGAATCAATTCCCGCTGGTTGAACAGCGGCGTGATGATTCACAATCCCGACACCGTTCATATAGGAGAGGATGTGGAGATAGAGCCCGATGTTACGATAGAGCCTTTCAGCATCATCAAGGGCAAATGCTATCTGGAAAAGGGTTGCCACATCGGTCCAAACTGTTATGTGGAAAATGCGGACATCGGCAGGGAGACCATTTTACAGGGGTATAACGTGATTATTGATGCCAATGTCCACGAAGGGGAAATCATTCCCTGGGGCGAGAGAATCCTTGAAGAAACTATGTTTCAGGAATAGAGTGGCATGAGCAGGAAATACCTGTACTCACCCTGGCGGCTTGACTATATACTATCAGGAAAATGCGACGGCTGCATTTTCTGTTGTAAAACGGAAACCGGTGATGACAATAAGAACCTGATTGTTTACCGCAGTAAACACTGTTATGTAATCATAAATCTCTACCCCTATAACAACGGTCATCTCATGGTAGTACCTTATCGGCATGTTGCGAATCTTTCAGCTTTGCCCAAAGCTGCTCTTAATGATGTTTTTACCACCGTCCAACTGACGGAATCCGTGCTTTGCGAGACGTATCAATGCGAGGGGATGAATATCGGCATCAACATCGGCAAAGCCGGCGGAGCGGGTGTTGATGAGCATATCCACGTTCATCTGGTTCCACGCTGGAATGGTGACTGCAACTTTATGACCACAGTCGGCGGCAAAAGAGTTATACCGGAATCATTTGATTCTGCTTATAAGAAACTTAAGTCTGCTTTTGACAAACGTATGGCAAAGGCTTAGTTCTCACCATGTTGATGTTTATTGTTTTCAATAGGTTACATTATACATTGCATTCTTCTTCCCTGCCCGATACGGGAACGATAGGAGAACAATGCGGGAGCAAAGCTCACGATACCTTCCCGAATCAAGCAGGGAAGAGGATTTGGACGATGTGGTTTGACAGATTCACGGGGGGCAAATAAATGTCACGTTCTACGAGGTTTGTATTAATCGCAACTGCCATACTCGTGCTGCTCAGCGCAACGGGAATCCTGTGGTATAACTTCGGCGGCAAGAATGGGCATGGCAGTGAAACAGAAGAGCAACAGCTTCCAGCAGTGAAGATTATCCTCACTAACGGGTGCGGGTTTGAGGGTCTGGCAAAAGAATTTTCAGACTTCCTGAAGGATAAGAATGTCGATATTGTATCAATGGGTAATACATTAAGACCCGTATATGACAAGACGATAATCGTTATCAGGAAAGGGGACAATGCAGATTTACAGAGGCTGCAGCACATGACGGGAATTGAAAGATATACCGAAGCGCGCACAGAATCGGCTTTGGCTGATTTTGAGATTATTATCGGCAAAGACTATGAACAATACACTAAGAAATAAGACATACATTATGGAGAAACATGACTGAGCTGAAAGACAAAGTACAAAAGGTGCTGGAATGGCTGGTGGAAAAGAAAGCGGAAAACATATCCACATATGACTTTTCCGGCAAGAATTCTTACACTGATTTCATTATCATCTGTGAAGGACAAGCGGACCTGCATGTAAGGGCGATAGGCAATCACATCCTCGATATGGTTAAGGAAAATCACCTGACCCTGCTCAGCAAGGAAGGAATCGATTATTCGCACTGGGTTCTGGTGGACTTGGGTGAAATCATTATTCATATATTCCTGCCGGAAACACGGCAGTATTATAAGATTGACGAGTTTCTCGCCACTTACATAGAAAAGCTGGAAAAGATAGAGAAATAGTATGATTAGACAGTATATTTATGAACAGGTCGTAGCAGCGCTTGATAAACTTGGCTATTCGCATGAAAGGGAAATCACGGTAGAGGTTCCCAATTATACGGAATTCGGTGATTTCTCCACCAATGCAGCCATGATTTTATCCAAGGAAAACAAGACAGCCCCCAAAGTAATGGCGGAAAAGCTGGTACAGGAGCTCAAAAAACAGAAGAACTTCAAGAAAGTGGAGATTGCCGGACCGGGATTTGTCAATTTTGTGGTGGCTCCGTCTCAGTATTATGAGCTTCTCTGGCAGATTCACAAGGAAGAGCTTGAATTTGGCAAATCGGACTTTGGCAAGGAAGAAAAGGTCATGCTGGAGTTCGTCAGCGCAAACCCCACCGGACCGCTCAATATAGTCAGCGCCAGGGCTGCAGCTTTCGGAGACACGCTCTGCCGTGTAATGAAATGGGTTGGCTTTGACCCGATCAAAGAGTTTTATATCAATGACGCCGGCAACCAGGTAGATATCCTGGCTGAATCAGTGGAACTGCGTCTCAGGGAAATTCACGGCGAGAAAATGGAAGAATTCCCCTATGAGGCATACCACGGCGAATACGTGAAGCATCTTGCCCAGAAGCTCAATTCCCAGGAAGGCGTTCGTATCTTTATGATGCCGGAAAAAGAAAGAATGGAGCACTTGAAAGACTATGCCCTTAACGAAATCCACCTGATGCAGCAGAACAGCCTGGAAAAATTTGGCGTAGTTTTTGACAGCTGGGTTTCTGAAAAGACGCTCAGGATGGAAGGAGTGGTCGAAGAAGTGCTTAGCTATCTGGCAGAAGCAGACTGCACCTATGAAAAAGAAGATGCCATCTGGTTTTGCTCCACCAAATTCGGCGATGACAAAGACAGGGTATTGATGAAGTCTGACGGCTCCATCACATATTTTGTGCCGGACCTTGCCTATCACCTTACCAAGCTGCAACGCGGCTTCACCAAGTTGATAGACGTGTTCGGGCCTGACCATCACGGTTATGTGCCGAGACTCAAGGCTGCCTTCAAAGCCCTGAAATATGACGATACAATGCTGGAGATAATCTTCCTGCAGCAGGTGAATCTGTTTGTCAGCGAAGAACGGATAAAAATGAGCAAGAGAGCCGGCAACATTGTTACGATGGATGACCTGCTCAATGTGGTCAGCAAAGATGCTGCCCGCTACTTCTTTATTGCCAGAAAAGCTAATGCCCATCTGAACTTTGACCTGGATCTGGCAGTCAAGAAGAACAATGAAAACCCCGTGTATTACTGCCAGTATGCCTATGCAAGGATTTGCAGCATTCTGAAGAAAGCCAAGAAAGACAAGGTGCTGCCCAAAACCTGGCACAAAGAACATATCAGCAAGCTGACCAAGCCGGAAGAACTGGCCCTTATCAAGAAAATGACCGAGTTGCCGGACTTGCTGACCGGTATAGCCGAACAGCGCGAACCATACAGGCTCACTGTTTTCGTGGAAGAGCTGGCAGGCATGTTCCACCGGTACTATTCCAAAATACAGATTGTTAATGAAAAGCACAAGGAACTTTCAGAGGCAAGGTTGCTGCTGATAAACAGCATCAAAGACGTGCTTGCCATAAGTTTTGAACTGATGGGAATCAGCGCTCCGGAAAAAATGTAATGCCGATGATATTCCGTAAGATGCGGGATGAAGACCTGGATGCTGTATATAACATAGAAGCTGCTTCCTTCAGCGACCCCTGGTTGCGGGAGTTTTTTGAAATGGAACTGGAATATGACTCCTATGTCGTGGTCAGGGATGAAGAAATTGCAGGTTTTATCTGCACTATGCAGGTTCTGGATGAATGCACCGTGACCAATATATCGGTCAGGCCGGAGCTTCGCAGGCAGGGAATTGCTGAATATATTTTTAAATGCCTGTATGAGATTATGGATGACCGTGACGTACGCTATTATTATCTGGAGGTAAGAGCCTCCAATCAGGCAGCGTTTGAGTTGTACAGGAAGCTGGGGTTTTCCCAGATTGGGCTCAGGAAGGATTATTACCATAATCCCGTAGAGGATGCCATAGTAATGACCATGACGCGAAAAACAGGATAAGAGACAGATTATGAGAGACTTTGACTTTCTGGTAATAGGCAGCGGAATCGCCGGGCTGGTTTATGCCCTGGAATGCTCCAGGCAAGGTTCTGTGGCTATCATTACCAAGAAAGGGTTGTACGACTGCAATACCGACTATGCCCAAGGTGGAATTGCGGCTGTGCTTGATGCTCATGATTCTTTTGAAGAACATATTCAGGACACCTATCTGGCCGGGGCTGAACTCGGCAAGAAAGAGATTATCCGTCAGATTATCAGCGAAGGTCCGGCCCTTATCAAGTACCTGATAGACCTGGGGACAGATTTTACCCGCCGGGACGCCAATTATGACCGCAGTCTGGAAAATCTTTCACTGACAAGGGAAGGCGGCCATTCACATAACAGGGTTGCCTATGCAGCAGACTCCACAGGGCACCAGATAATGGAAGCCCTTATCGGCAGCTGTCGCAAACACGAAAAAATCATGATTTTTGAAAATCATATGGCGGTTGACCTGATAACCCAGCATCATATTCCTCAGCATGAGGGATTCCTGCCCGGCATTACCTGCTGGGGGGCTTATGTCCTTGATACGCAATCCAATAAAGTGGAGATCTTCAGAGCTAAAAAGACTATGCTGGCTACAGGAGGCGCTGCCTGTATCTATGCTCACAACACTAATCCAGATGTTTCAACCGGGGACGGCATGGCTATGGCCCGTCTGGCCGGAGCCAGGCTGGCAAATATGGAATTTGTCCAGTTTCATCCCACGGCATTTTATAATGCTGAAGGCGAAACTTTTTTGATCAGCGAAGCGCTCAGAGGTGAGGGTGCCGTGCTCAGGCTACAGGATGGCAGCACCTTTATGGAAAACTATCATCCAATGGGCAATCTGGCACCCCGTGATGTTGTTTCCCGTGCCATTGATGGTGAACTCAAGAAAAGAGGCGAGAAATATTGCTTTCTTGATGCAACCCAAGTGGATACAAATGTACTAAAGACCCACTTTCCATATATAGATAAAAAATGCAATGAATTTGGCGTGGATTTTACTAAAGACCCGATACCGGTTGCTCCGGCAGCGCATTACTTCTGTGGAGGGATTCTTTCCACCATCGACGGTGTTACGGATATCCGCAATCTCTTTGCAGCAGGTGAAGTTGCCTGTACCGGACTGCATGGGGCAAACCGCCTTGCTTCCAACTCGTTGCTGGAAGCTTTGGTAATAGCCCACCACGCCGGTAACCACCCTTCCAATCTGGATGATGTAAAATTTCCACCCATACCGGAATGGCAGGACCAGGGTCAATTCAATGAAAATGAATGGGTCGTAATCTCAAATAACCGAGAAATAATCGGGACTGTGATGCAGGGATATGTGGGCATTCTCAGGTCAAGGCGGTTGTTGAAATATGCCCTTTCAAAGCTGGATAATATCTTTCACGAAATCAATAACTTCTATCAGCACAATACCGTGCGTAAAGAAGTCATAGAAACCAGAAACATGGCTGTCATCGCTTCAATGGTTATCCGTAGTGCCCTTACCCGCAAGGAAAGCCGGGGCGCTCATTATGTAATAGACCATCCTGAAAGAGATGATGCCAAATATAAGATCGATACGATAATATGAAGAACAATCATCCGGGGATTTTTATTACTTTTGAAGGCATCGAGGGTTGTGGAAAAAGTACTCAGGCATTGCTGCTGTCCAATCTATTGCGCGATGCCGGCCAGGAAGTGCTGCTGACTCGGGAGCCTGGAGGTCCGGTAATATCCGAAGCAATCCGCGGGATTTTACTCAACCCGGAATATTATGAAATGCTGCCAGAGACGGAGATGCTGCTTTACATGGCAAGCCGCAGCCAGCATACCGGGCAGTGGATTCTTCCCGCTCTTAGAGATGGGAAAGTGGTCATCAGCGACAGGTATTATGATTCAACCATTGCTTATCAGGGTGCTGCCAGAGACTTGGATTTTTGCATTATTGAAACTATAACCCGTTTTGCCACTTACAATACCGAGCCGGATCTGACTTTCCTGATTGATATCCCGGTCGATGTCGGACTCAGAAGAATCCAATCCAGAAAACTTGACAGGCTTGAATTGGAAAATGCAGAATTTCACAACAAGGTGCGTGAGCAGTATTTATTTATTGCAACAAAATACTCTTCCAGATATGTGGTTATAAATGGTGACGATATTGTTGATTCAATTCACCAGCAGATAAAAAAGAAAACGTTGGAATTCATCCGGCGTGAGATAAATTATTAAAAAGCTGAATATTTTCAGCAGGAGCTCATAATGACCCGAAAAGTTATCAGACCCTATCTACTCTCACTGATTATCCTGATTTGGATAATCGGCGGAGTCTTTGTCTTTACAGCGACCAATGCCTATGCAGCGGATGAATCCAGAAAGACAGACATCTACACCAATCTTCAGCTCTTTAACGAAGTCCTGATCAAACTCAAGCAGAATTACGTGTCTGAGACGGACGATGAAGAACTTATTAAATCGGCCATAAATGGAATGCTGGGCTCAACAGACCCCCACACCACATATTTTACAGCCGATGAATTTACAGATTTCACGACCTCAACCAAAGGTGAATTCGGGGGTCTGGGCATTCAGATAGATAAAAAAGGCGATTATATAACCGTTGTGTCTCCGATTGAGGGGACTCCTGCTTATAGAATGGGCCTAACTGCCGGGGACAGAATCATCAGGGTGGATGGAGTTAATATTGTGGCCGCCAGCACCGATGACGCCATCAAGAAAATGCGTGGCCCGGTAGGCACAAAAGTTACTCTGACAATTTCCCGGCCGGGTATTGCCGACCTTATGGACTTTAATATTGTTCGTGAAATTATCAAGATTAAAAGTGTGCCCTATTCGTTCAAGCTTGATAACGGTGTAGGATATATCAGAATCAGCCAGTTCAGCGAAAACACGGATAGAGAGCTGAAAGCAGCCCTGGACAGTCTGGAGGTTCAAAAGATAAGGGGATTGATTATTGACCTCAGGTTCAATCCCGGAGGACTGCTGGACCAATCGATTGATACAGTTAACGAATTCATCGGACCCAATAAGCTCGTGGTGGAAACCAAGGGCAGAATCCAGAATTCCAACCGGCAGTATTTCACCCGGCTGAATAGAAAACCTAAGGATTATCCGATTGTGGTCCTGGTCAACGAAGCTTCTGCCAGCGCTTCAGAAATCTTTGCCGGCTCTCTTCAGGACTGGGATGCAGGACTCATCATAGGCAAACCGACCTTCGGCAAGGGTTCTGTTCAGCAGCTCTTCCCCCTTTCCAACGGAAACGGCATCAAAATCACCACTTCCTATTATTACATCAAATCCGGCAGATGCATACACAAGGAAATAAACGACCGGCTGCTTCAAGGCAAGGAAGTGTCAGAGGCCGATCGTGCAGCAGTTGATAAAAAGGCGAAGGATAAGATATATTATACTGTTAAAGGCAGGGAAGTATTCGGCGGGGGTGGAGTTACTCCTGATATTGAATATGCTCCGGATTTCCTGACCAATCTGGGGGTTGAACTCAGAAGAAAGAACACATTCTTCAATTATGCCGTAGATTACATGGTTAAGAATGACCATAGCGTCAGACCTGATTTTAGGGTTAGTGACGCTGTTTACGATGACTTTCTTGATTATATCAAAAAGCAGGACATCAAATACACCCAGGCAGACCTGGACAGCACTTCCGCCTATATCCGCAATTCACTGACCAGCGAAATCATCGGGAAACAATATGGGGAAAAGAAAGCTTATCAAATAACTCTTGGCCTGGACGCCCAGTTTCAAAAAGCAGTTGAGCTTTTCAACAAGTTTGATACCCTGGACCAGATGTTTGCTTACGCGGATGAGCTTAAGAAAAAAGGAACCAAGTAAATGGATATGGATAAAGAAATCAAGAAGATGCTTATTTATGCGGTCGATGATGACCCGATTAATCTCAAGCTTCTAAAATCTATCCTGCTTCAGAACCAGTTTGAGCGAATTGAATTGATTTATTCTGGTTCAGATTTGTTGAAAGAAATCAACATGGAAATTCCTGACCTGATTCTTCTCGATATCATGATGCCTGGTATCAGCGGTTACGATACCCTGAAGGAAGTTAAGGGGTCCAGAAAGCATAAGCACATACCCGTGATAATGATTACCGCAGCACCACTGGAAGAAGATATGGAGCCATTGCGCAAGAGCTTTGAGCTGGGAGCTATGGACTATATCAGCAAGCCCTTTAACTCTACCGAACTGATTATGCGGGTCAAGTCTGCCCTGTTCCTGGAGAAGCAGAGAAAAGACCTGGAGACGGCTCTCAAAACCATCAAAACGCTGGAAAAGCTTTTGCCTATCTGCTCATATTGCAAAAAGATAAGGGCTGAGGACAGCTCTTGGTCTGCTGTTGAAGTTTACATCTCTGAGCATACTGACACCATGTTTAGCCATAGTATTTGTCCTGATTGCTACCAGGAGCATATTAAGCCTCAATTGGATAGTCTGAAGAAACAATAACTCTTGTAAACTGTCTATTTACAATAAGATAAAACACACTGTTGAAACATATCAACAGTGTGTTTATTTTTATCAACATATTTCCGGAGTCATAACCTGATTGGCTTCATTAACTTGCTGTATAACAATGTATTGCAGATAAGTCTGATTTTGGCTCATGCCTTGCGTTTATAGATAAACAACAATTTTGTGGGGCGGCTAAGAAATTGCCGTTTTCTGAGTAAGTTACCTCAACTTACTACAACCTCCTAAGTCAAAACCTGAGGCCTTCTTAAGGAAACTTAAGGGGGCTTTTTTTTATGGAGTCGGAGCTCTCTGCCCCGATTCCCTCAGGATAGGCAGGAAGGTCAGCTTATATGACTCAGCCAGCTTGTTTCCGCTCAGGTCCGAGGTCTCGGCATCTATGGTCAGTACACAGGATTTATAGTTTGTGAGTGGTTGTTCCGGTTGCAGATGGTAGGTTTTATGATTGGATTTGATAACCCGGATAGGGATTTCCTTCTTTGACTCGGATTCCATCAGGGAAGCTTTGAACAGTGAAGAGGGGATTATTTCCGAAAAAGTAATCTCGATGATTGGCTGCAGGTTATTGACTGATGCTCCGTTACGTGGGATAGTGGAGACCACAACCGGCGCTGTTTTGTCATCCCTGTTGCTGCCTGAGATAGTTACCGAGTTTTCCGCTGTGATATTGCCTTTGTTATCTGTAGCCTCTTCAATGGTGAACCTGTAGCTGGTAGAATCCGTCTCAGAGGTCAGCAGGGTAATCCTGTCCAAATCGTGGTTTATGGTAAAGATGCGCAGGGTTTCGTTGCGTCTCAGGTCTTCCACTTTGATGTTGCGGAAGGACTTCACGCTTTTATTCATAACGATTTCATATTCCCGGTTGGAAGCAGCCCTGACCATCCTGATCACAGGTTTGACCGTATCGGCATAAGCCATATTAAGGTTATAGGATATTATCTGCTGGTTTTTCAGGCTGGATTCTGTATAGGGTTCAAATCCGGCATCATATCTGCCGTTCAGGTTCTTGTCGATATAAGCCCGCAATATATAATCCAGAGGGTTCAGCGATTCCAGGGCATAGCTGTTGCCTGTGACGGAACTTGCCATAACCCACAGCGAATCAGCCGTCAGCAGGTTAATCTGCACCGGCAGTTCGTTATCAGCCTTATCTTCATAGACGATTGTTCCGGATATCCTGTTTGACTGCAGTTGCCCATGCCGGAAGATCAGCGTCTGGTTTTTATCCAGGGCATTGCCTCTGATATCCCTGATGCGGGTGGTTAAAGTCAGGAAATAATTGGTATCAGCTTTCAGTGCTTCCAAAAACTTGATGGTAACGACGTTTCCGTCATAGTCAATCTTCTTATTGGTAACCGGTGGAAAGATGTAGATGCCTTTCATAAAAGCTGATTTATCCACCGATTTGTTAAAGGTTATCTCCACCTTTTGCTCATCTATTTCGGAAAACTCCGCTGGCAGGGATGCCATTACCTTCAGTTTAGTGGTGTCTTCCTTGCCGCCGGTGGGGCTTTGCTTGCTTCCGCAACCGGAAACCAACAGCATAAAGCTGATTAACAGGCCAGACAACAAAGCGATTTTATGTTTAGAAACCTTGCTCATTCAGGGACTCCATGCTAAGGGCGCTATTATCATTTTTTCTCAGCAGGTATTTGCCGAGGATATCGTATTCCAGGTTGACTTTATTGCCAATACTCAGTTTTGCCAGGTTTGTATTGGTGACAGTGTGTCCTATCAGCGCCACGGTAAAGCGGTCGGGTTTAAGTTCTGCAATGGTCAGGCTTACTCCGTTAATGGCAATGGAACCTTGGGGGACTACCAGCATTTTATCCTGAGACGGCAAGGCAAAGGTCAGGTACAATGTGGAGTTTCTGGTTTTAGTTTCCAGCAGGGCGGTTATGGTGTCCACATGACCCTGCACCCAATGTCCATCCAGCCGGCTGCCTACCTGCAATGCTCGTTCCAGATTTACGGGGTTGCCGCTCATCCACTTTCCTGCCGTTGTTTTCTGCAGGGTCTCATTCATTATCTCCACAGTGAAACTTTCTGCAGCATACTCAATGACTGTGAGGCAGATGCCGCTGCAGGCGATACTGCTGCCATTTTTTATATCGGTAAAGCCCCGGGGACGGGCAAGAGTGACATGCGTCTTGCCGGAGACCTGCCTGACTGCTTTTATCTCTCTTACTGCTTCTATGATGCCTGTGAACATTTCAGACCCTATACCTGCGTTTCCAGGCGTTTGCCAGCGTCAGGGTGCTGGTGTATTCCAATTCTCCGCCAAAGGGGATACCGGTGGAAAGGCGGGTCAGGTTAATATTTTGGTTATGTAAAAGCTCGGAAATGTAATGGATGGTGGCTTCGCCTTCCGCGGATGGTTTGAGCGCCAGGATGATTTCTGCCGGCTTTCTTTTTTCAATCAAGCTTACCAGTTCCCCCAGGTGCAAATCGTTGATGCCAAATCCTTCCAGAGGGGAGAGCAGATGCCCCAGCACAAAGTATTTACCCTTGTACTCATGCATGTTTTCCACCAGATAAACTTCTGAAGTGGTTTCCACAATGCAGAGCTGGCTGTCATCCCTGGAAGGCTCAGAGCAGATCGGGCAGGGGTTGCCTTCGGACAGCATCAGGCACTGACCGCAGGTGGTAAAGTTGTCCACTGTTTCCCTGATGCAGTCTGCAAAGTCATGCGCATCTGCCTTTTGTCCGCTGATGACAAACCACGCGAGTCTTTGCGCCGTTTTCCTGCCGATGCCGGGAAAGCGGTTAAAATGCTGGATAAGTTTCTCTAACAGAGGAGAGGTCGTCACTTAGAACATTCCGGGTATCTTCAGTCCGCCGGTGAGTTTGCCCATAGCATCGCTGCTGGCTTCGCTGGCCTTTTTAAAGGCTTCCTGCAGGGCTGCCACAATCAGGTCTTCCAGCATTTCCACGTCTTCAGGGTCAACTGCCTGCGGGTCTATCTTGATGGATTTCACTTCAAACTTGCCGGTTATCTGCACCGTTACCATACCGCCGCCGGATGTGGCTTCAAAAGTCTGGTTTTCCAGCTCTTCCTGTTGCCTTACCATCTCCTGCTGCATCTTCTGCGCCTGTTTCATCAGGTCTTTCATGTTTTTTCCGCCGGGAAACATATTCGCTCCTAAAGTTTTTTGCCATTTGCTCAAACAAACCGATATTAGTCAAGGATAATCAGTTCTTCCTGCCTGCATGATGCGGGGAGAATACGAGGAGAATCTCCCCATATTCTCCTCGGGGTCCCCTCGAGTCAATTAAGATAAAAGGAAGTGCAATGCAAATAATAATTGACAGGAAAATCGGATTGTACTTAATGTAAACATTGAACATTCTATGTAAAATATCTAAGTAAAATGAGTAGGGGTGAGGCATGAAAAAGCTTATCTTTATCGCTTTGATTATCCTGATACTGGTATCGTGTTCCAAAAACGATAATCCCACCATCGTACAAAGCACTGTTGCAACTCCCGCATTTGTTCCTTCGGGGGGATTGTATTTTTCTGCCAGGGATGTGCGGATTACCTGCGCAACTGCCGGAGCGCAAATCAGGTATACGCTGGATGGCTCCGAGCCTGGAGCCGGCTCTGCGCTTTATTCCGCTCCTGTGCAAATTGTTTCCACCACCACGGTCAAGGCGAAGGCATTCCGGGACAACTGGCTGCCCAGCGAGGTGGCATCTGTAACCTACAATTTCCAGGTGGGAGAGATATTTATCCTGCCGATGGGTGGGAATTACATGACGCCCCAGACAGTGCAGATTTCGGCTGTAACTCCCGGTACGGAAATCCGCTATACCACCAACGGGACAGAACCCACTGACGCTTCTGCCCTGTATACTGCACCTATTATTATTGATAAGAACACCAATCTGAAGGTCAAAGGGTTTATCTCAGGCTGGGCGGAATGCGCTACTGTCTCGGTAAACTTCACTTTCCAGGCTCAGCCGCCGGTGTTTGGCACCGAACCGGGCATCCATAGTGCACCGATAAGCCTGTCCATCAGCTCTCCCACTTCCGGAGCCGGAATTCGTTTTACTACCGATGGAACTGAACCCGCAGAAACCTCCGCTCTCTATACAGTGCCTATAAATATTACTTCCAATACTCTGGTAAAAGCCAAGGCTTACAAAACTGACTGGAACCCCAGCAGTGTCACTTCCGGCACTTTTTCCCTCAGGGCTGCTGCGCCCGTGTTTTCTCCTGTGCCGGGGTCATTTTATACATCCCAAAATGTGACGATTGCCTGCTCCACGCCGGAAACCGCCATTCATTATACCACCAACGGCAGTACGCCCACCTCTTCATCCCCGCTGTACACTGCGCCTGTTTCTGTTGCACAGACAACGGTACTGAAGGCAATCGCGGTAAAAACCGGCTGGTCTGACAGCAATGTGACTACCGGGAGCTACAACTTCCAGATATACGCTCCGGAGTTCAATCCTGCCGGCGGTCAGTATTCGGGAGTCCAGACCGTTACAATAACCTGCCAGACTCCCGGGGTGCAAATCAGGTACACAACGGATAACACGACCCCGTCACAGACATCTGCCCTCTACACGGGCCCCATATATATCCAGAACAATGTTTCCATCAGGGCAAGGGCTTTTAAGCAGGGTTATTTTGATAGTCCCGTAACCACGGCTTCTTACTTATTCGTCAATGCAGTGGCTCTGCCTGTGTATTCTCCGCCTCCGGGCACATATTACGAGCAGACGCCTGTTTCCATCTCCTGCGCCACCGTCGGAGCCACCATCAGGTACACTTTGGACGGAACTGAGCCCAACACAAGTTCCGATATATATCTGAATCCGCTCGTGCTGAATTCCAACACGCTTATCAAAGCGAAGGCCTATTACTACAACTGGGATCCCAGCCCCACGGCAATCGGCAGTTACAGCGTGTATGTACCGATGCAGATGGTGCAGGTCCCTGCCGGGTCATTTGTGATGGGGGATACCCAGTGTACCGGTTTTCAGGATGCAGTCCCTACTCACATGGTGACTCTCAACTCTTTCTTAATCAGCAATTTCGAAATCACCCAGCAGGAGTGGCAGAACGTCATGGGCTACAATCCCTCGGCTTTTGCAGGGCACATTCACCGGCCTGTGGAATCCGTGAGTATGCTTGCCTGCCTGGTTTACTGCAACAGGAAAAGCCTTGAGGAAGGATTGACTCCGGCTTACAGCGTTAACGGCATGACCAATCCGGATTATTGGGGTCCAATCCCTGATTCTTCATCTGACGAGTATTATGATGACTGGCATGGCGTTGTCTGCAACTGGTCTGCCAATGGCTACCGGTTGCCGACTGAGGCGGAATGGGAATATGCCGCCCGCGGTGGTACCATGAATCCCGATTTCCTTTACTCCGGGGGAAATTCCCTGAACAACTTTGGCTGGTATGCTTCCAACGGCTCGCTGGAAACTCATCCCGTCGGGCAAAAATTTCCCAACGGACTTGGGTTGTATGATATGTCCGGAAACGTCAGGGAATGGGTCTGGGACTGGTATGGAAGCACCTATTACAGCGTGAGCCCCACCAATAATCCCACCGGCCCTCAGCTGGCAGCGGGTTATCATAACCGTTCGATGCGGGGCGGAAGCTTTATGGATGTGCAGACACTTTGCCTGGTCTATGCCAGGGGCAGTATGGCGTGTTACCAGGGGCAGATGTATCTGGGCTTCAGGATTGCGAGGTCTTACTGAGTCTATAGTTTCTTGCCGGTTTCATCATCATCGGAATGGTAAAACTATTCTGATTGACAGAAACTGTCCCCTTTCGGTATAATAATTGCATTATGCTCTGATGGGAGCGAGTATGAAATATCTATTGTTATTCTTATCGGTTTTGCTGGTTTTTGTATCATGTACTGACAAACCTTCCGGACCTACAGTTCCGGTTGCCAAACCCTTGATAAGTCCTTCCGGCGGCACCTATTCCTCTGTGCAACTGGTGAGGATAACCTGTTCTACCTCAGGAGCGGTTATCAGGTACACCCTGGACGGTACTGAGCCTACGGAATCATCAATGCAATACTCTGCTCAGTTTCAGCTTCCCACTCCTGCCATTGTGAAAGCAAAGGCGTATAGGGACAAAATGCTTCCGAGCCCCACGGCTACAGCTTCCTTCCAGTATCAGGTGGCTAATGTATTTATCATTCCGATGGGAGGGACATACTCTTCCCAGCAGACTGTGCAAATCCAGGCGCTTCCGCCCGAGGCCGGCATTTACTACACCACGGATGGAACCGCTCCGGATGCAAGTTCTACGCTGTATTCGGGTCCCATAGTTGTGAACGGCAACATGAACCTCAAAGCCATTGGCATTATTGATGGATGGGCGCCCAGTCCCATAGTCTCGGTAAACTTCAGTTTTCAGGTTGCTCAGCCGGCCTTCAGTATGACTCCGGGGACTTATAATAGTGAGTTCAGCCTGGGAATCAGCTCTCCCACAACTGATGCTGACATCAGATATACCACTGACGGCACTGAACCTACTGAAACGTCTGAGCTGTATTCCGCCCCGTTGAACATAGCGGTGAACACCCAGATTAAAGCCAGGGCGTTCAAGGACGGCTGGAACGCCAGTCCCGTTATTTCAGGCGATTATTTCCTCAGGGTCGCGTCTCCCGTGCTCAGTCCACCTCCCGGCTCATTTACCTCCGACGCCAATGTGGCAGTCACGATTTCCTGCTCCACCCCTCAGGCAGTGATACATTACACCCTGGACGGAAGTGTTCCGACGGTATCTTCAGCAGTTTACATCTCACCCATTCCGCTTGGAATGACCACATCAGTCAAGGCAATTGCAGTCAGGACCGGCTGGAACAACAGCAATGTAACCTCCGGTAACTACAATTTCAATGTATATGCGCCAGTATTCAATCCTCCGGGAGGGCAATACTCAGGTTATCAGTTTGTCAGCATCACCTGTCAGACTCCCGGTGCGGAAATACGTTACACAACCAATAATACTCAGCCGACACCCACATCAAACCTGTACACGGAACCCATCTTCGTGAATTCCAGCACCATCTTCCGCGCAAAGGCTTACAAGCAGGGATTTGTGGAAAGCCCCGTTGTTTCTTCATCCTACATATTTTCCTTTCAGGCTGCCACTCCTTATTACATACCCGCTCCTGATACTTACAATGAACCCATCAGCGTGACCATCGCCTGTGAGACGCCCAATGCCGTAATCCGCTATACCACAGACGGGTCAGACCCCAATGGCGGTTCGCAGTTGTACACAGAACCGATTCTGATAAATTCCGACACCACTTTCAGGGCAATTGCCTATTATTCAAACTGGGCACCGAGTTTCATTGAAGAAGGTGCATACACTATCTCGCCATAAAGCCGACAGCATCGATTCACCGGATAACCCCGCACCCGTCCTCAGCAATTTGGTTGACATCAAACAGGGGTGGGCAAATCTGACTTTATCATTAGTATATTATGTATATGATAATACAGATAACCTCATGGAGGAAAGATGCTTAGACATATGTTGCTGTCCAAGATTCACCGCGCGACGGTCACCGCCTGCGACCCGAATTACAACGGCAGTATCAGCATAGATAAAAACCTGCTTGATAAGAGCGGAATGCACGAATTTGAAAGGGTGGAGATTTTTAACCTCAACAATGGCGAACGCTTTTCCACCTACGTGATTGAAGGCAAGGCCGGTACGGGCGAAATCGGCATCAATGGCGCTGCAGCCCGCATCAACCAGCCCGGCGACCTGATTATCATCGTGAATTACGGTCTGCTGAGCGACGAGGAAATCAAAAAGCACAAACCCGTCATCGTCTGCGTGGATGCCAAAAACCGTCCCTGTAAAAAGAAATAACCCCCGTTTTGACCTCTAAATGAAGCTAATTACCGATATAAACGACCAGCGTAACCTCAGCCGGCTCTGGGATATCGGCACAAAGGTCGGCTTTGTCCCCACTATGGGCTACCTGCACGAAGGCCATCTTTCCCTGGTGGCAAAATCCAATTCAGAGTGCGATGTCACCGTCGTTTCCATCTTTGTCAATCCTGCCCAGTTCGGTCCGAAGGAGGATTTGAGTTCTTATCCGCGTGACCTGGAGCGTGATTTGGCAATGCTGGAACGCTATAAGGTGGATTATGTTTTCTTCCCCACCACCGGGATGATGTATCCTGCCGGCTACCAAAGCTGGATAATGGTGCAGGGGATTTCCGATGTTCTCTGCGGAGCCAGCCGTCCCGGGCATTTCAAGGGTGTGGCAACCGTGGTTGCCAAGCTGGTAAACCTGGTAAATCCGGACTTTATGTATATGGGGGAGAAGGATTACCAGCAGGTGGTGGTGCTGGAAACCATGCTCCGCGACCTGAATATGCACACCCGGATTGTCCGTTGCCCCATCGTGAGGGAAAAGGACGGGCTTGCCCTCAGCTCCCGCAACAAATACCTGGATAAGCACGACAGAAAGAAAGCCCTCTGCCTCTCCCAAGCCCTCCGCCTGGCAAAAGACCTCTACAGCAAAGGCGAGACCGACCCCAATCTGCTCACCATTGCCATGACTACCGTCATCCTCAAAGCCGGCGGTAAAATCGACTACATCGCTTTTGTGAACCGTGACACCCTTGCCCCCGTGAAGAAAGTGAACCGCACCACCCGAGTCCTGCTCGCCGTCTATATCGGTAAAACCCGCCTGATAGACAACACTGCACTTGCTATTTAGTTACTTTCAACCTTATTTCCATAACATACCTTTAATCTGTAATAAGTAACTAATTCTATCCTATGTTACAGAAGCAAATGAGAAAATCAGTCTTTGCTTTTTCATTACAGGACTTCAATTAAGTGATTGTCAGAACCTGGTTGGCATCATGGGTTTATTCATCCACATGTTGGGATATGTATTATTATCTATATATACTTTCTTGGCAATCACGTTAATAGAATCCCTTTTTTCAAAGATAGACCCATCTTTTGCGAAGATCTTGTAATTGACATAAACTGTGAAATCCAGTTTCTTCCTGTCTGAACTAAGAGGGATGTCATCGTAATGCCGGTTTTCCACACCTTGATATTTATAATTATCTGTGAGGTAGTTAATGGGTTTCTTATCTTTTGTGTAACCATAGTCCTTTTTCTTTTCTTTACTGCTGAATCTTGGATTCACACCTATTGACTTATTGTAATCTAGGGATTGTATTGAAAGTGAATTTATTCGACTGGAATCCACCTGCGTTTTGTCATAAGATATTCTAACGGAGCAATATAAACCAAGGCTGTCATAGCCTTCGTTTACATAATGGGATTGTGTATCTGTTGTCAATTTCGGTCTGATAATGCATAAGGGCATATCGGATGTATCATGTTTTAAATTTCCTTCCCCGGAAAATATCCAATCACCTATGGCAAGATGTCCATTGGCACAGCCCGACATTAGCAGAGCAATTAACATAAGCCATAAACCGGTTTTCAGTAGATTAAACATCATTCATTTCTCCCTTGTTTGATATTATAGCAATACTGGTCAGATAAATACGCCTGTCAAGAAATCTTTTCTTCCATAGGATAAGTGCTGTGCCATCCTGTCTAAATTCCTCTTTCTACCTTTGAACTCTCTTTAATATTTGTTATAACTATCCTATTAAGCGCATAATATCCGTTATAGCTTGACAGGTTATCCACAGTATATTATCTGTATCCAAATATTCTGCAACTATCCTGCAACTATCCAGCAGATATACTGTGAAAGTATTGTGGTATATGGGGGTGAGGGCAGGGGATTGAATAAAATATAATGTCGTCCCTGCGAAAGCGGGGACAGCTTGGTTCCCCGTCAAGCGAGGAACGACAGCAGTTCTGGTAAGTAAAATAGAGTCGTCCCTGCGAAAGCGGGGACAGCTTGGTTCCCCGTCAAGCGAGGAACGACAAGAAAAGGAGAAAGGTATGAAAGCTAAGACAAAGTATGGGTTAAAGGGATTTTCCGGCAATGTGGACGGCATGGTCTAATACACGCTGCCCAATGTGGACGGGATGGTAGGCCGCACCAAACCGGCTGTATTCGTGGAAGCGCCCCAGCACAACGACTACCGTCAAATCAGCGCCAGCCTGCGGGCAATCAAGCCGTCCCAGGCATACAAAAATGACTTCAAGGTCTATACCTCGCTTTACAAAGACCTGCCAGATGCCAAAAAGAGCGTTTCGGGCTGGTATAACCTCTATGTCAAGATGCTGTGGGATATGCAGAAAGCAGGATTGGCGGATTTGAAAACCCTGACCCGCCAGCAGATTTATGACGGCGACCTCCCCTGCAAAAGCGTCAAATCCGCCGTGGAAGCGGGCCTGCTCCCCGAAGTGCTGAACTACCAATCGTTGGACAACAATATTTAGAAAAAATACTTCTTGACATAAAAGTTCTCCTGAATATTCAATAAAAGTGATTAGAGTTACGGAGGAAGTAGAATGAAAAAGCTATGCCTTACTTTAGTTATAGTGCTGTTATTAGTCAGCATTTGTTGTGGTTTGGATGCAAAACAGGTTCAGTCACAAAACAGTAACAACAGTGGTTCTGTTACAATTCCGGATTTCAGGAAGAATCCCCATCAAGTGGATAATTTTATACTAGTACAGGGTGGAACTTTTCAGATGGGCACTCCTTCCGGGTCCAGCTATTCCGAACCGGATGAATTCCCGGTACATCAGGTGACACTTTCGTCTTTCTACATATGCCCTCACGAGGTTACACAAGGGGAATATATCAGTATCATGGATTACAATCCGTCCTGCTTTCCCCAAGATATGCTGTTTCCCGTGGAACGGGTAAATTGGTATAATGCCATAGAATACTGCAATCTTCTGAGTAGAAGGAATCATTACCAGCCTGTTTACACTTATGCAGGATATGGAACCAACACCAAGCACTGGCCTCATAACTGGAACACCTATTACCATAACAATATTATCTGCGATTGGTCAGCAAACGGATACAGATTGCCCACAGAAGCTGAGTTTGAATATGCGATACGGGGTGGAGCCAATCATGATAATTACACTTACTCCGGCAGCAACAATTTGAACGAAGTTGGCTGGTATCAGGGGAATACAACTCAAACACATGAAGTCATGACCAAAGCTCCCAATTCACTGGGCATCTATGACATGACAGGAAACGTCTGGGAATGGCTCTGGGACTGGTTTGAGAATTATACATCAGCGCCACAGACCAACCCGCATGGTCCTGATATCGCCATGTACAAAGACCGCAGGGGTGGTGCATGGGACGGCATCTATACATATCATAGATGTACCAACCGTTCATATGAACACATCATGTACGGCTATTGGGGGATGGGCTTCAGAGTTGTACGGAATGCAGGCGAGTAAAAGCAATATAGCTTGATTTGAAACACCAATTATTATAGCGTCCTTCTCTGCAAAAGCGTCAAATCAGCCGTGGAAGCAGGCCTGCTCCCAGAGGTTGTTAATTACCAGCTATTGGTTAGTCAGATATAAATGTCATATAATCTTTTCTAATGAGAGAATTTAACCCAAAATATATAAGTATTATATACTGAATTTAGGGAGATATTTACATGGGGCCAGTTATCATAATTGATAAAAATGTTCTTCACATGCTTTCGTTTGAAGAGTTAAGGATGCTTGACAAACTATATCTGATTAATATGCCAGATATTATGCCACTAGAAATTATCTCAGATTTGTTCAAAGATAACAAATCTGAAGATTTAAATACTAAGGAAGTGGTAAAAATTGCTTCAAAATTTAGTTACATACATCCAAGAATAAACGTTGACCATATTAGCTTGATAATTAGCTCTTTACTGGGAGATGATTATATGAATGTCTATAAGCCAGTTCTCAAATCATCTAAAATCTTCCCAGTTGATAATGGTGGGTATGGAGTTCTTATAGATGAGCATCCAGATAATCTTAGAATGCAAAGGTGGGCAAAAGGAGATATCACAGAACAAGACATTGATTTAGCAAAAGAATGGAGAAAAATGATTAAAAACAACAATATCTCCGAAGTACTGAAAGAGGTTAGAGACAAAGGTGTCATGTGTACTAAATTCCAATCAATATCAGATGTTATTACAGAAATGAATAGCTTTCTCTGTATATCCCAATTACAGGAGTTCCTTATAGAGAATTTAATACTTAGTCTTTCAATTCAAAGAGAAATACAAATCAAAATAAAGAATAATTGGCGTAATATTGGAAAGAAATTGTTGAGAGAATTTGCACCATACGCATATTTTAACACTTTACTGGATGTTACTTATGCTTTCTGTGCTAACAGTCATCTTTGTGGGCTAAAAAAAACTGATTTGTGTGATTTGTTATATATGAGATATTTACCTTTCAGCAACATATTCTGTTCAAATGATAAATTTCACAAGGAATTAGTGCCTCATTTTTTGACTGAGAAACAAACCTTTGTGACGGGGGATGACTTGAAAATGGATCTAAGCAATACAATAGATTATTATAAAACGAAACCAGATTTTAATCAAGCACATTTGACTGATTTCTCAATGTTGCAACCACCTCGATTGGATGGTTCTTTTACTTATAAAATGTGGAGAAAATATCTTCCAAATATGTGTAACAAATTGGATGATTTTTTGTATGAGATTCGGGAGTCACAAAAATATCAGAATCCTTCTTCATAATACCTATGCTTTTTCCCTTGACGAATGCCATTCATTTATAAATAAAGAAACTCATTGTAAAAATGGAGTAAAATAGTTTAATACATACAGCTTAGAGATAAGGAGACACTATGTCCAATACGAAACTTTCGATTGAGAAGCTGCTGGAAAAAGAGGCAGCCGTCAGGCAAATGGGCGGTGAGAAAGCCGTCCAGAAACAGCATGACGGCGGCAAACTCACGGCAAGGGAGAGGATTGACCTGTTGTTTGACGCAGGCACCTTCCGCGAGATAGATATGTTTGTGCATCACCGCTGTGACAACTTTGGCATGGAAAAGATTGATATTCCCTCCGACGGCGTGGTGACAGGGCATGGTCTGGTGAATGGACGCCCGGTTTTTGCCTTTGCGCAGGATTTCACAGCCCGGGGCGGTTCCCTGGGTGAAATGCACGCTGCCAAAATCTGCAAAGTGATGGACATGGCTCTCAAATCCGGAGTTCCGCTGGTGGGCATTAACGATTCCGGCGGAGCCCGCATCCAGGAAGGGGTGGACGCCCTGAAGGGTTATGGCGACATCTTTTTCCGCAATTCACGCTCCAGCGGAGTCATACCGCAGATTGCCTCCATCATGGGACCCTGCGCCGGCGGAGCTGTCTATTCGCCTGCCATGGCGGACTTTGTTTTCATGGTCAAGAACACCAGTTTTATGTTTATCACGGGACCGGAAGTAATCAAGGCAGTCACAGGTGAAGAAACCACCCAGGAAGAACTGGGCGGTGCAATGGCTCACAATACCAAGAGCGGAAACGCGCACTTTGCCTGTGAAAGCGATGCCGACGCCATCGACCAAATCAAGATATTGCTTTCCTACCTGCCTTCCAATAATATGGAAGAGCCGCCCCTGCTGCCGACCAATGACCCGCCTCACAGGCAATGCCCGGAACTGGATACGATTATCCCGGATGACCCCAAGTTTAGCTATGACATGCGTGACGTGATACATTCCATCGTGGATGACGGTATTTTCTTTGAACCGCACCATTATTACGCCCAGAATATCATAGTGGGTTTTGCCCGCCTGAACGGACGCGTGGTGGGCATTGTGGCAGACCAGCCGCAGATTTTGGCAGGCTGTCTCGATATAGACGCTTCGGATAAAGCCACCCGGTTTATCCGCACCTGCGACGCCTTTAATATACCCCTGCTGACCCTGGTGGACGTTCCCGGCTACCTGCCCGGCACGCATCAGGAATGGAACGGCATCATCCGTCACGGCGCCAAGCTTTTGTGGTGCTACAGTGAAGCCACGGTTCCCAAGCTTACGGTGGTTACCCGCAAGGATTACGGCGGCAGCTATATCGCTATGAGCAGCCGTCATCTGGGCGCGGATATGGTCTTTGCCTGGCCGATGGCGGAAATCGCCGTGATGGGCGCCCAGGGCGCTGCCAACATCATCTTCCGCAAGGAAATCGCCGATGCCGAGGACAAGGTAGCCAAGCGCGCCGAAATGATAAAAATTTATGAGGATGAATTCAATAATCCTTACCAGGCAGCTTCCCGCGGTTATGTGGATGCGGTTATCAAACCCAGCGACACCCGCGCCCGGCTGATAGACGCTCTGGAAATCCTCTGCACCAAGAGTGAAGCCCTGCCTCCCAAAAAGCACGGCAACATCCCGATGTAATAATGAACCACGAATGACACATAAAAGCATGACTGAAGAGACACGAAGACACAGAGGCACGGAGATGAGAATGTATCTTTGTCCTTTGTGTGGCTTTGTGCTCTTTGTGGCTTTGTGGTGAAAAGAAAAGGATTATAATATGGAAGATAAAAAGAAAATGGCAGCCATTTCGGCGGTGGTCTCAATGCTGAGCAGTGAGCAACCCAATCCTTATGAGGATAAGATGCCGCCCCATCAGCCGACCGAGTGGACGATTTACGGCAGACAGCAGACCATGAACTACAGGGATATGTATTCCCGCCGGTTTATCAAAAGAAATAAATAGATACTTCAAGGAGAAAACGCATGGATAAACATTGCGTTCTGGAAATGACCGAGATGCGGTATGAGCCGGACCGTCCCAAAGCGGCAAATCCCATCAAGATACAGGACCTGACCTTCCGCGACGGGCACCAGAGTTTGTTTGCCACCCGCGGCAGGACAGAGGACATGGTCGTAGTAGCGGAGGACATGGACAAGGTTGGCTTCTATTCCATGGAAATGTGGGGTGGGGCTACCTTTGACACCATGCAGAGATACCTGAATGAAGACCCCTGGGAACGCATCCGCACCCTGAAAAAGCATATCAAGAAAACGCCTTTCTCAATGCTGCTGCGGGGACAGAACCTGGTGGGCTACCGCAATTACGCGGACGATGTGGTGGTGGCATTTGTGCAGAGGGCATCCGATAACGGCATCGATATCTTCCGGGTGTTTGACGCGCTGAATGACTTCCGCAACTTTGAGACAGCGGTTAAAATCATTAAAAAGAACAAAAAGCACTTCCAGGGCACCATCTGCTATTCCCTGACGGAACAGCGCATGGGCGGCGAGACCTATAACATCGAATACTATGTAAATAAAGCCAAACAACTGGAAGGAATGGGAGCAGACACCATCTGCATCAAGGACATGGCCGGGCTGGTGGCTCCTTATGACGCATACAACCTGGTGCGCGCTCTCAAGGAAAACGTGAAAGTCCCCATCCATCTGCATACGCACTTCACTTCCGGAATGGGAGACCTGGCTCTGCTCAAGGCGATTGAGGCGGGAGTGGACATCGTGGATACCTGCATGGCTCCCTATGCTTACAGAACTTCCCACGCGGCGGTGGAACCGCTGGTCATAACCCTGCTGGGCACCAACCGCGACACCGGCTTTGACATAAAGCTGCTCAACAAAATCGGCAAAGACCTGGAGAAGGTCATACCAAAGTATCTGCAGTTTGCCGATAATACAAAGTTCTCCATCATTGATACAGACGTTATCCTGCACCAGACGCCGGGAGGGATGCTTTCCAACCTGGTGAACCAACTCCGCGATATGGATGCCCTGGACAAGCTGGATGACGTGTTTAAGGAAATACCCAAGGTCCGCAAGGAACTAGGGCAGATTCCGCTGGTGACGCCTACCAGCCAGATTGTGGGCATCCAGGCAGTCAACAATGCCCTGTTTGATAAAACCGACGGGGAATATGCCAGGATTACCGAACAGGTCAAAGACCTCTGCTACGGTTTGTATGGCAAGACCACCCTGCCCATCGACCCGGAAGTGCAAAAGAAGGCATTGAAGGGCTATCCCAGAGGCGAGACGCCCATCACAGTCCGTCCCGGCGACGTGATTGAACCGGCGATGGATAAGGTGAAGGAGATGTGCAAAGACTTGGCGAAAGACCTTGACGATGAACTTACAGTTGCCTTGTATGACCTTACGGCTATGCGTTTCCTGAAATGGAAATACGGCATCATACCAGTTCCGGATGAAGCAAAACCCACCACCATGGAACAGGTGCTTGCAGAACAGGAATTAATCAAAAAAGCGAAAGCAGGAGAGATAATAGTGAAACCCAATAAGGACAATCCCCCCAAACCCGATGGAATCAGGCAATTTGACGTATATGTGGATGGCGAGTATTTCCTGGTGGAAGTAAGCGAAAAAGGCGGAGCACCCAGAGTGGTAAGCAGCAGACCTGCAGCACCTGCTCCGGCTTTCCAGCCCAAACCGGCACAAGTAACACCCGCTCCCGCTCCTGCCAAGGCAACGCCTGCTCCGGCACCAAGTCCGGTTCCTGCAGTGGAAGGCGGGCACCCCATCACAGCTCCCATGCCCGGAATGCTGGTGAAGTATGAGAAAAAAGTGGGCGACTCTGTCGAAGTGGGCGATACTATCCTCGTCCTGGAAGCCATGAAGATGTATAACAATATCCCCAGCCCGGTCAAGGGTGTGATTGCCGCCACTCCCCTGAACGCGGGAGACAATGTAAGCAAGGGACAGGTATTGGCAATAATCAAAAACTGAAGCAAAAAAGCATCTTAACAAAGAGACCCCTGCTCCACATGGCAGGGGTTTTGTTTGATATCACTAACCATAACATTCCATGAACAAGAGAGAAAAGCAATCCGGGCAAAGGTTTTGTTCTTAAAGCTCAACTCAATAGAAAATAATATTTGCCAAAGCAGACAATTCATTTATTATGTGAAGCGTGGTTAATAAAAAAAAGATAATGGCCACGTGATAAACAAAATCCTTTAGGAGGAAATAATGAAACCGATATACATTATTACACTTATCATAATTGCTCTGTCTTTGGTCGCGGTGGGTTGCGATAAAAAATCCACTGAACCTGAAGTAAACACAGCGCGGGTACAGGTAATTCACAACTCAGCCGACGCAGCCGCTGCAGTGGTTGATGTTTGGTTAAACAACACATTGCTTCTCGATAACTTTGCCTTCAGAACCGCTTCTCCATTCATAGATGCTCCTGCCGGAGTGGAATTTACCATCGCCATACAAGGACCCGCCAGCACCAGTTCAGCGAATCCTATCTGGTCACAGACCTATACACTGGAAGCAGACGAGACCTATATATTGATAGCCAATGGCATAGTAAGCGCATCAGGCTATAGCCCGATGCCTGCATTTGACATAGAAGTTTATGCCATGGGCCGCGAGCAGGCAACTAATTCCGCTAACACGGATGTACTGGTCTTTCACGGTTCTACGGATGCTCCCACGGTGGATGTTTATGAGACCGGAGTAGGTGCGGGTCAAATCGTTAATAATCTGATGTATAAAGATTTTGCCGGTTATCTGCAACTCGGTACTCT
Organism: Cloacimonetes bacterium UBA5614; assembly: GCA_002424605.1. Classification (GTDB taxonomy): domain Bacteria; phylum Cloacimonadota; class Cloacimonadia; order Cloacimonadales; family Cloacimonadaceae; genus UBA5614. Next base: position 99,408 of record DIKQ01000005.1, on the reverse strand, counting down.
GGATTATGTGCTGGAAATACGTGACGAAACAGGCACTGTTACCGTAGCAGCATACCAGGCTCCGCTTGCCACTTTAGGTTTGGACGGCGCTGCCCTCACAGTGGTTGCCTCAGGTTTTCTGAATCCTGCTGTTAATAGTAGCGGTCCTGCCTTCGGACTATGGGTTGCTCTACCAGCAGGAGGCAATCTGGTTGAACTGCCACTTTACAATCCCTAAGACATTTTAAGTAAGTATATCCTAACCGCTGTTCTCAATCGGGGACAGCGGTTTTTTTTATGGATAGAGATTCCATATTAAAAAAAACTTGACACAACATCACGGGATTGTTTTCTTTGCAATGAGTCACGATAGGTTGCTTGATTGACAGAAATAGTGAAAATAGTCAAGCTACTTCTAAACCAAAAAATTTTTACACTACATACAAGGAGAAGAGGATCGGATTAACATGTTTAACTTGTTTTTTCTTTTTAACTTAGGAACAACTTCGCAATTAAATCAAGCATTATCCCCAGGCGGGACAAGTGCGTCCAATCTTGTACTCATTTGGAAGAATGTCGAAAACAAATCCAGTTCGTGAATTAACCTTTTAACTTATTCCAAAAACAATTTCATTCTTTTCTAAAGGGGGAAAAATGAGTAAAAAAACTATTTCCAGATTTATGGGCATTTTACTATTTATCTCGGTTTGTGTACTCCTAAATGGCGCGAGAATCACCATTAATACACCAGTTAACGACTTACCTTATTATCAAGGTAATGGGACACAATTTAGGTTTTCACCGGGCCAAACTGGTTCGTTGACTGTTTTATCGCCATATTCGATTGATGGAGCATCAGCACAGATGTGGGGATTTTATAAAAACACATCTAATGCTTGGGTAAGTGGAACTTATGGCACTGGAGTTATCACAAGTGGGACGGCAATTATCAACTATACAATTCCAGCTAACTATGCCAGTGATTTGATGTGGGAAGTAGATGTTGATTATAGTCCAACCAGCAATGATACGTCATGCATGACATATATCAATGGTGTCTGGGGACAATTTGAGAGTTACGATCCCAACGGTGCGACTATTAGCTTGAAAGCTTATACATTTGATCAGAAAAATATTCTATCTAATTCTATTAGTTACAGAGTTAGTGCATTAAATGGGACGGTTTATCCCGATCCTGACTTAAGTGGTTCATTTGTAGATATACTCAGACCGTGGTCGGGAAACATTGAAGATTACACTAATGCTGTCTATCAAAGCTATCCAAAAACAGGGTTATATCCGACTTATGCAATGAATCTAGGATATTCCATTGAAGTATTAGCGTCAAATCCATCTTCTCCTGACTTTCAAAAAGTAAGAGTATATAAAGATGACATTGGTTACTCAGTAGAATTGTTTGGTTACAGAAATCTTAATGCCACTGATCCACTAGGTTACATCTGGTGGACTACATTGGTTACTGAAACAAGCTTAGAAATGAATTATGATGGAAATACGGGAGTATTCAGCAGCATTGTCAACCCACCTTTAGAGAATAACATAGTGTATTTTACAGATCCATGGGTATATGAATACACTGATACTACTTGGCAAAGATATTATTATATCAGCACTGGTGGGGGAACGGATTTGTTGCTCAGCGGTGCTAAGATTCCTGCTCCGATAAACAACATAACACAAGGTATTGGATTTAACACAATACAGGCTGCTATTAGTTCACCATCTACTATGGATGGTGATGTTATTCTTGTTAACGATGGTATTTATAGCGGTAATATAATTCTAAACAAAAATGTTACTTTGAAATCTGTAAACGGCGCTGCGGTTACAATAATTGACGGTAACAATGCCGGAGGTGAACTGGGCGCTATTCAGCTAACCAGCGGTAGAAATGGCGTGGTTATCGGCGGCATTGGCCAGGGCTTCCACGTAAAAGGCATAGACGGTCCTGCCGGAATCGAAAAAGCAGCTATTTATCTCGAGGGTTCCCAGACAAACATAATAATCGAGGGTAATATAATTGAAGCCCGCGGTGATGCAGGCCTGATGGGAGGTTACAATGCTGTGAACAACAACATTGTAATCAATGCAAACGAGATTACCGGAAAGACCTTCCTGGGAGATAATCCGGCAGGCGTTGGCTTTGTCGCTCAGTTTACTTTACTGAATGTCCCGCGCCAGCTTGTCGTTTTTGGAGGGGGACCAACCACATCGAATACACAGAACTTCACCTTCACTAACAACATCATCTCCGGTATTTCCGGTGGAATGAGCATAACGGATAACAGCGGCAACCCCATTGCGCCGACTCCGCAGGGCAATACGATGGCATCACTGGAATTTGTCGGTACAAATGTTATCAGTGGAAATACATTCAGCGGAACCACTACGGCAAGTGCTGAGGCACTCAGAATGAGAGGCTCCGGGTCATATACTTTTAATCTGAATGTATTCAATGGCAGCTATCCAAACATTGCCACAGCAGGTACATCCAATCCAGCAATCGGTATTGCCAGGATAAATGACCTTTACAACACTAGCACAATCAGCGGGAAAAATGTTACAGTGTTATCAGGTGGCGTTATAGCTGCTCCTGCCATCTTCACATCAATTAACAACGCTATTGCTGCTGCCAGTGCGGGAATGGAAGTAAAAGCATCAATCGGGACATTTTCTGAGAATGTGAACATCAACAAATCCATAGTTCTGCGTGGCTCAGGCGTTGGTACTATTGTAGAAGGAATTATGGGGGTTAGTGCAGGCAACACAATTACTATTGCCACCAGCAACGTTACTGTTGATAACTTATCTGTGACAAGAGCGGGTAACAATGTTTCAGATTGGAATGCTGCACTTAACAATCAGGGAATCATTATCAATCAGGGCACTACGGGAGCAGTGATTTCCAATTGCTATATTTATGGCAACCGCAATGCAGTATACTTGAACAACACCCAAAACAATACAATTATCAATAATGTCATAGATAATAACAGAACAGGCATTCAATTGGTTAACAACGTTTCAGGTGTTCAGGTTACCCATAACGACATTACCAATAATTGGACGATGGGAATTCTGCTATATTATTCAGGTATTACTGTTCCCAGCACCAATACAGTTGTTAATTACAACAACATTTCCGGTAACTGGTATAGCCAGGTGGAATGTAAGTTTGTTGGAACTAATCCCACAACATCATACGATTTCCTGTATAACTGGTTCGGACTGCCTGAGCCTGTGATAACAACGGCACTTGCTGGAGAACCGGGTTATGCAGCACAGATACCAGTTGTTTATGGTGGTACTTCAATCAATCCAGGAGGCAATGAAGGCATGCTTACCGGTCAGGAAGTCAGTAAATTGCTCATTGACCCATGGTATGCTGATGAAGATATGGAAATATTGGGTTCATTTGCTCCAATCCAGAACGTATCTCAAAACACATTCTACAATACAATTCAGGATGCAATCAATGCAGCTTTGCCTGGTGAGACGATTGCAATTGATGGTGGTACTTATGTTGAACAACTTCACATAACGACCAACAATTTAACAATTCAAGGCATAAACAGAAATCCGGTTATCATAAAGTCGCCTGCTGTACTCCCTCTATCCTATACAACCGCTGCTGTAAACAAGCCGGTGGTATTTGTTGACGGAGTTAGCAACTTTGCCCTGAAGAACGTAATAGTTGATGGCGACAGGAAAGGCAATGCCAACTATCGGTTCCAGGGAATCGGTTTCTGGAATGCCGGTGGTCTGATAGAAGACGTGGATGTCATTAATGTGATGGACAATCCCTTTAGCGGAGCCCAGCACGGAGTTGGCATTTATGCTTATAACAATACTCCTGCAGTTAATTATAACATCGCCTTGAACAGAGTAAATGTATATGACTTCCAGAAAAATGCTCTGGCGCTTAATGGAAACGCATCGACTCAGAATCTTGCGGTTAATCTAGATTATGTAATAGTTACGGGAGCAGGTCCTACTAATGTTACTGCCCAAAACGGAATCCAGGTTTCTGATGCAACCGGTACAATTGATAACTGCTCAGTAAGCAATATCTATTGGACAGGAGCACAGTGGACAGCTTCCGGTTATCTGGTTCAGTACACGGATGGACTCGTTCTGACAAACAATACAGCCACTAATTGCCAAACTGCTGTTTATGCATTTGACAATACCGATTTGGAGTTGCAGGGCAACATAATCTCCGGCAACACAAAATACGGTATTCTTGACTATTACGGTGTCGGTTCCATCATAAACGGTAACCAGATTAGCGGAGCACTTTATGGTTTATACAGTTATCTTTCAGAAGACGCCGTAATCACCGGCAATACATTTAACAATAATGATTATGCGCTGATTCTTAGCGGCACTGGTTTAACAATAAGTACCAATACCTTTGCAAGCAATGATGTTCAAGTGTATAACATGGGCGCTCCTCTTGATATGGAGGCCCTGGCTGCTGCCAATAACTGGCCCGGCGGATATTTCATTGCAGGACAGATTATCTACAGCTCTGCCGTTGAACTGCTTTATGTGGATGCTCCCAAGGAACTGATCAAGGATGCTGAGATGCAAACCTATTCAGTAAAAGCTCTCCACATTGAAGACCTGCGCGGTTTCACTGTCCAGATTGCCATTCCCAGGGCGGATTTTTCCGCTCCCAATATCTATGCTGACTTTATGCTGGGCAGCGCTTATGCCGGATATTCCGGATTCCTTATGCCGGTGGTGTTTGATGATACAGACCCCTTGAATTATCTGTACACTGTATCGGGAACTTTTGCCGGTGGATTTGCCGGAATCACCGGTAATAACTTAGAACTATTCACAGTTCAGCTGACCAGTTTGGTTGACAGAGATAATGTAGCAATTCCCGGCTGCTGGATAAATCTGCCCATTAATGCGGTTGAACTTAGGAATGCGCAGAATCCTTACAGTGTGATACCCTGCTTTGATACCTTCGGCAAGTACATTATTATTGATGCCACTGAACCGACCATGGTGCACAATAATGCCGTCACCTATCCCTCAGGGATGACGCTGTCCGTTTTACCTGACGGTTCCGGTGACATTGACAGGCCAGTTATGAACCTGACTTTCAGTGATAATTATAACCTTGATGATGCGATGTATATGATTCTGCCGGCAGGTGATACCGCGCCGACGTCAATTATTCAGTTCTCACTTGAAATCTTCCTCAACTTTGACGGAGCCACCAACACCATCAATTGGCAGCTTCCTGAATATGTGAATAGTCTGGCAGACGGCACCTATACAGTATACTATCTGGTAGTGGACGATGCCGGCAACTTCATGATTTATGACTGGGATTTCGTAATTGATATTACTCCCCCCAACCCGATTGTCTGGATTTATGCCAGGATTACCCCGGATGAGGATGAATCGGTTGACCTCAAGATGGCGTGGGGAGAACCAACCGTACCCGCCGGCAGCTATGCTTCCGCCTGGGTCTGGAATTATAACTTGAGTGGAGGAGCTTATCCGGAGTATAATCCGTTCGGATTTACTCCCACCATCCCTGCACCCCCCAATCCGTATATCAGCGCTGACCAGAATGGCTGGCACAGGATTTACTACGGACCGTTTGTGGAAGAATACACCTGGGATGCCGGGGAGAGAAGTTACTTCTATTTCACAGTATTTGCCCAGGATGCTTCCGGTAATTACAGCACTGCGCCCGCCAATCCATTCTACAGGGAATCTCTTTCCTACTGGCCCGGTGATGTGGTCACTGCTACTGACCCGATGAGTTCCAGCGTTGTAACGGGTGCTGATATTGCAGCGCTCTCTGCTGTCTGGGGCTTCAATGCTGCCAATCCTGCCTGGAACCCGATCATTGACGTCGGTCCTTCTGTAGGATACTACCGCACAGGCAGACCCACTCCGGATGATGTCATTAATATCGAAGACCTGATGATGTTTGCTATGAACTGGAAGAACACAAACTACCTCTATTACGGTCGCAACAGCGTAACAGGCACAAAACCGATGCCCATCGGTATCGGACTGCAGACGTCCAACGAAGGCGACCTGGTTAGGGTTGATTTTGTCCTTAGCAACAATAATGGTCAGCTCAAGGGCTTGAACATTCCCGTTCTGTACGGTTCTGGACTTGTCCTGCAATCAGTGCAGTCCGGCTCAATCTGGTCAGAATCCAGTTTGCTGTTATATACCAATGAAAGCAACATCCTGGAAGTCTCTGTCTGTGAATTGGGCGGAGAAAACTTCGTCAGCGAAAATGGTATCATAGCCACGGCATATTTTTCTGTTATCGGCTCTGAGACCGGATTTGCCATGCAGCGTATGATTGCCAGGAACATTGACAACAGTGATATCGGTATCCTGAACAATCCCAGCGCGCCCACTGAGATTGAAGACATCATCGTTCCTGTTCCGCAGAACTATGTACTGGGCAATAACTATCCTAACCCCTTTAATCCGAATACAACCATTTCTTTCGGTATGAAGGAAGCCGGATATGTGAAAGTCACAGTCTTTAACTCCCGCGGACAGGTTGTAAGGACATTGGTTGCTGCCAAGAAAGACGCCGGATATCATCAGGTAGTCTGGAACGGCAGAGATGACAAGAACCATGCTTTGGCATCCGGTATGTATTTCTACAGGATGGAAGCAAACGGCTTTGCCGAAACCAAGAAAGCTCTTCTAATGAAGTAAATTAATACGGGAGTTCACTCCGTTTGGGGTGAACTCCCCCTTTAAAAAAATGAAAAGAACAGCGCTTGTCCTGACTATGTTATTCGCACTGGCAATGGCATTAACTGCCGTATCCGTGATTACCGTGCCCAACCCACAGGTTGTTCCGGGTCCGCAGGCATTCCAGGTACAGGTGCATCTGAACAGTGTTATCCAAATCCGTGGCTATACAATCTATATGGGTTATGACCCGGCAATCATTGACTTTACATCTGCCACACGGGGAAGCTTGTTCAATGGTCTACCGGTGAACTGGTTTCAGGTTTCCGAACCCTCTCCCGGAGTATTGGGGGTAGAATGCCTGATTTTTGGACCTGGACTGCAAGTTACTGGTCCCGGGAATATTCTGAACCTGAATTTTACCGCTTTGGTAAACGGCTATACTGATTTGGATTTTATTTTCGTTGAACTCTATGAACCTTCTGTAGGTGCTATCATACCCGGTGTGGAAAGTACCATGGGTGCTGTCATAATAGGCGTAAACCCGGCATATTTCTCAGCAAAATGCTTTCTTCAGGGACCTTACACATCCGGAGTAATGTCAACCGGAATCAACCCTTTGTTACCACTTACCTCTCCATATGCAGCCGACCCTGTAACAGTCACAGATATTCCTGAAAATGTAGTGGACTGGATGCTGGTGGAACTGCGCCAGACCCAGAATGGTCCGGCTTTCAGGTCTCAATCGGTTTTCCTGCACAGCAATGGTATGCTTACTTCGCCCGGAAAACCATTTGTTTTGTTTATGAATACATCTGCTGGGAGTTATTACGTTGTTTTACGGCACAGGAATCACCTATCTGCTGTCAGCAGCTTTGTGGTATCGCTGGCTGGAAGCGGTTCTCCGGCTTTTTATAATTTCACGCTTCCGGGTGGAATGTATGGCGGAAATGGCAGTGTGGCACTCGAAACCGGAATTTATGGAATGGCTGCCGGAGATGCTGACCAGAATGGCGTGATTAACAACGTTGACCGTAATGTGTGGCGCCAGGATGCCGGCAAGACAGGATACCTTACTGCCGATTTTGATATGGACGGCAATGTATTTCCTAACGACCTTAACGAGTTCTGGCGAGTCAACTTAGGCAGGTATTCCGATGTTCCATAAAACTTATTTGCAAGACGCACATATTGAAGACATTGAGAGGCAGCAATGAGTAAGCTAGTTTTTCTCAAGTTCATCCTTCTGCTGGCAGTGTTTTCCATATCTGCGTTTTTACAGGCGGAAACGTCATATCTAAGAGGCGGAATATCATTCAGCATAACTGAACCTTACTTTGTTACCGAGCAAGATCAAGCATACCTCGTTTTCAATGTAGCAGCATCCGCTGCTTCCCGTGAAGATGAGCTGGGAACGGGTATGGTTTTACTGGGGTACAACACTCTCAGTTTTGGGGAGTTTGTTCATGCAAACGGCAATGTAACCATTACGAAAGGCGAGTTGTTGATAACGAATCCGGTTGCGCTGTATGACCTTTTCCTGAATGACAGAAATAGTGATTGTCTGGCAATTACCTTTGAATATACTTCTTCAGATGGACAGGGGAATAATCTGACAATCAGCCAGAAACCTCTGTTTCAGGTGAAACTAAGGATCCAGAGCTATGGATATCCTGCAGGACTTTCATTGCTTTCGCCTTTTATGCTGAGACAGCAGTATGAGGATGACAATACCACCCTGCTGGATCCAGTCATCATTACCAATAATGATTTTGGTTTTCTGGCTCCAAAACCACTGAACCTGCAAATCTTAAATAACAACGGAACTCTGTCATTGACCTGGGATGCGTTGCCCGGTTATAAATATAATGTTTATTCATCCGAAACACCCGGTTCAGTTAACTGGCAGTTGGCAGCTTCCGGCTTATTGCAACCAAACTGGATTATCAACCAACCCGATGAGCACAGGTTTTACCGTGTAACATCCCATTGGAATTCCGAAAGGAGGCAACCTTGATATTATTGAGTACTATGCCAAATTTTAAACGAATGCTGTTTACTTTGCTCTTACTCATTGCGGCTGGCATTTCATTTGCCGTAGTAAGGATTTACATTGACCAACCGCAGCACTATCTCGGTTATAACGAAGAAGTGACTGTTGCAGTGAATGTTGAAGGCATGGAAAACCACCTGCGTGGTTTTGAGATGTTCGTTTCATTTGACCCTGATTATCTGGAAATAGAGAATCTTCAGTCCTTCAGTGAGGGTGATTTCCTCAGTGCAAACGGTGAGACCCAGTTCTATGCAATTGGCTCTGATGGCACCTATATGGTGGATTGCGCCATCCTCGGCGTTACTCCTGGCTCTGTTGGCGATGGTACTTTGTTTAGTATAACTCTGAGTACCAAACTATTGTCCACCGGTCCGGCCGGCACAGAATTAACCATCTCAGGGATTGTCCTGCGCGATGTGTTGAACCAGGGTATTGCCGTTGATGTCATAGATGGCTGTAATATAGTTATATTATCCCAGGTTTACGAAATTCCGCTGTCTCTTGGCTGGAATCTGCTTTCTTCCCCAGTAATGCCAGGAGACGCTGATATGTTGGCTGTTTTCGCTGAACTGATAAATGAGGGTTACCTGCTGAAAGTTCAGGATGAAACAGGGAATGCACTGGTGCAGAACACCTTTGGCGATTGGGTTAACAATATTGGCGACTTTGAGATTGATGAGGGCTATTACGTAAAAGTAAGCGCAGATTGCATTCTATATGTTTATGGCGAGTTTGTCACTCTACCGCTGGTCATTGACCTGCAACCGGGTTGGAATATTATCAGCTATCCCTATTTGACACCGCAAAATGCTTTGAATTTCCTGCAGCCGCTGATGGACTCCAATGTGCTGGTTAAAGCTCAAAATGAATCAGGCGCTGCCATCATGAAAAACTCATTCGGAGTTTGGGTCAATAACATTGGCAATTTTGTAACCGGTGAAGGTTATTATATCAATGTAAATGCTCACTCTCAGATAACTTATCCGTGAAAATGAAATGCTAAAAATAGAAATATAGATATAAAATGAGTAAGAGGTCGTTATGAAAAAGCTTTTACTGTCAATTGCCATTCTGCTGATTGCTGTCGGCAGTCTCTTTGCCAACTATTTCACGCCAGCCTGGTGGGGGCAAAACCCTTATCTTGCCATGAACATCTGTGTTTACGATGCCAAGGTTTTTGGTGTTCCGCTGGCAGCCGGTGATGAAATCGGTATTTTTGACAGGAATACATGCGTTGGTGCAGTCCTGCTAACCCAGCCTGCTGCAGACTATCCTTTCGGTGTCTGGGTGGAAGTTTCAATGGATGGCGGCGGGGTGCCGGCAAGCGCAATCCCGGGTAATTTTATCTATTTCAGGGTTTATAAAGCATCAACCGGCATAGAATATGCTTATCCGGAAATGTCTGTGCAGTTTGAAGCTCCTTATGCGACAACGTTTGAGACTCAGGGGACCTCATTTATCGTGATGCTCAGTTACGAAACTCCTACAGGGATAAGCTCCCAAACCCTTACACCTCCGGCAGGTCCCGGAGGCGGCTATGTCCAGGATATCAATTTTCCCGGCACAGGTGTATATCTGGACCAAATCTATGTCAATGCAGATGGTGGTGGTGTTATGACAGCCTATTCATTTTCCACTCCAACTCTTGATTTGTCCTTTAACGGCACAGCTCCGCTCTATTACAGTTTCTACGGGTGGTTTGTGGATCCAGGCGATGTCTCATACTATGCAACAGAGACCTATCCTATTACTTTGAGCTTTGACATTACAGGACTTCCCGGTATCGTAGATCCCTCAACTCTGCTGGTTTACCAGAGGGATATCCACGGGACCGCACCATTCACAATCTGTAATGCTGTTTATAATGCACCCTATATGACTGTTACGGTTACCTCCTTCGGAGAATTCCTGTTTGCCAGCAATGACGAGGATAATACCCTTCCGGTGGTCCTGTCTTCCTTCACAGCCTTGATGAACAATTCCCTGACCGCCGTGAACCTGAACTGGACAACCGAGTCGGAATCCAACCTGTCAGGTTTTTACGTATATAAGGGAGAATCCTCCCTATTGGAAAACGCCGGCAGGATTAACCAGTTAGTCGACGCCACAAATACTACCCAGACCCATATCTACAGCTTCAGCGACGATGATGTAGCTCCGGGTTCAGTTTACTGGTATTGGCTGCAATCTATAGAATTAAACGGCTATGTGGAGTTCTTTGGCCCTGTTTCCGTAACGGTACCCAATGATGCTCCCTACACACCACCCGTGCCTGATTTACCTGTGATTACCACAATCACCAATGCTTTTCCCAATCCATTCCATCCTGAACTGTACATTGGTTACGCCATGAAAACAGATGGCTTTGTGGACCTCTCTATCAACAATATCAAGGGTCAAACAATTCGGAACCTGGTTTCCGTATATAAGAACGCAGGTTCCTATAAAACTGTCTGGGACGGAAAAGACAATAATGGAATTGAATGCGCATCAGGGATTTACTTCATCCGGATGGCTTCAGATGGGAGGATCATTTCCAGGAAAGTAGTTCTTACAAAGTAAAGGAATATCGATAGAAACGGGATGTTTAGATGCATCCCGTTTTTTTGCAAGACAGATATTGCTTGACAGAATTTAGAATAGTGTGTAAAAGTCATCATACTGGTTTCTATGGCAGTTTTATTAACTGCTAATGATTTGGAAAATGCTAAGAGTAGTATAAGGAGAGTTTATAATACTAACTATGAACTTGTTTGATTTGTTAATTTCGTTATCAATCCCTCAGGTTTGTCCTGTTAAGGATAGGTCTGCGGTAACAATCCCATCCATAAGAACTTCAAAATCAGGCATTTTGTGCCCTTGTGAACCACCGGCACAATTTTCTCTTGCCTATGAGGGCAATCTGACCTATATTACTAGTACATATTTTTCTTTAGGGGGAAAAATGAAATCATTAGTTAAACTTATCCTTGTCGTCCTTGTCTTATCAGTCGTTCTGATCGGCTGCCAGAACAAGGACATCCTCGGTCCCAAAACTCCGGACCAGTCAACTGTAGTAATCAACGATTCCAAAGCGCTGACCACATATCCTATTTGGGCGGGTCAGAACATACTTGCCGGACAGATGTCTGTCTGGAACGATGTTGATTATTTCTATGTCAAGTACGAGACAACCGGCGGCTGGATGCTGGAAGAGACACATGTCCACATTACGGATTCACCCTATAACGTTCCAAACAACGGCAATAATCCTGTTCCAGGGTCGTTTGCCTACAGCACAACGCACAATCCCACAGTCAATGAACATACCTACCAGATTCCCCGTACTGGTTACACTTTCGTGACCGGTGACACCATCTGCATCGCTGCTCACTGCTCTGTAGTGAATGACGATTACATGGGTGGCGGATACCAGCAGGAAACCGGCTGGGGCGGAGACCAAGAGGGCTGGGGAAGCCGTTGGTGGTATTATATGTGGTATGTCGTTAATGGAAACGGCGGTGGCGGTGGAGATTACTACGAAACAGCCATGGTCAGAATGTATGACAGTCCCACCGACTTCACCTATCGCTGGAAAATGGCGACCGGCAAATTCCATCCCTGGTTCTCCTATGTTAAACTCTATCCTGCGCTTACTCCCCAGACCTTCTATTTCTATGCAGGTCAGAGCATGAAGTGCGGTGAAGTGGATATTTGGAAGGAAGGCGACTTCCTAAAGGTCCAGATAGACATGATGGGTGACTGGGAAATGACAGCCAGCCATGTAAAAGTAAAGCTTTCCGAATACAGGGAAAGCCCTGCCTTTGGTAATTTCCCCTACAAGGATTACCATGACCCTGCTGCCACCACATACACCTATTCCATCCCCTGGGATGAAATGTGGAACGGTATGCAACTGAACATTGCCGTACATGGCGATGTCCAGATGGAAACAGAGGAATAACTACCCTAACCCATAGTCCTATAGCAAAACCGCCATGCCTCAGCGTGGCGGTTGTTTTTTATATGTTTCTTACATACCTCAAATATCAATTCCGGATATAAAGAGTCACCCCAAACTGCAAATTAGCTCACTTGGACATTTGGGGATAAGGCTTTGATTGGTGCGGAGATAGATAGGACTGGTTTTGGACTTGGACATTGCGGGTTTGGACTTATTTGGACTGGTTTGGCTCAATGAAAGCTGCAAATAGCGGCTATTTTGGACTGGGTTTGGACATTTTGGAAATCTGCCGAAAACGACCAGTTTAGAAAAGGCGCAACTGAAGTGACAAAACGCCGATCAGAAATATATCCTGCGTCTGATCTGAGTCTAAAATCTGTACCCTGAAGTCTAAATTAAATGGCTGCAAAATAATACGGTTGTTTTCGGGATCGAGTTCCACTTTCTTGAGAGTCGCCCCGTCATCAGCCCGGACAGCACAGACCTTACCATCGGCATTTTGCCAATCCAACTCCTGCTGGATGACTACTATGTCCTCATGGGAGATACCGGGCTCCATACTTCTGCCATTTACTCTAAATGCCATATACTTATCAGGTCTGCCGGGCAGGAGATAACGAGGCAGTTCAATGTTATCGCCTAAATGCCGGAAGTCTTCAATGTGCTCTCTGGTACCGGCGGAAATTTCGCCCAAAATCTGGAGTGTGATTGTCCTCGTGTAATCCACTGTCGGGGAATTGATTAGACCAGTCTTGTCATCAGCCACTGCCACTGTCTTATCCAGTTTATCTTTGATCCAACCGTCAAAATCAGGTCGGACATTCATATTTCCCTCACCGGTAAGCAACCAATTTGTGTTGATCTTCTCTTTGGATAAAGCAATCAAAAACTCGGGGTCAGGGAGTCGATCTCCGGACTTGTAACGGGTCAAAGAGGCACTGGAAATATTAAATTTTTTGGCAAAGGCATACTGTCTTAACCGCATTGTTTTAATCACTCTTTCGAGTCTTTTTCCAATTTCACTGGTGACCATATTATCCTCCATTAGGAATAAATACTCTTGACAATTACCATTTGGCAACTATGATGAACTCAGAACAACAAAACATAGCTAAATAGATGTGTCAATGGAAATTTTCGGAACATACTTTCTCAATGGCGTAAACGCCGAGTGCTGAGAGATGTTCTGAAAACCTGCCGGAAAGTGTTGGAAACGAGCAGAAAGGACTTCCCAACATATTGCTTGTATGGAAGATAGCACCTTATTAAATAAAACAAAGAGGTGTATATGAACGCACTGACTAGACCAAAAGGCGGATGTGAAATCTGCCGGTTGAAAAATGTCCAAGTCCAACCGATTGGAGTCGGACTTGGACAAAACAGTCCTCAAATGGCTTTGCGTATAGCTTCCAAGCACAGCGTGGTATCTTTGGGCGATTTTTTGTCCAAGTGCTACCCAAAATGTCCAAGTCCATGTCCAAGTCCAACTGCATGTCCAAGCCCGGCTGACACACTGAAGAGATATTTGAATTTGGAAGGATATGTCATGGAAGCGAACGTAGAATTAGTCTGGCTGCCCTTGGCAAGGATAGCAGCCCTACAAGGCAAATCGGTCAAGACCATCCGCAGGATGATTGAGGACGGTAACCTGATATCTGTTAAGAGAACGGTAAAGGGTGATAAGTCCCATACGAACAAATCATTTGTTCTGGCTCTGCAGGATACCATAGATCTGGATAAGCAGCTCTGCCATAAGCAGGGGGTGATACCCCAGTATCTGGGACTGGAGATGATGCAGATCAACCAGGATGAGTTCGTATCTATGTTTATTACTTCCTATCATAAGGAAAGGGCAGTGGGGTATGGAGAGGATTGATAATGCCTATGAACTGGTAAACTATGCCAAGCTGAGCCGGAGTGCCGAGAAAGCTGCCCTTCAACTTAAAGCCGGAGCTCAGTATAAAATCAGGCAAATGGAATCAGAAGCACCTAAAATGCTCCAGACGGAGCAAAATACGAATAATGAGCCATATTCTGAACCTGATCTATTAGATGAGTCTGATGTTATTAATATACCAGAGAACATGCCAGTTCTGTATAATAGCCATCCTTACGGTTTACCCAACTATAGCATGGAACCGCAGGAGAAGGAACTACTGAGCTGTCTGCCGGAAGCTAAGCTACTGGGTGCATTCTGTGAGACGGTCTTGAACCGCATCGAATCCTGCTCATCCAAGACTGATGAGTGGAAGCAGATAGTAGAGGAATACAACAGGGGCATGCTCAATCCCGGTCTCTTTAAGTTCAGAGGCAGGCGTAGTGAGCGGGCTATCCGGGTCTGGGTCGAGAAGTATCTGGAATCCAACCGGGACATGTTCGCTCTTATTCATAAGGGTAAACATCAACCGCGGGGCAGGAAGGTCACCTATATCGAACAGAACTTCCTACTCAATATGCTGCTCAGACCTCAACAGATTAAGATCGGCTCTGCAGTATCCACCCTCAAGAGCTATGAAACATTAGGCAGGTTGGAATCACCCAGTTCAGTACCTACCCTTAAACGCTGGTGCGATGACTGGGAGAAAAACAATAAAGCTATCTGGACTCAAGCCCGCTTGGGCAGCAAAGCAGTCCAGGAGACGATAGTCAAAACAATTTATCGGGATAACAACCTGCTCAATGTGGGTGATGTCTGGGTGGCAGATGGTCATGTCCTGGCATTTGATATCCTCAATCCCAAGACCGGTAAAGCCCAACGAATGACCATGATTATGGTCTATGACTGGGCAAGCCGGTATCCTGTGGGAGCAACCCTCGCCTATACCGAGGACAGCCAGCATATCCAAATTGCATTTAGGAATGCCTGCCTTAACTGGGGTGGGGTTCCCAAGTATGTCTATCTGGATAACGGCAAAGCCTTCAAAAGCAAACTCTTTCATGAACAGTGGGAAGCCCATGACCTGGAAGCTGAGATGGGTGGCATCTTCCCCCGACTGGGTATCCAGGTTGCCTTCGCTGAGAGCTATAATGCCAAAGCTAAGATAATCGAACGCTTCTTCAAGACCTTCCAGGAACGCTTTGAACGGTTCATCTCCTCCTTTAGAGGAGCCAGTATAGCTGATAAACCTGCCACTCTGATGCGGAATGAGAAATGGGCAAAGAAGATGTTTGAAACCACTCCTCCGACCATCGAGGAAGCCATGCAGATGATTGCTTTCTTTATCCGGTATATGTATGGTGAGTCTCCCCATGGCGGTTTGAATGATCGGAAGCCTTGGGATGTATATAGTGGTTCACCTGTCCCGGATGACCGCAAGATAGCCCCGAAGCGATTGAACTTCCTGATGATGTCCTCAGTCCGCAAGACTCTGCGTAATAATGGCATCGTGCTCAATAAACTGATGTACTGGGACAGTGCCTTAATCGAACACATCGGCAAAGAAATCCTTATCCGCTACGATCTGGCAGATGCCCGCTGGATAATCGTCTATGACCTGCAAGACAACTATATCTGCCAGGCAGAGGTCCGCAGAGCGCAAGACCCCTTTGTCCACTTAGATACCAGCAACCCCATCTCCCAGAGTGAACTCAGTAAAGAAATCAAAACCAATAAACGTCATCAGCGCATGATTGAAAAGCGCACCAAGCAGGTGGTCAGACAGACTCAGGAAGTGGTAGATGAATATGTCAAACCGCTCCTGCTGCCCATGAATGAACCTAATCCCACCTTTATCCAACCACCGATGATTGAAGCACCAGAGCCGGGGACTGAGCAGTTAGTGGCAACTCTGGAAAAACAAGCAATGCAGCATCTCCCCAAACTCGAACTGCCGGAAGTGGTCAGACCCGAGTCCGGGAGGGAGCACATTATCGATCTCACTAATCTAAATTTAACCAACGATGATGATGATGATGACGATGAGATCAAACCCAAGGTCAAGACTTTTGAAGAGATGCTGGACTCTATCGGCATCAAATAAATATACAGGAGTAAATAATGAAACAAGGCAATCTTATCCGCATTACCAATGTAGTGGAAGCTGATGAGTGCATCAACTTCCTGCTCAAGCGACCCAAGATGGAGATGGTCGGGCTCGGACTGATCTATGGTCGACCCGGTCTGGGCAAGACCACTTATGCCAGTCGTATCGCCTTTAGTAGAGGCTATGTCTACCTGAGACTGGAAGCCACTACCACACCCAAATCGTTTGCAGTGGAACTATTAACTGCTTTATACCGCAGGTTCAACTTAGGTGATTACATCCCTTACGGCACGACCAATAACCTGTTCAAGCTCAGCCTGCAGATCCTGGAAGATCACGAAGACACCGTTATAGTGGTTGATGAGATCGATTACGCTTTCAAGCATGACAAGCTGCTCGGAGCTATCCGGGACATCGTGGATGAGACTCTGAGCGTGGTGATTCTGGTCGGGATGCAGAATGCCAAGGACAGACTGGCTCAGATCAATGAATACTACTTCGACAGATGCAACTCCTTCTATGAGTTCCAATCGGTTAGTAAAAAAGACATCAAACTGATAGCCAGAGAGATTATGGAAGTAGAAGCCACCGAGAAGATTATCGATGATGTGCATCGATACAGCAAGGGCAACCTGCGTAAAGCTATAAAGATCATGTATATGCTGGAAGCCGACCAGTTAAGCAAACCGGCTGTAGTAACAAGGGTAATCAATCTCCAGGATGCCCGATGAATCCCCAAGACCTGATGCTGAACTTTGTCAGTCTGTATAAGAAACCGTTCTCAGCAGAAGTTGCTGCCAGTCTGACCGGTCTGACCCGAAGCGATACAGAGTCCATCATTCAGGAACTGCTGCAGAACCAGACTATCAAACAGATATCTCAGTCTGAGAATATCTATGTAAAGAACCAACGCTACAATGCCGTAGTGGGATACAACCAGAAAGGCAGTTGGAGATTTGACCCTTCAGCTGCCTCGTCTCTCCTCGATTTACTGGAAACGCAGAGCTATAATTCCATCAGGACTATATCCTCTGACTTTGGTCGCAGTCGCCAGTGGGTCTTTGTATATCTTGAAGCACTAGCATCTATCGGTATCATAGGAGTTAAAGGCTATGCTTATTGTGTTATTACCAGAGAGAACCTCAATCAGGTTGGAAGTATAATCAAGCCTGGCATTGTAGCTGATCTTCGCATTAAACTCATTGAGAATAATCAAAAGATACAAGCTGAGATCAAGAAAAAAGCTCATAGTGAATACCGGAAACGGCAAGAGCAAGCCTGGAAGGAACGAAAAGCCAAGATGGAAGCCAGGAAACTCGAATATCTGGAAAAGCAGCGTAAGAAGGAAGAAGCCTTAGTACGCAAACAAGAGAACATCACCAAATACTTTAGCAAGCGCTGATCAATAGGTTATTAGGGGCATTCTATGACACAAGAACTACGAGAACGCAAACTACGGCAGGAAATCCATGCTCTGCGAGTCAAGAAACTCGGCTGGCCTATCGATGGGTTCAAGTTCATCATCAGCGGTCTCGGTTATGGAGAGTCGCTTACTGCCCTACCTGAAGAGCGGCTTATTGAGCTGAAAACACTCATGCTGAACTACCGCAAACATGGTCGTCCCCAGGTCTTTACCTTCGATAAACAAGGTAAATACATGTTCGCCCTGATGAAGCAGACTAATTGGACTGATAGTGATTTGCGGGCATTTATGATAAAGCATTACCGCAAAAGCCATTGGAACCTGTTAGATAAGTCGGAGCGCAGAGCTGTCATCGCCATGCTCCAATCCTATCTCAAGAAACAAACCCCTAAAACTGAAAATACAGAACCAAATATAGATAATGATCCCAAGGAGGATAAACATGAGTAGTAAATCTACTAAATCCGCTAAAGAACGCACCATGACCGATGCCCAGGGTCGGGTGATCCCCGTCAAAGTACTCAACACCGATATCGTAGAGAAGGATACTGCCGTCAATAAGTCGATGGACTTAGCTCTCAAACTGCAGGAACGCATCCTCTCTGACAAACGCAAGATGATCGGCATCATCGAAGACTACCTGAGCGAAGCAGCCCGCAGGAACGGTCTGGAATGGAAAGGCAATGCTCTGCTAATCAACTTCAATGAACAATACCGTATCGAAATCCGTTACCGGGAGCGCATCCAGTTCGGTATAGAGCTGCAGCTGGCTAAACAGAAGATCGATGAGTGTCTCAAGAAATGGTCGAGTGATTCCAATGACAATCTCAAAGCCATCATCACCGAAGCTTTCCAGGTCGATAAACGGGGTCAGTTGGCTCGTTACCGTATATTTGCCTTGCGCCGTTACAAGATCAAAGACCCGACCTGGGCTGAAGCGATGGAACTGATTGATAAAGCCATCCTGGTAACCTCTACCAAGCAATATATAGTGTACTATACCAGAGATGAGCATGATAACTACCAGAAGGTCGTGCTGAACTTTAGTGCCCTGTAAAATCTGTGGCAGGATAAGGCAGCAGACTTTGACCATAGGCTTGGTGCAACTATGATGGCTTCAGTTATGAATAATACAGCCGAGGTAAGCATGGATAAGTTTAATGACCGCTATTACAGACCCGATGAACTGGCAGGCATTCTGAATGTCGACCGGACTACTGTCTATCGGATGATCAGAGATGTCTTAGACCCACTCCCTGCTTACCGCTTAACCGAAAGAGGACCTTTGAGAGTACATGGCAAAGATATCAATGCCTACTTAGAAAACCACAAAGTGAGACCAGAGTATGAGTAACGCCCTCGAGTACCGCATCAAGCGGGAAAACTGCAAGGAAACCTATCTCAATGGGAAAACCGACCCCAATGAATTAGGTATCATCTTCGGTGTCTCCGACATCACCGTCCGCAAGTGGATCAAGTCGGGTAATTGGGATAGTCTGTTCAAGGAAGAGCGCAAACTCGATCACGAGATCAAAGTAGCCAGAAAACGTGCTTTGATCCAAGCCTTGAGAGAATATGCCAAGAACCCGGCTGATACCGCTCTGCAGTCACTTGTCTCACTCATTAAACAGAACCAGAAAGATGATGAACCGGCTCGGGAACTCAATGACTATATCGTAAAGTTTATGGATCAAACCACCGACTTCATGGTCGAGAAAGGCTATGAAACTCTTCTCAAACAGTTCCAGGCAATAGTCCTGGACTTGGCTGATTACCTTCGCATCAGAAACGGATAATTATCATGACACCTCTAAAGATAAATCGACTCCCAATCTCCCTGACTAACTCCAATCCAAAGTCCAATCCTCCCGAGCGTTATGCCTAAGAAGTTTATTCAGCGGCATAACAAGGCATTGACGGAGATCGCAGCCAAGACGATCTCCGTTTTGCCTTTTATAGACGATAATCCCGAAGCCAGAGAAGAGAGGATAACCAGAACCAAGGGTGCAGGCTGGGACTCGTTTTCCTTTTTCTGTCGGACTTACTTCCCCCACATCTTCCCACTACCTTTCTGCCCCGCCCACAGCACTATGTTCGATGAGACTGATAAGAGCACAGGCATCATCGGCATCACAGGTTTTCGTGGGCTGGGCAAAACGGTACTGATGGGAGTTGTTTATCCCATTTGGAAGATTATCAAAGGCGAGAAGTATGTTATCCATACGGCTGCCGATGTCGATCTCTCCCAGGAACGCACTGCCTTCACACTGCATGAACTGACTAACAACCGCAGGCTCTTAGGTGACTATCCTGAGCTTCAACCTGTTGACTCCTTCGACCTCGACTTCTATCTCAAAAACAAGACCCGCATCCGAGTCAGGAGTATTAAGCAATCCCATCGTGGGACTCTCAATCCCAAGACAGCCAAGCGACCCGGACTGATCGTCTGCGATGATATAGACAAAGAAGAGAACATGGGCAATCAGTCCATCGGCAAGAGACGCATGGATAAGATTACTCAGGAGTTGGCAGGAGCCTTGGCACCGGAAGGAACAGGCAAGGTGATCTGGCTCGGTAACCTCGTGCATCCCAACTATGCCATCTGTCAATTTCAGCAGCTCATAATAGACGATTTAAAGGCAGATAACCCTGACTTGGATGTAATGTCAAAACCAGTCTTAAAATGCCACCAGAGAGCTATTATGCACTTTCCTTTGGAGAATCCGGACGGTAGCTCTGCTTGGGAAGAGCAATACCCTACAAATACCTTACCAAACCTAAGAGCCAAGTTCGGCAGTACCGGTTACCAGAGAGAGATGCTGGGTCAACCTGTTATCGAAGGCAATATCTTCAAGCACCAGTGGTTCACCAAGTACAGAAACCTGCCTGCACCAACTCTCATGAAGCGGGTCTGGATGTATGCTGACCCGGCATGGGGCGAGAAGGGTTGCTTCAAAGCTATCATCTCCATTGGCTATGACGGTAATCGCTTTTATGTAATCCATGTCTGGATACGTCAGACTGAGAATACCAAGTTCTTCAGATACTACCATGATACTTATCAGGAACTGGAATCTATCTATAAAGCCAAGTTCCGATCTGCCATCGAGACCAGTTATGGACAAGCTCGTATCCTTGCCGACTTTGACAGGTGGGCTAAGGATAACAACCTCAATCCTATCTCGCACAGGATCAAACGCATCGATAATAAGGAAAACAAGAACCTTAGAATAGAGAGAACCGAGACCAGCATTGAGACTGCCAAGATACTCTTCCCGGACGGACAGGACACTCCCATTCTAATAAGTCAGTTCCTTACTTATCCAGATGGCTATATCGATGGCTGTGATGCTCTTGCCGGGTGTCTGGAACGCTTCAATGAATATGATATTGGCAGGAACAGAGTCCGGGTCCGGAGGTTTAGCTTCTGATGCAGTATTATGATCAGATTATGTTGGAGTATTACCGGGTCTTAAACAATGCCTGGAAGACAGAAGTCAAAGATGCAGCTTACCTGGCTATCCAGATGCTGAGTGACATGCCGAGAAGTGAGAAGGTCAGCAAGACCCAAATAGACAAGCTGATGGACATCATCAATACTCAACTGGGAGATGACTTTGCTTCTCAGGTAAATGAACCCACCAAAGCCTATATCGACCGCTGTATCCGACTCGGACTCCGAGATACCCAAGTCCAGGCACCAATAAAGGCATCCATAGGTCTATGGGGAATCGAAGACCAGCACCTCTCATCCACCATTCAGAAACAGCAGATCTTCTGGCTCGGAAACCATTTTGATGCCGATATCCGTCAAAACTTCGCTGATGTGCTCTCCAAAGCCATAGATCAGGGATACACTAAGGAAATGCTGACAGAGACATTAAAACAGCAGTTTAGCGACATTGGCGAGAAGTCCCAAGCCTACTGGCAGGGATTAGCTGAGCATACGGCTCTCCGGATACGGGAGTTTGGACGACTGCAGGGATACAAGAAAGCCCAAGCCAAGTATTATAAGCTGGTAGTTATCCTCGATGACCGCACCAGCGACATCTGCCGGGCATTGGCAGCTCAAGACAAGGTCTATCCCTTAAACGATGCTACTGAAGTAATGGATAATCTGATGGCTTTGGATACCAAGTCAAACAGCCTGGACGATGCCAGAGACTATATCAAAGCCCTCGCACCATGGGTAAGTAATGATCAGATAGTCTATAATAACAGTGATGAACCAATTGGTGTCTCAGGAGCGCATACTCCATTCCCACCCTTTCATTGGAAATGCAGAACGACAACGGAAATTCTCAGCTAATTACCTTTTATTATACCAATTGTTACTATTATAATCTAATGAAAGATATGCAGTTACTATTATCGCATTTTCTTTAAATGCTCTTCAAACGAATGAAACATGTCTCCAGATTTTTGTCTTAGTTTTCGTGCCTCTTCAGTCCTGGATATCCTTCTCTGTAAATAACTCACTAGATCATCAAACTTTGATTCACTCAGATAATCCCACTTTGACCCAAATTCTTTTTTGATATTTGTATAAATAATGGCATAGCTGAATACTCGCCCTTTCCGTTCGCCTTTCGAAGCCATTTCATTGAATCTATCAATCAGATATTGAACATAGCCACGCATTTCATTGTTATTGCTAATGGTACCTGGAATCGGAACTGTTCCAGCCTTACCTTTCTTAGTATTTTTTATATTAAAGGTATTATTCTGTATTCCAGAGCCGGGTGTAAGTACTATGTTAACTTCTTGTGCCTCGATTTTACTGATGTAGCTATTAAACAAGATCAAAGATTTAGATGCTTCATCCGGAGTGATTTCAAGAATTGTCTTATCTTCAAGCAGTTGCTTATACTGCAGGAGTACTTCGATGGTATATGTCTGAACATTTGCATCTATTTGTTTGTGATGTTCTTTACACATGAGTACAAGGTTTTCGTACCCATCTCTCTCTTCTGGAGTCTGGTTTTCATCGTATCGTGGCCCTTTACGTTTTGCTGCTTTGATGTGGCATATGTCACCCAAGACAATTCCATCGTTATCAACAATCGCATTGTAGCATTTCGGATAAGCACAGCGGTTCTTTGATAGTGCGAAGAGCCTTTTAACCGTTTTTAAGGTTACTGCACACATAAAACTAATCTCCTACCAAATCCTTTTCCACTTCATCATATATCTCATCTATCTTTGCTTGATATTCCATCGTTTTACTAAGAGCAGTTACAATGCGACAATAGTAGATAGGATCATCCATGATTCTGCCCTTGCGGTCTTTGAGGTATTTATGCAGCACTTGGTAACCACCGATGTGATAGTTCCAAACTTCAGCACTGATGCCTTCAAAGTATTTATCATGATTGATATAAATGCGTCTTTGTGACTCGTCATAGCTTACTTGTTCCACTCTGTCATTGTCGCTGTTGCCCTGATACTTTGCTATGGGAGTGTCCAGTTCACTGCTCTGCATCAGGTGCAAATCCGCTATCGCTTTGCCATATCCTGCCATCTGTTTGAAAAGCTGGATGTCTTTGGTAAAGGGGATGCGTGGGAAATCTATCCTGAGATACTCGGCATAGCGCTCCCGATAGATATTGCTGTAAAGGATGCCATAGATGTAATAGAAGATGGTTTCTGCTGATATGCCCCGCTTTGTGGATTCTGATAGCAGTTCCGGTTTGATGTTTGCTAGCGTTTCCTGAGATGTAAAGATGTCATCTGTGTGTGAATCAGGGTGTAAGTACAATGGCAATAACACTCCACCACCCCGATAGTACACATTGTAATCAATCATGGTTGAAGTAACAAAAGCCAAGTTCCATAAATAATCAGAACCTACTACCTGACCCTGTCTGCCCAGAATCAAGCCTAAATTGTTGTTCTTTATGTGCTGCATGACCTCATTTCTCGGCATACTATGAAATCCTCTACACTTACCGGTATAGTAAGTATATCTGATGTCGAAAGGTCTATAGTGAATGGGTTTTATATTATCAGAATTTAGTCCTGATTCCTTTAAGTCTTTTTGTGCTAAATCAACTTTCCAATCTCTTGAATCTTTGCCCAATTCATACGCTTGCCTTGCAGTCTCAATATCAAGTTTAGCAAACTGATTGACTGTGTTCAGCATTATTTGTTTATCAAACTGAATCGTCAGGTTATCTCTTGCAGTTTGAATACCGGCACTGTTAAGAGGAAATATCTCATTGACTTTTTCCCAGTTCAAATAATGGATATTGACATCAGATAAAGGTTTGAAGAGATAAAATGGCTGCTTGGGATTGATTTGCGTATATTCAGAACTATCAATGCTATTATCATTCAGACAATCGTATTTGGCAGATCTAAGCCCATACAAATCTCCATGATAAAATCTCTTTTCTGCCGTTCCGTCTTTTATCATGAGCAGAATGGCTACGCCCGTTCTGATATCAAATACATTCTCGTCTTTACTGCCATCGGGAGCGGTTTCTTTCTTTGTGCTGTTGCCGTGCAAATCCAAGACATATATCTGGTCGAATGTATTTAATAGGCTTTGTCTCATGCCTTTAAAGGTGGCATTATCTATATAGCTGTGGTTTGTTACCATACCCACGATGCCTTTGCCTGCCTTTTGAATCTTCCACTGGGCAAAGCGGATAAACTTCACATAGTCATCCTGCAGCATTTTGGGATTCGCTTCTCCCAATGGCATACCATCCACTTTATAGTAACTGGAGGCACCATCCAAATCCTGTTTGAGTAGTTGTTCTGTCCAAGGGTTGTTGTTTTCACTCATTCCGCTATAAGGTGGATTGCCCAAAATCACCAGCACCGGCTCATCCTGTTTTACCTTATTGGCAAGCAGGCACTCTTCTGTAATCTCGTGAGCAATAGATAGCTCTGATTGAAGTGGTATATCCTTTTCCAGTGTATTCGACAGATAGAGTTTGAATCGCTCATTCTCTGCCATCTGGTAACCGAGTTCATCCAGCAGATAGCTGATTTTCAGATGTCCAACGGTGTAGGGTGCCATCATCAGTTCCAAGGCATAGAAATGCGGAAGGATGTGATTCCTGATCATTTGCTTGATACTTCCGGAGCCGTACTTGCCTGTGTATTCCTGCACTGCCAGTTTGATAGCTTCGGCTGGAAAAGTAAGTGTACCGGCAGCCGGGTCAAGTAAAGTAACAGCATTGTCTGCCAGTCCGTCTTTGAGGCTGAAATGAGATTTGAGGATGCTGTGGATGGATTTAACAATGTAGCCCACCACAGGTTCGGGTGTGTAATACACTCCCCGCTTTTCTCTCAGGGTCGGGTCGTATTCCGAGAGGAAGGTCTCATAGAAATGGATGATGGGGTCACTGCCTTTGCCCTCTTTGTAATAGGCATGCAGTATCTTTTTGATGTCTGTTACGCAGAGGATTTCAGCAATGTCGTCTATCAGTACTTCCAGTGCTTTGGGCGGTTCGTCATAAGAGATAAACTTAAAAATGCTTTTCAGCACACCGAGTGTGTTGGGGATGTATTTGTAGATCAGTTCACGGTTGAATTCACCTTCGGATTTAGTGCGGGCTGCAAAGATGCCGTAGGTTAGCGTTTGGGCATAGAGGTCGGCAAATTGCTCATGGGTCAGTTTATTGATTAGCAAACGTTTGAAAGATTCATAGAAGCCCAAGAGGACTTTCTTGCCCTGTCGCTCTTCCTCTGCCAGTTCGATAGCGATAATCTCATCCCGCAGGAAGCGGGTGCGCTTGGCAAGCTCTTTGGCAAGAGACTTGGGGTTATCTATGGCAGGCAGTGAAAAGGCAAAGTAGCGTTCTAAAAGGTAGCTAAACTGCTCTGCTTGCTCCAGCGGAGGAGTCTTGTGCAAAGTAATGGCATTGGATGACCTGCTAATCATAGCAGTGCAAATCATAATACCATGCTGATAAAGGCGAAACTCATAGAAATTGGTCAGAATCAAATTGGGAAAGACTTTCAAATAACGTTTCAACTGTTCGGATGTTTCGATCTGGTCAAGATGAAATACGCTGGGGGCTTTGGCTTCTATATATCCTGTAATGTGGTTCTTGCCGTCCCACACCCGGAAGTCAGGATTACCGGCTTCTGTTGCTTTGGGCAGAATAGTGATGTCCGGCTTTTTCTTATTCGTTAACTCAGCATATTGCAGGAGCAGAGTTTTGATGTGTTCATAAAAGCTCTCTTCCCGAGCATCACCCTGGTTCAGCGTGGCTTGCAGATTGGCAAGGTACTGTTTGAATATTGCTTCCGCCATAGTATCTATTCCTTTTAGAGATAGTCACATGTATAATTATAGTCAGCTTGATTTCTCAATTTATCATATACATTTGCCTTCTCATCTCAGGTCAAGAAAAATGATTTCACCGATGTTCATCTATACTCTCAGAAAATGGAGGACATCAATTCTGATGAATTATAACAGATAGAATTGAGTTGGTAGTTATGAACAAAAATTTAGTTCAACAATATGGAGGCTGTCAGTCTAAATCAAAGCCTCAACCACCATGAGGGATTAATTTCCGGATAGGCTCCAATAAACTTGGTCACATACTGGAAATCACACTCCCTTCTGACACTAACGTGGGTATGTTAAACGACAACGATTATTAATCTAAGTTGAATTAGTACACTAAACCGTAATCTACACATTAATCAATACAAATATCACATGGGCAAAATTGCAATACCACAACAAGTGCCTTCTCGCCATGTTTAATTCATATTTGCTGCTTTATATACTCTGTTACTTTTTTTTATCATACAAATGGTAATATTTTCCAGTTACATATAGCGATTCGCCTCTTATTATTGCCTTTTCTGTAACTGGCTCAAATCCAGAAAATCTATACGTCATGGATAATTCGATCCAATTCTTTGACCACTTTTCAACTTTATACTCTCCCCATGCCTTGCCAATAGATTTTTCATAAAAATTCATACCACCATTATCAAAAATGGAACACCAATAAGTATTTGTGCCATACGATAAAAATTGTAGATACTGATACATCCCAGCAATTTTTTTTCTAATCTCTGATATAACTTCTCCTGATTGGGTTTTTACACAATATTGAATGTCCTTTTTTATACTCATATACTCTTGAGCCTTAGCCTTATTGCCCATTTTTTGATATATCTTTACTATCTCTGATATGTCATCTTCTCCTAAGTTAATAGGTTGTGAGTCATATCTTGACAACTTTTCTTCCAAGTAAATCTTTCCATATTCTTGGTTTCCCATCTGATAACAAAGTGCTACTACCTCATCAATTTCTTTTATGGACAGGCTATCTATAGGGGGATATGTACTCAGCGCATTCTTCAATTTTTTTGACTCTATTGACTTTTGTCTGTACTTAAAGCTATTGTTTGTTTTTTTGAAATAATCACCAGCGATGTCAGGATCAGCTGTATATAGTGAATCAAGATACGTATTAACTTTCTGGTCATTGCCTTGCGAAATGTACATATCAATAAGTATTTTATAGTCGCGTGGAGTTGTCTTCAACGCTGAGTTTATAGCCATTGTTACGTTTCCAGCTTTGCTAAAGTAATACGCTGCTTTGTCGTATATATTGCCTTGTTCATAGATTAGTGCAATCTTACTAAAGTCTGATGGATCAATCCGAGACTGACAATCTGCTGCTTTGTTATAATCCTTTATTTTCAAATATATGTTTTTCAATGCATGATAATCCTTTGCAGCGCTTCTTTCGTAGTATAAAATAGCTTTATTATAATCCGGAATTAAAGATGAGTAATAGCCAGCATTATCCCAATCCTGAGCTTTATCAAACAAATAGATGATTTTTTGTAAATTATCTTTGCTTTGACTTTTGGCTAATTGTGAAGCAGCTTTAGCATATGTAATACTAATCGATGCGAAATTCACATTTGGATTTGTCTCAGCGATATCAATGGCTTTCAGATAAAGTCCTGAAGAGACGCAGTAATCATAGGCATTTATTAACTCACCTGAATCGATTAACAGAGTAGGGATATCTGTAAATTGGCTTATTGAATCTAAGATTCTGCTATCATTTTTAAGTTTCTTATTGGCAATAGTGTAGGCTTTCAAGAATTGTTTACTGGTAATATAATAATTTGCAAGGCGGAAAGATGTAGTGTCGGGGAGTCCCTTGAATATAGTATCATATAGATGGCTTTTTACTCTTTCTGAGAGAATATAAGCATCAAATAATTTGTTGCTATCGAAGTATAACTGGATCATAAATTCATCATCCAATTTCGCTTTTAGGGCATAATCTATAGCAAAATCATATTTTTTCGCATTGCTGCACAACTGAGCCAATACTGTGTAATCATTTGGTTTAAATTTCAAATAGTACAAGTAAGCATCATTGTAGTTCTTACCCAAAAGAGCTAATCTGTAAAGTTCTGGATAATCATTAGGCTGTTGTTCTGAATATAGTTTGAGTGCTTTTACATAATCTCCAGCATGTTCATAGACATAGAGCCTTTGTTTATATGAAAATGCTTTTGCTTGCTCTATTATAAACGCTGCTTTAGTATAATCACCTCCAAGTAAATAGAAATTAACGGCTTCATTATATCTCTTACTTGATGTTTGTAACAAATAGTCGCCATACGCTATGTAAAAGTTGGGGTTGTTAAAATAGCTAGCCGATTCAAGAATAAAATTTGGAATGTACTTATTGTTCTTGGGATTGAGAGCCACCAAGTAGTCAAGGATTTGTTTATTCCCTAAAGATTTATAAAAGCTATAATAAACATTTACAGAGTCATTCTTTGAGTCAATGTGCAGCAAGTACTTTTTACCAACATCAATAATTAACCCGTACTTATTGCTAAGACTTTTATCAATTTCTGCATAGGAGCCTAGAACACCTTTTTTATTAAATTCTTTAATCTTACTTCTATGGATTAATTTAACTCTTAAGCTTTCATATATTGTTCTAGTAGCAGGATTTTTATACAACATATCCATTGTGTAGGTCAATGATTCTTCAGAAAGCAAGAGAGTCTGATTAGTACTTATCACGCTTATGGTATCATTCTTTGCATCATTAAAATACTGAATGTTCTTAGTATCCGGTTTGGTGTATGCAGTAATAGCTAACAACATCATCACAGCACTAACACACATAATTTTTAGTGAACGATTCAATGGAACCTCCATAAAATATTTCTTAAATATTTTGATTAATCTCGTATGTAAAATGATGCAGTGAAAATCTATGATATCTATATGTTACAACATGACAGAATTATAATATTCTCGACATACACTACAAGCGTTATATGCAGTTTCACAAGAGTCAACCCTATCATGGATACTAATCATACATTATATCCATGATGTGAGCTATGGATTTTTGTCAACAGGAAAATCTGTGGCATCGTTATGCATGGTATAAGAAACGTTTGAAGGTTGATTAAGCGCATCGTCAGATGAAAAAAAGATTTGATGATAGAGAAGATGATATTAGCCTCTAATGCCGGTTTATAAAAAACTTAATAGGCTGATGGTGTTGCACTGTACCGACCTGAATGGTGAACAGGTTGTGCTGCTTACAACCAGAGCGATAATGAATAGATTCAACATGATAATCTACCTACTACCAAGCAGTTGAATAATACTGACTATGGTTTACTAATATCCAGACATATTGACTCAAATTGCTCAACTTTGTAAATCGCTCGTTTTGTCCTTACAATAAATAATAAACTTATCATATTCAGTCGGGCTCGTTGTCACCTCTAATAGTATCTGTGGAATTTCTGCACCAGAATCTTGATGAAAATTAAAAGCTTTGATAACAGCTTTAATATACTCAACCCATGCTTCCATAGCTTCTTGTTTTGTTGCCATTTTAGTACTCCTTTTAAGAATGATAATAGTTATTTTGCGTATTTGTAAGTATGTATTGGTGGTTTTAATCAGTAGATATTTCTATCGACCAAAGGTCAGTAAATTGTTCTAAGATATTCCCACCCAGCCCATAATAAAATTTATTATCAACAGTTACACCAATGCCAGATGTTCTCGCACTACCATTAAAAGACCCGATCTTTGTCCATGCATTACTCTTGTCTAGTTGATAAATATCTTTTAAGAACCAGTCGTAAACTGTTTCTCCAAGGTTGGCATTTGACCCTCCAATCCAGAATCCAGTATCACTCAATGAAAAACCAATTGCTCGCGAAACAGCATTCCCATTGAATGTATTGACCTTATCCCAAGTATCAGAAGATGGATTGTAACACCAAGTTGATTTATTATATAAAAAGAAAGGGAAAGATGTAGTAATTCCAGTCTGACCTTGCCCAACATAGCCTAATGAATCAATTACAAAATTAAATGAGCCCCACCCACTGTTTCCAGGGAATTCTTTTTTCTGTTTCCAAGAATTATTCTTAGGATCAAACTCCCAGACATCTGAAAGTGTAGTATTTTTACTTCCATCATTGTATTGCCCCCCAACAATATAAGCTTTATTATTAAGAACTAAAGCGCTTGATAATGAACGAGGCTTTCCAGGAAAATTAGCTTTTTGAATCCATGAGTCATTCACGGGATTATACTCCCAACAACTTGTATATCTTGGAGGAATTCCATCTCCACCAAGTACGACATACCCTTTTCCCAAAATTGAAAAACCTATACCACCTTTTCTCCCTTTACTCGGGTACTCCTTTTTTTGAGACCAAATATCATTCTTTGTATTGTATTCCCACATTTCTTTTGAAACTTCTCCAGTTCCTGGTTGGAAGTTAACCCCTCCGTTAATATAAATGCAGTCGCCAATCGTAAAATATTGACAATCAACCATATTCGTTCCTGGAAATGAAGAAAGCTTAGTCGTAACAATTCTACCCGAAATTAGAGTATGAGCCAGCAACAATACTATGCCGACTATGAACATTTTCTTTGTGACTGCATCCATGTCAATCTCCTTTATTTATATCTGATATCGATGATTATACTAAATACCCAAAATTATAGTTAATATCATTCATCAATGATGTGCATCACTTACACAAGAGTCATCATTACAATGAATTATAATCATACATTACATACATGATGTTTGCTATGGCATTTCTGTCAATGACAAAATCTGTGGCATTCTTATGCATCCTGTTTTGTCAGAATATAGTAGGGTGGCTTTATAGCTCCAGATTAAGATTATTGGAGCAAACATGGAACAGAGCCTATTGCAGAAAGTCAAAGAGCAGTTGCTCAGACACGAGGGGTTGAGACTAAAACCCTATCGCTGCACTGCCGGTAAACTGACAATCGGTGTGGGTCGTAACCTCGATGATCGGGGCATCTCACAGAAAGAAGCCTTTGTGCTATTAGAGAACGATATCCTACGCTGTGAGAATGAACTGTTGGGTCATATTCCAATTGGGTATTCAAGTTTGAACGAGACCCGCAAATCTGTGCTTCTGAACATGTGTTTCAACCTTGGCATATCCGGACTGTTGGAATTCAAGAACACTCTGGCTTTCATCGGTGCCGGAGACTTCGAGAGAGCAGCCAATAGTATGCTCGCATCTCGTTGGGCTAAACAGGTCGGCCGCAGAGCGATTGAACTGTCTGAACTGATGAGGAAAGGCTAATGCCGGCTGCTCTGCCTGTTACCATCCTGGAAATGCTCTCGGTGCTCAATTTGCCGGCTGAGATGGAAGGCAATACCATTTTCAAAGAGCATCGGGGTCTGGTTATGGAAACGATTAATGGACTGGTTTTGGATAGCTATTACCAGTCAGCCCTTGACCCCAGCTTAAGTGATGATGATCCTTTGTATATCGCTTTTCGTATAGCCTATTGCTTCTACATGCTGCATTCCACCTGTGAGTTCCTCAATATGAAGACCCTGGGCGAGGGTATCGTCAAGACCGTAGGATTAGACCAATCAGCTACCGAATTGCTCACAGGTGCGGAAATCGATGCCTTTAAAGCTAAACTTGAGCTGCGTTCTCTTACCGTTTTGTCTGCCTACCTGAACGATACCGGAAAGGAAAGACTGAGTATTATCGTGCCAAGACCTCCCCGGGTAATCCGGGTCGGAGTCATCTGATGGCAGACCGTGTGTTTGAGTCACCTGATGAACTGATGGTCGAGATTTACCGGGCTATCTATACTGCCCTGGAGAGCAGACTGCACCTGATTGGTTCTGTGATTGATGCCGATTCCCGCAAGGAGATACTGGCACAGCAGATTTACGACAAGGGCGATTTCTATGGCAACACCGGATATCTGGTCGAGACTCAACCTTCCGGCATGACCCTGAGGGTCGGCTCGAATGTTAAACATGAGCCTTTTGTTTTGGGCGGTAAGGTGCCTTCCTGGACTCCCATAGCCCCGTTAATTGGTTGGGTCGAACGCAAGCACCTGTCCTGGACTGATAAGGCAACAGGTAAGCTGCTGACCGTCGCTGAGATCGCTTATCTCATCCGGGGCAAGATCAAAAGGGAAGGCATCGCTGCCCGTAACGTCTTTGCAGAAGTAATTACTAATCGGGAGCAGTGGATATACCAGCAGTTGAGTTCAATCGAGGTCAGTCTATGATAAACCTCGATAGATTTAAACATCAAAGGGGCATTATCGTCCAATCCCTGCAGCCCTGTATCCAGAACATCCTGTTCAACAAGGACAGTATCCCCAAGACACTGCCTTGCGCTATTGTCATTCTGGATGCTGAAGATGGCATCAAAGGAACTTCCAGACAGTTTACTTCCACCGAGATAGCCTGGACAGTCTATCTGATTGTCAATGCTCAAAACATGGAAGATCCTGATCTGGACCTGTATGCACTCAAAGAGAAGTTCAGGGAAACCTATCTGAACTTAGCCAATAGAGACATACCACACATAGAGTATTATACAAGTCGGATAGATGGCACGCGGCTGGTCAGGATAGCCAAACTGGACCTGCTGAAGAGCGGCTCGGGAACGGCATCATGAAAGTAATGCGCCTGGGTAATGTCTCTGTTGGGATAAGTTCTGCATCTGAACTATTGGAAAGCAAATACAAGCCAGAAGCTGTTGACTTAGCTGTTATGAAGCGGGTCGGCAAACGTATTGTCTCCAAAGAAGCTGAGTCCAAGAAAGTCGTCTCTCAGCCATACTCAATGAGTAAGCTACTGGCTTTACTGGATACCGATGAGTACCATTCCGGCTGTGTGGATGCTGTCACAATGGCAACTGTCATGCAGTTCGAGTGCAAGAACAGTAATGTCACCAAGTGGATGGAAACAGCCGAGTTCCCTGCCTGTGAAGACCAGACCACTATCTTAGGTGAGTTGATTAAGTTCTATATCGCCTGTGGAAATGGCTTCCTGATCAAGATGCGCAATGCCCAGGGTCAGTGGATGGGTCTGGAGCGCATGCTGCCTACTGAAGTGCAGATCGTAGAGAACTATGACGAGTTCGGGTTCTTTCGACCTAACTTTATCCAGACCAAGAACAACCAGAAGCAGGACTTTGCCTATGCCGATATCATCCACATTAAGAAAAGCACCCATAAGTCCAATGCCTGGGGTCTGTCCTGCCTGCCTATTGCTATCAATGTCGAGATATTATCCGAGATCAAGACCTTCGACTATAACAACTTCCAAAACGGTTTGATGATCGATTACTTCGTCATTGTAGAAGGTGGAACCCTGCGTGATGGTACTGTGACCGATGAGCAGGGCAATGAAGTAATGACCGATGCCTATACCGAGATAGAGAAAGCCTTAATCGATGTCAAAGGCAATGCCAAGTCCCACTCCACAGTCCTGATTGAGAGCGAGAGCAAGGATGTGCATATCCGGCTGGAACCCCTGCGCCAACAGGACAGGGAAGGTGGTTTTCTGAGTCTCAAGAAAGACCTGAGAGAAGGTATCTTCGCTTATCACCGGGTCCCGGCAAGAGTGGTGTCTCAGCTTATCCCAGGACAGTTGGGTGGGGATAATAAAAGCGATATGCTGATGTTCTATCACTTCGTAATCAAACCCCTGCAGGAACGCTTAGCCTTAACCTTAGCCATCGAGTTCAATTATGAGTTCAACTGGAATGTAACTCCGGCTGACTTCAACTTCGGTAATCTCACAGAAGCTCTGCAATCTGCCGATGAGCAGTTGTTCTTGAATAGGTAAAACATCTTTAGACAAAAGGATCAATGTCATTTCTGCTATAAAAACTGCTGCTTGGATACTTAATCTTACCATCAGAATCTTTTCTATTGCAACAAGTCCTAGATAATGCTATGATCTCTTCCATACTCCAAATTGGATCAATTAGTAAAATTGTTATAGAATGACCACTAAATTTCTCAATCAAGTCTTCCATTTCGTCGAAGTCGCTGTATGGAGCAAATACGAAGTATTTATCTGGCAAGCAATAATGATTAACATGACGCCATTCACGCTCCCACCAAAATTCTTTCCTATAGTGGGAATACTCAGTGTTACCTGATCCCATTTGTTCAATTAGTGGACTTAGTTTTGCAATATCAGATTGCATAAAGTTTTCACTTTGCAATGCGGCATCAATTAAGTTATTAACTGGTTCTGTTAGCCAATTTGAACTAGGAGTGATATCCAGATACCATACTGGATTAATGTCACCCTTTCTGCCAAGTTTTTTAGGTATAGCAATTCCATAGGGTTTAAATTGAATACTCCTATCATCAATGTCGGAAGTAAGTAGTCTGACGTATTCAAGTGGTGTCTCTGTAAAGCAGACGCATTTTTGTGTATCAAGTAATGATGTTTTATCTTTAATAGTAGAGTCTTCTATTTTCTTCTTAGCAATACCAAAAGGATTTCTTGCTTCAATAACACATGAAGAGATTATCGATTTCAGATTATTTTTTGCATTTGTAGAGCCATCCCTCGTTAGATGAACAAGAAACGAACTCAAATCATTGCGTTGCCTAACTATATCGATCATTTTCATAAAACTATCCTATATTCTCTCTGAATATTCCGTTTATTTGATAGGTTAATTTTGTCAATTCATTTGCATCCTTATGCACCGTGATTTGTCAGATATCGGTGCTTATCAATTCTGAGCCTACTGAATACAAACCCAAGGAGGTAATGTGTACCCATTTAGCAAAAACCGAAAGATCGTTCAAAAGGGCGAACTGCGTAATGTGGAAGTGGAACTGGTCTCCCTGCTGTTTGATGAGATGACTCCTGCCAATCAGAAAGGCTTTGTCATCAAATCAGCCCAGGGCAAGAGCTACGAACCCAAGACCCACTCCATCAAGTTCAAAAGTGAAAAGACCGGAACCCAGGGTCGGCTGTATGTCACCCTCATGGAGCCGGATGTCAAAGACAGTCAAGGTGACTTCTATTCCAAGGACGAGATACAGAAGTCCTGTGACCACTTCGCCAAGCATGGTTTGGTCGGCAAGAACGATGTCAATCACAACCTGCAGACCGTACCCGAGTTTGTGGTGGTCGAGAACTACATCCTCAAGACTGCTGATAAGGAGCATTTCCCGGACACCAATATCGGAGCTTGGGTGCAGGTGCTCAAGTGCGAAAACCTGGATAGTGAGCTCTGGCAGAAAGTCGAGAAAGGTCAGTTCCATGGTGTCTCCATCTATGGCAAAGCCGATGACTATGGCGATACCAAGGCAGTCCTGGATGAGATCAAGTCTGAACTCAACTCGCTCAAGAAAGTAGCCGAACACCAGAACAACACCGAGCTGCAGAAAGGCATTACTGCCATCTCTGACCGCATTACCGATCTGGAGAAGGGTGGTAATGCTAACATCATGGTCTCGGATGCTATCCGCAGTATTGAGAAGAGCCTGAAGGACCTGTCGGTCACCATGAGCAAAGCCATCTCCAAGTCCATCAAAGGTGAGCCGGATGAGAACCAAGCTAACATGGATAAGGAAGTCCTGATCGATGGTAACAAAGTCATCGTCAAAGCCTCCCACCGGGAAATCTACAAAGGTATAGCCGATGTCGATTCCGGCAAAGCCATGAACATCCTGACTGCCAATACTACAAGTCTGTTTATCGATGATGTAGTGGGTAGTCAACCGGGTGATACCCTCTCCGACATCTCAGTCATTCCACTCCTCAAAGACGAGAAGATCGATATCGGGCTGATTGATGACCTGGTGTTCAAGAACAGCATCGATGGTGCTCTGACGGCTCAGAACGTGGCTACTGCCGACCTGTCTGTACCTACCGGCATCCTCAATGCCGAGTTCACCTTGGGCAGGGATGTGGTCGAGTTCTATAAGGACAAGTATGGCGAGCAAGCCTTCGGTGCCTATGTGGAACAGCATATCGCCAAGAAGACCGAGAAAGCCATGCGTCTGCTCATGTTCAAAGGTGACAGAGCCAGTGGCACCGATAAGCTGAAAGCTCTCAATGGTATCATCAAACTTGCCACCACCGGCAGTGACGTTACCGATATCGACAATGATACCTATGTTACCTTTGCCGAACGCTTTGAAGCTGCTCTGCTGGCTTTCTCTGATGAGGTACTGGAAGAGCAGGAGAACTTCAAGTTCTATGTCAGCCAGAAAGACCTGATCCGCATCCGCACCGAACTCTCCAAACGTGAGACTGTTGCCGGTGACAGACTCTTACTGGAAGGTGGTAATGTGTCCTTTGCTGGTATCCCCGTCAAAGCCAGGCTGATGCCCGATGACTACATCGTAGGTGGCATCACTAAGTTCATCATCATTGGTTACCGAACCGATGCCGAACTCAAAGTGGAACACCATGGCTCGGACTGGAAGTACCACTGGTATATCCGTATCCGTCCCGGCATCACCTACATCCCCAACTTCATCAAAATCTTCCATGTCGTATAAGGAGATCCTCATGAGAATAGCCATCTTTGTCATGGTGCTGTGTGCCATGCTTTTCAATGTAGCCTTGAGCTTGTATGCTCAGTACACCCTGCCTGTGGATACCCGCAAAATCGCTATCCAGATGACCAAGGGCTTCAGTTGCCTGACTTATAGCCCGGCTGCCGATACTCTCTGGAAAGCCATCGCTGTGCCCAGTGGTACGGTAGAGGTGGTGGTCATAGCGGCTACCGGCACCATCGGACTCAGAGCCGATAATAGTAATACTAATAACCAGTTTGCCACTCTCCCGGTGGGTGTCCCGGTCAAGATACCGGTCTATAGCCAACGCACCATATATATCCGCAGAGCAGTGGCAGCAACCGCCAGCGTGGCGAACCTCATCTTTTACAAGTTGTAGCCGTAATAACTACAATAACAACCCAAGTAGATAAGGAGTATCTATGGACTTTATCATTCAAAACCAAGAGTTCATCCTCGGACTCATAGCAACCTTACTGGTCTGGCTGATTGCCAAGATCACCGGCAAGCTGTTGGACAAGACCAAGATCAATGCTGCTCTGGCTATCCTGCTGGATATCATCCAGGACATCAAGATCAACCCTGCCACTAAAGACCTGGATGACTATGCCAAGAAGCAACTGGCAGTGGAGCGGGCTACCAAGACCCTGCCTGCTAAACAGACTAACCTGGTGCTCAAGATATTTGGCACCGTCGGTGGCGCAGTCGAGTATGTCTTCCACAATCGCAAATGGCTCTTCTCCCTCGGTAAGGCGATTAAGGGAGTGTTTTAAATGCCACCTTCTCCAATCACCACTCCGACCTATCCTGCCGGGACCCTGCAGTCTGACTTTGACTTTGCTGCCCTCGTGGAAGGCATGGTTGCTGATAAGATATACTTCGGCTTTGGTAAATATACCGCTGCCGAGGTAACCTCAGCCTATGCCACTCAAGCTGCCCTGACCACTGAGGTGACCACCAACATGGACAGTCTTGGTGAGCTGGCAGAGAAGCCGGGTAAGGCAGACTCCAAGGTCAACAAACTGAAAAGCCGCAACTACCTGATTCCAGGTAAGCGTACCAATACCATTGAACTGACCATTATCGGTCTGCAGGTCAAGCAGAAGAACTACTTGGAAAGCAGATCCTTTTCCGGTCGGGAAGTGACCATAACAGTCGTCTCCAATGAGTTGGACAGGGCTGTGGTGTTTAATGGCATGCGTTGGGCTGTGGAATGGTCTGGCGAAGCGGATGGCATGTTCAGTGTCGTAATCAGCACCGAGTATTCGGGTGCCACCAAAGACCGTATCTTCCTGTTTAAGGATATCCCGGCAGTCTAAACTATGCCTCCCAGAAAGAAAGTAACAACCGAAACTGAAGCATCGATT
The DNA here is from genome assembly GCA_002424605.1 of Cloacimonetes bacterium UBA5614. Taxonomy (GTDB): domain Bacteria; phylum Cloacimonadota; class Cloacimonadia; order Cloacimonadales; family Cloacimonadaceae; genus UBA5614. The sequence continues at coordinate 61,093 of DIKQ01000005.1, read as the reverse complement.
TGCGAATGCAAGCCGGAGATTAAAGATAAGCTCGATAGTGTGCATCAGGAGATCTACGGCAATGGCAATAGCAATAACTCACTGGTAACCAGAATGGCAAGGGTGGAGACGAACATGAAAATCCTCTTGGGAGTCTCCACCACCCAATTCTTTATGCTCGTGGGCGTAGCTATAAAGATGTTCTTCAGTCCCAATTGATAAACAAGTAAGGAAATACTATGATCAAAGAACCTAAATTGACCTATAACCAACTCCGGCAGATCCTCTGTCTGGTTATCTCCAATAGTACCATCAAGGCAAAGTTGGAGGACCTACTCTCCGGCAAGCTGACTAAGGTATCGGAAGTCGAACTGCTGGAACTAATATCAACATCAGAAGCCGATAAAGAGCTAATCCGTATCCTCTCCGGACAAGAACCTGACAATATGGATGCAGTGGAAGCACTGGAGTACATCTCCGCTTTTTTCGCCTATATCAGAGCCAGCAAAGAGAAGTGCAAAGACTGGCTCGGGAGTTTCGGCTTAGCAGTAGCAAAACAAACAACTACCCCTACGAGAAGTTCGAGATGATGATGCGTAAACTCGGATTTAACAATGAGGACTTCAACTCCCTGACTATGCCTGAGTTATACCTTCGGCTGTGTCTGAATGACCCTAAAGGAGATATCTAATGGATGCTTTAATTGGATGGATTGGCGGTAAACGCCTGCTTAGAAAGACTATCTCCCAGTATGTCCCGGAAGGCATTACCGGTTATATCGAACCCTTCGGTGGGGCTGCCTGGATGCTTTTACTCAAAGACCGCTGGGCTGATCTGGAAGTGTATAACGACCTCGACTATCGCCTGGTAAATCTCTTCCTGCAGGTCAAGTATCATCCTGATGAACTGATTAGGGAACTGGACTTTATGGTCGCCAGCCGTAAGCTGTTTGGTGATATCATGAAACAGGAAGGCTTGACTGAGATACAGAGAGCAGCCCGATTTATGTTCCTGATTACCAGATCGTTTGGTTCAAAGGGCGACAGCTTTGGCACTTCTCAGAAGCGGGGGACATCCAGTATGTATAACAGACTGGATCGTATCAAAGAGCTGCACAAGCGTCTTGATATGGTCATCATCGAGAACCTGTCTTATGAGAAGGTCATAGAGAAGTATGATACCAAGACCAACTTCTTTTACTGTGACCCACCCTATATGACCGGCTATACCTATGAGAACTCCAAGCTGTTCAGTCACGAAGACCTGTTTAATAAGCTCAAGAATATCAAAGGCAAGTTCATCCTTAGCTATGATGACAATCCTGATGTCCTGAAGCTATACAAAGGCTATTCCACCAAGCATGTGACTAGAACCAAAGGGATCAACCGCAAGGAAGGCAAATCAGAGTACAATGAAGTAATCATCGCCAACTTCCCCTTGGAGGACAAATGAATAGTATCATCTCCTGGGTCGGTGGCAAACGTCTCTTGAGAAAGAAAATACTCCCACTCATCCCCAAGCATGACATTTACTGTGAAGTGTTTGGGGGTGCCGGCTGGGTACTGTTCGGCAAGAGTCCTAAGAAGGAAGATTGGCAGGTATCCAGTAAAAGCAGATACACGGAAGTGTATAACGACATCAATGGTGATCTGGTGAACTTCTGGAAGTATATCAAACAGCACCCGGAAGCTTTTGTTACAGAGCTTAATCAGTACCTAATCTCCAGAGAGCTGTTCGACAGCTTTACTCAACATGCACCTAAGACTGAATTGGAGAGAGCTATTCGATTTTACTTCCAACTCTCCTGCTCTTACGGTTCCAGGTCAAAGAACTTCTGCATCATGCAAGGCTATAAGTACATGCCACTGAGACATCTGGAAAAGGTCAAGGCTGCCTCAGAACGACTGCAGCAGGTGATTATCGAAAAGCAGGACTTTGAGAAGATACTGAAGCGGTATGATGCACCCAACACCTTTTTCTATCTCGATCCACCTTACTTCACAAAGGAGCATTTATACGACAGAGAAGATGCCGACGCCTTTACCAAGCACGCAGAGATGGCGCAGTTGCTCAAGACCATCAAAGGCAAGTTCCTGCTGTCCTATAACGATGATCCCTATATCCGAAACCTGTACAAGGGCTTCAACATTGAAGAAGTCGAAGCGCAGTACACTGTCTCAGGTAGTTTCCAGACTGAGACAGAGCTGTTGATTAGGAATTATTAGATGCCGTGCCTTTTTTTCAATTCAGCAAACATTATCTCACGTACTCGTGTGATTTCTTCTTTTTCGATTTCACCTAGCTTTCCACTTTGTATCATCTTGTCAAATTCATCTTCCATACCAGCCAAATCAAACGAATTTGTAGCTTCATAAGTGGCTTGGGCTCGTGTGTAAAAGTCTTCGAAATAGGCATCAACTTCAGCTTCGGTATTTAAACCCATTGCCTTCTTAAGGTCATCAATAGTATTGATTTTGCAAGCCATAATGGTCTCCTAAATAAGTTTTTTTCATTCATTTCTAACCGATAGGATTGTCAATAGTAATATGCCAGATTTAACTTTCAAACTCATTCTCGTCACAGATGATGCCAATGTCAAGCTTGCTGAAGTCAAGCAGGAGGCGGAATCCGCTAAGTCATCAGTGGAAAAGCCCATCTCAGTTAAGGTGACTGCTGAACAGGCTCTGGCTACTATTCGTGATGTCAAGATAGCCTTTGATGGAGTTCTGCAGGTAGTCAGTTCTGTGATCAATACCATGAATGGTTACTTAAATGCATCACTGGAAGCCCGGCAGTCCGCTATCCTGGCAAAGGTAGCCTTTGGAGAGTATGCCGGGGCGATGGGTGAGTTTGCTCAGAAGATGCAGAGACTGACCAACTTCGATGGAGATCAGTTATTGGCATTGATGGCAAAGATGGCTCAGACCTACAAACTGAATAAGGGTGAGATTGAAGAGTTAACTCCGGTACTGCTGGACTTTGCCGAAGCCAATAAAAGCACCGGAATGACTATCGATTCTGCTTTTGATCTGATGGGACGTGCCCTGAATGGCCATACTGAAATGTTGGGTCGCTATGGTATTGAACTGGATGCTACTAAGCTGAAGACCGAAGGTGTGTCTTATCTGGTAGAGAAGCTGACTGCCGACTATGGCGGTACTGCTCTGGCTCTGGCAGACCTGCGCTTGCAGAATGCCAATACCTGGGGAGATGTCAAAGAATCCCTCGGTGATATGCTCAATGTCCTGATTGCTCCTCTGCTGAGTGGTCTGCGCTGGTTGATGGATGCCTATCAAAATCTGTCTCCCCTGATGAAGGGCTTCGTGACAGGTTTATTGGTAGCCATACCGGTTATTGCTACTGTTACCACTGCAGTGATTACTCTCACAGCAGCCTATACAGCTCTGAAGATAGCCATCAATCCGGTTGCCGGCATCATCGGTATTGCTGTGGGAGCAGTTACCGGTCTGGGCTTTGCCTATGCTGCCACTGAAGTAGCTAATAAAGCCGCAATGGAAACTCAGGATCAATACAAAGACAAGGTGGAAGAGACTACCGACAGTGTGGAGTCCTTGGTTGCCAAGCACAGAGAGATTGCTTTGAGTATTGACTATGCCGAAGCCAAACGTCGTCTCGGAGAGATCAAGAAAGAGATGGCTGATTATGAAGAGACAGTCAAGCAGATGCAGACCGATCTGGTCCTGGTCAGTTCCGATTACTTCGACAGGCAGAAGGAACGCACCATTGAAGCGGCTGAGCTGGCAAAGAAGATAGCGGTTGAAGATGCCAAAGCCATATCTGAATTCAATAAAGAAAAGGTAAGGATAGAGACCGAAACTTCCTTAGCCGGTATAGCTCTCCTGGAGTATAAACTTGAATACACCAAACAGCATTACAAGGCACTGGGAGCTGTTAACGCTCTGAATGCCGATGAGCAGATATCCACTCTGGAGCGCATCAAAAGCTATGAACAGCAGCTTGCCCAAGCCAAGCAAAATGATCTGGAGTCCTTATCTGCTATTGAGCAGAAGTATAACACTCTGGCTATCGATGATGCAGTTCAGCGCAGACAACGGGAACTGGAGATTCAAAGAGATGCCGAGTTAGAGAAAGCCCGGTCACTCAATGCCTCTGAAGCTGTCCTTGCCAATATCAGCAGCTACTATGCCAAAGAGATTACCAAGGTGGAGTCTGATGCTTCCGCTCAGAGGGTCCGGCAGACTGAGGTGGAACAGCGGGATAAGCTCAGAATAGCTGAAGAAGAGAAACGCAGACTACAGGACTTGGAAGATACCCGTAATGACTTTGCCCAGAGGTCTCTGGACTTAACAGGTAATACCTATCAGGCTGAAATGGATGCCATCGATAACTACTATGCCAGAAAGAAGGATAAACTCATCCAGGCAGGCCTTACTGAAGAGCAGATTACCAAGCAGACCGAGTTAGCCAAATCCAGAATCCGAGAGCAGTACGACCAGAAACACTTTGAGGGGGTCAGTTCCATCCTCGGTAACCTTGCCAAGACCTCTGAAGCCTTCGGCAAGAAAGGTTTTATGCTCTGGAAGACGCTCTCCATCGGACAGGCTATGATGGATACCTATTCCTCTGCTACGGCAGCTTACAAGGCAATGGCAGGTATTCCCGTGGTTGGACCCGGACTAGCAATAGCTGCTGCAGCTGCTGCTATCGGTGCCGGGTTGGCTAATGTAGCTGCCATTAGTAATACTGAGCCACCCAAGGCAGCTAAAGGTGGTATGTTAGTCGGTAACTCTCACAGTGCGGGTGGTATCATTATCGAAGCCGAAGGTGATGAGTACATCACTGCCAAGGAAAGGGTTCGAGCATTGGGAAGAGGACTGTTTGACTTCCTCAACTTCGCTCCCTTGAATCAGGTAAAACTTGCCTTTGCCGGACTGCCCATGCCCAGTGTTCCCTTGCCTGCCAACCTTGGCTCTTATTATGCCTCAGGTGGCAGTATCAGTAGCAATGGCAGTATAACTGCGCTCTTGGATATTATGAGAGATATGCGGGATCAGATAGTGGAGATGAAGCAGAATATCAAAGACTCCAAATCTATCATCGACATCCATGTCGATCCGCTCTCCAATGACCCTGTACGTGTCAGTGAGATAGCCGATACCGGTAAGCAGATCAGGTCTGAGGTATAGGGATTATGCTTAACCTCTTCAAAGTGGACTTTATCATGGGCAAGACCGATGCTGCCGAATATGGTCAGGTAGTGCATAGCCTTATTGATAACAGTACCATCAGGCAGATCATCACTCTGAGTGTGTCTGCCGATAAGCTGCAGTCCATCTCCAACTACAGCCGAGAACCCAAGCGACTGACCTTCGAGTGCTTCCCAAATACCTGGATCAATGCTCATGTCTTATCAGGGAACAATGAGCATGAACGGTATATCTCCCATTATGAAGTAAAGGTCTATCGGGATAATGTTCTCTTCTTTGCTGGGATAATCGATACATCCCAGTTGAGCTTTGATGTCAGTACCGGTATCCTGAAGCTTACCTGTTACGATAAGATAAAGCTGCTCTCCGTTTATTCTGACCTGACACACTACTATAGCCTAACTGCCGGGTATCAGCCGATCTATATCCTTGGTTACTTCCTGCAGGATATTGAGCAGATTATCCCCATCTCCATTCCCTACAATGACCAGTTCAATCTTCCCATACTTTCTATTAGCATGGGAAATGCTCTGACCATAGCTCATGTCGATTATGACGACATACTGCAGTTTCCCAATCCTCCAGGGGGGTGGACCTACACCTATCACAACTCATCCTGGGCATCACCCAGGTATGGCTTTATCGTAGATAGCTTAGCCAATAAAGTCACTTTTGTCTTTGCCTTCAAGAAGGTCATCCAGGCTACCTATCCCAGTCCTGCCACCACCCGCTACCAAGGTCGTTACCGGGGCAGGGTAATGAAGTTTTATAACAATATCTGTCCTGTGATTGAAGAGTATGATGAGAAGACCGGCTGGGAAGAGAGTATCACTTCTCTGGACAATGCTTACAATGAACTACTCAGCTTCTTTAATGACAATGGCATCGCCGAGTCTCAACTCAATACTCTGACCAGTACCGGAACATTGGGAACAAGTATTTACGGTAGCAGCCAAGCTGCTAATCACTGGGTGGAAGCCGACTTTTATGGCAATCTGATGCCAACCAAACTGCAACCAGGAAAGTCCTATGAAACAGGACAAGCAGAGCAGACCGATAACCTGAAAGTTCTCCAGGCAATGTTGATGATGTATAATGCCACGATTGTCTCCCACCCCAATGGTAACATCATCCTCAAGAACAAGGATGCCTATTCTTCTACTATAATAGATATAGCTGATGAGGATGTGGTATCCTTCATCTCCAAACGAGGTAATCAGGAAATGCCCGATATCAAAACCCTTGATATCCTGGCAGGTGATACAACTCAGCTGCAAGGCAATGTCCAACCTTATCTGATGGACTTCTATGACTCCAAGTGGAGCATCGAAGCCACCATCGACAGGCTATCCCAATACAACCTAAACCTGCAAGGCAAGATCAGGATCAAAACCCTGGTCTATGCTATAACTGAACTGGAGCGTAACTACCTTATTGACGAATACAAAGTAAAGGCATGGCTAATATGATAGGTTTTCGCATGATCAGAACCGGTAATGGCAACAGCTTCTATTCCTGTGAGAATGGTCAGGTGGAGTATGCTCCCAAGCTGAAGTACCGTATAGAGAAGAAGAATGCCTTTGATCCGACCATCCTTCACCAAAGAGAACCCTATAGAGAGGATACCATCAATATCGAAGCAATCCTCTATCCGGAGGAGTATAATGCTTTTCTTTACTTCCTTACCCAGGAAGGCAGGTTCTATATTGAGTTCACCTTTTATGGCACTCTCGTAAGGCAGTACCCGGTAATCGTTACTCAATTACCCAAGATGCCCGATGATCTGCATGAAGACCCGGAAAAGGTTAAGGTAACCTTAGAATCCAGATACACCGGAGAACTGAGCTTCATCAATTTCGACTACATCTCTACCTTAGATGAGAATGAAACAGTCTATCAACAGTATTAACCAACAACCATAAACAGCATAACAAGGAGCTATCATGTATAGATTTGCCATCAGCTATTACATTATGAATGGGGTTACCCGCATCCCCTTATCCGGAGTAACCATCCGATTAGTCAGACCCGGAGACATTTTCGTAAACGGAGTCAAACTGACAGAAACACCCACTGGCTCAGGTTACTATGAAACCGAAGTCCTCACTGAACCGAACTGGGGCTTTTACGAGGTCTGGGACGATAAGGTCAATCCCAATGGAGCCTTCTCTGGTAAAACCTGCACGGTCGGTAAGCTCGATGCCAGAGGTATCAAAGACAGTGCTATCTATTCCAATCACATCTTGAATGAAGCTATTACGCCCGATAAGCTTGCCGATGATTGTATTGAACCCAGACACATCAAAGACAGCACTATATCGCTCTCCAGCCTGATCCATGAGCTTCAGGATGAGACCAGAGGTGTAGGGGAATCATCTACTCACAGCCCGGCTATCTTCGATGTTGATAAATTTGCAGATCACAAATTGGAGAAGGATTATGAAGAGATACCATACATAATCCTGTCGACCCAGTGCGATGCCCATCTCTTTATCAAAGACATCAAACAGGACGGTACGCAAATAACAGTCAGCGTCGGCTTAGGACAGAGATTCCAAGCTCAGGATGTGAAATATACAATTCTGGCTATCAGCAATTGATTATAGTTAGTTAACTGACCCGAAAGAGAAACCCGGCATAACCGGGTATTTGTTATTGATAATGATTGTATTATTGTTTCTGCAGTCGGCAGATCATCTCTGCCATTAGGTTTATGACTTCCTTATAATCAGATACCTCCCAAGCGTCATCCACTCGAGTCTTAATCTCGTCATCAGTCATGATCTCTGAATTGAGCCAGGATGCCCGGTAGCGATTCCACCAGTTGTCATAGTTGAACTCGTTTGCGAATGGATTAGGCTCTTCAACCGTGTTCTGCTGTTCATCTTCATCTCTTAGGATAACCAGATTATACTGTGTATTAAAGAGGTTTGCGCCTTTTTTGTCTGTCTTGGTCTCTTCGATCTTCTTAGTCATTTGTATCTCCCTTGCCGGTAGTCCCGACCATCGTTTAATAGGGTGATACATAATCCTGTCGCACCGGTGGTCAAGTCCTTTCTGGTCAATATGATGACAATGGACACGAATTATTTTAGATAGAATTGATCCATTTTTTGTGAGTGTTTCGATTTGCAGTTTTCGGTGAGCCATTTGCAGTTTTCGGTGAGCTAATTTGCAGAATCGGTGACACAAACTGACAGAGGAAGAACTCAAAGAAATAGCCCGTTTTTCCCATTTGCAGTTTTCGGTGAGCCAATTTGCAGTTTTAAGTGAGCCTTTATACCGGAAATCAGGGCAAAACTATTTAACTAACATAAAAAAATAACTTGACAGTAAAATCCATTTATGTTTATTTAAGCTTGTGATTGGATATCTTCATAAAAATAATTCTGTGCAGATAATTCAATCAGCTTTGTGTCCCAAGAAAAAAAGAAACGTAAGAGGTAGAAGGACAAAAACTTATGGTCATTGTTGATTTGAATTTTTATGATTTTGTTACGTCAAAAAAAGTGCGCATCGGCACTGTAAAAAATGTGCTTCTGCGCCATGATTTTCACATAACCTTCAAAAGCAACCATTGTAAGTTATCAACGTCGTAGTATGTTTGCAGGGGCAATCCGCCTTTGCTACCCAACTTTCAAAACCGAATTTTTTCTTTAGGGGGAAAAATGAAATTAATTAAACTTATGCTTCTTCTGTTAGTGCTTGCACTCGTGCTGGTTGGCTGTCAGACCAAAGAATTGACCGCTCCCAAGCCCGGTGACCAGGCAAAGAGCTATATGATCGGTGACGGGGAAAGACCCCGCAATGCCCAATACAACATCTGGGCTGGCCAAACCACTCTCGCCGGTTATATGAACATCAGCAATGATGCGAACTTTATTTATGTGAACTACCAGTTCATCAACGGCTGGAAGGCAACCACCACCCATGTCCATGTCTGCACAAACATAGCCGATGTTCCTGTTAACAGTGCCGGAAATCCGATACTCGGTGATTTTGCCTATGTTGTGGACCACTTACCTCCGACCACCAACTACACTGAAGTAGTTCCCATTCCCACCGGTCTCACCACCGGTGACATGGTAATCATCGTGTCTCACTGCGCTATCATCCTGGAGGACGGCGAAGGTAATATTATTCAGAATGAAACCGGTTTTGGCGGTGAAGAACCCGGTCCCACAGGCAACCGTTGGTGGTTCTACATGTGGTACACCCTCAATGGCGGTGGCGATTATATGTATGAAACTGCCATGGTCAGAATGTATGACTCAGATACCGATTTCACGCACCGTTGGCTGATGAAAAACAACAGGCCTCATCCCTGGTTCTCTTATGTGAAGACCTATCCGGGTATGGATCCCCAGACCTTCTACTTCTATGCCGGTCAGAAATACAAATGCGGTGAAGTGGAAATCTGGCACGAAGGCGATTTCCTGAAGGTTGACCTCACTATGGTAAATGACTGGTCTCTGCTGGCAAGTCACCTCAAAATCCAGCTTGTCGGCTTCCAGGGCGCTCCCGCCTTTGGTCTGTTCCCGTATTCCTCTTATCATGAACCGCCGACCAATCAGCTGCTCTATTCCGTTCCCTGGAATACCGATTGGGATGGCATGCAACTGAACATTTCCCTGCATGGCGATGTCAGGCATATCGTCATCCCGGAATAGTCCAGAATACTAACAAACATTAAACATCGAGCCGTCACAGATTCTGTGACGGCTTTTTTTTCACAAATTTTTTTTGTGCGTGGCGCCATCATCACTTCTAGCTGCACAATCTGACGATCGATATTTTCCCTGAAAGCCCCCTGTATAACTATCACGATGTTCTCAAAAAGATTATACGTCCTTAGGCATAGTTATTGCATTGACTTTTTCGTCGGATAATATGTTGATTACGCATACTGATTTGTTTGGTGTCTTCTGCTTAAAATACTGGCTGTTTGACAAATAATTGTTACTAAAATACCCCTGAAAGGAGTATCCTGTGAAAAAGATATCGTTGCTGATCGTAATGATAATATCGCTCTCTTTTGCTTTAGCCACTATAAACGAATACTATGGTTTCAATGCGACAGCTGGTGCCTATGTACCTATTACCGGCACAGCTATTACCTCTATTCATGTGGATGATGCGCTCTCGTCACCGATTCCAATAGGGTTTGCTTTTTCATATGGAGAATTGAGCTTTAGCCAGGTTCAGGTTTCTTCAAATGGATGGGTTGGTTTGGGGACGACCCACCCCAACAGCACTCTCAATAACGCCTTGGCATCCCTTACCAGAATACCGGTGGTGGCACCTCTTTGGGATGATCTCAGCATGGCTTCCGGTAACGTGCAATACCTCACCACCGGAACTGCTCCAAACCGGGTTTTTACCGTTCAATTCACAAATGCCAAATGGAATTTCAACTCTCCCGGACTCTTCAGTTTCCAAGCCCGTTTGTATGAAAACAGCAAAATCGATCTGGTCTATGGAACGGCTACCGGAGCTCCCAACCTCCCAAGTGCCTCCATTGGCATCAATATGACTCCCGGGGGCAGCGGCTGGTTTTATAGTGTCAGTCCATCTTCTTCAACCGCCTCTACCACTGTTGAAAATGCAACAGTAAATGCATTCCCTGCTACGGGTACTATTTACGAGTTTAATCCTATAATAATTCCGGCTAATGACCTGATGGCACTTTCTGTTAGCGGAAACTCCACGCCTACCGTGGGTGACCAAAATCTTTACACCGCCCAAATTCGCAATCGTGGAACCAGTCCTCAAACAAACTACTTAGTGAAGCTTTTTCTCACCGGGGATGTCGAGCTCGCCAGCGTCAATGGCCCTGTCATTCCAGCCGATGAAGTACTGAGTGTCAGTTTAGCCTGGACTCCCACTGTTGATGGACCCACATCACTTTTTGCAAGAGTGGTTTTGGCAGGAGATCAGGAACCTTCAAATGACCAAAGCCCTGCTTTTGGCATCATAGTAATGCCTCAGGGAGTAGTTACTGTGGGTGATGGCAGCGTTGATGCCCGGGTGCCATTTGATATGTTTTACAAGAATAGCCTTCATCAAACGATTTACTATCCTGCAGAATTGGGCCAGACCGGGACGATTAATGCAATCGCTCTGTTTAATCAATTCACTACAGCTACACTTACGGCAAGCCCCATCAAGCTTTGGATAGGAACCACTCCTGTTGCAGATTTGACATCCGGATGGATCCCATCTTCACAGTTAAATCTGGTTTATGATGGCAATATCGCCATGCCTGCTGGTGTGAATGCCATCACTATACCATTAAGCACACCTTTCAATTATACCGGTGGAAACCTGGTTTTGATGTTTTACCGTCCTATGGATACCGGGTATTACAGCTACATGGATAACTTCAAATGTCAAAGCGTGGGAACAAACAGAGCCCGAAACATGTTCAGCGACAGCATTCCTTTTGATCCTGCCGCTCCGATGGGTGGAACGCTTACAGGTCAATTCCCCAAAACTTCCTTTTATATGGGGCCTCACCCCACAGAGCCAATTTTTGCCATAAACCCGTCAGCTTACAGTTTTGGGAATATAAGCGTGGGGAATGACGTGAACCAACGTTTTACGATATCCAATGCCGGAGCCGGCAGCTTGACGCTAAACAGCATCACCATTACAGGTCATAATGCTTTCACATTGAGCAGCTTACCAGCCTTACCGGCAACACTTGCCTCCGGAGCCTCCATCCAATTCGTTGCCAACTATGCACCTGAATCAGTAGGAAATAACTCTGCTGTGATTGCCATTAACTATGATCCTGCGCGTGTTACTCATTCGGTATCTCTTACCGGTATAGGCGTTGAGAATAACGCAGAAATAGATCCCCCACAAAATCTGACAGCAAATGTTGAAGGCAGCAATGTTCACCTGAACTGGGATGCCCTGATACCTCCCATTGAAGGATTCTTCGACGACTTTGAATCCTATGAAGACTTTCTGCTAAATTTCCCTCCCTGGATATGTGTTGATCTTGATTTATCTTCCACATACGCTATATCCGGCTATTCTTGGCCACATGATTATGAAGCCCAGGCCTACATAATCTGGAATTCTTCCGCCACTACGCCTCCATGGACCAATCCCGATGCAATTCCCCATAGTGGAAGCAAGCAGGTAGCCTGTTTTTCCAGTTTTATCAGTCCACCCAACAATGACTGGCTGATCAGCCCTCCCCTTGAAATCACCAGCTACTCAAACACTCTCAGTTTCTGGGCAAAGTCACTAACCGACGTCTTTGGACTGGAAAGATTCAAAGTGGGTATCTCCACTACGGGCGCTTCACCTTCGGACTTCTCCATTATCAGCGGTGCCACTTATATTGAGGCACCGAGTGTCTGGACTCAGTATATCTATGATTTGAGCGCATATACGGGGCAAAGAATCCGCTTTGCCATCCAGTGCGTATCATACGATTCATTCATCTTCTTCATAGATGATGTGGCTCTGGATGCCGGTCCTGAGAATGCCGGTGTCAGATTGACGACTCGCAATATGCCCGGTTACAGGATCTATCGCGATGGCACCTTGATTGGCAGTATCGCTGACCCTGGTATTAACTCTTTCGTCGACACGAATCTGCCAAATGGTAATTATAGCTATGGCGTGAGCGTTGTTTACAGCAACGGCGAGTCCTATCCTGCCTCAGTAGAGGTGACAGTGAACGCTGTTAATAACGATGACTCCCTAAACCCTGCCATCATCACCAAACTGAAGGGCAACTACCCAAACCCCTTCAATCCTGATACTGCAATCAGATTCAGCTTGAAGGAAACAAGTCCGGTTAGCATTAATATCTACGATGTCAAAGGGCAGTTGGTAAAGACTCTGGTGAACGAAGTCAGGGAAGCAGGAAACCATAGCGTCATTTGGAAAGGTGTGGACAACAACGGGCGTGCAGTATCCAGCGGTGTTTATTTCTACAGGATGAGTAGCAGAAAGTTCAGCAGCACCAGGAAAATGATTCTGATAAAATAAGGCATATCTTCAAGGAACCCCCGGCTTCCCGTCTTTAATCCGTGACTCACGAGATTATAATAATGATTTACGCATTATACCGATATGTTTTACCCTGAAAGCTTTCCCTTTAGCATTACGCTACCAATACGCTATCATTACGGAGTTAATCCGTATTGATAGCGTAATGGTAGTAGGGGAGAGGAGTGGGGCAGATGAGCATAAGCAGGGGGTTAAAACAGGGTTAACTTACTGAAAAGCAGTCAAGTAAACAGGTTAATTACAATCCGTTCATAACGATAGCAGGATAACAACGAAACCGGAGACAAAAATCACTTGACCTGCCTGCTCTCAGCAAAAGATTGAAGAAAAAAACAACAGAGGTGAGGAGTGAACGTTCATAATCTGGACAACATTTTCAAGCCCAAGCGGATAGCGCTGGTGGGCATCAGTTCCAATCCCCAGAGTGTCAGCGGCAGAATCCTGAGCAACCTGGTCACAGGCGGTTTTTCCGGAGTGGTTTATCCGGTCAATCCCTCCCTGGAAGCCGTGATGGGCATCCAGTGTTATCCTGACATCAAATCTCTGCCCAAACAGCCGGACCTGGCAGTCATCTGCTCGGAAACGGAAGCGGTGCCGGACTATATCCGTCAGTGCGGAGAAAACGGCATTCTGGGCATAATAATCGTCACGGCAGGATTCAAGGAAACGGGTGAACGGGGCAGGGAACTGGAAAAGGAGATTGAGGCAATCCGCCAGGGATTTCCCGGTATGCGGATAATGGGTCCCAACTGCCTGGGCTACATCTCTCCGGCCAATAAACTGAACGTAAGCTTTGGCGACGGCATGCCCAAAAAGGGCAATATTGCCTTCGTATCGCAATCAGGCGCGCTCTGCACTTCCGTACTTGATTGGGCAATCCAGGCCAGAATCGGCTTTTCCTATGTGGTCTCCGTCGGTAATATGCTGGACGTGGACTTTGGGGATTTGATTGACTATCTGGGCGAAGATGAGGAAACCAAGTGCATACTCCTCTACATAGAATCAATTTCAGATGCGCGTCAGTTCATGACGGCTGCGCGCGCTTTTGCCAGAAGCAAACCCATCATTGCCTACAAGGCGGGACGCTTCCCGGAGAGTGCAGAAGTCGCCGCATCCCACACAGGCGCCCTGGCAGCCGCGGACAACGTCTATGACGCCGCTTTCCAGAGAGCAGGCATCGTGCGTATCTATGACATCGGAAAGATTTTTGACGTGGCGGAACTGGTGGGCAGAAAGAAAGTCCCCGCCGGACAAAAGCTAGCTATCGTAACCAATGCGGGCGGTCCCGGCGTGATGGCGACAGACGCTCTGATTGCAGCCAAAGGCGAGCTGGCAAAACTCAGCGAAAAAACCATGGAAGAACTGAACCTGAACCTGCCTGATTCCTGGTCTCACGGGAATCCGGTGGACGTTTTGGGCGATGCCCGTCCCAAGCGTTATGCCAAGGCGGTTTCCATCGTTCTGGAAGACCCCGGCGTTGATGCTGTCCTGGTAATTCTCACACCCCAGGCTATGACCAATCCCAGCGGAACGGCGCGCGAAATCAGTAAATTAGCCGAAACAGCCAAAAAACCCATCCTGGCTGCCTGGATTGGCGGCGGAAGCATGGTTGAAGGCATCCGAAACCTTTCTGAAAACGGCATTCCCGCCTACGATACACCCGAGCAGGCAATCGGGGCTTTTATCACCCTGGTGGATTATGGCAGGAACCTCAAAGCCCTGTATGAAACGCCCAGGGACGTTCCGGTGGAGTTTTCGCTGGATAGGATTGAGTTTCGCAATAAGTTTGACACGATTATGAGGGAAGGCAATGCCATCCTCTCAGAAACCACTTCCAAGTTTCTGCTGGAGTCCTATGGCATTCCCACCACCCTTCCCCAAACTGCTAAAACGGCGCCGGAAGCGGTAGAAACCGCTGAAAAGATTGGCTATCCCGTGGTCCTGAAGATTCTCTCGCCACAGATTTCCCATAAGACAGACGTGGGTGGAGTGGTCCTGAATCTGAAGACAGCCTCTGCGGTACAAAAGGGATTTGAACAGATAATGCAGAATGTGCGCACAGCACGCCCTGAGGCAGAAATAGAGGGTGTTTCCGTGCAAAAGATGATAGACTCGCAGAATGGTGTGGAGCTCATCCTCGGCATCAAACAGGACCCTGTATTCGGTTCGGTTATGATGGTGGGCACCGGAGGCATCTATGCGGAGCTTTTTAAGGACAGGGCACTCGAACTGCCGCCCCTGAACGAAAAGCTGGCTCGACGCATGCTGGAACGGCTCAATATCTATCCTCTGCTGGAAGGCTATCGCGGCAGGCCAGCCGTGGACATGGACAAACTGGTGGAAGCGCTAATCCGTATGTCCTACCTGGCGGCTGATTATCCCGAAATCACTGAGCTGGACATCAATCCTCTGCTGGCAACCCCGCAGGGCGTGATTGCTCTGGACGGCAGGGTGGTGATAAACCTGGAGCATAAAAAGGCGGAACCTTACCGGCATCTGGCACTCAGACCCTATCCGGAGGAATATATCAAGCAGGTAGTCCTCTCCGACGGCACTCCGGTCACTTTCCGTCCCATCAGGCCGGAAGATGAGCTGCTCTGGCTGGATATGCTGGGAAGCTGCTCCAGGGAAACCATTTACCAGCGTTTCCGCTATTTCTTTTTCTGGAACTCGCATGAGGTGGCTGTCCGCTATTGCTTCATTGATTATGACAGGGAAATAGCCATTGTGGCGGAAACTATCATCAATGGCGAGAAAAAGCTGATTGGTGTGGGGCGCATGGTGGCAGACCCTGACCACGAAACTGTGGAGTATGCCGTCCTGGTTCCGGAGTCCTGGCAAAACAAAAAGCTGGGCAGCCAGCTTACGGACTTCTGCATGGATATCTCAGTCAAGTGGAGCCTGAAAAAAATGGTGGCGCAGACCACCACAGATAACATACGGATGATTAATGTCTTTAAGAAGCACGGCTTTGTGATAAAACCGGACCTGCATAGCGAAATGGTGGACGTGGAAAAAGCGCTGAACTGAGCTTGCAAGTCGTAAGAAATTTTAACTTGCCTGATTTGCTGAATTCAATAAGCTGACAATGAGATATCTTTGTTTTAAGAATTAAATAAAATCCTGGAGATGGATTATGAAAAAAGTGATTTTAATCAGCATGCTGCTGGCTCTTGTTTGCCTGGCTTTCGGCTGGGACTTGTTAAGGCAAGCGCAGTTTCCCACCAATTTTTATGCTTTGGATAGAGTCGGCACCACCTTTTACGCTGCCGGTTATGTGGGCGGATTTGCCAAATCCATAGATAATGGCGAGACATGGACCTTCCTGCCCAGTCCGGCTTACGATGCCGTAACTCCCGCCTATAAAGACATCAATGATATCGACTTTTACGATGAAATGCACGGAGTAATGGTCAGCATAGACGGCCTGGTGGCAATCACCGCGGACGGAGGAGCTACCTGGTCCACTCCGACCCAGACCCAGACGTTCTTTGGTACTTATGACGTCAACGCCTGCACCTACCTCCCTGACGGAAAAATCTGGGTGGCTGGCTGGAACGGCATCATCATGTATTCTCCGGACCATGGAGTCACATGGGAGACACAGGCAAGCGGGCTTACAGACCAGATTTATTCCATCAGCGTGAATGCCTCGGGAGTAGGTTTCTGCGCATTGAACAGAGGTACGCCCAACCAATCAAAAATCCTCACAACTACAGATTATGGCGTCACCTGGACTATCCAGAACCTGACCATCACCGGAAACCCGCATCTTTACAAAGTAAGGCAGTTTGGCAGCACAGTGGTTCTGGCTGGCAGTCTGGGCTACATCGGGGTCAGCTATGATAACGGAGTCAACTGGACGCACCATATCAATGCTGGCGGAACCTCCACCAATATGCAGGACATAGTTCTGGACGGCAACACAGGGTATGCCGGCGGCTGGAATGGCGTCCTGCTTCGCACAGCCAATGCTTTCACAACCTATGAAACCGTTACCAATGACTTCGGGCTCTATTTCGAGGGGCTCAATATCATGCCAAACGGTAATATCATGACAGCAGGCTGGAACGGGGCAATCGCCAAATCATCAGACCAGGGCGTATCCTGGACAGATAAAGTGGCAAACGCTATCGACCTCTTCAGCGGGTCTGCTCCTGATGCCGACACCTGGTACCTGGTGGGCGACAAGGGTTATATCATCAAGACTACAGACAGCGGACAGAGCTTTGACAGGGTGCACGTGCCCAACAACTTTGATATCTATTACTCCACTTATTTCAAGAATGCCAATGAGGGTTGGGTGAGCGGCAGGACCACGGGCAAGATTTTCAGTACTACCAATGGCGGGGCGGACTGGACAACTTTCACCATACCCGGTGTCACATCCACCCAGATTTACTACGAAATATTCTTCCCGAGTGAACTGGTCGGCTATGCAGTCGGTTCCAGCAATATCAATGCCAAGACCACGGACGGCGGCTTGACCTGGTCAATGATGAACGGCACGGGACTCGGTTCCAGCATTCTCTACTGCACATTCTTCAAGACAGCCGATATAGGTTTTGCCGGTTCAAGCGCCGGACAGCTTTTCATCACGCAAAACGGAGGCCAGAGCTGGGCTCCCATCATAGTCGGCGGTACGACTGCCCAAATCAGGGATATCTGGTTCAAGGACGCCAATATCGGCGTGCTGGTCAATACCCTTGGAGAGATTTACTATACTGCCAACGGCGGTATGACGGCAGGCGACTGGACAGCCGGAACCGAAAGTTGTCTGGATGACCTGTATGGCGTCTGGTGTGATGAAAACAATGTGTTCTGGGCTGCAGGATACAGTTCTGACAATACCACCACCAATATCGGTAACTCCTGGTCGCTGGTCAAATCCACCGATTTCGGGGCAACCTGGACACAGGAGACCTTCCCGGCTCTTACGTTTAACAGCACCCGTTTTATGGGCATGACCGGCGCAGCCGGAAAGCTGGTTGCCTATGGCAGGAATAACCTGATAGTGGCTCAGGACAATGGAGGCATCGAACCTCCTCCGGTTGCCACCAATCTCTTCTTCTCCGAATATGTGGAAGGCTCTTCCAACAACAAAGCATTGGAGATTTTCAACGGCACCGGACAGCCTGTGGACCTTACCCAGTACTCCGTAAAGCTTGCCACCAACGGTAATGCCTGGAGCACAACCCTTGCCCTGACCGGTACCCTTGCCAACAACGATGTCTATGTGATTGCCAATGCCAGCGCCAATGCCACAATCCTGGCAATAGCAGATGTCACCAGCACCGTAACCTACTACAACGGCAACGATGCACTGGGTCTGTTCCAGGGAACTACCCTGATAGACATGATTGGCATCGTGGGGGAAAATCCCGGCATTGCCTGGCCTGTCGCCGGCGTTACCAATGCCATGCTGGACCACACTCTCATCCGCAAACCCACAGTGATATCTCCCACCACGGATTGGGCTGCTTCAGCCGGCACCAATGCAGACGATTCCCAATGGATTGTCTTTGCCCAGGATTACATAACTGACCTGGGTGTCCACACCTTTACTCCGGTAGCAGGAGACAATACCGCCACACCTACCTTTGACCCTCCGGCAGGCATTTACTTCACACCTCTTACAGTGACGATTTCGTCCACCACACCTGATGCCGTTATTTATTACACACTGGACGGCAGCACTCCGGATACAGGTTCAATGGTTTACACCACTCCTCTCACCATATCTGTTTCCACCACGGTGAAGGCGATTGCGACTGCTGCAGGACTGGAAAACAGCTTTGTAGCCACTGCTGTCTATACCTTCCCTGTCTCTGCTCTGAATCTCGCAACCCTCAGGACTCTGACAGCGGACGGTACAACCCTTTACAGCGTCAACAGCGAAGTGATTCTCACCTTCAAGCAGACCTTCCGTAACCAGAAATATGTCCAGGATACCACGGCAGCCATTCTGATAGATGACCTGGCAGGAATCATCACAACCCAGTATAATCTGGGAGACGGCATCACAGGTCTGTTGGGCACCATGTCTGAATACGGCGGTATGCTGCAGTTTGTACCCACCATGAATCCCGGTCCTGCCACCTCAACCGGCAATGTTATCGTCCCGCAGGTAATCTCTATCAACGACCTGGGCACTAACTTTGATGAATATGAATCCGAACTGGTCCAGATACTGAACTGCTCTTTCAATGACCCCACGGGCACATTTGCGGTCGGAACGGTCTATTCTTTCTCTGATGACACCGCGGATTATGCCTTCAGGACCACTTTCTATGATGCGGACTATATCGGGACAGCCATTCCCACCATGCCGGTAAACCTGGTCGGAATCCCCAATTCCAGGGTTGACGGCAGCTATTTCACCAGCCGTGCCCTGGCGGATATAACCCCTGCAACCTTTGAACCGCCCACCCTGTTATCCGTTCTGGAGATTGTGGGCAACAACGTTACCCTTACCTGGGCACCCGGACCTGTTCCCGTGCAAAACGAATCCCTGCGTGACTGGGAAAACCTGACTGCCCTCTTTGTTTACCGGGACAATCAGTTGGTTGCCAATATCACCGATTTCACTTTGTATGAGATGGCAACCCACACAGACACCAACCTGCCCAACGGCAGCTACGACTATTACGTTACCAACGTCTATTATGACCTCTATGAATCCGCACCGTCCAATACGATAACGGTCAACATCACTTCCGACGGCTCGGAAGTCATCATCCCGGCGGAAGTCACCTCTCTGGGCGGAAACTATCCCAATCCCTTCAACCCGCAGACCACCATCCGCTACAGCGTGAAGAATCCTTCCAGGGTCAATATCACCGTTTATAACCTGAAAGGCGAAAAGGTCCGCACCCTGGTCAATGAGCACAAGGGCAACGGCTTCTACAGCGCTGTCTGGAACGGACGCGACGAGGCAGGCAAAGCTGTCTCCAGTGGAGTTTATCTCTACCGCATGCAGGCAGACGGCTTCAGTTCCACCCGCCGCATGATACTTATGAAGTGATTTCATAACCGTTGCGCCCCGCTGGAAGGGACGCCATTATCCTGATTCAGGTGAGCCGGTCAAACGGCTCACCTTTTCTTTTGCAGTCCGTAATCACACATCTTTTCCGTTTCCCTTTTCCATGCTTTTCCCATAATATCCTCTGTAGGGTTGCAGTATAGTTGCAGTATAGTTGCAGGATATCTTCAGTATAATAAAGTCCTGATAATATGCTGCAGTTATACAGCAGATATGCTGTCATCATATTGTGGTAATTGAAAGCCGGGCAGGAGCCGGGAAAAGAGAAATTCCGGTTGACAAAAGAGGCGATACACGGCGGATTGGACTTTGCGTTGGGGCTATAGCTCAGCTGGGAGAGCGCATGGTTCGCAATCATGAGGTCGCGAGTTCGATCCTCGCTAGCTCCACCATGGTTTTATTCAAGCAATAACAAGTAAAGTATCCGTATGGATTATACTAACAACAAATCCTGAGGAATATTGCATCTAACTGTGGATTTCTTTATGAACATCGCAGATATGGTATAACATAGACCGGGGTGTAAACCCCGGGAGATATGTTTGGCACGGAGCATCAAAAAATCCCCACCCGCCCTCTTGATATGCTCTCTCAAAATCAAGCGGGCGGGTGGGGCACAAAATGTGGAGTTTGCAAGCCAAGATGCCCCTAATACCATTGAATAGAGTGGAATGGATGCTCAGAACAAACACGTTTCCAACGGAGTATATTATTGTCATATGCAATCCGGACAGAAACGTTTCATTAAGAAAATGCTGGTTTTATCAGCCTAAAGTATAAAAGCGTTAAATAAATTCCTCTTGACAGACATAGTATAACGCTGAGAATTGTATATACATCCTTGAATTTTCAACAATGATGACTTTCTGAGATATATTATTGTTTTCAGAGTAGCAATGATATCGTAAGGAAGCCATCCCTATTTGCTATAAGGAACGCATATGCCCGATTTGAACAACAAATCAGAAGATCTAACCTATCAATTAGTGCGCATTAACGATGACCCTGAACTAATGAAGGTATACTTCATGTGGGAAATCAATGAAGATGAGAAAGAATTGTTTTGTTATCAGGATTTTAATCCTGAACTTGCTCCATACAGCGAAGAGAGATTCTTGCAGTTTCAGAAACACTTCAAAGTAACTTTGGCTGCATCAGCCTACTACCTGTTACAGGATAAGCATACAGGTCAATATATTGGCTTTGTATGTCTGCATAACTTCATAAAACGTAATAGAAGCAGTGAGGTCAGTTTCGCCATGTTTAATGATTTTCGTGGCAATGGATTGGGCTCAATCATGCTATCGTTGTTTTTGGCTCGAATCTTTGAAAAAGACTTTCCATGGCTCCATAAGATTTATGGTGAAACCAGTTCCTTGAATATCAGGGCATCAAAAGTCATGGAAAAAAACGGTTTTAAAAAAGATGGGAGTTTAAGAGACCACTACAACATAAAAGGGAACTTTTATGACCAGTACCTTTATTCACTTTTAAAGAGTGAATGGAATCTGGGAAAAACTTAACAGAGCTCACATAAGTAAAACAGGGCAGGATAGCGATCCTGCCCTTTATATTAGAATATAGATATTGCTTTATCCCAAATCGGTTATCTGACTGCGGGTAAGCTCCACTTTGGTATTGACTTCCGCCAGCTTTTCCTTTTCCTTTTCCACCACTTCCGGCTTGGCATTGTTGACGAAGTTCTCGTTCGCCAGCTTGCGCTGAATGCCGTTGAGTTCGCCTTCCAGCTTTTCCAGTTGTTTGGTGAGCCGGGCTTTTTCCTGGGCTAAATCAACCAGTCCGCTGAGCGGCAGGAAAATCTCCAGGTTGCGGACCACGGCAGCTATGGAAGCAGGCGGTTTCAGCAAGCCGGCTTCCGCTTTCAGTTCAGTAACTTTTGCCAGCTTTCGGAAGTATGACTCATAGCGGTTAAAAAGCCCCTGCTGCTTCGTTTCTGCTAACCTGATATGAATACTTATCTCTGTGGCAGGTGGCAGATTGACCTGTTTACGCAGGTTCCTGATAGCGACGATGCTTTCCTGCATGAACGCCATCTCGTCAGCTATGGATTTATCAATCAGCTTGCTGTCTACCGTGGGGAACAGCGCTATCATAATGGAGTCCTCCGGCATCGGGAAGTGTGTCTTAATTCCCTGCCAGAGCTCTTCCGTGATAAACGGCATAATGGGGTGCAGCAGACGCATGCTTGCCTGCATAATGTCCAGCAGGATATATTTCGCTGTCAACTGCGCCTTGTTCGGCTCTGCGCCTTCAGTTCCGGAATAGAGCCGGTCCTTGCTGAGCTCGATGTACCAACTGCAGAATTCGTCCCAGATAAACTTAAAGAGCACCTGGGCGGCATCATTCAGTCGCAGGTTTTCATAATGCGCCCTGGCTTCGGCAGTCACCTCATTAAGGCGTGAATATATCCATTTATCAGCCAGCTCAAGCTCCAGTTCCCCGGGTTTTGGCAGGCCGGGTATCGTTTCCGCGTTCATCATGATAAAGCGGTAGGCATTCCAGATTTTATTGGCAAAGTTGCGCCCCGTCTCCAGGATGGCATCGCTGTAAAAGACATCCGCACCCTTGGGAGTGCTGAAGACCATGCTAAAACGCAGGGCGTCGGCACCGACGGTTTCGATGATATCTATCGGGTCGGGGCTGTTGCCCAAACTCTTGCTCATCTTGCGCCCGATTTCGTCACGCACCGTGCCATGCAATAGCACAGTGTCAAACGGAATCATTCCCTTGAAATGCAGGGTGGACATTATCATGCGCGCCACCCAGAGGTAGATGATTTCCGGCGCAGTAATCAGGATATTGGTGGGCAGGAAATAGTTCTGGTCTTCCGTTTCGTCAGGCCAGCCCATGGTGGAAAAAGGCCAGAGCCAACTGCTGAACCAGGTATCCAGCACGTCCTCGTCCTGCCGGAATGCTTTGTGTCCGCATTCTGAACAGGTCTCGGGCATTTCCTTGGCAACTTCCATCTTGCCGCACGCCTCGCAATAGTATGCCGGGATGCGGTGTCCCCACCAGATTTGCCTGCTTATGCACCAGTCGCGGATGTTGTTCATCCAATGCATGTAAACCTTGGTCCAACGCTCCGGCTGGAACTTCACTTCACCGCTTTCCACCACCTTGATGGCTTCTTCGGCTAGCGGTTTCATCTTCACGAACCACTGGTCGCTGAGGTAGGGCTCAATCACTGTGTCGCAGCGGTAGCAATGTCCCACCGCCAGTTCGTGGCTGTCTATCTTGTGAAGCAGGCCTTGCTCCTGCAAAAGCTCTATGATTTTCTCTCGGCAGGCATAGCGGTCCATACCCCGGAACTGCTCTGGCGCATTTTCGTTCATGATGCCGTGCTCATCCATGACCAGCAGGCGTTCCAGATTATGGCGATTGCCAATCTCAAAGTCATTGGGGTCGTGAGCAGGCGTCACCTTTACGCAACCGGTTCCGAATTCCTTATCCACATAGTCGTCGGCAATAATCGGAATAGTCCTGCCTGTGAGCGGAAGGACCAGCTCTTTGCCAATCAGGTCTGTGTACCTTTCGTCTTTGGGATTCACGGCAACTGCCACGTCACCCAGCATAGTTTCCGGACGCGTGGTGGCGATGGTCACTTTTCCACTGCCGTCCTTGAAGGGGTAATGGATGTGCCAGAGTTTGCCTGTCTCGTCGGCATGCTCCACTTCGTCATTTGCCAGGGCTGTCACACAGCGCGGACACCAGTTTATGATATATTTGCCTTTATAAATCAATCCGTCGTTGTAAAGGGAGACAAACACTTCCTTCACCGCTTTGGACAGCATTTCGTCCATGGTAAAGCGCAGGCGCGACCAGTCGCAGGAACAGCCAAGCTGTTTGAGCTGTTCGATGATTCTGTCGCCTTTTTCCTCTTTCCACTTCCAGATTAACCCAACCAGTTCTTCACGACCTATTTGGTGGCGGTTTTTCCCTTCGGTGGCAAGCTGCTTTTCCACAACGTTCTGCGTGGCGATGCCCGCGTGGTCTACGCCGGGCAGCCAGAGGGCCGGTTCACCGCACATGCGGTGATATCGGACAATGACATCTTGCAGGGTGTTGTTGAGCACGTGCCCCATGTGCAGGATGCCTGTCACATTGGGCGGAGGGATGAGGACGGTAAAGGGTTGCTTGGTTTTATCCACTTCAGGCGTGAAATAACCCTTTTCCGACCAGAACGCGTACCATTTCTTCTCAAGCTGAGAAGGGTCATAGGTCTTGCTGATTTCCATTTTTCTTACCTCTTTTTCACTGGGGTCGGGAAAGTATTCGCCTTGTCTATATGGTCAAAATCCTGATGTCAAATATCTTGTCAACACTCTTGACGCTTAAGTCCAACCTGGCATCCACCTGACATCCACCTGGGCTTACCCCAGGAGGACCCCACGTGGACCCCAGGTGGCAAGCAAGGGAGTTTTATAAAGAAATGCTTGACAAGGCATTGTATATAGATAGCTGGTAAATAAGGAGTTGTTATGAAAAACAAAAAGCTTGTTAGCGCAATCCTTATACTATTAGTTATTGTTATAGTGTTCTCATGGGCTGTGTTTGGTAAAAAATATAATCTCCAGCTTTTAACAAAATTCACAATTCCCGGAATTACGTTAAATCCCAATCACAGAGTTCTTGATGGGTATGCGGTCAGCTTTGCTTTATCTGATTCACTTATCTACGTGACTGATGCCAGTGATACAACCCATACCAAAAGCTATTGTTACAGTTATTCTGGAGAGCCATATAACCAATTTCAATTCCCTGCCGATAAAGGATATGGGGAGGTATTTGTAGATAAAAACCTGTATTATCTGCCCCAAAGCAATTTGCTGGCTTATGTTTTCTGGCAGAATAAACAGATAGACTACTATTCAACAGATGGCATGCACATTAGGACTGATTTTCCCTTCGATGATCAAAATGATATCATTAATTTAGTTGAATACGACCACAAAATATACTATACTTCAATGAGTGCGTCTAAAAAAAAGCCCAGAAAAAGTATGGCATTAATGCAATTGCACCAGGAACAACCAGACCAGGCACCAAAAGAATTAAAGAATGTTGATATTACACAAGAATCCATTAACAAACATTTTTCATACAGAAGTCTGATGCTTGATGATAACAGCAAAGATGCCATGCTCCTGCTGGAAAATCAGTTTGACAAACCGCATGCCAGCCTGTATCGGAACAACACCACAACAGAATTTGAAATCAAGGCACCGAGAGTTTTTAGTATTTATTTTATGGATAAATTACCCTTGCAAGTGGACAAGGGTTTGAGCAAGGAACCATATCAATTGGTTTTAGGACAGGATTTCCTGATTATTGGCTCTTGGCGGAAACTCAACAGGGAGTATCCTCTGGTGCAAAGAATTTACAATCTGAAGGGTCACTATCTTGGTAAATTGAAATTCAAAGATGACCCGCAAAATGAACTGATAGATATCATAGATGACAGATTGGTTGCATTCAATCCGGCAAAGGGAATTGTGAGCATTTATAGCATAAGTTTAAAGTAGAAACCTGAATTTTTTCTTGACCAAAAGCCCTGTTTTATAGATTAGAAACAAATACCTTTAATCTTGCCCGGTGAGGCAGAAAGGAGAAGCTTATGAGCACTAACTTCAACTTCATTAACCGCAACGTTTTTGACCTCGATGACTATTCCGCAGAAGAAATCCTCTACATTCTGGAAGCAACCAAAGGCATGAAGGAAATCAATCTGCGCGAATACAAAAAAATCCCCACCCTGAAAGGCAAGACCGTCTGCACCCTCTTTATCGAAAACAGCACCCGCACCCGCATGTCGTTTGAGCTGGCAGCCAGCCGTCTCTCCGCAGACGTGGTGAGCTTCCAGGAAAGCACCAGCGCGCTGTCCAAAGGCGAGAGTTTGCAGGATACGGTCTATACCCTGAACGCCATGGGCATCGACCTTTACGCCATCCGGCACAGCAGTCCCGGCAGTCCGCAACTTGTTCACAAATACTCCGGCAAGCCGGTCATCAACGGCGGGGACGGACGTCATGCCCATCCCACCCAGGCGCTGCTGGACATCTTTTCCATCTGGGAAAAGATTGGCTCCCTCAAAGGCCTTAAAATCACCATTGTCGGCGATATCCTGAATAGCCGTGTGGTGCGCTCCAACCTCATCGGCATGAAGAAACTGGGCGCTACTGTAACGGTCTGCGGTCCCAGGACCCTGATGCCGGGGCAGATGGAGGAAGTATATGGCTGCAAGGTGCAATATGACCTCAAGACAGCGCTCAAAGACGCTGATTGCGTGATGGGGCTCAGGATGCAGCTGGAACGCCAGACAGAAGGCCTTTTCCCCTCCCTGGAAGAATATACCAAACACTACGTGCTCTCCAAAGACACCATCAAATGGGCAAAGAAAGACGCCCTCATCATGCACCCGGGACCGATGAACCGCGGTGTGGAGATACTGCCGGAAATCGCAGACAGCACTCAGAGCATCATCATCGAACAGGTTGCCAACGGCGTGGCAGTGCGCATGGCGCTGCTCTTCCTGATTCTGGGCGGAAAGGCATAGGAGGAAAGATGAAAAAGCTGATAAAGAACGGATTGGTTTACTACAAAGGCGCTTTTGTAAAAAAAGACATCCTGATAAATAAAGACAAGATAGCTGAAATCAAGGACAAGATTACCGAAAAGGCAGACGAAACCATAGATGCCAAGGGCAAGTACATATTTCCGGGCTTCGTGGACATTCACAGCCACCTGAGAGACCCGGGCCAGACCTATAAGGAAGATATCGTCACAGGCACCAGGGCAGCTGCCAAGGGCGGTTTCACAACGGTTTGCGCCATGCCCAATACCGACCCTGTGGTGGATAATATCGCCACGGTGGAGTTTATCCAGAGACGCGCCAGGGACCTGGGATTCTGCAAGGTAAAGGTCATCGGCGCCATCACCAAGCAGATTGAAGGCAAGGAAATCAGCGAAATGGCATCCATGCAGGAAGGCGGGATTGTGGCAGTCAGCGACGACGGACACTGCGTCCAGAACGGCAAGCTGATGATGAACTGCATGAAGTATGCGGCGAACTTCAAAATTCCCGTCATCATCCACGCTGAGGATTACAACCTGGCGGGCAAGGGACAGATTCACGGCGGTAAGATTGCCACGCAACTGGGCCTGAGCAGTATCCCTGCCATTGCAGAGGAAATCATCATAGCGCGCGATATCATGCTGGCAGAAAGCACCAAGGCAGCCCTGCATGTGGCGCATGTCTCCTCCGCCAAAGCCCTGGAACTGATAAAACAGGCAAAGGACAGGGGACTGCCCGTGACCTGCGAGGTTACACCGCATCACCTGACCCTGAACGAAGAGGCCTGCGTGCATTTTGACACCAATACCAAGTGCAAGCCGCCGCTCCGCAGTGAAAAAGACCGCCTGACATTGCTGGAAGCCCTGAAGAGTGGATTGATTGACTGCATTGCCACCGACCATGCCCCGCATGCGGATTATGAGAAAGAGCTGGAATTTGACAAAGCGCCCTTCGGCATCAACGGTTTTGAAGCGGCTTTCGCCTCGCTGTACACCCATCTGGTTGCTAAAGGTCACCTATCCCTGGAGCGTTTGGTCGAGGCAATGACTTCTGCTCCCGCCAAACTGCTGGGCATCAAAGCCGGCGTTATCGAAAAAGGCGCGCCTGCCGACCTCTGTATTGCCGACCTCAAAGGCAAAGTCAGGCTCACAGCGGAAAACATGCTTTCCAAAGCCAAAAACACCCCCTGGATAAATAAACCCCTGCAGGGTAAAATCACAGCCACCATTTGTGACGGCAGAGTCACCTGGCAGGCCTAAGGACAGCAAGGCAGAAATGTATAACAAGATACTGCAGATAAAGAGCATAGAGCACCTGAACGATGCATATTTCGTGATTGGGATTGAGCTGGGTGAATCTGCCCTTGAGATATTACCGGGACAGTTTTTCGAGATGAAGCGTCCGGAATTTGCCCATCCCATGCTGCGCAAGCCCATAAGCGTCTATGACGTGCAGGGAAGCACCGTTTTTTTTATGGTAAAGAAACTGGGCAAAGGGACACAGCAACTGTCCCACTTGAAAGCGGGGGATGAGCTTGATGTCCTCGGTCCGCTGGGCAACTGCTTTCCCGTAAAAGACGGCAGCATGGCAATCCTGGTCAGCGGAGGTATCGGTTATCCGCCCTTGTTCTATCTGAAGAAACAACTGGAAACAGCCGGCAAGACCGTGTATTGGCTGCATGGCGGCAGATGCAACGATGATGTCTTCCCGGCTGATGAGACCTGGACGGATGACGGCTCCTGCGGTAAGCGTGGATTCGTGTCAGACGGACTTTCCGCATATCTGGAAAACGTGACACCGGACGTCATCTATGCCTGCGGACCCCAGCAGATGCTGAAAGCCGTCCATCAGCTTGCAGAAAAGCATCAGGTCCCTCTGTATGTATCCCTGGAAGAGTATATGGCATGCGGAATCGGGGTTTGCCACGGATGCGCAGTCAAGGTAAAAACCGATTGCGAAATCGGGGTTACCTACAAGACGGTCTGCAAGGACGGACCTGTGTTTGATTCGAGGGAAATAGTATGGGAGTGAACGATTTGAGCCCCCGTCTGCAGACCCGGCTTGGCAAGCTCGAAATGCAGAATCCCGTTACTGTAGCATCCGGCACTTTTGGTCTGGAGTATGACGATTTCTTTGACCTGAACCGGCTCGGGGCTTATGTCACCAAGACCATTACCCTGCATCCCAAGATTGGCAATCCTGCTCCCCGTCTGTATGAAACTGAAGCAGGCCTCTTAAACTCCATAGGTTTGCAGAATCCCGGCGTGGACGAGTTTCTGAAATCGCAACTGCCCGAACTCAGGGAAAAGCTGTCCATCCCCATCATTGTCAGCTTCTCCGGCGGTACCATAGAAGAATTCATCACCACTCTGAAGTTGCTGGAGCAGGCGCAGGGCATTGACGCTTACGAGGTCAATATCTCCTGTCCCAATGTGGAAAAAGAGGGGATTGCATTTGGAGTGGACGCCCTGGTGGTTTACGAACTGGTAAGACGGCTCAGGGCCTTGACTGCAAAGGAGCTGATTATCAAGCTCACTCCCAATGTGACAGACATTGCCGGAGTCGCTGTTGCTGCTGAGGATGGCGGAGCGGACTCCCTCGCTTTGATAAACACTGTGCAGGGCATGGCGATAGACCCTTTGACCGGCAAGAGCCGCATCAAGATGGGGATGTGCGGTTACAGCGGACCTGCCATCAAACCCATAGCCCTGGCAAATGTCTTTAAAGTGGCAAAGCGCGTGAAACTGCCCATTCTTGCCATGGGAGGCATCTGTACCTGGCAGGATGCCATGGAGTTTTTCTACGCCGGAGCCGGCGCTATCGCAGTGGGCACCTATACTTTTGTAAATCCCAAGGCCTGCATGGATGTTATCAATGGACTGGATAAGCATTTCATTGACAATGACATGACCCTGAAAGAGATTATCGGAAAGGTTTATTTATAAGCGGGAGCTTTACCTCGTCCTGACTTTCATTATAAAGTAGAGCAGACCCAGCGCGCCAAACGCACTGGCAGCAAAGAAATTCACCTGGGGACTTGCCTTCCAGAGCCAGGCACCGCCAAAGGCAGCTGCAGAGACAAAGACGTCCCGGATGAGGTAATAAGCCCCAAAGGTACGCGCTTTGGCATTATCCTGCGCAAAAGCGAGAATCAGGGACTTGCGGGTCGGTTCTCCAAACTCTTTCAAACCGCGAATGATAAAAGCAATCACAAACATGGCGAAGCTGTGTGAGAAAAACAGCACCAGCGGGAAAACCGTGAAGTTGAAGAATGTAATGGCGACCAAGGGCTTGCGGGAGCCGCGTTCAGCCAGCCAGGCGACAGGGATATAGACCAGCATGGCAGTAACCATTTCAATGGCGGTCAGAGCCCCGAACTGCATGGCGGTAAGCCCGTTGTTGTTCATCACCCAGATTACCACGAAAGCATAAGGAATCTGTTCACAGAAGCGTATCAGGATATCCGAGACCAGCAGGTTTTTCAGGTTGGTGCTGAACTTCAGTTTTTCCTTGCCTTCCTTGCTTTCTTTCGGCTCTTTTGGTTTATCCTCAAAAAAACATTGCTGCACATACAGGGCTATCAGGGCAAAGAAAATCGCTGCCAGAAAGGCATAACGAACTCCCTGCACCCGGCCGAACTGCATGATAAACCAGCCGCCGATTACAGGACCCAATGCCATCGGAACCCGTCTTATCAGCGAATGCAGGGTGATGCCCATCGTGTGTTTTTTGGGTGGCAGGACAGATGATACCAAATCCATCGTAGCGGGCAGGGAAATCGCAGTCCAGGAAAGGAAAAAGACCGCACCTATCAGAACCGCGTACCAGGTGGGGAAGATGACCACTATCAGGTAGCCGAAGATTGCCAGGCAATTGAAGATAAACAGCGCTTTCTTGTAGCCCAGCTTATCTGCCAGCCACCCTCCGGGATAGGAATAGAGGGCGGAAAGCAGATTGTCCATTCCGTTCAGAAGACCGATTACGATGGGGGTTCCACCCAGCGCTATCAGGTATATCGGCAGAAATCGCTCTGCCATTTTCTCGCCCAGGCCCACGAAAATAGCCATCAGCAACATGGCTGTCATGCTTTTTTTCAGGCCCAGGAATCCCGTTATCTCTTTTAGTTTAACTTTCACTTACCGGTAAAACGCCTTGTTCAGTATTTTAGAGTTTGATGATGCGTCGGGTCAAAACTTTGTTCCCTTGAATCAACCTGCTCAGATAGATTCCGGTTCCGACCTGCAGGTTATTGGCATCTGTGCCGTTCCAGTCCAGCGAATAGCTTCCCGCTTTCAGGTTTCCGTTCAGCAGGGACCGCACTTTCTGTCCTTTCAGGTTATAGATTTCCACACAGACGTCTCCCGCTTTGTC
This sequence comes from Cloacimonetes bacterium UBA5614, assembly GCA_002424605.1. GTDB lineage: Bacteria > Cloacimonadota > Cloacimonadia > Cloacimonadales > Cloacimonadaceae > UBA5614. The sequence continues at coordinate 29,889 of DIKQ01000005.1, read as the reverse complement.
CACTGAGAAAGTAATGGTTGTGAGCTGTCTGAAGGGATTGGGATGGTTATTCAGGGAAAGTGCTGTAGGAGTGACAATCTGGTCTGCGTTGGAAACTGGATTGAGCACGAAATCGACAGTTGTGGTTTCACCGGGGATGACCACTACACTGTTTACGGTAACCGGCTCATAATCCGGTAAAACGCAGGTTAGATTATAGTTGCCGGCTTCCAGTTCAACGCTGTAATTGCCATCGGCGTCAGTAGTGAGGATGACTGCTCCGATGAAGATGTTAGCGCCCTGCAGGGGCTGATTCTGGCTGTCTGTAACCCTGCCTGCGATAAATCCGGTCGTGACCGGAACCTGCCATTCATAGCATCCCATGTCTATCCGAACTATGCCGTTTCCGTCTCCATCTACGATTCGGGGCAATCCGGCGAGGTCATACATAGGCAATCCCAGTCCGTCCGGATTGGGAGTTCCTGCGTCTATGCAAGGGGATTCCGGCTGCAGGGTCAGGTCTCCGTTGGCTGCATTGGTAAAGATGGGGTTTCCGAAAATATTGGTCGCGTCGCCTTCCGCTGTCTGCATCGAACAATAGGCGAGGTTATAGGAGGTGGAATTGGCAGTGAAGGCGTTGGGTACATTATTCCAGAAAATGCAGTTGGTCACGGTTGCAGGCGCGTCCAACTGGTTTAACCAGACGGCTCCTCCGTTAAGGGGGGAATAGTTGCCGGCGAAGGTGCAGTTTGTGATTTGCAGGGTTCCGTAGATAATTCCCATGCCTCCGCCCATGCCGGTGACGGTGGCGTTGTTCAGGAACAGGCAATTGACAACGCTTACGGGCGAGTCAAAGCTGTAGATTCCCGCTACTGCGCCGGCTGTACTGCCCACTATCAGGCAGGATGTTACTTCGACGTCAGTGCATTCATAGAAGTAAAGAGCAGCGCCGAAGGTGGTGGCATGATTGTTTAGAAAGATGCAATCAGTGATTTGTGCACTGCCCTGCTTTACAAAAACGCCTCCGAAAAAGCCGCTTTCACAGTGTTTCACAGTAGTGTCGCTCATTATAATGTTCGTGCCGTTGCGGGCAAAGATGGCACTTCCGTCCTGACTTGTTTTGCAGCGGTTAAACATGCAGTTGCTGATTGTGATGGTTCCGGCATTATCCGCCCAGATAGCGCCTCCGTAATTCATCATGTCTGAGCCGCCGGAGCCATGTATGGACCTGCCGTAAAGAAAGTTTGTGTAAAAGAATTCAGAGGGCTGGTTGAGCCCTGCCACATTATTCAGGAAGCGGATGGCAGACCAGCCGTTCAGCGTGTCCGCTGCCGTGAAAGTCACCATTTCTTCCGGAAGTCCGGTGCAAACAATCCGTCCCAGCACATCCAGCTTGTAAGTTCCCTGGAAGATGACCTCCACTCCGGGTTCGATTGACAGGGTAGCTCCGTCATTTACGACGATGTTTCCCATGATGAGGTAGGGGGAACCGGCGGCTGTCCAGGAGCCGGAAACAGGACCGGGGTTTACGGTTGTGTCAGCTATCAGGGCTGAGCAGATAAAGGTTATTAATAAAAGAAATATTATGTTTTTCATGTTGCACCATCCATCCTTCTTGCTATCAATTTCGCATTTGGATTTATTTATGTTGAGTCGCAGGCGTTGTCAACAGAAAACTGAGCAGATAAGATTCCGGCACTTTTCTTGTGTCAAACATAGCATTTCACACTCTTTCTCCCTGCTTGCATTACGGTAGCATTACGGTACCATTACGGTAGTAATACGGTCAATGACCGCAATGCTACCGTAATGGTACCGTAATGCTACCGTAATGCTCGTGAGGAAGGACTGTGGAGAAAGCATCGGGAGAGGGTTTTGGGGAGCGGAAAAATGTGATTGACAGAAAAGGGCGGTCTGTTTATTTTGCACATATGTTCATAAAAGCGAGATAACAATGGGAAGAAACTGCAAAAGCAGATATGTGCAGGCAGCCCCTGCAGTAAAGGGATTCAGGCCTTTCGGAAGATTGGGCGGACAGCGCAGAACCGTGGTTTTGTCTTTGGACGAATACGAAGCAATCCGGCTGATGGATTACGAGCACCTGACCCAGGAAGAAGCGGCAGTCAGGATGCAAATCTCCCGTCCTACCCTGACCAGGATTTACGAAAAAGCCAGGGTCAATTATGCCACCGCACTGGTGGAAGGCAGCATATTACTGATTGATGGGGGAGAAGTCCACTTCATGGGAAAGATGTTCCGTTGCGGGAAATGCCGCCGGCAAGTGGAATCCTCTGAAGAAAACCAAGAGGAGTGTCCCAGTTGCGGACCCCAGGAGAATTCCGTCCCGGTGCCAGAGAATGAAAAACAATGCAATGGAAGAAAAAGATTTAACAAAGGAGACAGATATGCCAGGACGTGATGGAAACGGTCCCCTCGGAACGGGAAGACCCGGCAGGGGCAGAGGTCGCTGTGAGAGTCGGGATGCATTTGAGTTCAGGATGACAAAGCATGCAGCAAACGGCGGTAAGCCCTATCATGGGTTTGTCCATCGGGAAGAGGGCTCGCAACATATCGAAATGTACGAATTCCGCCTGGAGGAATTGAAGGAAAAACGGGCAGAACTGGAAAAGGAACTGAAATGGTTGGACGAAAGAATCAAAGAATTGGAGAAAGCAAATGAAAATAGCAATCCCGGCAACTGAAGAACGCATTTTGTGCCCGCATTTCGGGCACGCACCATATTTTGCCGTCATTGAAACCAATGACGCTACCAAAGAGATAATCAAAACCACATTGCTGCAGCCGGAAATGGGCGGTCATGCGGCAGTTCCGCCCTGGCTGAAATCACTGGGTGTGAAATGCCTGATTGCAGGAGGCTTGGGCAATCTCGCCATTGAAAATCTCAATAACCATGACATCGACGTATTTTACGGTGCGCCGGAGCTCCCGGTGGACGAAATAGTCCGGCAGTTCATGACTGATGAATTGGAGCTCAATCCCCAGCCTTGCAATCATAAGCACGACCATGACTGCAGTCATACCGGTCCTGAACACTGAAGACATCGGATTTGCTCAAGAAAGTCAAAGCATTATACTATCTGTAGAAATTCAAACAACCCAAGGAGATAAAACAATGGATAACATAAATGAAAGAAACGGCATCCCGTTACTGGGAGATAAGTTCCCGCAAGTGAAGGTAACCACCACACGCGGAGAAAAAATATTACCGGACGATTACAAAGGCAAGTGGTTTGTGCTGTTCAGCCATCCGGCGGACTTCACGCCTGTCTGCACCACAGAGTTCGTTGCTTTCCAGCAAAGATATGGCAAGTTCAAAGCGCTGAATTGCGAGTTAATCGGAATGAGCGTTGACCAGGTCTTTTCCCACATCAAATGGGAAGAGTGGATTCAGGACAAACTGGGTGTGGAAATTACCTTTCCGATTATTGCCGACACCGGAGCCATGGCAAACAAGCTTGGACTGATTCACCCCGGCAAAGGCACCAATACCGTGCGTGCGGTCTTTATCGTTGACGCCGAGGGGACCATCCGCATCATGCTCTATTACCCTCAGGAACTGGGACGCAATATGGACGAAATCCTGCGCGCTGTGGAAGCCATGCAGATTGCCGACAAGAACAAAGTCGCCATGCCTGCCAACTGGCCCAACAACGAACTGATAGGTGACAATGTGATTATCCCGCCTGCCAAGGACGTGGATACCGCCAAGCGCCGCCTGATTGAAGCTGAAGCCGGCGAATTTGAATGCTACGACTGGTGGCTGTGCCACAGAAAGCTGAAACAGTAAATCCCTAATAATCTCAGAACTCCCTGCTGTGTTCACCATGGCAGGGAGTTATTGTTTCACCCTCACTTGCCCCCCCCCGTAAATATTTCTTGACACATAAACATTGTCAACATATCATAGACACAGATGTTTAAGTTTTGCAATCAGTTATATTTCGGGGAGAGATTATGAAACGCATTCAGCTACTTGCATTCGCTTTGTTCAGCCTCAGCTTGCTTTTTTCTTTCAATGTTCCTTATTCCAAAGTTCCTGTCTTGTCTGAAGATAACCTTCTGCAGGATTTTGTCCGCATCAGCCCTGAAGACAAGCAGGCTGAAAAGCTTCCCACCAGGGCCTGGCTCTGGCATGACGAAGATGCTCTCTTTGTTCATATTGTGGCAACCACAGACAGCACCTTCAATCCCGGTTTGTTTTCCCCCAGGGACAACACAAACAACGGAGACTATCTGCGGGTGCAGATTTTTACTATTCCGGAAGCTTACTACGGATATTACTATATGATGTATCCCTATGGGTCCCTGTATGACGGCATCCGCAAAGACGGAGCGGGCCTTGATGTCAACTGGAACAGCGATTATTCCTATAAAACAGATTATGATAACCAAAACTGGACTGTCACAGCGCGCTTTCCGTTCAAGGACATGAGATTTGGCAAAAAACCGCCCTATACATGGAAAATCGTCTTGTCCAGATATCACAAGACAACCGATGAGTCGTTCAGCAAACCCTACATGGTGAATAAAATGGGAAAAGAGTATTTCACCAACGGCCTGGACATAACCCTGCTCCATGAGCTGAAGCACAGCTCCAACTGGAAATTCAAGCCGTATTTCGTGAAAAGCTATGACCTGGTGAACAAGACGGACACCTTTGACCCGGACAATGTGGGTCTGGATGTAAGCTACAACCCCAGCACCCTGATAAAGCTGAAAGCCTCTTACAATCCCGATTTCACGGATGTCCCTCCCGACGATGCGCAGGATAATTACAACAGCAAATATCCTCCCTACTATGCGGAAAACCGTTTTTTCTTTATCGAAGACCTCAACGTGTTTGGAACTGATTCCAGTATCTTTTATACGCGTCATATCATCCAGCCGCAATTAGCGCTAAAACTGACCGGCAACAGCAAGACCTGGACCTATGGCTACCTTTGCGCCCAGGACAAGAAAATCACTGCTAACGGGATGCTTATCAACAATGACGACATCTTCCAGGTTGCCACCATTGCCAGGACTTTTCCGAGGTTTGCCCTCAGCGTCAGCGGACTCAGCCGGCTAAATGAAGGATATTACAATCATATTGCCTCCGGTTACTGGAATTGGGAATTTATCAACAAGGTCAGGTTTGGGACTTCGCACCTGGTTTCCTTCCGTCATAAGGACAATCCTGCTCCCGATGAAAAGGCGGATTATCAGGGAAATCTTACCAAAGCTACGCTTTATGCCAACCCCGGCAACTGGACCATGCAGGCTTCATACGGTAACTACCAGAAGGACCTCAAGGTGGATATGGGCAGGTTTTATGATACAGACTATGAGGATTATTACGGCATTATCTACTACAGTTCGGATACCAAGGACACCTATTTGAAATACTGGAGTGCTAATCTGAGCGGAAATTATTACAATAATCTGGATAAATCCCGGACCTTTAGGGCTTCTCAAATATATGGAGGCATGAGCCTGACTTTCAAGCCCCAATATTCCATTTCCCTAAACGGCGATACAAGCAGGGAAAGCTGGAACAGCAAGGAGTTTGACAACTGGAGCAGTACATTGAACTTCACTTGGGACAAGTGGCAGAATCCCAGCTTTGCCATTGGCTGCACCATAGGGGAAACCCTTGTCTATTCATTGGATGAAACTCATGATTACATCAATCCCGGCATGACTATCTGGCTGGATCTCGGAAAGAGCTTCCGTTCAATCATAAACGTTAGCCATGTTCAATACGGCTATGACAGGGTTTACTACATTGAGCAGGATTCCTTGATTATACCGCTAAAGCTGGACAACAGCTATCAGATTGGTTCTGCCAAGCTGAACTACAATTTCAGCAACAAACTATCCCTCAGAAACGGCCTCAGCCTGACTAATTATGACTCGGAGGGCAGCCGTGCCCGCATCACTTTCTACAGCAACTTCCGTTACGAATTCAGGAAGGATTGCTATCTGTACCTGGGCTACAAAACCAGACAATCACAGGATGAGGAGTCGCTCTGGAGCAACCCCCAGGGTCACTTTGTCCGCAATGCCGCCAGTGCTTATCTGAAGGTGAGCCTTACTTTGTAACATTATCAGCATCGCCCGGTTTTCCGATAATCCCATCTGACACGAAAAAAGGCTATCCAATGCGGATAGCCTTTCTATCATCAGGTCTGGATGCGTTAATGGATTTCTATGACCAGGAACTTATATTTGCGGAACAGCTCTTTATCCGTGACTTTCAGGACATTGGAACTGCCGGATTTTTCCACTGTATAAGAGGACGGACTTTGGTTTGTGAGGATGGAATAGCCGTTCTTGGTGGCGGGGAAGGTTAGCTGGTCTGTCTCCAGCAGGTCAAAAGACTCATACTTTTCAGGCTCGTTTTTCTTTACGACCGAGACTCTGCCGATGCCCAGGACTCCGCCCTTGCGGGTGATAAAATTCTGTTCCAGCAGCTTTTTGCGGGTGCCGAAAGCGTAATAGATGGTATTGAGGTCATGTTCCTGTGTTTCGATGATTCCCTGTTTTTCCATTATCTGGGTCTCTTTTTGGGCAATGGTCTGCTTGGCTGCCATCCTCTCGGTTGCCAGCGAATCGGCATAAAGTCCTATCTGGGCTGAAAGTTCTGTCACCAGCTTTTCCTTTTCTGCCAGGTTTGCCTTGAGGTTGGCAATCATATCATTCAATCCTTTGGTTTTCAGGCTTGAATTCGCCATCTGTTTTTCCAGGTCTGCAATGCGTTTTCTGTCTGCTTCCAGTTTCAGGCGGATATCCCTGATTCTGTTTATGAGCAGGGCACGCGAGTCCGTGCTGACCTGCGGGATTTCATCTTTGGAAAGCAACTTGGCTGCACTGCCCGTGTCTATGGAATCCAGGCCCGCCTGAATGTCGGCAATGGTGCGGGTGGCAAGCTCAAATGCATTTCTCATGCTGGTGTTTTCCTGCGCCAGCTTCACCTTTGCCGAGTTGGTGGTAAACAAAAGTACGCCCAGCAGCAGTAGAAACACAACCAGGATAATGGCGATGATGTGAATAGTTTTCATGCTGTAATCTCCCTTGATTCGAAATTGAGTATTGTTGTAGTTAAGCTTTTATTTCGCATAAATATCCCGTATTTTCAGTATGATATTTCCGTCCTTGCTTACTTGTCAATGTTTTATTTCCCCCTGCTTCTTTCCTGCTTCACACCGCTTATTAAATATGTATCAAGCCTATATCAAGCGTATATTAGATACGCTTGATATACGTTTGATAAACGTATGATATATGGCGAAAAGAGGGGAAGATGCAGGTAGAACCAGAGGAAAAGGAGGAAAGGAAGCCGGCAGGGTGAAACTGCCCTTAGCGTCTAATCAACTCGTATTTGGCGTTTCCCATGCCGATTTGCTGGCCATATTCCAGGATGTATCTGCCGGAGACGCTGGTTTCGTGCAGGAAGGCATCGTGCTTGCCATATTCCTTGTCCACCAAATCGGCGGAGGCGGCGTCAATGGCAAGGATGTCGTCAGAAACCAGGATGCCGATATCCTTCACAAAGGGCTTGCGGGCTTGCCCCATACAGTCGCAGTCGGGTGAGATGTCGGTCAGGAAATTGACATAGATTACCTTGCGGTTGGAGACGATAGCCTTGGCATAATCAGCCAGGCGTTCGAGGAAACCGCTTTCGCCGGTAGCACCCCAGGGAACACGTAAAGCACTGGTGGGACAGGTGCCGATGCACTTTCCGCAGGCGATGCATTTGGTCTGGTCGATGACGAGGGGATTGAGGGTGATGGCGTCCACGGGGCATTGGGTGGTGCATTTTCCGCATTTGATGCAGCGGTTGGGACTGGTGAGGGGAAAGTTGTCCGCATGGATTGCCATCTTTCCGGGAATGGCAGCCAGGCCCATGCCCACGTTTTTGATGGCTCCGCCGAAGCCTGCATTGCCGTGTCCCTTGAAGTGACTGATGACCAGCAGGGAATTATAGTCATCCAGATGGCTGCCTGTGAAGGCCTTGTCAAAGTGTTTTGCCTTTACCAGGATTTCTGTTTCTCCCTCTGAATCTATAATGTCAATCGGTGCATAGCCAAAGCCATGTTCTTTTGCCAGGGCGATGTGGGTTTCGGTCACGCGGCGGCGTCCCCTGTACAAAACGTTGGTCTCTATGAAAGTGCCGTTCAGCCTGAGAACCAGGTCTTTGAAGATATCGGGCTTGATGTAATATTGGTTGCCGTCATCGCCGAAGTGCACCTTGACTCCGACCTTGCCTTCCATCTTGCTCAATAAAGGTTCCAGAACAGCTTCCAGTCCTTCAGGGCTGATATCCTGGGTAAAATAAACCGTCGCTTTGCCAGTTTCCATGTTTTTCACTCCACCGTATAGATTTGTGACCAGGCATTGCCTCTTTCGGTTGGGGCAGTTTATGTAAGTATAAATCAGAAAAGCCAGGATGATGAGATACAAGACCAGCAGAATGATAAACAGGGTCTTGCTCATGGGTTTCTTGTTGTTCTGCTCAGGCATAAAAATCCGACTCCCTATCTGCTTGTTATTATTCAATATCGGTTCAGTCCTGTTGCCTGGGCTGTCCCGGCGCCTCTCATCTGTTTTACAGACAGGTGAAGAGGCAGGATAAGAAATGCAGCCTGCAGCATCAGGTATCGTTACAAAGTTTTCACTTGCCTTTTTTAAATCATCTCAAAAAATGGTCAATAGAAAAAAATACGCCCAAAAAGGGGAGCTGCAATTATGAAACTTTCGACCAGAGCCTTGGAAATCCAGGCCTCGCCTATTCGTAAACTCATGCCTTATGCTGTCCAGGCGAAAAAGAACGGCATCAAAGTCTATCACCTCAATATAGGACAGCCGGACATTGAGACCCCGCAAGCCATGATAGACGTCTATCACAGCTTCAGTGAAAAAGTCCTCGCCTACGGGCCATCTCAGGGTCTGGACGTTTACAGGCAGGGTCTGGTGGAATATTATGCCAAACAAAACATCCACATCAAAGAAGATGAGGTAATCGTAACCACTGCCGGTTCAGAAGCCATCGTCTTTGCCATGTCGGTCGTCTGCAACGAAGGCGATGAAGTGATAGTCCCTGAGCCTTTTTACACAAATTACAACGGCTTTGCCACCATGGCAAGCATACACCTTAAACCCCTCACCACTTATGCTGAAAACGGCTTTTCCCTGCCTGACAGTACAAAAATCGAAGCGTTGATTACACCCAAAACCAAGGCAATCTTGCTCTGCAACCCCGGCAATCCCACCGGAACTGTTTACTCGGAAGAAGAAATCATGCGGATAGTAAAGATCGCCAGAAAACATGGATTGTACGTAATCTCCGACGAAGTTTACCGAGAATTTGTCTATGACGGAAGCAGGCACTTCAGCATCATGCACGTAGCTGATTTTGAGGAGCAGGCCATATTGGTGGACAGCGTTTCCAAGCGTTACAGCGCTTGCGGGGCGAGAATCGGATGTATCGTATCCAAAAACAGGGAACTGATGGCGGCAGTGCTGAAGTTTGCCCAGGCAAGACTTTGCCCCCCCACGGTTGACCAACTGGCAGCCAACGCCTGCGTTCATCTGCCGGATGAATACTTTGCCGGGATTCTGTCTGAATACAAGAAACGCCGTGACCTTGTCTATGACGAACTGCAGCAGATTCCGGGATGCATCTGCGTGAAACCGCAGGGAGCTTTTTACATCGTAGCCAAGCTGCCTATCCAGGATGCGGAGGACTTTATCATCTGGCTGCTGAGGGATTTCCAGATTGATAACGAAACTGTGATGACTGCCCCGGCAGAAGGTTTTTACGCTACGCCGGGACTCGGCAGGAACGAGCTTCGCATCGCATATATCCTCAAAGAAGATGATTTGAGGAAGGCAATGTTTATCTTCAAAAACGGTCTGATGGAATACATGAAAACCCATGCCTGAACATCAGAAAGAGTCTGCTGTCCTGATTGAAACCCTCTCCATGCACAGAATCCTGGAAGGGCTGATTCACAACATCAATACACCCCTTAATGTGATAATCGGGTATGCCCAGCAGCTGCAGAAACAATATCCTGAGATTGCCAGCCTGGACAAAATCAAGCAAGCCGGACTCGAAATCGATGATATGGTAAAGCTCTGTTCTGATGAATTTGTCAACAGGATGGATGTCTGTGTCAGGGAATTTGAACTGAATAAATGGATGTCTGATGAAGTCACGTTTCTGAAGAATATCCTGGATGTGAAGCACTCGGTCAGGTTTGAGGTAGTCCCTTCCGAACAGGATGTGAAGGTTCATTCCAATCCGCTGCTGCTCAGCCTGTTCTTTGAAAGCTTGATCTTGCATATCAAAAACAACAGCATTATATCATCGGAAGACAAAACAGTGTCTGTCTCCGCCGAAGACAATGGAGACAGGATTTGCCTCAATATCAAACTGCCGGACTACACCAAGCTGAAAACAGGTCTGGAAGAATATTTAAGAGAGCTTCAGACTGAGCTGGAAAGCAGTTTTGAACTGATGCACGAAGATGACTCAAACCTGTCCTGGGATGTAATCAATACCAGGTATGTAAAAATATACTTTAAACGATAGAGAGCAGAATGGCAAATAACGCAAAACACCGTGTCCTAATCGTGGATGACAGTCCCGAAATCTGTGAAATGCTGCAGAATCAGCTGCAAAATATCTACCAGGTTTATACTGCTCCATCTATTGCGAAAGCCTTGGTAATCCTGGATAAGCAGACAATCCACATAGCAGTGGTTGACCTTGTCCTGGCAGGTGAAAGCGGGCTGGAACTGATTGAAACCATCAAGAAAAATCACCACATGACATCAGTTATTGCCATGAGCGGACAGGCAACCATTGAAAATGCCGTAACAGCAATGAAAATCGGTGCCAGTGAATTTATCGTTAAACCCATTCGTAACCTTGATTTGCTCAATATCCAGATTGAGAAGATTCTGCAAAACCAATGGCTGATAGAAGAAAACGAGCGTTTGAATGAGATGATACACCGTGAACTGGATATCGGCTCAATCGTGGGAAGCAGCGCTTCCATTCATGGAATCCTGCAGAAAATCCAGAAGATTGCCAAGCTCGATACCATAGTTCTGATTACCGGAGACACGGGAGTCGGGAAAAGCGTATTTGCAGAGCTAATCCACCGCAACAGCAAGCGGAAAATGAAAAAGTTCGTTTCCGTGAACTGCGGCAGCCTGACCGAGACTCTTCTGGAAAGCCATCTTTTTGGTCATAAGAAAGGAGCTTTCACGGATGCCTGGCGGGATAAGGTGGGATATTTCCAGGAAGCTTCAGACGGGACACTATTTCTGGATGAAATCACCGAGACGTCCCTTAGTTTCCAGGTCAAACTGCTCAGGGTCTTGGAGACAGGCCTGTTCCGGCAGGTGGGCGGAGACCACGATATACGCTCCGATGCCAGGATTATCGCTGCCACCAATAAGGACATCAAAGTGCAGGTGGAGCAGAATCTCTTTAGGGAAGACCTGTTTTATCGCCTCAATGTATTGAACCTATACATCCCTCCCCTCAAAGAGCGTAAAGACGATATCCGGCTGCTGACCAACGCCTTTGTCAAAGAATTTGGGATTAAATATAGTAAGCCTGGCCTGACCATATCCCCGGCTGTGATGAATATCCTGCTGAAATATGAATGGAAAGGCAATGTCAGGGAATTGCGCAACTCAATCGAGCACGCTATTATTCTGGCAGAACATTCAATCGTACAGCCCGAAGACCTTCCAGAAGCCATACTGCCGAAAAGCAAGCAGATGGAGCTTCCCACGCTCTCTGATATGAAATGGACGCAGGCTAAGGAAGAGTTCACCCGGCGTTACCTGATTTCCCTGATTGAAAAGACTGATGGCAATATGTCTCTGGTTTCGCAGATTTCCGGGATTCCCAGGGAAAACGTTTACAGGAAATTCAAGCAATACGGGATTGATCCCAATCTGTACAGGAAAAAAGAACTGGGGCAATAAATGAAGACACGCTGGAAAGCATCACCTTACATCTATATTTTCCCCGCTTTGCTATTGTTGGTAGCCTTCAGGCTGCTGCCGATAGTGATGTCCTTTGTAATCAGTTTCTTTGAATGGACCTTGCATGGAACCGGCGGCTTCATAGGTTTAAGCAATTACATCAAGCTATTTAACGATCCTGAGTTCTGGAAGTCAATGATGAACACTGTCTGGCTGGTGGTTTTCGTTGTACCGGCCAGCCTAGTGTTTTCACTGATTTTTGCCGTGCTGTTGAACCAGATAAAGTGGCTGAGAGGGCTGTTCAGAACCATCTATTTCCTGCCGTTTGTCACTTCAATGGTGGCGGTTTCCATAGTCTGGAAGATAATCTTCAACGAGCAGACTGGGCTGGCTAACAAGTTTTTGGGTGTAATCGGGATAAGCCCGCAAAAATGGCTGGCAGAAGCCCGGGGCATCTTTGATATCTTTTTCTCAGGAATCGGCATCAATCTTCCCGACTGGGCGGGAGGCCCTTCCCAAGCGCTCTTTGCCATTATTATCCTAACAGTCTGGAAGGGACTGGGATACAACACAATTATTTATCTCGCCGGTCTCCAGAACATATCCAAGGATTATTATGAAGCTGCTGAAATTGACGGAGCAAGCAAACTTAAGCAATTCTTCAAAATCACGCTTCCGCTAGTTTCCCCCACCACTTTTTACGTTCTTATGATGACCACGATTGTCACTTTCCAGGCATTCTCACAGGTTTACCTGATGACAGGACCTCCCAAAGGCGGTCCTTTGGGCACCACAAACCTGATTGTCTACTATATTTTCCAGAAGGGATTTGACGCGCAGGAAATGGGCTTTGCCAGCGCAGCGGCACTGGTCCTGTTTGTTGTGATTCTGGGACTCACCATCATCCAGAAACGTCTGGAAAAACACGTGAACTATTAGGCGGCAGGATATGAGAAGATACTTTGGAAAGACCTTTATCTACCTGGCTTTGATTGCCTGCGGGCTATTCATGATTGTTCCCTTTATCTGGATGATTTCCACTGCCCTGATGTCGCAGGCGGAGTTTAACAAAGGCGAGTCAGTTTTCATTCCCAGGGAAAGCTATGATATCATCGCCGGCAGTCAGCCGGAGCAGAGAATAATAGTAGTAAAAGAGCGGGGAGATTCCTCTCTGGTCCACTTCCTGAATGAGGAAGGCAAAATCACCCGTGAATATGTGCAGATTGCCTCAGGCAGGGTAAAGCACATCTACAAGCCAATCAGTTTGCACTGGGACAACTTCATCAAGGCGTTTAAAAAAGTGCCTTTCGCCCGGTATTTTGCCAACACTATTTACGTATCTTTCCTTTCACTGCTGGGAGTTCTGGTTACTTCCGCCTTTGCCGCATATGCTTTTGCCAGGATGGAATTCCGCGGAAAAGACTTGCTCTTCCTGTTGTTTATCAGCATGGTAATGGTTCCGGAGCCCATCTACCTGATTTCGTCCTATATTCTATTGGACAAGTTGCATTGGCTGGATACCTATCGAGGACTGATAATTCCCTGGTTTGTGAATGTTTTCACCATATTTTTGTTTCGCCAGCATTTCAAATCCCTGCCAAAGGAGTTGTTTGACGCCGCTACGATAGACGGCTGCAGCACCTTCGGGATTCTCAGGCGCATAGTTTTACCCCTCTCAAAACCTGTGATTGCCACTGCCTCTGTCTTTTCCCTGATTGGCTCCTGGAACAGCTTTATGTGGCCTTTGGTAATGACAGATTCTCCGGAAAAGCGTTTGCTGCAGGTGGGTCTCAGCTATTTCAATGCTGAGGCATCAGCCCAGACGACCCTGCTCATGGCGGCTTCCACGTTCAGTATATTGCCCATATTGGTGGTTTTCTTTCTGGCGCAGAAGCAGATTATTGAAAGTACAGCCAAGACAGGACTGAAAGATTAGTATTAATAATTCGGATAAATCAAGGAGGACGAATGTCCAGTACTCAACCCAAGGACTTTAAAAAAGCACAAAAACTGAAGGAAACCCGGCAAAAGGGTTATACGCCGCCTGCCAAGAAGGATTATGCCCCTTTGCAGGATTATAAGCCCCAGCCTGTGGTTGACCTTAGAACCAATCAGATTGTAGGCCTTTTTATCCTGATTTCCACGCTTGTGGTGTATATGCTTACCCTGGCGCGGACCATGTCATTCTGGGATTCCGGGGAGTATGCCACGTGCGGCAGTATCCTGGGAATTCCGCATCCTCCCGGAAACCCGTTTTATATAGTTCTGGGCAGAGCGCTTTGCGTCATAAGTGGCAATCTGTTTCCCCATGCGGTTGTGGTAGCCTTTCTTTCTGCTCTGTTCTCTGCTTTTGGAGTTCTTTTCACTTATCTGATAACAGTTAAGCTGGTCAGCATGTTTGAAAAGCAGAAATGGCTGGTAGTGATGGCAGGCCTGTTGGCTGCGTTATACACTGCATTTGCCTATACTCACTGGATGACTTCCATAGAGGCTGAAGTAAACTCCGGCATGCTGTTTTTCGTGAATCTCACCTTCTGGCTTGCTCTGGTCTGGGTGGAAAAATCAGAGGATTTCTCACATCAGAACATCCTGCTTTTGATAGTATATAGCTTCATGATTGGCTTCTGCGTGCACCAGACTGCTCTGCAGACAGCACCCGCCCTGATGTTTATAGTCCTTTATCCATTTTTGCACAAAGCCATCAACCAACACAAGTTCTGGCTCAGGGCTATCATTTACACCATCATCGGTGTTGTCGCCTACATCATTGCCAAGACCCTGGAGGACGATTTCAGCTTCCCGTCCTTCGGCAAGTGGATGTTTGCCATTATTGCCGTTATCCTGCTTTATGCCAATCTGAAGGACATCATAGACAAAAAGGTCTGGCTGTTGGGCATTGCCCTGGTCCTGATTGGGCTGAGCCCCCATATTTTCCTGCTGGTGCGTTCAGCCGCCCGTCCCTTTATCAATGAAGGTTTCCCTCACAATTACCAGCTTTTCATGGACTATGTGCTGCGCCGTCAGTATGGTGTGGTGTCATTCATGGAACGCAGGGCAGACCTTGCTGTGCAGTACGGGCACCACTTCCTGCGATATTTCGGATGGCAATGGTTCCATTCCGAGACTCTGTCCGAGTGGACAAAGTTGCCCCAGATGGTCTTTAACGTGTTTGGCAACCTGATTGCGATATTGTTTGGCGTTGTCGGTTTCTTTGACATCGCAAAGCGTAACAAACATGCCTTTGCCTATTTCCTGAGCGTGTTTATCATGACCACTATAGTGTTTGTCTTCATCCTCAATCTTTCCAACGCGGAAGTGAGGGACAGGGACTACTTCTTTGTCAGTTCCTTTAATATGTGGGCGATTATCATGGGTATTGGAGCGATTGCTTTTGTCCGTCCTTTTTTGACTAAAAAACTGCCGTTATATATTGTTACGGGTGTGATGCTGCTGCTGCCTTTGATAAACCTTGCCTCTCAATACAAAGTGCACGACCGCAGCAAGGAATTTATGGCAGTTGACTATGGGATGAATTTCCTCAATTCCCTGGAAGAGAATGCCATTATCTTTACCAATGGCGATAATGACACCTTCCCGCTCTGGTACTGCCAGGCGGTGGAAGACCCTGCCGTTCGGGAATTTATGCATCCTGCCAAAGACGTGGCACCGGGTGAGAAACACCGCCAAGCCATGCAGGTTGCCATGGATTTCAAGAATAACCATACATGGGGTATCCGCAAAGACGTAACGGTAGCTAATCTCAGTCTGCTAAACACCCCGTGGTACATCCGCCAGTTAAGGGACAGGGAAGGCGTGATTTTCAACTGGCCGGATTCCCTGCTGGAAGAGCTTACCTACACTCCGCCCCCCAATTACGGCGACCCTTATCCCATCATTCAATACCTGTTCCCCAATACAGCCAGGACTGAAAACGGCTTTACCATAGACATCAATTCCCCTGTGGAAGGGCAGTCCTTCACAATGACCTACCCTGCCCACCCCATGTGGCGCAAGGAAGGCATCTTTCGCGTTTCCGACCTGGCTGTCTTGAAAATAATCCAGGATAACTTTGGGCATCGTCCCATCTATTTTGCCGTGACCTGCGAGACTTATATCGGCTTTGAAAGATTTACCCGCAATGAGGGCATGGTCAGCCGCGTGGTGCCGACTTATGGCGCAGACCAGCTTGATATTGAACGGTTGCTCAAGAATACCGACGAGGTCTATTCCTACCGTTCCATCAAAGACAAGCGCGTCTATAAGGACGATAACATGCGCCGGCTCATTATGAACTATGGCGCTGCCTTTGACCGAGCTTCCACCTATTATCTGGAAAGGGGAGACCACGAAAAGGCAAGGAAGTATCTGGACAAGGCGTTCATTTTTATCTCCTCCGAGTTTTCCAAGGATATCCGCCTGGTCAATATCCTGCTGGAGACCTCTCAGTATGAGGAAGCCCTTCAGGTCACCCGCAGGATGCTGGAAAGGCGTCAGCCGGATGTGGAGAACTATCTCTTCCTGGTCAAGCTCTGGATTTATCACAATGCCGATGTCACCTATGAGGTGCTGCAGGCTGCAACCAGGCAGTTCCCCAATGACCCCGACCTGGCTTTCATCATTTATGACGTGGGTCTGGAACTGAGAACCTTTGGCCGTTCGCGCGAAACCATCCAGATGATGAATGCCGGGCTGGTGGAGATGTTCCGCCCCTATCTGGATTCACTGCGCATGTATGAGCAGTTCCTGGGTGCTGCGCCGGACAGCCGCGCTTTTTAGCAGGATATTAAACAGCCGGTTGTATAGTTAATATCGGAAGCGGCATTTGGCAGACCTTTCCTGATGCTGCCGACTGATGATAAAATTGGGAACCTTTCTGCCATGGTAAGGTCAGAATGTTACATGGAAGGGTTCCCTTTTCTTTTTTTATGTGAGGTGGCTCGATGTATCTGATAGTCAATGTAAAAGAATACTCCGGAGGGATTGAACCGGCGGTTGATTACATCCATTCCAAATGGGGCAGGAAGGAAAACCATACCTTTTACCGCGATGCCATCCTCCACTCTTCCCCCGATGGCAAAGCTTTGCCCCGCTTCTATCTGCTGTTGAAAGACGATGAAATCGCGGGTTGCTATGCCCTACTCACCAATGACCTCATCAGCCGGCAAGACCTGTTCCCCTGGCTGGGATGCCTTTATGTGGAAACGCCCGAACGCGGAAAGGAACTGGGCAAGCTCTTGCTGGAACATGGCATCGGCGAAGCAAAACGGTTTGGTTTTGATAAAGTATACCTCACTACCGACCACGACGGCTATTACGAAAAATACGGCTGGACCCGTATGGAAGATGGTTATGACCTCGGTGGCAATCCGGGAAGGATATATTACTTTTCTCTAAATTGGTGACAGACAATATCTTTAGTTCATCAGAGTAATTTTTCTAGTAATGTTTTGTCTGCCATTCAAGGACATCCTGACCAGGTAAATCCCATTTGAGCAGTACTTCATAGCAGCATCCCTGCCGTCCCAGACAGTTGAATACTTATCAGTGCTGTTTCTGCTTAATTCTAATGACTTAACCAGCTGCCCCTTGATGTTATAGATTTGCATTGGGATGTTCCGGGCTTTAGAACCATCTGTAATGAACTCAATATTTAGCTCTGTTTTCATTGGATTGGGATAACAGCTCAAGCTGAGTAAGGGTTTTGGCAAAACCTCGCCTTCGTTTGCGGTCCCGTCCGGCAGAATTTTAATAATGGTGAGTCCTTCATTACCAAAGTTCCAGTTACCAAAAACATACATTACACAGCTATCGGGTAAAACTGTAATACATTCGGTAGGTTGTTGGTAAATCATAGGGTAAGGTGACGACCATGTCCAGTCCTGCTGTCCGGATAATTCATATTTTAAAATGTAAGCTTGGTAATCATAACCAAGGTATTCTCCATAAAAACCCGACAAGTAAATCCCCTGATTATACCCTACTATCGAATAATAACTTCCCACACATATTGTATCAACCATGGTTATTGTGAACAGACTGTCTAAAGTTGTTTCAGCTATTCTGTATAATCTGAATTGATTGTAAAGACCGTTGTTATATAATCTTTGTCCCATTACCAGTTCATTAGTTAAAGGAATTTTAGTAATCGGACTGGACCCTCCACCAAAAACTGTTGGGTCCCTTCGCCAGATAATATTGCCATTCCAATCAGATTTTACCACACTATCACTTGTATACATATTAAAGTTGCAGGTTATGACAGGCATCCCATCGGTGTCCAATTCCATATCATAGGCGTCAGCACCCCCTAATCCCAAAGGTGCTGTATCTGAAGGATAATCCTGCATACTTAATGTATCTCCTTCTGCATTCAGACGCAGAAAACATGCATGGGTTAGCCAGTCAGGATGCGGAAGTTCCTGATGATATACAGCTATACTGCCAATTGTAAAAATACTGTTATCAGTTAATCTTAATGCTCTATTTATGGCAATGTAAGGTAATTGGATATATTGCAGGAAGTGGTTTCCTTGAGCGTCGATCCAGCCCATCTGATTATATACATGCTCGGGAGTTGTGTATACATTGTTGATAATGAAATTGACTCTGCCATCCAATCCCTGATCTATTCCTATGATTTTTGGTCCACCCCAGCCGGAAAAGTTACGGCTCCACCACTGCCATTCACAGTTGCCATCATCATCCAGTTTGACAGCACCGCAATCGCCTGCTGTAAATGGATCAGAATCATCCCCCCAATATGCAAGGCAATCACCTAAAACAATAACTCCACCATCAGGTGTTGGAAATATCTGTTTGGGTGTGTATTGATATGCCCAATAGGCAGGTGGTAACTGCAAAGGTATGTTCCTGATATAGCTGTCCAAGGCAGATAAAGACACTATGATAAAAGTGAACATAAATAAGAATATCTTAGCTTTCAAGCTTTCCTCCATTCGGATCCGTACATGGATTAGTTCTTACAATCCTATTGAGTATTTTTTGTTGTATTTCTGTCAATGAATAAAACACAGACATAACTTACTGTCAAACATAGTAAAAAACCTGCTTCTTCCTTAGGAGCATTACGGTATCATTACGGTACCATTACGGTAGCATTGCGGTCATTGACCGTATTACTACCGTAATGGTACCGTAATGATAAAGCAATCCTCTTGACAAAGAAGCAGGATTGGGCAAAGGTGGAAAAGTGGGGCAGGAGGATGCCGGAAAAGCAGTAATACACTTAAAAGTATAGAGATAGAATGTGAGGAGTATGCAATGAATGGTCAAAAAACAGCTTTAATCATCGTTTTGCTTGTCATTTTATGGACTGCCGGTTTCGGACAGGACAGCAGGGGATATACCAAGCCTGAAGACATAGACATCTACAAGTTTGAGCCGGCTCAAAGCGCGCAAAATGATAGCCGGCAGCTGATGATGCAGGCAAACGGGTTTTATCAGAAAGGCGATTATAAGAATTCCGCCCGTTATTATCTGGCATATCTGCAGCAGAATCCGGACGATTCCGGTTCCTGGTACAATCTGTCCTGCTGTTACGGTTTGCTGGGTCAGGCGGAGCTGGCGGCAAAGTATCTGAAGATTGCATACCGCAAGGGCTTTACAGATGTGGGTCATGTGGAGCGGGATACAGATTTTGACAAAGTGAAGGAAGAGACGAACTTTGCCATGGCTGTGGATTCACTGCGCTTCTGGAACGAGAAAAAGGCGTTTTACCTTGGAAAGATGGAGTATTTCCCATCCCGGCACCATCTGCCTTATTGGGTTCATTTCCCAAAGAATTATGACAAATCCAAGCCGGCTACCCTGATGATTGCCCTGCACGGTTACGGCGACAAGGCATACAGCTTTTCACCCATTTGGAGGTACATCGAAGACAGCAATGTGATTCTGGTGGTACCGGAAGCGCCTTATCCCTTTGTGGATGGGGACAGGGCGGCTTTCAGCTGGGCTCCCTTCGTCTCGATGGACGACCCGATCTGGTATAAATCCTATCTGATGACAGAGGAATACATAATATCATTGCAGAAGCATATGAAATCACAATACAAAATAGACCAGACCTGGCTGATGGGCTTTTCGCAAGGCGCTTTCAACGGATTTATCCTCGCAATCGAAAATCCCAAGGTCTTTGACGGACTGCTTGCCTGCGGAGGCGGACTGGTGACAGAAGCCCTGCAGGAAAAGGCATATAAAAATGCCCGCAAACTCAAGGTCATCATCAGTCACGGCAAACAGGACAGAGTGGTTCCGTTTGAGGAAGGGCAAAAGGCATATGACATCCTGAAGAGCAAGGGACTGGATGTGACATTGCATGAGTTTGAAGGCGGTCACTCCGTTTCTCCGGAAGGGATGAAGGAATTTTTGAGATACGTGAAATGAAGCAGATTAGCAGAACAATGGGGTGAGCGTCCCTAAGCATAACCGGGACATCAGAGTTCCCCGTCGAGAGAGGAACGACATTGATTGTTGGGTCGTCCCTGCGTAAGCGGGGACTGCAAGCCGAAACAAAATCTTGTATGTAACAAATGAAGGAGGATAAAGATGAAAGTAAAGTTCAAGAACATGCTGCAGGGTTATGTCGGTAAAGCCGACGACATGATTTTTTACCTGAATAAACGCACCGGAAAGCTCTATGCCCGGCGTAGCTTCACCTTCAAAAAGCACCCGGCGCATGCGGGATTCCGCACCGCTCAGAAACAGATTTACGCCATCAGTCCCTCAGATGAATACAAGTATAATCTGCTGGACTATTGCCAG
The DNA here is from genome assembly GCA_002424605.1 of Cloacimonetes bacterium UBA5614. Lineage (GTDB taxonomy): Bacteria > Cloacimonadota > Cloacimonadia > Cloacimonadales > Cloacimonadaceae > UBA5614. The sequence goes on along the minus strand of DIKQ01000005.1, from coordinate 9,120 downwards.
GGCTATAACGAACTGCCCCAGAACGCGGAACATCCGCTGACCAGCTGGTGCCACGTTTACAACAAGCTGATGTGGGCGATGCAGAAAGCTATGCCGGAATCGGTGGACCTCAAAACCATCACCCGGGAGCAGATAACCTCCCAAAACCTGCCCTGCCGGACTCTCAGGAACGCCATTGAAGCGGGCCTGCTGCCGGTGGTGGAGGGTTATCAGCGCTGGGATAAGCAGATTTAAAGGTTAAAGCGAAAAGCACTATATGCACGCAAGAAACGCTTTTAAAGGTATTTCCGGATGAATCGGTACGATTTTGATACAATCCATGACAGGAAGGGAACCGGCTGTGCCAAGTATGACATGCTGGAACATTTTTACGGCAAGGCGGATTTGCTACCGCTATGGGTGGCGGATATGGATTTTGCAGTGGCTCCCGAAATCAGCAACGCATTGGCAGAAAGGCTGGCACATCCCGTTTTAGGTTACAACTTCCGGATGAAATCGTATTACGCTTCCATTGTGAACTGGGTTTTACGCCGCTATAACTGGCAGATAAAACGCGAGTGGATAATCTCCACACCGGGAGTCGTGACGGCAATTAACGCGGCGGTCTTGACCCTTACCTCCCCCGGAGACGGCATCCTGGTGCAGACACCGGTCTATGACCCTTTCTTTGAAGCGGTGGAAAAGCACGGACGCCGATTGCTGACCAATCCGCTGGTGCTGTCCGGCGATAGGTATGAGATTGATTTTGCCGATTTTGAACAAAAACTGCTGCAAAGCCGGATGTTCATTTTATGCAGTCCCCACAATCCGGTGGGCAGGGTCTGGACCAGGGAAGAACTGGTGCAGATGGGCCGTCTTTGCAAGAAACACGGGGTTGTGGTGGTCAGCGACGAAATCCACGCAGATATTGTCTTCAGCGGTCACCGGCACTTCACTTTCGGTTCGCTGGAGGATTTTGCAGATTTCAGCATTGTCTGCTATTCGCCCAGTAAAAGTTTCAACCTGGCGGGGCTTTGCACCTCTGCCATCGTCATACCTGATGAAAGGCTGAGAAAAACTGTGGACGGATACATCTGGGATATGCACCTGTTCCTGGGCAACACCTTTGGCATTACAGCCCTGGAAGCGGCTTATACGCACGGGGAAGCGTGGCTGGAATCCCTGTTGCAATATCTGGAGAGCAACCGGGATTACCTTGTCAAATACTTTGCGGAGAAATTACCAAACTTTAGAGTAATCAAGCCGGAGGGGACATTCCTTGCCTGGCTGGACTTCAGGCAGACCGGCCTGACAGATGAGGAGTTTTTTGACAGGATGGTCAACGGAGCCGGGCTGGCTCTCAGCATGGGCAAGACCTATGGGAATGACGGCAGGGGCTTCGCGAGGATAAACTTTGGCTGTCCGAGGTCTGTTCTGCAGGATGCCTGCGACAGATTGTTCAACACTTTCGGATAAGGATGATAAGATGGATTTAAAAGAAAAAATCACGGCGTTGTATGACAATAAACCGGCAAGATATGTAAAAGAAGACCGTATTCTTTTTAACGAGTTTCTGGAAGCGCTCAATCACGGACACATACGTTCCGCTGAGAAGACAGACGGCAGATGGCAGGCGAATGAATGGGTCAAGATGGGTATCCTGGTGGGTTTCCGGATGGGTATCCTGTCCGAAATATCCTGGAGTGACCGGAAGAGTTTTTACGACAAGGACACCCTGCAGGAAAAATCTGTCACTCTGGCAGACCAGATTCGCATCGTACCGGGCGGAACTTCCATGCGTAACGGCTGTTACATTGCGCCCGGAGTGGCGATAATGCCTCCGGCTTTCATTAATATTGGGGCATACATAGACAGCGGGACTCTGATTGATTCGCATGCCCTGGTGGGAAGCTGCGCGCAGATTGGCAGGCATGTGCATATTTCCGCAGGGGCCATGATAGGCGGGGTTATCGAACCTATTGGCAGCCGTCCTGTCATCGTGGAAGATAATGCTTTCGTGGGAGGCAACACAGGTCTGTATGAAGGGGTGATTGTGATGAGCAGAGCGGTGATAGCTCCCGGGACAATCATAACCGCTGCCACGCCTGTCTATGACTCTGTGAAAGGGGATTTCCTGCCCAAAGATGCCGGTAAAGCAGTCACCATACCGGAAAATGCAGTAGTAGTTCCGGGCAGCAGACCTCTGAAAGCCAATCCGGATTTCAGCGTTTATTGCCCGATAATTATCAAATACAGGGATGAGAAAACAGATTTGTCAGTCGTGCTGGAGCAGGACATCAGGGGCATCATCAGCTAATCAGCTTCAGTCCTCTTCTCCGCCTTCAGAATCCAGTTCGATGAGATACTCCTCCAGATCGTCTGCAGAGCTGTCATCTTCTGTGTCAATAGCATTTGTCTGGTTAAGGCTTCCATTGATTTTTGCCAGTGCCAGGGTCTCATTAATGGATGGCATATAGCTGAAGTATTTGCTGTACAAGATATTTACGTAGCAATCCTGTTGCTGTATGGGAGTGATGTCTTCCATCTCGTACATGAGGTCAAAATAGTCGTTTGGCTCGACTGTGCCATACTCATAATCAACCGATTGGATAAGGTTGTTGTAGCTGTCAAACAGGCCGAGGATGAAGTATCCGGTAACCGGTACCTGCAGCTTGTTTTCAATCCTGACATACACATCGGCGGGATGGGGTGAATTGACCATGTCATACAGGATGAATTCATCACTTTCCACCGGAACAATCTGGATTTCTGTGTCCATGCTGAAAGATTCCTCATCCAGCCAGTTGCCGGAATATGAACGGGCTGCCTTGAATCCATTGAAATGGGCCAAAGTGCGTTCCCGGTATTTTTCCATGCCTGGATCGTTTATCAGGTAGGAAGACGCTTTATTGTAGGGTCCGACCTGTTTGGTGACAAGAACCCAATGGCTGCGGCGGCTGAGGACTTTTACGATGACCTTGTTGCCTTTTGCCAGCTCTTCACTGAGGAACTTCCAGTCATTCACCCGGGCTATCTGGGCAACCAGTTCCAGACCCTGTCCGCTACCGTCAATCTCGCCCGGAATCTGCCACCGCATCTTACTTCCCGAATATCCGCCATTCTTTTTGAGCCAGGCATTTAGCTCTCCGGGAGTGATGTGGGGATTGCTGGCTTCTGCACTAAGCAGCATGGAAAGACAGCTTAATACGCAGCCGCTACGGCCGATGGTCGCTTTCTTTGATTGACCCAGTCTTTCAGTTTTCCATCTGGAATCACCTTGGGAAAACCAGTTGAAATCTGCTGCTGCAATTCCTGCTGCAACTGATATCAGCATAATCAATATATATATTCTCTTCATAATCAATACCTTGCTGGTTGTCTGAGACAACGGTGCTATGCTTACCGCTTTTGGCAGGTTGTCAACCCATAATACGCATATCATACTTCAAAACGCCACAAATTCGTTGACAAACGGCTTTCGGTTATATTAGATAGATTTATTATGAAATTATTGTTCCACAGTAAGCTTAAACTGGTTTTTACCTGTGCCATATCAATGTTGGCATGGAGCTCAATAATGAGTCTGCAGTTACCGGTTTTCCTTGATTGGAGAAGTTCCAACAGCTATTTATTTTACCACTTGGACGAGCATGATGCATCCAGAATCAAGCAAGTTTACGTTATAAATACGGGAATCGACACTTTGTTCAGCAATGGCATCAGAACTCGCCTGGAACTTACCAATCAGGACATACGCCTGGATTCAAGGATTCTGATTAAAGAAGCTCTGGTAAGCTGGCAATCAGAATCCTTTATCCTTGAGACAGCTATGAAGGATTTCGGGCAGGGCAAAGGATATTTCCTATTCAACAGGCGCAATGACGATTCTTTATTTGATGATTATGCTCTATTCAGCTACCGCTGGCACGGTCTGCAAGCCGGTTACACAAAAGGGAGCAATGCTTTTGGAGCAGGCCTGGCAGGAAATGACCTGAACTTGTTTCTGGCCGGGGCAAACTATGAATACAGGCAGGAAAACAGGGAATTCCGGCTGTTCGGAGCGTATGTTCACAAGGATAATCATTATACGGTTGCGGCTTTTGATGCCGGGTCAGAACTATCTTATTACATCGATGCACTCAGCTTCCGTGCCGGATTCAACTATCATTACCTGCCTGAGTCGAAACATTTGCCTGAAATGGGTAACTGGCATCTGCTGAGCGAAGCAAAGTACAGCTTTTCACCGCAGGCAGCGCTGATTCTATCTGCTGACCTGAACAAAGAGCACAATGACAGTGAACCTGACTACCTTTACGAAGGCTGCCTGGATGTCTCATTCGGAAAGCTGCAAAGCTATGCCGGCGCCAGAGTGCAAAGCGTCTTTTCTGAGAATGCTTACACCGGCTTTCTGGATTGCAATTACTTTGTGCGGGAAAAACTGAAGCTGGGGATTTTCTGTGATTATGTTATTATTCCCCAAGGCGAAAATTACGTGAAAGCTGGTATACAGACCAGTTTTATGATGGATTAATCTTATGTATCGATTAGCAGTAGGTCTGTTTTTTATCTTAACTTTGCTCAGTTGCACGTTCACGACACAGCCGGCAAAGTCGGAACTGGTCGTCTGCATAAACTTTGATGACAACAGCTCCAGCGTGATGGAAAACGCATTGCCGATAATGCAGGAATACGGTTTCAGAGCGTCGATGTTTGTAAATAGCGGCAGGGTAGGAAATCAGACCAGGCTTACCTGGCAACAGTTGCAGGAGCTGAAAAACATCTACGGCTGGGAAATCGGAGGCCATACCATAAATCACGTAAATCTGGCTACTCAAACGCCGGAGGAAGCTGAATACTCCATCAAAGCTGATTATGACAGCCTGAAAGCTTACGGGTTCCATCCGACATCTTTTGCCACCCCCTTCGGATATTGCCCCATCAGTTATTACCCAATAATCCTCAGATACTATAGAAACATCCGCACCTGTTTCGATACCGCAATGCTTGCTCCGGTTGACCGGACCATGGTTGGCAGTATGTCTGTCATCAACACAATGAATCCCCGGATTGTAGCAAACAGGATAAAGCAGGCGGTTATCGAAAGGGAAAACCTGGTCGTGCTGCTGTTTCATGAAGTCACGGATGGCACAGCTTCATATGCCAGCACATACACCACGCAGGATTTTGCGGAAGTCATGCGCTTGATACACAAGATGGGAGTTACAGTTCTACCGCTGGATGAAGCGCTGAACTATCTGAACGAATGATTCTGCTTTGCTTTGCCTACCACTTCCAGGGCAACAGATAATCCTTCAGTTCCTCATTATAGTACCTGTCCGTCATAGTGGCGATGAAATCACGCACTTGTTCGGCAGGAGAGAATTTGTTCCTGTAATCCTCATGTTTGTAATTCAGGAAATGGGTAAAGATTTTTGACTCCGCATTGTTCTGTGCCAGGTCTTCCATATACTTGTCAAACAGGATTCCCATAGTGCGGTAAATCAGCTGATTTGACTTTTTAACGTTCTCGTCTGTATAAATGCGGGCATAGTTAAATTTCTTCAGCTTGAGCAGGACTGCGGATGTTTCATCGTCAAAGGCGATGTAATCCCTGTCAAAGCTATTGATGATAACGCTTTTGACCAAAGTGTCGATTATCTGGCTGTTGCGGTTGCCCATAAAGTCTGTTACATCTTGGGGCAGGTCTTCCCGTTTCAGGATATTGTAACGGATGGCATCTTCGATATCCTGGCCGATATAGGCGATGGTGTCGGTGATTCTGACCACGCATCCCTCCAGGGTTGCCGGCATCCAGGTGACATTTTCCCCGGCTTTCTTGCGGATGATAAAATCCGTGATATCGCCTTCCGTCTTGGCTTTATTGGGGATTAGCTGGGTATTATGCACCTCGCCGTCGTGTGAAATGATTCCGTCCCGCACCTGGAAAGTGAGGTTCAGCCCCTTGCCTTTGTTGGAGATATGGTCAACGATGTGCAGGCTTTCAATATTATGGTGAAAATGCCCGATTCCATGCTGGACGCAGCATTTGCTGAGAGCCATCTCGCCGTCGTGCCCAAAGGGGCAGTGCCCCAGGTCGTGCCCCAGCGCGATGGCTTCTATCAGTTCCAGGTTTAGTCCCAGGTATTTGCCGATGGTACGGGAGATTTGGGAGACATAGGCGATGTGCAGGTTCCGGTTGGTCATCTCTTCATCAAACAGGTTGGTGAAGGAAAAGACCTGCGTTTTGCCGTGGTATCTTCGATAAGCGCCGCTGTAGAGAATCCTGTCCCTGTCAATGGCATAACAGGAGCGCAGGATATCAGGCTCTTCTTCTCTCATTCTGCTGGCGGCGGAGCAGGGCGTTGCCCTGTCAGACAGCACGCTGTCATACTTGTTCTGGATTTTGGTATAGATTTCATTGATTTTCTGTTTCACTTTTCACCTCTGTATCTCAAATCAATATAATTCAAATCTGCTTTTTCTCAAACAGCATATGTTTTGGTTCAAAGCCCAGCCGGCGCTGTTCTCTCTCATAATAGGTGACTACATGGTCGTCAAGCAGGGGTTTTTCACTGATAGTATCGGTAAGTTTGGACGTAAAATCCTGTCTTTTGGAAAATTCCTTCCAAATCCATCTGGCGTATTCATCATGGTCGGTGGAAACTTGGATAAAACCGCCCGGCCTGATTATGCGCGAAAGGGCTTCCAGGAATTTCTGCTGCAGCAGCCGCCGTTTAAAGTGCTTACGTTTGGGCCAGGGGTCCGGGTGCTGGATAAAAACTCCTTCCACTGAAGCGGGGGGGATGATTGCCTCAATCTTCTCATCAATCATAAAAGTGGCAAGCTTTACGTTGTGATGCTTTTCTAAGTCCAGTTTGCGCAGGGTGATTTCCACCCGTTTCTGCTGGAGCTCAAATCCGATGAAATTCCACTCCGGATGCAGCAGAGAGTATTCCGAGATAAATTCACCTTTGCCGCTGCCGATTTCCAGCAGGACCGGATGGCTGTTCTGGAATAGCTGTGTAAAATCCAGCACCTTATCAGGCTCCACCTTTATCAGGAATTTCTCCTGTCTGGCTTTGAACTCAGGAGTATCAACTATTTTCGCCATCTTCTTCCGAATCGGGATTGTCTTTCCGGCTGAGTTTCACCGGTTGTGACCTGTCCGCACCGGCTTCCAGGCGGATAATGATAAATTCAGCGAGGGAAAGCCCGAAGCCCATGAAGATAAACAGCATCAGCCCGCTGAAAAACCTTGCCTGCAAAAAAGTCCCGTCTGTCGGCAGTTTCAGCAGGGTAAACTGCAGCCAGAAAGCCAGCGTGAAAGCTGCTGAACTCAGCAGGGAAAACAGCAGAAGCCGCATCGACCTGGTGCTTTTATTCAGGAAAATGTACTTCAGGATTAGCCAGATAAGGATAAACAACACCATCAGCGGGGTGAAATACATATAAATAGCCCTGTAAATCCCCGGGGTCATCCGTTTGAGAGATAGCGAATAGACCATGGACAGAGCTGAAAAGGCGATTACTTCATACCATCTGTATTTTTGCCTCATCAGGAAAAACATCAGGGCAACCACAAGTGTCAGGGCATAATAAATCACGGCAGGACCGCTGGTTTCAGTTGATGATTGTCCCTCTGCCGCAAAGAAAAATGCAGCGGGGGTTTTATACACGATAAATCCGCCCAGGGTTACCACTGCCAGCGGGATGAGCAGCGAGATAAACATTTTGGCAGGTATGAGTTTGCTTTCGTTCATTACGGTATTCCTATTTTTTGTTTGACTTATTTCTGCTAAATCAATTTTAACCTCTTCAGGCTATACGTCAAGACAAATAGCTGAACGGAGTCGATTGAATGCTGAATTTCATGCGTAACTTAAGGGAAAAGATTGCCCGCACCAAGAACTCTTTTGTGGGGAAGCTGGCAGAAGCCATCCGTCTGCGCGGAAAAGTGGACGAAGAGCTGATGGAAGAGCTGGAGGACATCCTGCTCAAAAGCGATACGGGCGTGGAAATGACCTCCCTTATTATAGACAAACTCAGGGAAGAGATAAAAGTCCATAAATACACCGAAGCGGAGCAGGTGCAGGATGCTTTGCAGAAGATTATGAGCGATATCCTGCTGGCTGATTATCCCGAAGTAACGGACTTTTACACAGATTGCGACGCCAGGCCCCGGGTCATCTTTTTCCTGGGCGTGAACGGAGTAGGCAAGACCACCACCATCGGCAAGGTCGCCTCCATGTTCCGCCAGCTGGGAAAGTCCGTCCTTGTCATTGCGGGTGACACCTTTCGAGCCGCTGCCATCGAGCAGTTGGAAATCTGGGCAACGCGCGCCGGAGCTTCCATCATCAAGTCCCAGCAGGGCTCCGACCCGTCCTCCGTCGTCTATGACGGCGTCCAGTCCGCGCTCAATAAAGGAACGGATATCGTCCTGATTGACACCGCAGGCAGACAGCATAACAAGGCAAACCTGATGGCGGAGCTTTCCAAAATCATCCGCACCATCAAAAAACTCATCCCGGATGCCCCGCATGACACTCTGCTGGTTTTGGATGCCACCACCGGGCAAAATGCCGTCTCCCAGGCAAAGACCTTTCACGAGGCAGCCAACCTCAACGGACTGGTCCTCACCAAACTGGACGGGACCTCCAAAGGCGGCATCATCCTCAATATCAAGCATGCCCTCGGCATTCCTGTCAAACTGATTGGTCTCGGCGAACAGATAGAAGACCTGCAACCCTTTGACCCGCCGGCTTTTGTGGATGCTATGTTCACCACCGACCGCCATCCGGAGCAGCCGGAACAGGCATAACTTACCATAAATCATTAGTTTAAGCGGCAGACCATCTCCCTGCCGCTTTTTTCTTTTTCCTCAAACCCAACCCTTCCCTTCCACTCCTTTTCCATAAGACCATCGCTTTAGCATTACGGTACCATTACGGTAGTAATACGGTCAATGACCGCAATGCTACCGTAATGGTACCGTAATGATACCGTAATGCTCCTGAGGAAGAAGCAGGATTTGGGAGGGGTGGAGGTTTTTTTCAAATGAAAAGATTCACTTGAATTTGCAAATTAGCTCACCGTGATTTGCATATGCAAAATCAAAGCCCTTTACTGTAAAAAACAAAAAGC
>DIKQ01000004.1 GCA_002424605.1 Cloacimonetes bacterium UBA5614 | reverse complement strand
CCATCTCCCTCGCCTGTTACTTTATCCAATACCAATTCACCAATTACGAATTACCAATTACCAATTACGAATTACCAATTACGAATAACAACAACCGAATAACGCTTAACTTATCAAACCATCTGTCACAAACTGCGTCCCGTATTTGACAACCCCTGTCCCTAACCACATACACCCTTACCCCAACCTCATGCCTGCCTTAATCCCAACCCGGATTCCACCTGACATCCTCCCGGGCTCACCCCAGGTGGACCCCAGGAGGATCCCACGTGGCAAGCAGGAAATAAGCAAGGGCCATTAGAATAATATGAAACAATGACAGATTGATAAGGCAAGGAATGATTTGAAATGGAAGTGGTGGAAAGTTAAATAGAACTAGCTTATAAAGTAATGCGGAATAGATTAGAGAGTAATTTCAACCCAGATGCCAAGCCGGAAGATGCGGGTAGCATCATCGCGCTTCTTATCTGTGCTAAGTTCATAACCACTGGTTAGTCCGCCTTTGATATTCTGGTCAAACTGGTAGGTGGCATTGGGAGTGAAGCTAATCCTGGAGCTGTGTCTGTCCACTTGCGTAGCACCAAGACCACGGGTTGTGTCATAATTCTTATCGTAAGAAATGCCGAGTGATGAAGTCAGCTCATTTCTGATGTTAATTCTTCTGTTTGTGAAAGGAAGTTCGATGCCCTTACTTGACTGGAAAGCATATGAGATATTACCGTTTAGACCTTGCGAAGTGCTTTTCCTCACAATATTGTATGTGGTCATATCAGTAATGTTATCAGAATTTGACATCGTGACTGACAGGGTTGCCTGAAGATTCCTGGTAACATTGGTTGTTATGGAAGCCAATGGATTGAAGGACGTGGTCCTGGTTTCCTGCTTGGGCTTTATCCAGTCTATATCACCGTTCTGGCGAAGGACATTCTGGTAACCGGAAGTCAGTCTCGTGCTGCCAAGATACTTGCTAAGTCCCAATAAAGCTTCCAAATCGGTAACAGTGATGCCGATATCCGGGAAAGTTACGGAAATTGATTGGTTGCTGGCATTGGCATACCTTTTGGAAAGGGCATAAGAATAGTTCACAGTTGAATCAACCCTTCTGGAAAAAGTAATACCGGATGAAAGCGTATATGTATCTTCCAAGGTGCGTGAATCCAAGAAAGCATCGGTAACCTGATGAGGCAAACCAATCTGAAAGTAATAGTTCGGTCTGCGGGTTTTGCTGGTGTAAACCTGTGAGAAGCCATTCTGATAGGTTGCAGTTATGTTTTTTACTTGTGAAAGGAAACTAATGAAACGATAGGGAAGGTTAATATTGTCAAACGTGCCGGACTTTTCCTCAGTTGCCTTTGTATCAGCATCCTTACCAGTTATTTCGGTTTCTTTGACTTCGTCCTTTCCGCTCTCTTCAAGTTCCTTTTTCTCTTCATATTCTTCTTTCAAGGACTCAGGACTACGGTAATCAGAGTCATCAAGTTTCTGCTGTTTCTCTTTCTCTTCAGCCAACAGCTTTTCTTTTAACTCCCTATCTGCATCTTTTAAATCCTTGCCATCCTGCATATCCGGTTTAGGCGCGCTGGAACCAACCGGACCTTTGACTGAATCAGCGGTACGCTTTGCGGGAGAAGGTGTCATCTTGACTGCCAGATTACGGAACAGATTTGAATTCATCAGGGATAAATTGACCCTAAGAGTGCGGGTGGCGTTACCATCTTTCAGATAAGTGTAAACCTGTTCTCCGGCGACTGTATTTGTATATTTACGTTGGTTTTCAGTATAGCGGCTCGTGATACTATTGGACAAAGTGAAAATGTTAGGAAAGTAATTGGGAGTGTAGTTTGCGCCAATTTCCTGATTGTACTCGGTTTCCTTGCCAACGTTATAATTCTGGAAGTAGTTAAGCTGAGTGAAATCCCGTTTGGTCATAAGACGGTAGTTGGTGTTAAGATCAGACAGCAAAGCCCAGGTAATGCCGTTATCTGTGGTCAGATTCCTGATAGGGAAGACCTGCGCGCGGGGATACCAGGTCCTTAGTGAATCCCTCAACTCCCAATTATAGCTCTTGGGGTCTGAATTGTTGTAGGTAATGTTATTGGTGAATCCACCGGGTATAAGCTTGATTTTGTAATTCTTTCTGAGCTTATAAGACAAGGTGTTTTCCGGAAGGTTGAAGTTGTAGTTCCAGGTTGCCTGCCAGGCCAGAGTAGTATCCCTCGCAGTGGCAGTGTTATTGATTGTATTGGAGATTCTGCCGCTTAGTGACATCTTGTTCAGAGTGTATGCCAGAATAGCGGATTTGGGCTTGGCAGTCTGGCTTAAACCCATCGTGGCAGTATATGTAAGGTTTTCGCTCCTTTCCCTTTCCTTGTCTTCTGGATTGATCAGCCTGCTCCTGAGCACGTCAGAATTTGCCCTGTAACGGGGAATCGACAACGTGTGATTCCTGTCCAAAGCGACTGGAATGCGTAGCCCCCAAGTCAAAGGAAAGAGCTTATCAAGGAAATATTTGTTTGAAATCTTCAAGGAATTCGAAGACGAAAAAGCAAAGCTCTGGGTTCTGCCTCTCTGAATATTGGGATTAAAGTTTTCAGACTTTTGCTCATATTCAACGTCGAATGTGGAAAAATCAGCCAGGACAGTATTGAGGCTTACTCTCCCCGCCCAGCCCATGTCTTCAAAGGGGTCTGCCACCCTTATATCATTAAAATAAGCGGTTCCCGTGAAGGGTGTCGAACTGTCCGGGCTTCTCTGCAGTCCTAATGTAAACTCACGGACATTAGTCAAGGTAGGGTAACCTTTATAAGAAAAGAATCTGCCATTGTTGTACTGCTCCACATCCACTGCAAGGGAATCCTTGATTCTGGAAAAGTCCTGGAGGTCGTATTCCAGCGACAGCCAGTCACTTTCCTGCATCTTTGTCTGCCAGGGGATTATGCGGACGGGTTGCCTTACCTGATAATAGTTCAATGAATCCGCGCCCAGACGGAATATGATGTCTATGGAATCATTTTCAGCAAGAGGATGGTTTTCAGAATTCTCCGGATAAGCCCAAAGCAAAAGTCTGCCATAGGACAACAAGCTGTAAAAATCTACTATCCTCTGTCTGAGCAATACTCTGTGTCCGGGTTGAAGATTCTCTGTTTTGAGAGTGAGGGCCTGCTCCAGAGTCGGCTTATTTAGCTCTGTAAAGAAAGTTTTACGGGGAGAAGTGTAGTGGGTAGCATTCTTCTGGTTATCGACAATGCCGCTCAGGTATGACTCGTTATTGGCATTTAGAGTAGTGGGGTTTATGATGCTGTTATTTAGGTTCCTGATATGGAAATCTTCCCATTTGTTTCCAACCAGAGAGGCAGAAGCAATCAATATCCGGGCGGATTTGTCTGTTTCAGCCCAGAGACGGAGATAGGAAACTTTTTTGAGGGACGGCTGAATCCCGGATGATGAGTTGTTCACCATGGTATAGGCCGAAGTTTGGTCTAGTGGAATTCTTATCAGTAAAAAGCGATTGGAGTTGTATTCAACCAGGTATGGATTCTGGCTGGCATCAGTGTTCGTAATGGAAACTGAATAGGACAGATAACGGTCGAGCTGGTTCAGAACGCCATTATTGTCCAGGTCCTCGGTATCAAGCAATCCGTTTCTTTCTGTACCGTTTTTATAATTTATATTATCGTCAGGATTTGGTGATTCCGCCTGGTCGTTCGGGTCATCTCCGGGCTGACCGTCCGGGATTCCGTCCAAACCTGTATCTTCACTCGCGGATAACACACCATCGTTGTTTTTATCTTCAGAATTGAGGACATTAAGTCCACCGTAATCTGTATAAAAATCCTCATTTATATCACCCAGATCGATGTGAAGAGTAATATTGGGAGCAAACCCCTCATCATACTTATCAACTTTTACCAGCAATTCAATATATTTTTTGTTAGAGAAATCCAACTGGTTACCCATATACTTCATGACACCGCCATAACTCCATGAGGATAAATCCGGTTGGACGATGACATTGGGAACTACCTTAAGAGCCAGAATATTGACTATGTCATCCTTTTCAGCATCGTTGAGGGTAATTTCATCATAGACTTGACGCATCCTGATATTGGTGGGATTGTACCAATTGATACGAGCCTTTGGCAGTGAAGTCTGCCACGGTTTGCTGCCCATGACCCAAGTGGAAAAAGCAAGTCCCATGGGATAGGAATCAATGATGCCTTCCATATCGTCAATATAGGCCTGTTTTTTGTTCTGGTTATCACCGGTAATCTCAGGCATAGTTACAGCAATTTCTGCAGATAGGGCAATCCTGGACTCAGCGGAGGTTTTGATGAGGGGTAGAGCATCAATCCAACGCGTTATAAAGCCGGGTTTCCAGGTGGCAGAGCCGTCTATGTTGGCCATAACAAGTTCAATGTTTTCATTGCCGATTTTGGGACGTTTCTCAGCGACAGTCTCCGACCTATAGATAAATGTCCCGCCAAGCTTTGTGTTGTCTGTGATATTCCAGTCAGTGCGAAGTCCGATTAGTGTTTTACGGGCTACAGCAAATCCGGAGCGATATTCGTAATCTATCTCGATTCTGGCATCTGGGTCTTTGCCTTCAGCGGTAAGAAATGTAATCTGTCCCATGTCATAATCGACGATGTAATCAATGTTTTCTTTCTTTGAAGAGCCATTTACCTTAACCTTGACGCTTCCCGGAAGGATTCCTGTCTGACCGAGGGATATCATATCCCTGCCAATCTTTCCTTTTACAGAGATAAAGTGCCTGAAATCAGTGTAGCTGATGTTTTCGCTTTCTTCCTGATATATCAGTGTATCCGCAAGCGGATAAAAAGGTCTGATCATAGGTATTACAACATAGCCGGAGGCAAGATTGACCGTGTCATCGTCCCCGTTTACCCTGCCATCGCCATTACTGTCCAAAAGCAAGTAATCATTAAATGTGGTAGAAGCAGCGAGACTATCTGGAACGTTGTAGTTTCTTGTTCTGTCAGTATTTTCGGTATAAACTTCAAGCTGGAAGTCATCTTTCTTGATGTTTGTAATTCCCATGCTGTAAACATTGCGCATCTGGTAATTCCAGGTAGAATATGGGTTTGATGGGTCGTACTCCTGATTTCTGGCTCGCAGGACTCTGGTATGGAGGAATCCGTCCTGAACATTACTGTCCTCCGGTACAGGGATGTCATCAGCTCTTATATACTTAACAGCGATAGTGTGAAGCCTGTCTACATTACGGAGAATCTCGATGGTGCCGACAGAATAGTTCGTTACAAAATCGGTGCCTTCAATTAGTTCATCATAAAATGGCATGTAGTATTCTGTAGGGGAGATAAAAATGGAATCACCCGGAACTGAAGCTACATTATTAGTAGCATCGCCATCGTCCACATATACTTTGACAGAGCCATTCTTGGGCAACAAAGCCGGGTAACTGATCTGCCAGGCTCCTGCGGTAGTTTTAATGGCATTATTTACCCAGCCTGAAGGTATGCCAGTATCTGCATTGGTGTATAAATTGTAAATATCATACGGGTTTTCAAGAAAGTAGAAAGTCCTGGGCGCAAAGTTTTTGCTAAAGATTATGGTTGAATCCGCCTGGCTCTGACCAAGGTATGACATAGTGTTCTTCTGTCCTTCCTCTTTACTGGCTATCATAGTCAGATCGAGAGGACCATATTTTAGCTTTGATATAATACCGAAAAGTCCCTGTGAACTGGCTGAATAGCTGATATACCTGGACCCGCTGAGTGAAAGGGCTATATTTCCGGCTTCCACGGATTGAACAACCTCATCTTCGTCACCCGTATATTTGATGTTAATGTTGTTTGGACTGAAGAGAGTTTCATCCTGATTAGAGTTGTATTTGAGGTTTACAGCTATCTTTTCACCAATAGTTCCTGTAAGCCTGAGATTGGTATCCTGCTGCATTTTGAGGTCAAATCTGCTACCGCGGTTTGTTTCGTAAATGGGTACAATCTTTCTCTTTGTGCTGGTTCCTGAAATAGTAATTCTTTGTGTGCCGTCCAGATTGAGTCTTCCAGCTTTGCTTCCGAGGATTCTCCTGATGGTTTTGGGAATGGCGATATTGGGCAAGTCTATTGTAATGTCCTTTATCAGTCCCCCGGTTTGGGCAGTTGCCTGTTGCTGAACTGACAATACTTCGGATATCAATGTTTTCTTAAAGACCTTAGTTTTCATGCCCTCCAGGTATCGGTCAAGTGACATGGTAACATCAGGATAAATCGTTTCATCACCAATTTTTGTAGAGATTACGACTTTCAAAGAATCAAATTCGATCTTCTTCTTTGAAGTTGTACCAAAGCTTGAGACCAGGTAAGGACGGGTTTTGTTAAATTCCAATCCTTTGTTTACCTTATAGTAGTTCACCTGATTGTATATAACAGGGGAGTATCCCGGCAGATAGTATCTTGCATAGACCATAGCAATGCATGGGAGTATAATGCACAGCAAAAAGACCAGCAGGATACAAGTTTTCTTATACATTAAAGGCTATTTTGGTCCTGTGGATCATCTATTTGATTAAGAGCCAGATAAAGTCCGTCCAGGGTAAGAGTCTTATCAACCAGCCCATGAGAAGGAATAAGAGGTGCCATCAAATCAGCAATACCACCTGTCAGAATAGTCTGGAATGGTTCATTATCCAGATTTTGTTGGCGGATTTCATTAAGAAAGCTTTCGACCATAAATGCGTGACCCTTTACCACTCCTGACAGCACAGCATCCGAAGTATTAGTTCCCAGAACTACCTTCGGTGTTACCAGTTCAATTTCCGGTATCAAGGCAGCTTTCTCGAATAGTTTTGCTGCAGCAGTCCTGATGCCGGGCGCTATAACTGCTCCCTTGAACAAACCTGCAGCAGTAATCAGTTGGATGGTGGTGGCTGTTCCCAAATCAACAACAATACAGCTTTTTTGATACTTTTTCCAGGCACCAAAGGCATTGGCAATGAGGTCTGCTCCGATGAAACCGGGGTCTTTGACCATGAAAGTGATTCCTAATGGGGAATAGGCATTAATGACCAAAGCCTCGACCTGGAAGTATTTTCTGAACAAATGTTGCCAAATCCTGGTCATATCCGGAACTACGCTGGCAAGTGCAATGCTCTTTATGGAGCTGATTTCCCAGACACCGGTTTTCATAGAGGAGAGCAGGGCATAATATTCATCAGCGGTTCTGAGGCTATCAGTCTTGAAACGGGCATGCCATATCAAAGAACCTTTATGATATACTCCGCAAACAATATTAGTATTACCGATATCCACGACTAAAGTCATAAATGCAACTCACCTCTCATTTAAAGCTTGGGTGTAAAGGTAAAGATGAAAACCTGATAATAATAATATCCAAGAAACCTCTTCGTATTATTATGTCAATTTATTTTCAGTCCCTGAATCCTAATTCTTTCAAAGCGGCTGAGCTCTTCCTCCAGTTTTTCTTGATCTTGACCCACAAGTGAATCTCTGCATATGATTGGATAAACTGTGAGAGCTGCTCTTCAGCGTATTCCCTGATTTTTTGCAAGCCTGTTCCGTTTTTCCCTATGATAATTGGTTTCTGGCTGTCTCTTTCAATCCATATGGTTGCTTGTATTACAGTTTTGTCTTCCAATTCTTCATACTTGTCGATAAGCACAGCGGTTGCATAGGGGATTTCCTGCTCAAACTGGCGAAAAACTCCTTCCCTGATGATTTCCTGGGCAAAGAACCTCATAGGAAGGTCAGAGAGCTGGTCAACATCATAATATGGAGGGTTCAGGGGCAAAAACCTGGTGATGGATGGGATGACTTTATCAATGTTTTCACCATTCAAGGCAGAGATAAAGGTGATTTCATCAAAGTCTGCGGGAATCGCATTCCGGACAGTCTCTTCCGTAACTGCTGATTTCAAATCAGACTTGTTTACCAGAGCAATTTTGGGTCTTTTTACGGACTTTAATATTGTGAAAATCTCTTCATCATATTCAGTGGGGAAGTTTTGCTTCTCAGTAATATACAAAATCACGTCAGCATCTTTTAGAGCTTCTGTCAGTTGCCTGAGCATCCTCTTTTGCATTTCATACTTTGGTTTCAGGTATCCGGGAGTGTCCAGAAAGATAATCTGTGTATCAGGGCTATTGTAGATGCCTTTGACCGACAATCTGGTAGTCTGGGGTTTACTGGAAGTAATGGAAAGCTTTTCACCGACCAACTTGTTCATAAGGGTGGATTTGCCCACATTCGGTTTCCCGATTATCACCACATAGCCACTTTTGAAATTAGCGACGTTATCCATAAGCTAAAACAAGACTGCCACAGAATAGGTTAATACTTTTATTCCGTGGCAGTTTATCATATCTAACGAGGGTTTATAATTCTGCGAAAACAGACTTAATGATTTCAACACATTCCATCAATTGTTCTTCAGTAATGACCAAAGGTGGCGCAAGACGGATAATATGCCTGTGAGTAGGCTTGCACAGCAGGCCCTTTTCTTTTAGTTTAAGGCACACATCCCAGGCTTCTACCCCGTCTTTGGGCTCAACGATAATGGCGTTTAATAGTCCTCTGCCTCTGACCACTTTTATCATTGGATGATTCAGCTTCCGCAATTCGTTCCGGAAGAACTGACCCAGTTTATATGATTTTTCAGACAGATTTTCTTCTTTTATTACTTCCAATGCTGCTTTTGCCACGGAACAGGCCAGGGGGAATCCGCCAAAAGTGGAGCCGTGCTGACCGGGCTTTATCACCAGCATGATATCTTTATCCGCCAAGACCGCTGAAATGGGCAGAACGCCTCCGGAAAGAGCTTTCCCGAGTATCAGGATATCGGGACGCACGTTTTCATAATCGCAGGCCAGCAATTTACCTGTACGGGCCAAACCGGTCTGGACTTCGTCGGCGATAAATAATACGTTGTGTTTCTTACAAAGGTCATAGCAATTCTTGAGATATCCTTCATCAGGGACATTGACGCCAGCTTCGCCCTGTATGGGTTCGACGATGAAGCCGGCAACGTTTTTACCGTGCTTTTCCAGAACTTCATTTAATGCTGCCGATTCATTGTAGGGTATTTTTACTATACCGGGCATGAAGGGTCCGAATCCGTCATAGCAGTCAGGATCAGTAGAAGCAGAGACCACAGCCAGGGTTCTGCCGTGGAAGTTGCCTTCACAGAATATCAGCAATGCGCTGTCAGGAGCTATTCCCTTTACCTTATAACCCCATTTGCGGGCAAGTTTGAGAGCTGTTTCCACCGCTTCTGCGCCGCTATTCATGGGAAGGACCATATCATAACCGAAATACTCGGTGATATATTTTTCATAGTCGCCCAGCTTGTTGTTAAAGAAAGCGCGGGATGTGAGGCATAGTGTCTGCGCTTGTTCTATGAGGGCATCGACAATTTTCTTGTTGCAGTGACCCTGGTTAACCGCAGAATATGCGCTGAGGAAATCATAATACCTGTTTCCTTCCGGATCCCACAAGAATACACCATCTCCTTTAGCCAGGACTACTGGCAGAGGATGATAGTTATGAGCTCCGTAACGCTCTTCCAGCTCAATAGCTTCCTGAGAGCTTACTGTTCCATATACTAATTCGTCTGTCATTTTTCCTCCAACGGACATCTTTGTGATTTTTCTATGCAGAAGTCGTATTTAAAATAGCGGTTTAATGTCAACAGAAAAAGGATTAAACGATGTTTCGCTTCAAATCAGCCGGTTCTTTCTGCTTAAAGCCTTTGTATTTATCCCGGAATTGCGGGATAACCTGCCCTTGCTGAACAAAAGCACCCCAACAACTTTGGAAAGCCATATTACTAAATTCCAGCTTAAATGGTTCACGCCATCCACCCGGGGTCCTCCTGGGGTGAGCCCAGGTGGATGCCAGGTGGATGCCGGGTTGAGGTCAATAAATCTGATTTAGGTCATATTAACTAATCAAGTCTTGAGGATGCTTTTCAATATTTTGAAATGGAAGAATATGAGTTTTTGCTAAGGATAAAAAGGGTATATGATAATAAATCTCGTTATCAAAGAATCTACTTTAACATCATGGCTTTTTTAACGTCTGTCTTACCATTTGCAGTCATCTTTATCAGATAAATCCCGCTTCCGGCTGGCTTTTTGTTGTTTGTTAATCCGTCCCAGACTACTCGGTGAATTCCTCTTTCTAAATTTTCATCACAAAGGCTCTTTACCAATTGACCTTTAATATTATACAAGTTTATCCTGACATTAGATGCAGCAGGAATGGAAAAGGAAATTGTCGTACATGGATTAAAGGGGTTGGGATAGTTCTGATATAAAGTAGCTACAATAGGTATGGGGTAGTTTTCGCTGTCATCACGATTAAGCAGAGAATTCAACTTAGTCCAGTTCTCATCGTGATTTTTAGAAAAAGTAGAGACATCTGGATATCTAAATTGTGGGTATCTGACAATCAAGGGAGCTCTATTATTTTCAAAAGTGGCAAGCTGTAGTATGATCTCGATATCCAGCACTG
Source organism: Cloacimonetes bacterium UBA5614 (assembly GCA_002424605.1). Classification (GTDB taxonomy): domain Bacteria; phylum Cloacimonadota; class Cloacimonadia; order Cloacimonadales; family Cloacimonadaceae; genus UBA5614. Next base: position 3,046 of record DIKQ01000004.1, on the reverse strand, counting down.
CTCTGAGCGAATCTATCTCGCTTATAGGATTATCTATCCGGGGTTGAATCAAGTCTATAGCTGCCTGGAATTCCTTTGCCACGATTAGTTCTTTCAGTAAATAACTCTGCAATAATTTACTGAGGAATGGGTCAGTGGTGGCATACTGCAGTACCTTCTCATCAAAGTAATTAATGTACTCAGATACTGGATAATTGTTGTTTAAGGCTATCCTGTAAATACCATCTAAACAGCTTCCCAGATAAGTTCTTTCCTCGGGTAGGGGATTATCCAGGATTTCGCGATATAGGGTTTTTGCCAAGTCAAATTCGCTGTTTAATTCATATTGGAGGGCTGTAAAGAACCGATTGGTTTCCAGGGAAACATCCATGGTGTTGGGTTGAGTGTCAAAGACATCCACATCAATAAAATAACTCAAGGTATCCGGTCTTACTTTGACAGTATTGTTTTCATACCAGTTTTTGTTACCGTTGATGATTTCCAGTTCATAATCCTGAAAATAGTTATCGTAAAAAGCGAAGTCAGCGGTATACATGCCCAAACTATCGTTATATGTATGGTAAAAGTCATTATGCCCTGCTTCAATCTGCAGCCAGGCCCGATATGGGGAAGGATTAACAAACTGTACATTCATATCTTTGTTGTTGAAATGGTTATAGGCATTGGGCATCAGATTCAGGTTTGACCCGGCATGACATTTCAATCCCACTAAGTTATTAACAAAATATGAATTGCTAATCTTCATAGAGGACTGGCTGCTCTCGATACCGGTATGGCAGTTGTTGAATTGATTAGCGTTTATGCCTATTGGGTTGATATATGAGGGTAATTCAGAATATATACCTGCATCCAACAAATTATTAAACTGGCAATTTACTATCTTAGGAGCCGTATTAATCATATATATACCTGTCATCCGATTCGTATCTGGTGCACCCAAAGGGTTTGACTGGGCAAAAGAGCAATTGCTGATTAACCCGCTCCAATATCCTGTTATCAGGTAGATTCCTCTCACACAGTTATTAAAAACGCAGTCTGAAATGCTATCCCCCGGTACATATGAATTAGTAATCATCATACCATAGTTCAGGTTATGAAAATCCTGACCCTTGATATTAATAGCGGAATGGGTTCCATTGAGATATACACCTGTTGCTAATGACGAGATGAACGGGATGTTTGAGTCGCCATAAAATCCGCAATTAGCTGTATCGGATGTAATAGTAGTGTTATGGCTGTTATCTCCGGTTGTAGTATTATATACAAATATGCCGTAGGATTGCACATTATCCTGCCTGTGGGGAATCTCGAACCGCGTATTATTTATCAAAAGGTTGGAGTCCTCAGAATGAATACCTGACCTGGCCTTGCTGATAGTGCAGTTATCAAGACAAAGCAGCTTGAATGCATTACGGAAAAACCAAACCAGCTTTCCAGACCGGGATTTGCAGTAAATGAGCAATTGGATGCGATTATTGAACCGCTGTCACCATAGGTGCCTGAGCTGTAATTAGTAATCCTGCCCAAATAATCAAACCTGAATTCTGAATTACTAAGACGGATGGTACTTGCTTCTCCCAAAATCCCAGTATCCCCAAAGAAAGTAAGGTTTGAGTTATTTATGTTGATTTCACCATAATGAACATCGATTCCAGCAGTGTTTGGAAAGAATGTATTCAGGGTATTTAACGTCAGAGTTCCACCCTGGTTGACGGTAATATGGCAGTCAGCACTGATATGTAAATCACCGTTAACGGTCAACGAACCACCTGAATTAATCGTAATGCTGGTATTGGGCAGCATGGTTACATCAGAATCTTCAGTGAAAGTAACGTTACCGGAAACTGTTATACTGCCCTGCAGATAACCTGAGGCATATATAACGGAATTCTGAACAGGGTTGCTCCTCAGAGTACCGACCATTTGCAGCAGTCTTCCATCCCCGGGTCCGATTTCCACATCGGCATAATCAGGTAGTGCTTTATACAGAGTTGAATCAAAGGGGTCATAGAAAGCAATGTCAGTCCCGATTACCGCACCAGTTTCATCTGACGGGAACAGCCTGACTGTCTGTGGCTCTGCAGATGTATAGCTGTTGTTATAAGTTACTAATGGCGGATACGATACTGGGCTTATTGACATAAGATTTGCCTGTGTTTGTATTGCTCTTCTGTTTACCAGCATTATATGTGGTTCTGAGTTCGCGTTTTTATAGAATCCCGCTTGAACGTATCCCTGATATAATGGTGAATTTGTAATCAAAGGTACATATAAACTATCCAGTAACACGCAGGATAAATCGAATGAAGGAGAAAATGTCATAATAGAATCAGCGCCAAACCAAGTGCAGTTATTAAGAATTGTGCCATATTTATGAATCTTATTGTTGGCTTCCTTGGCTGCATAATACTGAGGCGATGTATAATATGAATTGTTGTATTCATTCATGAGACCTACGTTATAATCGCCAGTACTCAAGATATTACCCTGAAACATAAAATCAATAATGCCACTGGGTTGATAGCATAATGGCAACAATTGTAAACTTTTCAAAACCTTATCTGGCGGATAAAGCATACTCCATTTGGTTGATGCCCATCGCCCGTAGGTCTGGGGCACTATAAAAAAACTGTATGCATCGCATCACACGATTTCTTATAATAATCATATTCAGAGCAGATTTTATCAATTCTCCATTGAATAAAGTATTCATGGTTTCTGTCGATCCATTTAATCGTCCATTGGTCGTGATCCCAGTATTCGGGAGGCCTCTTAAGTGGATATTCATCAATCACATAAGTCTGTGGTAAGACAGCATTCAGAAATGCCTTACCATGCCTGTATGGTTCATTGACGTTCGTTCTATTTAAATAAGGAAAGCTATATACTGCTGCAATAACCTGCGTAGAAATGTCATGGCCTTCCAAGTATCTGTTTATTCTCTTGAAAGATTCAAACTGAGCCTGAGTGGGCTCATCATAGCCGTATAAGTAGGGTAGGTTAAAGGTTCTCATCTGGGCCAAAACTGAGTCGTTATCTGTGTAAT
>DIKQ01000007.1 GCA_002424605.1 Cloacimonetes bacterium UBA5614 | reverse complement strand
CCCAAACCCACCCTCCTTTACCCCTGCCCAGACCCCTCTCACAACCCCGCATCCACCCGGGGTCCCCGTGGGGTAAGCCCAGGTGGACCCCACGTGGATCCCAGGGGGCAAGCAGGATAGAATCAAAAATGGACGATAATAAAAGTCAGAAAAATCTATGAATTGAAATGTTTAGGAAGTATGAAAATAAAGGGATTTCGAGATGAAAAATTATGGGTAGAGTTTACTTGGATTTTATCTCAGCATTGAAGAAAGTGTCAATTGCTTTGATACCGCTGGCTTTGGCAGCTTCGAGGGTCCCAGTAAACAGCATTTTTCCCCCGTCCAGAAAGATGATTTTATCTGCGATACGATGGATGGAAGAAAGCTCATGGGTAACAACGATAATAGTCATGTTAAGCTGCGCTTTCAGGTTCAGGATAAGCTCGTCAAGTGAAAGAGCAGTCAGGGGATCCAGACCCGCGGAAGGCTCGTCACAGAACAAAATGTCGGGGTCAAGGACTATAGCTCTGGCAAGAGCAGCACGCTTTTTCATACCGCCGGAAAGTTCCGAAGGCAACAAATTGAGGGCATGGTCAAGATTGACCAAATGCAGTTTAGTCCTGATAATCCTATCCATGATGTCCTGAGGAAGAATGGTATGCTGTTCCAGAGGGATGGATACGTTTTCCCTTATAGGGAGGGAATTGAGCAAAGCGCCACCCTGAAAGAGCATACCGATGCGTTTCAGGACTTTGTCATTGAAATCCTTTTCATCCATAGCGGTGACTTCCTCACCCCAATACTTAACGCTGCCGGAAAAGGGTTCGTACAAACGCAGGATGTTTTTGAGCAAAGTGGTCTTGCCACAACCGCTCCCGCCAAGAATTACAGTGATTTCATTGGGGTGAATATCTACTGAGATGTCTTGCAGAACCGTGGTTTCGCCGTACTTGGCAACCAGGTTTCTGATTTCAATCAAAGGATGGACATTCTTATCAATCATAATCTACCAAGCATCTTTAAAGGTATAACAAGCTGAACAATGCATCAAACAAGATAACCGCAAAAATGGAAGCGACGACAGAATTGGTAGTTGCCCTGCCAACTCCTTCCGCACCTCCCCTGACAGAAAAACCGAAGTAGCTGCCGATAATAACAATTACCCAGGCAAAGAAGACACTTTTTGTTAAACTTACCACTAAGTCTTTGAGCATCAATATATCAATCGACCTTGTTACGAAGGTCTGCACACTTAAATCCAAATACATAACAGCAATCATCAGGCCGCCCAACATACCAATTAAAATGGAAAAAGCGACAAGGATCGGCATCATAACAGTGATGGCATGAAATTTGGGCACTACGATGTATCGTATAGGATTGATAGCCATCATCCTCAAAGCATCTATTTCCTCAGAAACCTGCATAGAGGCAATTTCTGAAGCTATGGCACTTCCGCTCCTGCCTGCGACAATGATAGCCGTCATCATAGGCCCCATTTCCCTTACCATGGAGATTGAAATCAAATCAGCCAAAAAGACATTTGCGCCAAAATTCCTCAATTGAGCCGCAGATTGCAGCGAAATAATGAATCCGATTATCAAAGACAATAATGCCACCACCGGGAGCGCTTGAACACCTAAATTGATACCCTGCTGGGCGAAGGAGCCCTTGCGTTGCCCTTTTGAGCTAAACAGACCTACAATAGCCCAGAAGAAAATGTCAGCAGCTAATATAATGGTTTGTTTGAATGCTATCATGCCATTAATCAGATTGTCGCCAAGTTGTTCTATATATCCGGATTTAACCGGCTCTTCCACTTCCTGTATGTCCATAGCAGAAAATGTCCGGAGAATAGGTTTCAGATGCTCCGGCACGCCCTGAACAAAGACAGCTTTACCGTATGATTTAATCCTGTCCTGCAAGCTTTCCAGATAAGCAACCCCGGCGCTGTCCAAAAGAGTAACTCCGCTGATATCAAGGGACAGGGGTTTATCTTTTTTTAACACAGGCGCCACCTTATGTTCAAGAGCAGTTATCGTCTTGAAACTCAATTCACCGGAAAGGAATAAAACGCTGTTGGTGACAGTTACCATATCTTTCATATTAGTAATATAGAGACAATCTCAAAAAAGCGTTGTAATCTATCAGAACATAGTCCCTGAGAGGTTTGTTGTATGAGATATTGGCCTTGATATCCAATGAAATATTGCGATACAACCTAATATTTATGAGGTTCTCATTATCGTATTTGGCAGTTCTGTTACCAGCTCCCATTGGAAAAAGAACATCAAGATTTGATGAAATGCTGACTATCTTCAACAAGTTGTTCATGGTCAGGAGAAGAGAAGCCTCGATACCTCTTGCATTGGAAGATGAATTTTCCTGATAATACTCATAAACATTGCCACCAATAGTTACATCGCGGACATAGTAATAGGCTGAATTCTCGTAATCCTGCTGCCAACCGAAACCGGATCTCAGGTTCATGGAAATCCGGGGAGACAGATTCAGCCTGTACGTAAGACCTGTTCCTTCCTTAAGACGCATCGGATAGAATGCATCCTTGACCTGCAGCTTTTTTGCACCAATTATATATAATGTATCCGCTTCCTGGGAAACCTTGATGTAGTTCCGTTCATTCTGGAAGAACACATACTCGTCAAAGAAGTGAGTGCTCATGTCACCCCTGCCATACATTCCCAGATTTTTCAGAAACTTGTTTTCCTTCCAAGGATAAAAAACCAGAGCATTCCTAAGTGAATATGTGTCAACGTTGACCCTGAAATCCGTACCTGTTGATTTATCGAACCCCAGGTCATACAAGCTCTTCATGGTAAAATGAATGGGCCAGACATCATAATCTACCTTATTATCGAACTGACTGGACAAGCTGATGCTGCGGATGGGATTGTCCCTATCCACTGAATTGTTGGAAGAGAAGTTTATATTGGTATGAACTGCGCCTTTATGGAGCCTTAATCTGCGGAATTCTGCCGAGGTGAGAACCCCAGCCCCCATAAGAACCGATCTTTCTCCTTCCGGATTGACAATCATGGTCAGTTCGTATGGCTTTCCAGCCTCAAGATTAATGGTGGTAAAATCCCTGTAGGCATTTGGCGAGGCACCATTTAGGGTTATCATATACCTACCCGGTTTGAGCACCCAAAGGTAGTCATATTCGCCAATCTCGTCAGCAGGACTGTAGCGGAAATCTACCTTGGTGTCAAACGCATCCTGACCGGGTGATTTTGAATAGATGTCATATTGCATCCTGACCCGGGTCTGGCTTTCGTCAAGAACCCTGATTAGCAGCTCTCCCCAGAACGGGGTTAGCACCTTTCGCATATTGGAAGAGATGTCTACATCAGCAGAAAGATTCTGCGGACCGAATGTAACCCTCCACTTGCCTTTTTGAAGAGTCATGATTTCGTGCATAAACCCGGTAACTTCTGTATCACCAACGCTGAGAGTATCCTTGAAAACAGCAGTCACTGGAACAGGATTTTCTGTGCTCATCAACATGGGTATAAAAAGCTGACCCGTGTTAAAGCCTCCAGATTCCTCGAACTCTATCTCCTCTTCGTGGAATTCGTTGACGGTTCGCGGTTTGGCTGAGGTCAGTGAATCCCTGACCTTTTTACCGCTCAGAAAATCAATGCATTGAATGGCAAAAATATCAGTTTCATACATAATCATCTGATTAAAACTCTGAACCAGATACTCAATGCTATTATCGTAGAGCATTTGAGTCCTTTCATGCCTGTTGGTGAAAATAATCGCTGACGAAACAGCATCACGCAAGGTGAATTCCATCCTCAGAAAAGCCTGAGGCTTATCTATATCAACCTTTTCAATGTTATGGATAACTGTCTCAAGATAATAGTCCGGAGAAGCCTCTTTCATATCCCGGCTGACCCTGCGGAAAATATTATAAGCATTTAGCCTACGTACCATCAGATTGGGAACAGCATCATACAGGCGGTTTGCCCAAAGGTCATTCGTGAAATAGGATATCTGGGTATATGACTTCTTCTGCACTATTTGATTGCGGTCATAAGTACGGGAAAGCTTTGTTTCCATCACCTCGATGGTTTTATCAAAAGGCTTCGCCTGAACCAGTTTGGGGTTTTCAGTAGCCGGGAGATAATCCAGCACATAGTAATTTGTCGGGATACGGGTTCTTTTCCCCAGAAATCCGCACCCGGATGCCGTGGCCAAAACCAGTGTAAGAAATACAAATAGCGATAGCTGAACATATCTTTTCATATAGCGTTCCATTATTGCCCCCTTAACAGAATTGAGGGATCCTCTGAAATCTGCTTGGAAAACTCATTGAGGTTTTCCGCAGCTTCACGCAGAGATTCCAAAGTCTCCAGCAGGTCAGTTCTGCCCCTGGTTACTGTTCTGTCCAGATTCCCCACCAAGCTTGTTGTCTGGACCACAGTTTTATTTAAATCGGTTACAAGCTGTTTAATATCCGCGGTTGATAGTTTTTGCGATATTGTGTTAACATTTACTATCAATGAATCAAACTGAGGGGTGCTTACTATCTGGTTAATCCTGGTAAGGGATTGGTTGATATTGGCTGTAAGCATTGCCAAGTCCTTTGTAGCATTCAGAATCAACTGGTCAGTGTGGCCGCCAATGGTATTAATCTGGTTCCTGGTATCTGACATTAGCAAAGTGGTGCTTTCAGTAAGCTTAGTCAGGCTGGATGATGTCGTAGTGGTAATCTCAGAAGCATTTGCAGCGATAACACTTAGACTATGCAGTGTTTCTGACAAGTTAGTTCTCGTATCGATGAGTAGCAGATTTGTCTGTTCCAGAATGCCGGCAATATTCTTCTGATTTTCCTCACTGGTCATATTAGCTATGTTTGTGGCAATTACATCAATCTTCTCAGCTATGGATTCCGCCCTATCAGTAATGTTATCCATTGTCGAAACACCGGTTTTTAGGTAAGAACCGGGCTTGATAAGCCTGGCTTCGTTGGTGCCGCCTCTTAGCTCAACTGATTTTAATCCTGTAATACCTACCATAATCAGAGTGGCCTCAACATCTTCCTTGATGGGAGTACCGTGGTCAACACTGATGGTCAGAATAATCTGGCTGACGTTATCAGGATTGATTCTAATCGCATCAACCCTTCCCACTTTGATTCCGTGATACTGGACAGAACCTCCTACCTGAAGGCCTGCAACCGATACATCATCATAACGGATGTAATAGATATCTCTTTTCTGAAACAGCTTGCTACCCGCTACTACTCCTGCAAAAAGCAGTATCAGCAGGCTGCCGATTGCGATAAATATGCCTACCCTTATCTTTTGCGCCTTTGTAACCATCAGAAACCTCTCTTTATCTCACCTTTGAGATAGATGAATGCCTTACCGGCTATCAGGACCCTGTTTCCGGCAAGCTCTACCCTGAATTCTCCGCCACGAGGCGAAGCCTGGAAGCCATTGAGTTCAAGCTTACCAAGCTTCCTGCACCAATAAGGAGCAAGACAAGTTTGGGCAGAACCGGTTACCGGGTCTTCATTAATGCCTTCCCAGGGAGCAAAGTATCTGCAGATATAATCATAATTCCCATCGAAGGATGATGTTGCCACGATGCCGAACACACTGTCCGACTGCAGCTTGGAAAGCTCCATAAAGTCAGGTTTCAGCGATACAACCGTATCGGCATCCCTGTAAACTACTATCAGGTTCCTGGTGAAAGGAGAATATAAGACCTCTTCAGCATTGGATTGACTTAGGGCATTGACTATCCTGTTATCGGGCTCTATTTTGGCCGGTTCGTCCACAGGAAAATCAAGTTGTATCTCATCCGTCAGTCTCCTGGCAAGCAAGTCTCCCGCAATGCTCTGGAACAGAATCAGTTTCTCATGAGGAATGACATCATGAAACAAAGCTTTAGCAGCTGCAAGGGTTGCATGTCCGCACAGATTCACTTCAGTCTCAGGTGTGAACCAGCGGATGGCATATTTACCGAATCCAAGCCGTTTGACAAATGCTGTTTCGGAAAAACCGAATTCCTTGGCCAAAGCCTGCAGGGAAGTGTCCTGGGGATATTCGTCCAGGATTACCACCGCTGCCTGATTCCCTTTGTAATAGTTATCTGTAAAAGCGTTTACATTATAGACAGGATATGACATCATCACCTCAGATATTAATCAGACCTTCGCATACTCGGTCCCTTATTTTTGCCGGATTTTCCGCTGCCAGGCACACATTTCCCCTGCATATGACACCCTCGCCAAATGTTATGTCTCCGGCAATGGTAAGAGAATCGCAGCTCTGAAGAGAAGGCACGTCTATGAATCTTTCCATCATTTGCTCTATGCTGCCGTAAAACCTCTCATCCAGCTTGATTACCGGGGGTTCTGTGCGGTTGCGTTTTAAAGTAATCCGGTACTGGTCATTCAATTCATAGGCGTCAGACCAGATAGCAAGCAGGTCTGTGGTCTTTTTAACCGGAGCAAACCGTGTGCGGGGAACCACTAAAGCCCTGGCACCCTTGAATATGCTGATGGCAGAGCCCATGGCAGTTTCTATCTGGTAGACAGGAACATCGTCAACAACCTTGGGATTGATAATCATCGGAAGCAGCAGCACTCCCTCGTTCCTAACCAGTTCTTCCTTCAGTATTCTCAGGTTAATCCAGATATTGTTTGTGTTAAAATATTTATAGACGCTGATGTCCTGAAACTCGTTAAGTTCACCTTCAGGGCATTGCGCAATCTCTCTCAGCAGCAGATTTCCGGCGTTATCTTCACTCAGATGACCCCCTTTTTTGTCCACTTCGCTGCGGATGCAGACCTCTATTAGAAAGGGGATGCCGTTTTTTGCCATATATGATGGAATAGCAGCGTCAACCGTGGCGCCAAGATTGTCCGAATTGGAGAAGAAAGCGTATTCTATCCCGTTGAAAATCAGTTTATCCAGGACTCCGCTGCCATCCATGGCTGTATAAATATCACCATGTCCAGGCGGATTCCACATCTTTGTCCTGTCTTCCGAAACGAAGGGAGCAAGGTTGTCCTGCCTGATACGGGGAAACTTGTTCTGGATAAAGTCCAGCGGAATCCCGCCCTTGCCAAGGTCCGGATACCTGTTCAGGTATCTTATAGTATCTTCATGTGTATTATAGCTGTTCATGAATACCAGCGGTATCTCCAGTGCGTGCTGAGCCCTGAGGGTAAGTATCTGCCGGGAGATAATGTCCAGAAAATTCATGTTGCCTTTTACAGGCAGAAGGGACTTTGCTTTGGACAGACCCATCCCAGTTCCCAGACCGCCGTTGAGTTTGATTACAACGGTCCTGCGCAGGATTTCGTAATCAGGATTGGACTCCAGGTTTTTGTAGTCAATCAGATTTGCGTCAGAAGGCGGTTGGATTTCATTTTTACTGATTTTGCTGCCGGCGTTTTTCGCCAGCCTGACGTAATAAGCTGCAAAAGTCTTGATGACATTCTCTGATATGCTTTCCTGCCACATCTGCCGGGCAAAATCTTCCAAATGATTACTCATCATCAGTCTCCAAAGATTCTTTCTACCTGCTCGTTCACAAACTCTTCATCAGCTACGAAGGGAACTGTGATATGCCCTTCGGTCTGATGCTTATCATTCCAATCCTGCACTGTGTTTATCGCATTTGCATTCCGTGCCCAGTTCCGGCGTGCCACACCGCCCATTACGTCCCAGGACAGAGCTGATTTTACTATCTCGTCCATGCGGTCGCTGCCATCCAGCAGAATGCCGTTTCCTCCGTTTATGGAACGCCCGATACCCACACCCCCGCCATTGGAAAGCACCACCAGAGTCATTCCCCTGGCAGCATTGCCGGCAAAGCAATGAGTAGCCATATCCGCCGTGACATTACTGCCGTCGTAGATATTGGCGGTTTCGCGGAAGGGTGAATCCGTACCCGATACGTCGTGATGGTCGCGTCCCAGCATCACGGGACCAATCTCGCCTTTGCGAACCATATCGTTAAATTTCAGGGCAAGTTTTACCCGTCCTTCTTCATCTGAATACAGGATACGCGCTTTGGTGCCTACTACCAGCTTGTTATGTTCAGCCGTGGCAATCCAATGATGGTTGTCCCTGTCCAGCGAACAGCGTTTGGGGTCTATCAAAGCCATCGCAGCCATATCAGTTTTTTTCAGGTCATCATCATTACGGGAAAGGCAGACCCAGCGGAAAGGCCCATAACCTCTGTCAAAGCAGACGGGACCCATGATATCCTCCACATAGGAGGGCCAGATAAAACCTTCTGTGGTGTTTTCCCCGTTACGGGCAATGGCTTTTTCCCCGGCGTCAAATACCGAAGCCATAAAGCTGTTGCCATAGTCCCAGAAATAGGAGCCTTTTGCCGTGAGGCTTTTCAGGACACGGTAATGCCTTTTCAGCGATTCATCCACAGCTTTATTGAAACCTGCCTGGTCTATTTTCAGCAGCTCGCGTCCTTCCCCGTAAGTGAAGCCGGCTGGAGTGTAACCGCCTTCATAGACCACATGGCAACTGGTCTGGTCAGAAATCAGTTCCGCCTTGATATCGTGCTTGTCAACATACTCCAGCAAATCCACGATATTACCGTAATATGCTATTGAGACTGGTTTCCTGTTTTGCCTGTATTCATCCGCCCAGCGGAAGATTTCATCCAGGTCTTGCGAAACCTTGCTGACCCAGCCCTGGCTGTGACGCGTGTCAATCCTGCTTTTATCCACTTCGGCGATGATTCCGATGCCTCCGGCGATTTCCACTGCTTTTGCCTGCGCACCGCTCATTCCGCCCAAACCGGATGAAATGAACAAAACGCCTGCCAAATCTTTGTCTTCAGGGATGCCGAGATATTGCCTGCCTGCATTCAGCAGGGTAATGTAAGTGCCGTGCACGATGCCCTGCGGACCGATATACATCCACCCGCCGGCCGTCATCTGGCCATAGTTTGCCACGCCCAGAGCTGTCAGTCTTTTGAACTCTTCCGGATTATCCCATTTGCCGATTATCAAACCGTTGGTGGAGATTACCCGCGGCGCTTCCGGACGGGAAGGGAACAACCCCAGCGGGTGCCCGGAAGAGACTACCAGCGTCTGGCTGTCATTCATCACTTCCAGGTATTGCTTTATCAGCAGGTATTGCATCCAGCTCTGGCAAACCTGTCCCGTTTCGCCGTAAGTTACCAGTTCATAGGGATACAGGGCAATGTCAAAGTCCAGATTGTTGTCTATCATCACCTGCAAAGCCCTTCCGGACAGGGTGCCTTTGTATTCGTCAACAGGTTTCCCCGTGATTTTTCCTTCCGGACGGTAGCGGTATCCATAGATTCTGCCCATCGTCCTGAGTTCCTGTAAGAACTCCGGAGCCAGCTTTTCATGCAGTTCAGTGGGAATGTAGCGCAAAGAATTTTTGAGGGCGATGCCGATTTCCTTTTTATTGAGCGGAAGCCCGCGGTCAGGCGCTCTGCGGATGCCGGGCATAAAGCTTTTAGCGTCCGGCAAGGTATCTGGTAATTGTATTTTAATCGGTTCGGGCAAGTTCATTTAATTCTCCGTAATGACTGCTAATTACATAGCTTTTAGCATTTTGTTTTATTATATTTTTCCTCTCGGCAGGTGTCAAGTCTTTTCGCAATCCGAAAGCTAAGCTTACTCATACGAGATTCAAAAAAAGTGTTACATTGATTAGATGATATATTAAAATACAAATCATAGTAGACCTCCATGTGGGTATAAACTTTAGATGTAACGACAACTCAGAATTATGCCTGAAACGTTAAGCTAAAGGTCATTATTGTTATTGTCGTTGCTCTCAAATCTTGACATGTAGTATTTTGTATAATTTTCAACGTAAGACAACAGAGCATTGTTTCTGATCAAATCGCTTATGGCACATCTTATAGTGGGGACTAATCTCCTTCGTTTTAGGAAGGATAAAGTTACCTGTCTATTGTGTCTTATGGCCTCTGCAACATATGCTCCTTCTATTGTTTCCCCATAGATATTCTCAAGAGTTTTAGGTTTAAGCTTATCTTCTAGCTTTGTATTGACTTTGTATTGCAGGTTTTCGTGATAACACTCCTTAATACTCTCTAGATAGTCAATTCTATTGGTGAATATCTGATTCTGTGCATTCAAAATTTGTAAAATGTTAACATTTATAACATCTATTGCACTCTCGACAATGACAACATCATTATTATGCCTAACGCCATAATACTTTTTATCATACATTAGTAAGCATATATTCGGAGACAATGGCAAAAAAATACAAAGTCCGATTAAGCATAGACCTTCTGAGTTTCCTCCAAATTTCGAAAACAAAAGAGGATTATACGATACAACTGGATCATCGGAGATTACAAACGGGGTTTCAGTTTGATTCTTTAGAATAACTATTTCTAAATCAGATAAGAGAGGTGCTGAAAGTGAGAACTTAAAAAGCAATTTTGCTCTGTTTACTCTAACATTAATCTCAATCTTATCAAAGTGCTTTTGGGGGTAGTGCTGATGCATTAAATCTTTATAAATCGTTAACCCTCTTTGATAGATAGCTTGTGCATTATCCATAAAGCAACTCGTTCTACATCTTTGAATTGCGATAAAATTCAATAATTTGGAATAAGATTCATCAGCCTTGTGAGGAATTGTTTCTGTTTTTATTAGGTCTCTGATAATCATGCATGCATCATACTCACCTTTAGATAATAACTCCTCAATAATAGATTCTTTAGCATAAAAATAATCTTTGCATGCTTGGTCTGAAATACTGGCAATGGGAATTATAATATTATTCCTAACATTGAATAAAGCGATACATCGGTCTTTACTTTCTACATGAAAGTTTCTAAGTAAAAACTGTGGGACATAGTGTTGCTTCTTATTCTTCGCCATACTTGTTACCAAAAAAATACGTCGGTTCTTTTATAAACATATTCCTCTTTGTTTAAGCTTTTAATCAAACGTTTCTAAGATGTATTGAAGAAGATATTTCGAATCACGGTGTCAAGTACTTTTATTCAATTTAGTTGTTTCATACTTGTTGCTTTATATACTTCTTTCTTGCTTTCTTATCATTATTCTGTCGGTATCCTCTCGGTATCCAGTCTGAGTCCAGTCGGGTGAAATCCAACTGGATACCGACAGGATATTGACAAGATATTGACTATGCATTGAGGAACGAGTATGGGAGAGGCAGGGAAATCTTTTCCCTTGTCAAATCTGAGGTGCGGGATATCTTGTCATCAGAATATGAGCCTGCGATGAGGGAAGCATCTGTCATCAAGGGAAAGGAAACCGCATCTTTCCAACTTGTAAAACGCTTCTCTATCCGCAAATCAGGGAGTCTCAATGGAAGAAAAAGTCCATGTAGTCACGATTGTTATCAATGATGTGGAAGAAGCGTTTCATCCGGTCAGCGAACTTTTGCATTCCTATGCTCCCAAAATCAAGCTGCGCGTAGGCTATCCCATGCGGGATAAAAACGTCTCAGTCATCTTTCTGGTCATGGAAATGGACCTGGATGAAATGGGCGCCTTCTCCGGCAAACTGGGACAGCTCAAATCCGTGAAAGTGAAAAGCACTACTTTAAAAATATAGAACACACCGGATTCCTGCCTGGGCGGGAATGACGAAATCAGAATTTTGGAGCAGAAATGAAAATCGACATCGAAGGCCTTAAGTCCTTTATTCCGGACAAAGACATCTTTACGCATCTGGAAGAACAGCACGCACCGGACAACATCCGCATCCGGGATATCATCAATAAATCCCTGGATAAACAGAGACTAAACCCGGATGAAACCGCCGCCCTGCTAAACGTGAGGGACCCTGAACTGCGTCAGATGATTTTGGACGGAGCCAAAACCCTCAAGGAACGCATCTATGGCAACCGCATCGTTCTTTTCGCCCCTCTTTACGTGGGCAACGAATGTGTAAACGATTGTGTTTATTGCGGATTCCGGATTTCCAACAAAGAATGCATGCGCAGCACCCTGGAACACGACCAGCTGGTTTCCGAAGTAAAAGCTTTGGAAGATTCCGGACATAAGCGTCTCATTATGGTCTATGGCGAACACCCGAAATATGACGCCAAATACATTGCGGACACTGTGGAAACCGTTTACAAAACCAAAAGCGGCAAAGGCGAAATCAGGCGCGTGAACATCAACGCTGCCCCGCTGGACGTGGAAGGCTTTCGCATCGTGAAACAGACCGGAATCGGCACCTATCAGATTTTTCAGGAAACCTATCATCAGCAGACCTATGAAAAGATGCACCCGAAAGGACCCAAGAGCAGTTTCCTGTGGCGGCTTTACGGGCTGGACAGAGCCATGCAGGCAGGCATAGACGACCTGGGCATCGGCGCTCTGATGGGGCTTTATGACTACAAGTTTGAGGTGATGGGCCTGCTATATCACACCCTGCACCTGGAAGAGATGTTTGGAGTGGGGCCTCATACGATTTCCTTCCCCCGCATAGAACCCGCGGTGGGAACCGAGTTTACCCAGCACCCTCCCCATCAGGTTTCGGACGAGCAATTCAAGCATCTGGTAGCTACCATCCGCCTGAGCGTTCCTTATACAGGTATGATACTGACGGCGCGGGAACCGATTGCCATCCGCAATGAAGTACTGTCCTACGGAGTTTCGCAGATTGACGCCGGCAGCAGCATCGGGGTAGGCTCCTACTCTGCCGATAATGATGAATCAGTCAAGAAAGCACAATTCGTCCTGGGTGATACCCGCACGCTGGATGAAGTAATCTTTGAACTGGCAGAACACGGCTATATCCCATCCTTCTGCACCAGCTGCTACAGGGCAGGAAGGACGGGAGAGCATTTCATGGAATTTGCCATACCAGGCTTTGTGAAACGCTTTTGCACCCCCAATGCGCTGCTGACTTTTGCGGAATACCTGTTTGACTATTCATCCCAAAAAACCTTGAAAGCCGGTCTTGCCCTTATAGAAAAGGAACTAAACCTGATTCCCGATGAGACCATGCAGAAGACAGTCCGCGAGAAACTGGTCCAGCTAAAGGATGGCAGGCGGGATTTGTATTTCTAAGCTTAATCCTGAATATAAAAAAATAGGCAGGCCGAAACCTGCCTTTTTTCTTTATCTTGAAAACTTGTCTGTCTTACTCCTGACGTTCCTCAAACCACTGGCTGGCCCTTGCCTGAACGCGGGCTACCTGCTTCTGGCTAAGGTCGTCTGCCACGTAATCACGCTCAGTCATGGCATCTTCGTCACCGCCGGCTGCAGCCAGCAGATACCAGAAATAGGCCTCTTCAAAGTCCTGGACCACGCCTTCGCCCATATAATAGCATCCCGCCAGATTATATTGGGCTGAAGCATCGCCCTGCTCTGCCGCTTTGCGGTACCATTTAACTGCTTCCTGCACATTACGCTCGATGCCTTCACCGAAATAGTAGCAGACGCCAAGATTGTACTGCGCCTGGGCGTCACCTTGCTGGGCTGCCAGCAGGTACCATTTGACGGCTTCTTTGCCATCCTGCTGAACCCCTTTGCCGTAGTCATAACAGACGCCAAGGTTATACTGGGCTGCGGCATAATCCTGCTCGGCAGCTTTACGGTACCAGGCAACTGCCTTCTCATAATCACGCTCAACCCCTTCCCCCAGGTCATAACAGACGCCAAGGTTATACTGGGCTGCGGCGTGACCCTGCTCAGCTGCGGAAGTCCACCATTTGACAGCTTCCGTAAGATCCTGCTCTACTTCCTCGCCGTTATAGTAATACCATCCGAGATTATACTGTGCCAAGGCTTCACCTTTTAAGGCTGCCTTTTGCATAGACCCAAATTCATCTTTCTTTACGCAGCCGGTGATGACTGCGACCATTACCACAAGTAGTAACAGAACTATTCTGCGCATAAATTACCTCATAAACACACTGTAACTGTATCAGCACGACAGCTAATACTTAGCTTTCTTATCTATGTACACTCTGCAGACCCTGTAACTTCATAAAATCTTTGCGGTCTGCCTATTTCTTGGGGATGACGGGTACCAGGATATCGCCTTTGGCAGCTTTAGCCTTTGATTCTTTAAGTGTCCAGGGCGGTACAGCAATGGATTCAATCGGGTCATACTTCTGTTTGAAACCTATTGCGCTGGTGTTATCATCCGGAATCACCAGGTCCCAGGAGATGGAATCGCCGGAAGCGATGTGCTTCAGATTGAACCTGATGGTGTCTCCTGCCGCCCAGGGTGCATAAAACGCTCCGAATTGAAAATAAGCGCAGGTGACATAAGGGAAAGTGGTCCCGTTTCCCAAGCGGAAAATCCGGATGGAATTGGCAGGATGAGTAGCGGTGGAAATGACCTCTGCCGGTCTTTTGGTAATATAGGCGGAAAAAAGGTAATCTGCGGAAGTGGACATGGAATTATTCGTTATGCCCGGCACCCGCTTGCCGTCAGAGTCATTGACTATTAACTGGGTATAGGAACGCGGGTTCAGGGCAGCAAGCTCCATAACCATAAGACCAATCAGCATTGCTAAAAGCAGTTTCTTCATTTTCTTCTCCGTAAAGTATGTCTATACTATTAATACTTTAAAAGGCAATTTCCCTGTCAACAATTTTATCAGGTCCTCAGACAGAAACAGGGCTTTCTGCCTTATATCCCTATGATTTAGATAATTTACTCCTTTCTTGCTGCGGGGAGGTAACGAGGGGGTATCGAGGGGATTCCCCCCGATACCTCCCCGTAACAAGCAAGGAACCCAAGAATGGATGGTATGGTTTCCTCTTTTTGTTGACAATGTGTGGCAAAGTAAAAAGATGACAATTGTGTAGAAACGTAAAGAGGATAGATAAACAAAATGCCTTTAATCGAAACAACTGACATCATCAAAGACTATGATATGGGCAAAGTAAAAGTGAGGGCGCTGAACGGAATCAACCTGTCCATAGAAAAAGGTGAATTCGTAGCCATCATGGGTCCCTCCGGTTCGGGAAAGAGCACTCTGATGCATATAATCGGATGTCTGGACTCACCTTCCGAAGGCAGTTATATCCTGAATAACCTCAGAGTAAGCGACCTCAGGAAAAGCGAACTGGCATCCATCCGCAACAAGCAGGTCGGCTTTGTATTCCAGACCTTTAACCTGTTGCCCCATCTAAATATACTTAAAAATGTGGAGCTCCCCCTGATGTATGGCGGGATTACCTATAAAGAAAGAATAAGACAGGCAAAGGAAATGCTGGCAAGCGTAGGGCTCAGTGACCGGCTCAGGCACAAGCCCGGTGAACTTTCCGGCGGACAGAGGCAAAGGGTTGCCATAGCCAGGGCAATGGTTAACAATCCTGCCATCCTTTTGGCAGACGAGCCCACAGGCAATCTGGATACGCAGTCTGGCGGTGATATCCTTTCCATCTTCAATGATTTACATGCCAAGGGACACACAGTTATTATTGTCACCCACGACTTAAATGTAGCAAGCCGAGCCAACCGTGTCATCAGAATCATAGACGGAAAAATAGTAGATGGCGATATCGCTGCGTGAATCGGTGGAAATCGGCCTTGCTGATATCATGACCAGAAAGGTCAGAACGGGAGTAACCGTTCTTGGCATCATTCTGGGCGTAATGTCTATCATGGTGGTGCTGGCCATCGTAAACGGAATGAACAAAAGCACCCTGAGATGGATGGAGGAACGCGGAGGGCTGAACAAGATTGAGGTCCGCCCCAACTGGGAAATGGATTTCATCAACTGGAAACAGGCATCCTTTACATTCAACGAGTTGAAGCTCATCCGTTCCCTGATTCCTGAGGCGAAAGCATTCAATCCCCAGATTGCAGCTAACCGCTATCCTGTTCAGAAAAGCGAGATTTCCTATGATACCCAGGTAAGGGGAGTCTATCCCGATATGACCATCACCGATGAATGGGAAGTGCAGACTGGACGTTTCATAAACTACTATGACATTAACAATTACAATAACGTAATCGTGCTGGGAAGCACAGCGGCAACGGAACTCTTTGGCAACAAGAACCCTATCGGGGAAAACGTTGTGGTGCAAAACAACGTCCTGAAAGTAATCGGCATCATGCAAACCAAGTATTTGAAGATGCAAGGCGGCTGGGGCGGAGACAATGCATTGGAATATATGAACCGGCAGGTGTTCGTCCCCCTCACCACCATGTTCAAGAAAACCACACTGGACCAGGCGGTAAGCAATATTGAGGTCAAGGCAAACAGCCCTGAGGAAGCGGTTCTTCTACGCGCCAAGCTGCAGACCATAATCCTCAACCTGAAGCAGGGGAAAAAGCTGTTTGAAGTAAGCTCCGCTAAGGAACAGATGGACGAGATGAAGCAGAATGCCGCCATTTTTACCACCATTTTTGTTATGATAGCCGTCATCTCTCTGTTGGTGGGCGGTATTGTTATCATGAATATAATGCTGGCATCGGTACGTGAACGAACACGGGAAATCGGAGTCAGAATCGCCATCGGAGCCAGAAGGATTGACATATTTATCCAATTCATGGTACAGACAATATTGATAACCTCCCTGGGGGGAGTTGCCGGCATCATACTCGGCTACTCCATTTTAAGCCTGGTGGGAAAGTATCTCAGTATGGAATTGGTAGCGTCATTAAGCATGATTTATGCTGCCGTTTTCGTATCTGTCGGGGTGGGACTTCTGTTTGGAATCATGCCTGCCATCCGGGCAAGCAACCTCGACCCCGTAACCGCTCTGAGGAATGAATAAGATGAAAAGAATTTACAAAAACATTAACCACGATGAAGAGATTGTAAAGATTCCCCTGTATAAAAGGCTGTTTATCCTGCTGTTTTATTATCTGCAACTTGGATTGCATGATCTGATGGAGGCATTGTCTCACCTGTCTGACAGCAAGAAACGCAAAGCACTGTTAAAAACTATCAGCAGTAACATTATGCTGTTTTACCGTAAGTTTTCCCAGGAACGGGTATTGAGGGAGGCTTCAGCTTTAACCTATATAACCCTGCTGGGCTTCATACCATTCCTGGTTCTGGTGGTGCTGGTCGTGCCCCGGCTTCCCTTCCTGCAAGCCTCTTCTGAATTTCAGGCAAACCTGTACCAGAATTTCCTGCCTATGTCGTTGGGTGATATCGGACCGGTCATTTCTGAACTGATTGAAAGAAGGATGTCTTTCAATATATTCAGCTTTATAGTTGTTATCGTCACTTCCTATTCACTGTTCAGGGTTATCAGGGATACTTTTGACCGCATCCTCAGAATGGAATTTATCCCTCCCAAAGACCTGATATCACAACTGCTAAAGTTCTTTGGCACGTTGATATTCGGCTTTTTGATTATCCTGCTGCTGTTCTCCAGTTCTTCACTGCCGATTATTTCAAGTTTGTTTGACATCCCCCTGTTCAAAAAGCAGTTTGTATTAATCATGCCCTTTGTCCTGCAGTTTGTAGGATTGCTATTCCTTTATATGATACTTCCGTCCATAAAGGTGAAAAGAAAGTCCCTGTTCAGGGCTGCATTTTGGACTACCCTGGTCTGGGTGATGGTAAAAGTCTTCTTTGACTACTATATATATAATATGACAAACATGAGCGCTTTCTATGGGGTTCTGATGTCCCTGCCGGCATTCCTCTTCTGGATTTACGTGAACTGGGTGGTCGTCCTGAGCGGTATTGTGCTGGTTTCTCTGCTGGAATACAAGGAACTGGCAGTGGATACTCAAAAGGAAAAACATTTTGTGCGCCTGACCGTCGAAATGTATACTAACCGGAAACTGGACAAGGATATCGACCTGATTATCAATAAGGAAAAATTGCCTGAACTCATAGATAAACTAACTGAGGAATTAACAGAATGAAAAGATTCGCACTAATCAGCGTCAGCGACAAAACCGGCATCGATGCTCTTGCCGGTGAACTTCACAAAGCCGGCTTTGAAATCATCTCTACCGGCGGAACGGCAAAGTTCTTAGCTGCAAAGGGCTTGCCCATCATCCAGATAACAGATTGGACAGGTTTTCCGGAAATCATGGACGGAAGGGTCAAAACCTTGCATCCCAAGGTGCATGGCGGGATACTGGCAGACCTTGATATCCCGGAGCATGTTTCCATCATGCAAGAGTTGGGCATCAATCCTATCGAAGTGGTGGTGGTAAACCTATATCCTTTTGAGCAGACCGTGGCTAACCCGGCTTCCACCGAAGAGGACATCATCGAAAACATCGACATCGGAGGCCCCACCCTTATCCGCTCTGCTGCCAAAAACTTCCGGCATGTTGTGGTTCTTACCGAAGAGCAGGACTATAGTGAAGCCATAGCACAATTGCAGGAAAGCGGGAAAACAACCCTGGAACTTAGAAAGCGTCTGGCTCACAGGGCGTTTGCACATGTTGAGAGATACGACAAAACTATCTCGCGCTATTTTGCCAAAGTTTTGAGAAAGCCTCTGAAAGAATCAGATGAAGAAGCTGTTGCAATCCTGGATGAGATAGACATCTGTGCTCCTATCGTCCAAACCATGCGCTATGGTGAAAACCCTCACCAGAAAGCAGGCTACTTCAGCACAACCACAGAAGGGTGGACACAGCTGCATGGCAAGCCGCTGTCCTATAACAATCTGCTTGACCTTGATGCTGCCCTGAAAGGAATAGTACTGTTTGAAAAGCCCACAGCCATGATTTTCAAGCATACCAATCCCTGTGGAATCGGCAGCGGAGATAACTTGTTGGAAGCATATCAGAAGGCTTTTGAGACCGACCCCCTTTCTCCCTTTGGCGGTATTATCGCTGTTAACCAGACCCTGGATTTGGTTACCGTAAGCAAAATCAACGAAATATTCAGTGAGATAATCATTGCACCGGCTTTTGAGACTGATGCCATGGAAATTCTGAAAAAAAGGAAGGACAGGCGACTGGTCGTCTTTGACAGGGACAAAGTCATTGCGGAAAGACCTGATTTTGAAGTTAAAAGCATCGTCTCCGGCTATCTGGTGCAGGATTGGGACAAGACCATCGCCCTGGAAGATGGCTGGAAGATAGTCACTCATAGACAGCCGGACAGCGATGAATATGAAGCTTTGCGCTTTGCCTGGAAAACAGTCTCCATACTGAAGTCCAACGCCATTGCCCTGACATCCAAAGACCAAACCCTGGGACTTGGCATCGGGCAGACCAGCAGAATTGACTCTACTGAAATTGCCATCAATAAAGCAATCCGGTTCGGCCACGACCTGAGCAGCAGTGTATGCGCCTCAGATGGTTTCTTTCCTTTCAGGGATTCTGTGGAACTACTTTCCAGGCATGGGATTAAGGCTGTCATCCAACCCGGCGGTTCCAAAGGCGATGAAGACGTGATAGCAGCCTGTAACGAACTGGGCATCAGCATGATATTTACCGGCATGCGGCATTTCAGGCATTAGATTTTGATTGACAGGAACACCATGGAAAAAAGCATGAGCCCCATTAATGCGGAGATGTGTCCGAGCTGGTTGAAGGAGCACGATTGGAAATCGTGTAAACGTTTAATAAGCGTTTCTAGGGTTCGAACCCCTACATCTCCGCCAGTTTTATTTGAGGAACAAATTATCAAATCACCTTCAATACAAACCGGAGTTTTCTAATGAAGAAAAACTATTTGCTCATCGGATGCCTGGTGTTTCCTATCCTGGCAGTCATCGCCTTTTTTATAGGTCTGAATAGACCTGTCAGAAATGTTGCCTATAGTAAACCTGTTAAGTCTGATTCCTGGTTGCAGATAAGCCCCACAGGAATCATAGAGGACTATAACGAAGTGAATCGCAGCTTTATGGCAAACACTACATCTGTGCAGGACATCTGCACTAAAATCAACGACGCCGCCTTTGACAAAAACATCAAAGGCATCATGTTGCAACCATCCTTTATCCAGATAAGGACGGCCGGCATCAATGAAATCGGCGAAGCCATCAAAGCTTTTAAGCAAACGGGGAAACCCGTCATAGCCCATCTTGAAATGCAAAGCCAGCAAGATTATATGCTGGCAGTACTTGCCGATACCATCGCCATGGAACCCTCCTCCGCGGCAGGGATGTTTTTTGAAGGTGTGCAGGCAAACATTTCTTTTTACAAGAACCTGCTTGATAAGCTGGGACTGAAAATCAACGTAATTAAATCCGGCGAATATAAGGGAGCAGGTGAGACATACTCCCAGACCTCGCTTTCTCCGGAAACATACGGCAATCTGAAGGAAGTCCTCAGCGACAGGTATGAATTAATAATCAGTTACATAGCAGACCATCGCAATCTCTCAACAGATCAGGTCAGGGCAGTTTTTGAGAACAGGGATGAATACCTGTTATCTGCAGATTATGCCCTGCAGTCCGGACTGATTGACAAAGTCATCGGCAAGGATGAATTCCTGAAACAATATGGCATCACCAAAAAACAGCTTTTGCCGGTTACATCATATTCCCCGGCAACGAAAGCGCCTGCCGGCAAGGACAAGATAGCAGTCTGTTATCTCCAGGGCGGGATATCCCAGAAAGTTATGTCCTATATGCCGGAAGGCATTAATGCTGACAAGGTGCAGGGTATTATCGACCAGATTAATCAGGACAGCAAAGTCAAAGCTGTAGTCCTGAGAGTAAACAGTCCCGGCGGCAGCGCTCTGGAATCTGAGATTATCTACCGTAAACTGGAAGAGCTTAAGAGCAGGGTGCCCATTGTTGTATCAATGAGTGGAGTGGCAGCATCCGGCGGTTATTACATCAGCGCTCCATCCGATTATATTGTGGCAGATCCCTTTACTGTGACTGGTTCAATCGGTGTTGTTCAGCTCTTGCCCGATGCCTCAGGCTTGAGCAAAAAAGTAGGAATAACTAACCAGACCATCGCCTTTGGTAAATATGCCGGCTCTATGAACCTTATGAATACACCGTCACAAGAGCTGGTCGCCTCTCTTCAGCGCAATTCCGCCAACATTTACAAAGAGTTCAAGCAGAGGGTGGTAAAATACCGCAAGATAGACATAGACAGCCTGGAAGCCCTTGCCGGCGGAAGAGTCTGGTCGGCTCAGGATGCTCTTGACAACCGCCTGATTGATCAGGTAGGCACTTTGTCTGATGCTATCATGAAGGCTGCTGAACTGGCAAAATTAACATCATATCAGACCGTTGTGCTCCCGCAGAAAAGACAATACTGGGAACTGCTGTTTGAACAGCTCAATAACAGCCAAATGGCAAAATCTGAGATGAGTCTGGAAACAATCTCTGACTTGATTGTCAGCCAGGTAAGGAATATTTTCAAACCCTATTCCGTTCTCTGCCTGATGCCGTTTGAACTTGAGTAAAAAACCTCGGGCCAATGGCCTGAAATAAATTTTTTGGACAAGAAACATGAAAAAGAATCATATTTTAACTGAGATCATCGTCAATGTCCATCCTTTGGAAAAGAGGGTGGCAGTACTGGAAGAAAACAAGCTTGTAGAGCTTTTTATCGAGAAGCTGGACAAGCAAAACATAGTCGGCAACATCTACAAAGGCACTGTCAAGGACGTGCTTCCCGGTATGGGAGCTGCTTTCATAGACATTGGGCTGGAAAGAACCGCCTTTTTGCATTATTCGGATATCGTAATGGATTTTCTGGATATTTTTGAAAAGGAGCATCCCCGTCACCATATGCCGAGGGGAGATTCCTCCAAGATAACCCAATTGCTCAAGCCGGGACAGGAAATAGTCGTTCAAGTGCACAAAGGACCGATTGGCAGCAAAGGAGCCCGTCTCACCGGACAGATTTCCATTCCGGGCAAATACCTGGTCTATTTCCCCAACAAGAATAAAATAGCCATTTCCCGAAAAATAAGCGGCTCCTCAGAAAAGAACCGTATCCGCAATATCCTCAGTAATCTCAAGGCCAAGGATGTTGGCCTGATTGTGCGTACTGAAGCAGAAGGAAACAGCGAAGAGGACTTTACCAATGAATACAAGGCCCTGGACAAAACATGGCGCTTGATTGAAAAAGAGCTTGCCAGTGCCAAGCCTCCTACCTGTATCTTTGAGGAGAATGCGCTGGAAAACTATCTTATCCGCGACTTGTTTGGCGAACATGTGGACAGGTTGGTAATAGATGACAAAGCCTTTGCCAAACAAATCGTTACCCAATTGGAAGACCTTGCACCCGAACTGGTCTCCAAAGTGGAAGTCTATAAAGAGGACTCCCCCATCTTTGACGCCTGGGCAATCGAGAAGAAGATTGAAACCATTTTCCATTCCAGGGTTTATCTTCCCAGCGGCGGAAACATCAGGATTGAGCAGACCGAGGCGTTGGTAGCGGTTGACGTAAATACCGGAAGCTTTACCGGAAGCAACAACTATAGTGAAACCATCAAGAAGACCAATATTGAAGCAGCCAGTGAAATCGCTCGCCAAATCCGCCTGCGTGACCTTAGCGGTGTTATTGTGGTGGACTTTATCGACATGGTGGACGAGCATCACCGCCAGGAAGTTCTGGAAGCTTTCCGAATCGGGTTAAACCGCGACAGAGCAAAGAACAAGCTCTATTCTTTCACGGAACTTGGCTTGGTGGAAGTCACACGAAAACGCATGAGAACTTCTCTGGTAGCCAATTATTCCGAACCCTGCCCCAATTGCAACGGTACCGGCAAAATCCTTTCCAGGGATGCAGTGGTGATGCGTATATACAGATGGCTGGGTAGAGCTGAATATTTTATCAGGAATGACAAGCTGCGGATTTTGGTTCATCCCAACGTTATGGATTTCATCAACAAAAACCGGGATTACTTTGTCACATACCAACAGCAGGTGGATTTTGTGGTAGACGAATCTGTAAGGCAGGACAGCTTTAGGATACTGAGTTTGCCGGATGAAAAAGATATTACTTCAAAATATACTACTTGACAGATAAACAGCACAAAAAGATTTTGAACAAACTCAAAGAATGACAAGGCTTAAGGAGCTTAAATGTACGCCATTATTGATTTCAAAGGTTTTCAGTACAGGGCCGAAAAAAACGCTGTTATCCGCGTTCCCTTGCTGAATGCGACCGAGCCGGGACAAAAGGTCGAGATTGACCGTGTCCTGCTTATGCGTGACGAAGACGATATCGTCTTTGGTCAGCCGGTCGTGACAGGCGCAAAAGTTTTGGCTGAAGTGATTGGCAGCGGAAAAGACAAAAAGGTAATAATTTTCCACAAGAAAAAGAGGAAAGGCTACCGCGTGAAAAAAGGTTTCCGCGCCCAGTACACAGACATTAAAATCACGGATATCGTGAAAGGCTAACGAGGTGTATTATGGCACATAAAAAAGGTGTTGGAAGCAGTAGAAACGGCCGTAACAGCAACCCCCAGTTTTTGGGAGTGAAAAAGTATGGCAGCGAAGCAGTTATCCCCGGCAATATAATTGTCCGGCAGAGAGGAACCAAATTCCATCCCGGCGACAATGTCGGCATGGGAAAAGACCACACAATCTTCGCTTTGACCGAAGGCAAGGTTCAGTTTACCACCAAAGCCAACGGACGCAAATACATCAACGTTATTCCCGGCGAATAAACCAGAAAACCTTTACCAATGAATTAAAGGACTTCCCTCGGAGGGAGTCCTTTTTTTGTTTCCTTACTTACCTGATAAGGGAACTCATCGTGAGCAATGTTCTCGTATTCTTCCCGTATCGTTCCCGATACTGGCAGGAAAGACAAAATCTGGGTAACTATAACTAAGCAGATTTTTCCGTGATTATTATGCCATTGGGGCTGTTTATGAACTGCATATCAGTTGAAATAACCCGTGACAATATCTATCCCTATAATATTGTATAGCAATGAATAAAACTGTTTTGAGCTCAGTTTTTTCTTGACAGGAATACCCTGCCGGGAAACAAGAGACATGATCCAAACATTTTGGTATTAATTATGAAAAGAAGAACAAGATTACTATTAGTCGGTCTGCTCGGTCTGCAATTATATTGCACGCCGTTGATGAAAGCAGAGCCGGCCGCCGTTATCGGCAGCGATGAATTTAAACAGAGTCAGATTGCTCTGCTGATGGATTCGCTGCACACTCAGGAACCACCAGGGATGCCCGCGGTGGTTGATACCGTGATTGCGACGTATTATTCCACTCGTTTTCACGGAAGAAAGACCGCCAATGGTGAAATTTTTGACCGTTTTGCCCTCACTTGCGCCCACCAGACCCTTCCTTTTAACACTATTCTGAAAGTAACCAACCCCAAGAATGACAAATCAGTCGTAGTACGTGTCAATGACAGAGGTCCGTTTAAGAAAAACCGCAAGCTGGATTTATCCTATGCCGCTGCCAAAGAAATTGGCATGTTAAGATGCGGGGTTATCCCTGTTGTGATGGAAATCCTGCCTTCTGGCAGCCCAGAAGCCCTGCTGGCGGAAGGATAACCCGCAACCACCATTATATACTCCATTTATCCGCATAAGAAATTGTAATGCTGGAAGTATCTAACCAATACCTCAAACTGAGCGAAGCAGTGAAATATGCACTGTCAGAAGGAAAACCTGTCCTTGCCCTGGAATCAACCGTAATTACACATGGTTTGCCTTACCCAGCCAATATCGAAACCGCAGAAATCCTGGAAAAGACAGCTTTTGACAATGGAGTTACGCCTGCCACAATTGCAGTGATAGACGGAATGATTCATATCGGGTTGGAAGAAACAGACCTGGCCAGGCTGGCAGAGCTTTCCCTGCAGTCTCAAACGCACCACAACCTTCTGAAAAAGATTGCCAAGCGGGACATCCCCCTGGCACTGGCAGAGAAATCCAGCGGAGGAACGACCGTTTCCGCTACAGTCTGCCTGGCGCATCTGGCAGGAATCCGCGTCTTTGCCACCGGTGGTATCGGCGGTATCCACAGGCAATGGCAGGAAAGCCTGGATTGGTCAGCTGACCTGCCGGCTTTGGCACAACACCCTGTCATAGTAGTAACCGCCGGCTGCAAGGCAATCCTGGATATCCCGGCTACTTTGGAACAGCTTGAGACGCTGTCCATACCCGTTTACGGCTGGCAGACAGACAGTTGCCCGGCTTTTTACACGAAGGATTCGCCATATCCTGTGGACAGAATTGACACAGCAGAAACCATAGCCGAAGCTCTCAAAGCCCATATTTCACTACACAATGCCCCTGCCTCAGCTTTGCTTGTTATGAATCCCATCCCCCCGCAGCACAGCATAGCCTCCGAATTCATCGAGCCGGTAATTGAACAGGCAATCAGGGAAGCAGAACTTCTGAACATCAGGGGAAAAGCCATCACTCCCTGGCTGCTGCAGCATCTGGCGGATGCGACTCAAGGCAAGTCAGTCAATGCCAACCTGGAACTTTTGAAAAATAATGTTCGTCTGGGTAGCCTGCTCGCCTCAGCCATCTGTTCCTGAAAACACCCCATTATAAAAACTGATTGACATTTATTTCCCCTCAGCATATCTAACCCCTGTATTCAGATAGTTCACTGTCCCATAAGAGGTATTGATGAAGATTTACATATCGCTGGACATGGAAGGCATTCCCGGAACTTTTAACTGGGAACAGGAAAAGGATAACCGAAGCGCTGTTAAAGCATACATGACAGACCATCTGCAAAACGTGATAGAAGCCATCAAAAGCATTCCGCAGAATAATCAGATAGAAGAAATCACCATTGCCGACTCCCACAATGCCGGCGACAATATCGATTACGGATTTACAGCTCTGGATGAGCGGATAAACCTGATTTCAGGCAATCCCAGGCCCTATTATATGATGCCGGCGTTTTCCTCCCAATATGACCAGGTTTTCCTGATTGGTTATCATGCCGGGACTGGCGCATTACAGGCAAATATGGACCACAGCTATTCCAACCGACGTATCCATAAAATCTGGTTGAATGACAAGCGGATGAACGAAGCTCTGATAAATTCCGCCTATGCGGGACATTACGGAGTTCCTGTCACTGTAGTTACGGGGGACAAAGCTCTATCGGCAGAGCTTTTGAATGCGGAGGCAATGCCGTGGGTGAATTATGTTACCACCAAAGAAGCCTTATCAAAATTCGCTGCCAAAAACTACTCCAGCCTGGCTGTAAGGACCAAGACAATCGAAGCAGTCAGGAATGCCTTGTCTAAAGATAAGTCATCTTATCCCCTTTATAAGTTTCATGCTCCCATTACACTAAGGATAGAATTCATTTCCACCTCAATGGCCGATGTGGCATGTTACATGCCTGATACCAAGAGGCTGGACGGAAGAACCATAGAATTTCGAAACGATGATTATGCCGTGATGTTTGAAGCTATCATGGCTCTGATAACACTTGCTTCATCAGCAAACTTAGCATAAACCACAGGAGAATAAAATGAAAAGAATCCTTGCAGCACTTTTGATGTTACTGATGCTGTCAGCTATGACAGCAATCCCCAGGGATATGGTTGTTGTGGAAATCGGCACAGGCACCTGGTGTCCTTATTGTCCCGGAGCAGCCATGGGAGCAGATGACCTGGTCCATTACGGCCATAGGGCAGCCATTATAGAAAACCATAATGGCGACTCCTATGCGAATGATTACAGCAATTACCGCAACTCCTACTACAATATCACCGGCTATCCCACCGCTACTTTTGACGGACTTAATCCATCCGTGGGCGGCAGCAACACAACCAGCATGTACACCGGCTACAGAACCAAGGTCAATGCCAGGCTGAGCGTGCCCTCGGCTTACTCCATATCCGCAACGGGAGAACACACAGGCAATACTTACAACGTAACCGTGACAGTCGTTAAAATGGAAACTGACAGCAATACCAATCTGAAACTGCACGGAGTTTTGACCGAATCCGGCATCCAGCAAAACTGGCAGGGACAGACCCATCTGGAATTTGTCAATCGCCTGATGGCACCATCACAGTTTGGAACGGATATGGATTTCAGCTCAAACAACGTCCAGACAGTCAACCTCACATTCACAGCTTTGCCCGCCTGGAATTCACAGTATTTTGAATTCGTCTTTTTCCTGCAGAACAACACCACCAAGGAAATCCTGCAGGGATGCAAATATAGCCTCAACGCTTTGGAAAATGTCTTCCCGGTCAGCGTGCAGAGCATAGATTTTGGCACTGTTAACCAGGATGGCGTCTATGTGCAGTCTTTCACCATCAACAACTGGTGGACGCACGATATGAACATAGACATCAGCTGCAACAGCACCGATTTCTTTATTATGGAACAGATGCGTGACCCCTATGTCATCCCCTTCATGGATTCCAAAACTTTTGATGTGATGTTTCTGCCCAGTTCCGGAGGAACCGCAGAAGCTGAAATCACCATCTCAACAGATAACACGGTTTATGCCTGCATAGTTATTCCGGTGACAGCTCAGGTAATCCCGACCTCAAATGAAGATGAGGTAATGCCCGGAATGGCTGACAGGATTACCGCAATCGGTCCCAATCCCTTCAATAGCCAGACAGCCATCAAATACATCCTGAATCCTGCTTCCCGGGGATTTCTGAACATCTATGACATCAAGGGTGCCAGAGTCTATACTGCTTCTGTTACGGGCAGAGACGGGGAAAGCGGCAGCCTGGTCTGGAACGGACGTGACAATAGCGGTAAGGAATGCCCTTCCGGCATGTATTTCTGCACAATGACCGTTGACGGCAAAGCTGTCTCCTCTCGCAAACTAATAAAACTCAGATAACTTACATCAAACATAGCTAAAAGGACTGTCCGCAAGGCAGTCCTTTTTGTTATATGCCACATTTTACCTGCTTGCCACGAGGATGTAACGGGGAGACAACGAGGGGAATCCCCACGATACCCCCTCGCATCAAGCAGGATAGACAAGTTGCCGACAGCATCGGGATGGGTAGCCGAACCGTGCCTATCCCTTTATGATTAAGGCTGATAAATACTACGTAATTTGTATGATATCAGAGGTGTTTTTTCCTTGACGATAAAGAGAGGATTTAAAGTTATGCAAACAATAAAGTATTTTGGTGAGATGAAATGACATTAAGAGAGATTCTGACCGTATTGGAAGCAGAAGTGCTCACTTCCGGCGCTGATCTGGAAGCGGAAATCCCCTGCGCTTTTGCTTCAGACTTAATCAGTGACATACTGATGTGCACCAAGGAACCCACCCTGCTTCTGACAGGCCTGACCAACACACAGGTAATCCGCCTTTCAGATATGATAGATTTGCTTGGCATTGTATTTGTCCGTGGCAAAACCCCTCCCCAGGAACTGATAGAGATGGCGGAAGAAAGGGGCCTTATCTTAATGAGCACCAAGCTGACTATGTTCCGCTCCAGTGGCATCCTGTATAGTTCAGGTCTCAGGAGTTGTAAAATCTGATATGGCTGAGTTCTGGAATATCAATCCCGCTTACGAAAAAGCTGCCAAAGCGTTTTTACAGGAAAAGCCGGAAGCAGAGGTAACCCTGGAATTTGACATTGAAGTCAAAGATTTCGTCAACGCCGGCAAAGGCAGTGCGGAAGTCAAAAACGTTCTGAAAAGACTGGGAGTGGACCCCAATGTCCTGAGACGCATTGCAGTTGCCTCTTATGAGGCGGAAATCAATGTGGCTGCTCATTCCAACGGCGGCAGGATGAATAGTTTTGTATATGACGATATGGTCTATATCCGTTTCGAGGACAAAGGACCCGGGATTTCAGATATCAGGCAGGCGATGGTTCCAGGCTGGTCAACAGCTGATGACCTGGTTCGTGAAATGGGTTTCGGCGCAGGACTGGGTCTGCCCAATATTCAGAAAAATGCAGACCTGCTGCATATAACCTCTGAATATGGCGAATCCACCATATTGGAAATAATCATTTACTACGCATAGAGAAAAATGGCAGGAACAGAGAAAAAGTACTATCACGCTATCCAGATTGTTTCGGACAATTGCACGGGTTGCACGTCCTGCGTGAAGGTCTGCCCGACAGAAGCTATACGTGTCCGTAACGGTAAAGCTCAGATAGACCCCACCCGTTGCGTGGACTGCGGCAATTGCGTTACAATCTGCCAGTTTCACGCCATCCTGCCCAAAAGCGACTCTCTGGATATCATAAACAATTTTAAATATAAAGTGGCTATCCTGTCATCCTCTTATGCAGGACAGTTCACAGAAGACATTCCTTATCCGACTGCCAAGAAAGCATTGCTGGACCTGGGATTTGACCAAGTGGCAGAGGAAGCTTTTGTTACAGAATTCATCGTATCCATTATCCGTGAGTACATCCGTCAGAACAAGCACATAAGGCCGATACTTTCAAGCAATTGCCCTTCAGTCGTGCGTCTTATCCAGGTCAAGTACCCTTCCCTCCTGCCCAATATCCTGCATCAGGAAGCTCCAATGAGCATTCTTACCAGGTTTTTGAGAGAAAAAATCCAGAAAGATACGGGACTGGAAGAACAGGATATAGGGATTTTCCTGATAGTTCCATGCGTGGCTCATGTAACGGCTGTTCATCAGCCTGAAGGAGCATACAAGCATCTTCAGGATGGAGCATTTTCCATCGGGATGATTTATGGGAAAATCAGGGAACGGCTAAGAAAAATGAATGGCGACAACAGCCGTATTGATACATATGAACAGGGTCTTACCTGGGCATTGGCAGGCGTGGAAGCCGAGATGGTTGACTGTGACGACATCAGGGCGCTGTCTGTGAACGGCACTGACAATGTTCTGGAAATCCTTTCAAAAGTTGAAGATCATTACCTTGACCAGTATGATTATATCGTATTACGCAGTTGCACCAATGGGTGTGTCGGCGGTTGCCTCAATGTGGAAAATCCGTTTGTGGCAATGTCACGCATAAAAAAGTTAATCAAGAACGCCGAGCATCAGGACCTTGACGTGAGTGACCTGGAAAAGTTATATAAAGATGGCCAGTTTGCAGTTGCCCCCCTGGAACCGCGTTCCATTATGCAGTTGGACCAGGATATCAAGCAGGCCATCCAGAAGATGAAGAAGCTCAACGAAATACTGGTGATGCTGCCGGGGCTGAATTGCAGCGCCTGCGGCTCACCTACCTGTTATGCCCTGGCTGAAGACATTGTCAGTGACAAGGCATCCATAGACGACTGCGTTGTCCTGCTCAAACGCCACCAGAAAGAAGAGGATTAATATGGCTGTAAATTTGAAAGACTATCTGGAACTAATCCAGGCGGAAATCATCACTCCGGATGTAGATATCTCATCAGTATCCATCACCGACGGATATGTATCAGACATGCTGAGTGATGTGATGGGCACTGCCAAAGAAGGGCAGGTCTGGATTACCATAATGCGTCATATGAATACAGTGGCGGTAGCATCCATGACCAGCATCCCCTGCGTTGTTTTTGCCAAAGGCCTCAAACCAGACGCCGCGGTCATTGAACGCGCCATTCAGGAAGAAATCTGCCTGGCAGTCAGTGATAAGCAGGTTTTTGACCTTGCCGGCATGCTGTATAAAATGCTGGGAAAATAAGCACTAAGTTTTTTTTGATTATTATAGATCTTTTCAGGATAGATAATGCGTTGTTTTAAGGCGGATTTACACATACATTCAGTGCTGTCCCCCTGCGGCGGACTGGAAATGTCTCCTCAAGCCATGATACAACGCATCAAAGAACTAAATATAGAGTGGATTGCCATTACCGACCATAATTCCCTGGCAAATTGCCCGGCTTATGCCAAAGTGGCAGCAGAAAACGGAATAGCCTTTACTTATGGAGTGGAAATTCAAACATCCGAAGAAATCCATATATTGGCTTATTTTGATGACTGCCTCAAAGCAATGGAGTTTAACGAAACCCTATATGGAGCGCTGTTACCCATCCCTAATGATGCTGAGTTTTTCGGAGACCAGGTAGTAATTGATGCAGAGGAAAATATCATCCGTCTTGAAGAAAGAGCCCTGAGCAATTCAGTGCTGTGGAATCTGGAAGAAACCAGAGCGGCGGTAGAGTCTTATGGAGGATTTTGTGTTCCGGCTCATGTTGATGCTTATGCAAACAGCATTCTCAGCCAGTTGGGATTCTTACCTTTGGAAATGCACTTTCCGTTGCTGGGCATTACCTCTGGGCTGATACTTGAGGATTTTTTCAGCCTTCATCCGGAGATGAAAGAGCTCACTTTTCTTAGAGCATCTGATGCCCATTACCTGAGCGATCTGGGCTGCGGAAGCTCCCGAATATTTGTGGAAATGCCCTGCGTTGAAGAACTGGTGATGGCAGCCAACAGTCAGAATGACAGAAAGATTTTAACATAAAAAATAAAGGAATCAAGGAGGAACGATGGCACAGGACACTGTTATGAGCAATGCACCGTATGAACGCTTGCGTGCCGTTATCCAGGAAAAAAAGACCCTGCAGAATCCACTGATTGAGATACTTCGTCAGGCGCAGGAAATCTTTGGTTATTTGCCGATGGAAGTGCAGGAATTCATTTCAAAAGAAATGGACCTGCCTGTCAGCAAGATTTATGGCGTGGTTACGTTTTACAATTTCTTTTCCATGAAACCTCGCGGCAAGTATAACATCAACGTCTGCCTGGGTACCGCCTGCTATGTAAAAGGCGCTGCCAGGATAGTCACGATTTTGGAAGAAGAGCTGGGCGTAAAAATGGGCGAAACCACCCCTGACAAGCTTTTCACCTTAAGCGCAGTTCGTTGTGTGGGAGCATGCTCCCTGGCACCTGTGCTGGTAATAGGTGAAGATACTTTCGGCAGGCTGGAATCCAAGAATCAGGTGGCAGACATTATTAAAAAGTACAAACAGTTAAACTAACGGAACATAATATGCAAGATATTTCACTGCACCTTCTGGACATCATTGAAAACTCAGTGCGAGCTGGTGCCAGATGCATCCGCATCCGGATAATCAATGATGCCCAGCAGAATGTGCTCAGGTTTATCATTGAAGATGATGGCTGCGGAATGGATTCCGAAACCCTTGCGATGGCTCAGGACCCGTTTTACACATCCAAAGAGACGAGAGTCAAGAAAGTCGGCCTGGGAATACCCCTGTTTAAGCAGAATGCAGAACTTTGTAACGGGAGATTCACCATCACAAGTGAACCCTGCCTTGGTACGGTTCTGACGGCTGATTTCGAAAGGGACAATATTGACCGGCTACCTTTGGGAAACCTTAAGGATACACTGCTCGGGTCCATCGTTGGGCATCAGGAAATTGATTTTTACGTAAACCTGATCAGCAGGGACAAGGGAAAGGAGCAATCCTTTCATTTTGATACAGAAGCGATAAAGGAAGAATTGGGAGATATTCCTCTCACCTATCCTGACGTTATCGAATATATAGAACAGAGCTTAATAGAAGGAATACAAAATACATACATGGAGGATGTCTGATGAAGACACTGGCAGACCTTAAGAAAATTCGCGAAAAAGCCCAGGAAGAGATGAAGCTTCGCGGCAGCAATGTAAGGATGAAGATTGTTGTTGGCATGGGAACATCAGGGATTGCAATGGGAGCAAGAGAAGTCATGAAGACTTTCCTGGAAGAAATCTCCCAGCGTAACCTGACAGACGTTTTGGTCACCCAGACAGGTGAAAAGGGCCTTTCTTCAATGGAACCCGTCGTAGACGTGGTGGAAGAAGGCAAAGACAAAGTCACCTACGGTAATATGAACCCGGAAAAAGTCAAGCAAGTGGTGGTTGAACACATTGTAAACGGCAGGATTGTCTCCGACTACGTTGTTTCCACAGGTAGTTGATAAGGAGGAAATCCCATGTCTCTAAAAAGAATAGACCTGCTGATTTGCTGCGGGTCAGGTTGTGTCTCAGCCGGTGCATTGAAAATCAAGGAGAAAATCCAAGCTACTTTACAGGAAAAGGGTCTTCTCAACGAAATCAATATCATTGAAACCGGCTGTATGGGACCTTGTGATTACGGTCCCGTTATGATTGTCTATCCCGAGGGAGTGTTCTATAAGAAAGTGACGCTGGACGATGTTGCAGAACTCGTTGAAGAGCACTTTGTGAAGGGCAGGCCCGTCAAGCGTCTTATGCTGCAGGACAAGGAAGAGCATGTTCTTTCCACCCAGAAAGAGATACCCTTCTACCAGAAGCAGGTCAAAGTCGCACTGGCAAATTGCGGATACATTGACCCGGAAAGCCTGGAAGAATACATAGCCCAGGGTGGTTATGAAGCTCTAGGCACCATTCTTTCGGAAAAAACGCCTGCCGATACTATTGAAGTAGTTAAGCAATCCGGTCTCCGCGGAAGGGGAGGCGGTGGATTTCCAACTCATCTGAAGTGGAAGTTTGCTGCAGGCGCAAAAGATGACCAGAAGTATATCATCTGCAACGGCGACGAGGGTGACCCCGGCGCTTTCATGGACAGGTCACTTCTGGAAGGCGACCCACATCGAGTCCTGGAAGGTATGATGATTGGCGCTTATGCCATTGGCGCAAGCAAAGGGTTCTTCTATATCCGTGCCGAATATCCTCTTGCCATCAAAAGAATCCGCATGGCTATTGAGCAGGCGAGGGAAGCGGGACTTATCGGTGAAAACATCTTTGGCAGCAAATTCAATTTTGATGCTGAAGTGCGGACCGGAGCCGGAGCTTTTGTCTGTGGCGAAGAGACAGCCCTTATTCATTCCATCGAAGGATTACGCGGACATCCGACTCCCAAGCCCCCCTACCCGTCTGACAAAGGTCTTTGGGGTAAACCGACTGTAGTCAACAACGTGGAAACCCTGGCAAACCTGCCTACCATCTTCCTGAAAGGGGCGGAATGGTTTGCCTCAATGGGAACCGAAACCAGCAAGGGCACCAAGGTGTTTGCCCTGACCGGAGACGTGAAAAACACCGGTCTGGTGGAAGTCCCGATGGGTATTACCCTGCGTGATATGATATTTGAAGTCGGCGGCGGTATTGTTGGTGACAAGAACTTCAAGGCTGTCCAGTTGGGCGGTCCTTCCGGCGGATGTCTCACCACCGAACATCTCGATGTTCCCGTGGATTATGAATCCCTGAAGGAAAAAGGCGCTATGATGGGTTCCGGCGGCGTCATCGTTATGAATGACTCCAACTGCATGGTCAGCATAGCCAAGTTCTTCCTGGATTTCTCAGTGGAAGAGTCTTGCGGAAAATGCTCCCCCTGCCGTATCGGCCTCAAACAGATGCTGGATATCATGGAACGCATCACTTCCGGCAAAGGCGTGGAAGGAGACATCGAAGAACTCATCCGTTTGGGCGAAGCGATAAACCAGCTTTCCCTCTGCGGTTTGGGTCAGACTGCTCCCAATCCCGTCCTCAGCACCATTCGCTACTTCAGGAATGAATACGAAGCCCACATCAGGAACAAGAGCTGTTCCACCAGCGTTTGCCTGGACTTGATGCATTTTGATATAAACAAAGACAAATGCATCGGCTGCTCTCTGTGTGCACGCAAGTGTCCTGTTACCTGCATAAGCGGAAGCAAGGAAGAGAAATACACCATCCACCAGGTGGACTGCATCAAGTGCGGTAACTGCATGGAAGTATGTCCCGTCAAGGCTATCAGTAAAGTTCCTGAAATGCATGCTGAAGTGAAAGCTGTCAAAGAAAAACTCAGATTACAATCAGAAAATGAAGAATAAAGGAGTATTTATGTATCAGGAAATCTTTTCCAAATACACTCCCACCAAGGACAACCTGATTTATATCCTGCACGACATTCAGGATAGCGACCCTCAGCATTACATTTCTGAGGAAGCGGTTCAGGCCATATCCGAATATCTGAACCTACCCGCCAATCATATTTACGGAGTTATTACTTTTTACTCAATGTATAGCACCACTCCACGCGGAAAGAATATCATACGCCTTTGCGAATCCCCCCACTGTTACATTAAGGGTTCTGAAAACATCCTTCGTAAGATGAAGAACTCTCTAAACGTCGGGGTCGGCGAGACCACCAAAGATGGCGTATTCACACTTGAACTTTGCGCTTGCCTGGGAGTCTGCGGAAATGCGCCCGTAATGATGATTAACGATGATGTTTACGGTGACCTGACCGAAGACAAAGTTGATGACATTCTTGCCAAACTGAGAGAGGTGAAATAATGAAATACTTCAGAACTCACATTCTGATTGGCATCAATGATACTTCCAAACAAGCCGGTGTTGATGCTTTCATCAAAACCCTCAGGGAAAGCCTGACAGCCGCAGGTCTTCAGGAAGAAATCAACATTCTGGAAACCGGTCCTCTGGGATTTTTTGGCAAGGGCATCTGCCTTACCGTTTATCCCGATAACGTAAATTATGAGAACGTCAAAGTGGAAGACGTGGCAGAACTGGTTGATGAACACTTTTTAAAAGGCCGTCCAGTCAATCGTCTGATGTTTGATGCCGGCTCAAAGTTCACTCCCAAGTTCAACTACGAATCACGCATTGTTCTTCGCAATTCAGGCATTATCGATCCTGAATCCATAGATGAGTATTTGGGCACCGGCGGTTACGAGGCATGGGAAAAAGCCTTGCAGATGAAGCCTATGGATATCGTGGACGAGGTTAAGAAATCCGGTCTGCGCGGACGCGGCGGAGCCGGCTTCCCCACAGGTCTGAAATGGAGTTTCACAGCTCCCATCGAATGCGAGCAGAAATATGTCGTGGTCAATGCTGACGAAGGCGAACCCGGCACATTCAAAGACCGCCTGATTATGGAAGGCGACCCCCACCAGTTGCTGGAAGGAATCATGATTTGTGCCAAAGCTGTGGGAGCCACCAAAGCTTACATCTATATCCGTGGTGAGTATAAGCTCAGCATCAACCGCCTGAAGAAAGCCATCGAGCAGTGCTACAATTATGGCTTGCTGGGCAAGAACATCTTCGAAAGCGGCTTTGACCTGGATATCGACCTTAAAATAGGCGCTGGCGCTTATGTCTGCGGCGAAGAAACCGCTTTGATAGAATCCCTTGAAGGCAACCGCGGTAATCCCCGCTGGAAACCGCCCTTCCCGGGAGTCAAAGGTTTGTGGGGTTGCCCCACCATCGTCAATAATGTGGAAACCCTTGCCAATGTTCCCTACATTATCAAGCATGGAGCAGAAGGCTATAAGAAATTCGGTACCCCTGACTGCAGCGGAACCAAGGTTTACACCATCCTCGGCGACGTGGCATATCCCGGACTCTGCGAAATCGATATGGGCACCACTTTGCGTACTATCATCAACGAATACGCAGGCGGCATGAAACAAGGCTTCCGCTTCAAGGCTGCCCTCATCGGCGGCGCTGCCGGGGTAATCCTCAGCGACAGACTGCTGGACGTAAAGATGGACCTCAACAGCCTAAACCAGTATTCAGCGGTTTTGGGCTCTGGAGCCATCCTCGTTATGAACGAAAACACCAGCATTGTGGATATGCTTTGGTCAATTCTGCGTTTCTTCCGCCACGAATCCTGCGGAAAGTGCGCTCCCTGCCGTAATGGTTCCCAGCAGCTTTATGACCTGATAAATAAGATTAAGAAAGGTCAGGGCACTGAGGATGATTTGGATAAACTTCTGCTGATTGCCGAAACCATGCAGCAGACTTCATTCTGCGCTCTGGGCCAGTCCCCTGTAATGCCTATTCGCAGCGCTCTGGACAACTTCAGAGATGAATTCCTTGCCTTAACTAAAAAATAAGATAGATTCTGGAGGAAAACCTCATGGCTAAAACAGTCAATGTCTGGCTTGATGGAAACCATATAGAAGTTCCGGAGACGATGAATATCATCGAAGTCGCTGACAAATATGGCGTCCATATTCCCCGCTTGTGTTATCATCCTGATCTTCCGCCCACTGCCAATTGCGGCGTCTGCGTGGTGGAAGTTTCCGGAAACCCCCTTCCCAAGAGAGCCTGCTGCACGCCTGTGGCAGAAGGCATGAAGATTACCACCAATTCCAAAAAACTGCGCGCCTATCGCAAGACTCTGGTGGAAATGATTCTCAGCAACCACGAAGTGGTCTGCCCCACCTGCTCCGCAAACAACAAATGCGAACTGCAGACCCTTGCCAACAACCTTGGCGTGGATCCGGACCATCTTCCCACCATCCTGCACAAGGCAGTTAAAGACGAAACCAGTGTTTCCATCATCCGCGATATCAACAAATGTATCGCCTGCGGACGCTGCGTTACTGTCTGTAATGAAGTGCAGACCGTTTATGCTCTGACCTTTGCCGACCGCGGCTTTGACAGCCATGTAGACACCGCCTTTGCCGGCGGCATGGCAAACAGCCCTTGCGTAAACTGCGGTCAGTGCACAGTCTATTGTCCCACCGGCGCTCTGCGTGAAAAGAGCGAAATCGATGCCGTATGGGAAGCCATCCTTGACCCTGACAAGCATGTCATCGTCCAGGAAGCTCCTGCCATTCGAGTCTCCCTCGCAGAAGAATTCGGTATGGAACTCGGTACTGTAACAGTAAAGAAAATGTATGCCGCTCTGCGCAAGCTTGGTTTTGACGCAGTTATGGATACCAACTTCACCGCCGACCTTACAATTATGGAAGAAGGCACCGAAGTGGTGGAAAAACTGAAAGCCGGCAGCAAAAGACCAGTCATCACTTCCTGTTCACCCGGCTGGATTAAGTTCATGGAAACCTACTATCCTGATTTGGCGGACTGCGTCAGCACAGCCAAATCGCCCATGTCCATGTTCGGAGTCCTTGCCAAAACCTATTATGCGGAAGAGCAGAAGATAGACCCGGCCAAGATTGTGACAGTTGCTATCATGCCCTGCACAGCCAAAAAGTTTGAAGCCCGCCGTCCCGAACTGCGCGACTCAGGATACCAGGATACAGATTATGTCCTGACCACCCGCGAATTCCTGCGCATGGTGCACGAAGGCGGTATAGACTTCAAGCATATCAAGGAAGAAGACGCTGATGAAAACATGAGCTTCTACACCGGTGCCGGAACTATTTTCGGAGCCACCGGCGGTGTGATGGAAGCTGCCATCCGTTCTGCCTACACCCTGGTAACCGGCGAAGAGCTGGAAGCCATTGACATCACTGCAGTCCGCGGTCTGGTCGGCGTCAAGAAAGCCACCATCCCCGTTCCCGGCTTTGGTGACCTGAATGTAGCTGTGGCGCATGGTCTGGGCAATGCCCGCATCCTGATGGATGAAATCCGTGAAGGCCTTGCCAAGAATGGCGTTTCACCCTATCACTTTGTGGAAATCATGGCTTGCCCCGGCGGTTGCGTCGGCGGCGGTGGACAGCCCTATGGCAACGACATGGCAATGCGTGCCCGTCGTGGTGAAGGCCTGTATCAGGAAGACAGGGATCTGCCGGTTCGCAAGAGCCATCACAATCCCGAAGTTAAGCGCATTTATGAGCGTTTCCTGGGAGCCCCCAATTCCCCGCTTGCTCTCAAGCTGCTGCACACTTATTACTTTAAGCGTTCAGTAAACTCCGGTCAGGTTACGGAACAGGCAACCCATAAGCATCACTAAATAAGTAAGCCGAATCGCAAGATTCGGATTCTAAAAAATACAAAGCCCGTCAATTTGACGGGCTTTTTTATTGATAACTAATCTGTCAGTTTCTGCCTGTCCCGGTTACCCAATCCGCTATGTCAGCAATCACCTGTTCTGCGACAAAGGCAGGATTCATATAGCTTTGCGGGGTAGAATCCCCTTCCGTCTGCATAAACAAGTGGTCCAGACCCGGATAACTTTTCAGTTTCACCTGCTTTTTCCCCTTTACCGCTTCCTGCCACAACCTGAAATCCGCCATAGAAACCTGGTAATCCTTTTCACCCTGCAGGATTAGGAAAGGAAAGTCCTGTTGCCTGAATACTTCCGTCTGGTTGTAATAATTGAGGGATAGCCAATACGCTTTGGGAATTCCCAGCAGCAAATCATCCGGACTGGGTTTTTCCTCATCAAGCTGTTTCACTGCCTGTGCCTGGACAATGATTTTGTCCAGTTCTTCCTGTTCTTCCGGAGTCATGCCATCCAGCCCGAAAATGTAGCGGTATTGCTCCACCACCAGGTCTTCCAGAGGCCTGGCATTTCCTGCCATCATTATGTAACCTGAGATTCCTTTCACTTCGTCAGCAGCCATCGGCAGGATAAGACCGCCCATACTATGGCCCAGAATAAAGTAACGGTCAATCGGCAAATCCCCGTTTTCTTTCAGCCAGTTCAAGGCAGAGATTACCTCCGGCAGATATTCATCCCTTACAGTGAACGTGTTCTTGTCTTTCACGACTTCCGGAAAATCCCGGGTTCTCTTGTTCCAGCGCAGGGTGGCGATTCCCCGTCCGGCAAGCCCATCGGCGATATCCCGGAAGGGTTTGCGGGTTCCCACCGTTTCATCCATGTCGTTGGGTCCGGAACCCGTCAGCATCAGCACAAGCGGAAACTTCCCGGCTTTGGAGGGAAGGGTGAGCCGGGCATTTACCATAAAACCTTCACAGTCAAATTCCACATCCCTGGCATCGGTGTTTTCCGGAGCCAGATATCCCGGCATTTTGCTTGCCGAACCGGGCTTGGCAACTGCAGACGGGGTAAAGAACAATCCGGTAATCACTCCCTTGTCATCCAGGGTTAGTTTCATATCCAGCACCATAAGGCTGAATTCCAGCGCAAATATGTGAACCTGATAGGTTTCTTTTTCTTCCACATCCTTCCGGATAAGACCGACGTATCCTCCCATTTGGAATGCGATGCCTTCCCAGGTCTCCCTGAGTGTATCAATCGGCAATGCCTCCTGCATCTGGGCAGAACTCATTTCATAACAGGTATCAAAGTCGCCTATCAGCAGATTCTCAAAGTAAACATCTGCGTTGTTTTTCTGAGGGTTGCTGGTTTCCAATGATAAAACAATGGATGTTATCATAAGAAAGATTATTGTTAGAATGGGTTTGAGCATCTTCCCTCCCAATGGTCATTAGTTTTCTGACATTGTTAAAAGATAGTATCAACCAGATAAGACTCGCTTACAAGTTTCTTTGCATCTATGATACTTTCACCTCGTCCTGATGTCAAGTGTAAAATGACACCCCAGATTACAAAGTGTGACAGCGAGACTGACTGAATTGTAATTCGTGATTCAACAAAATCTTTCCCTCTATAATACTGAGCCGAGGAATAACAATCAAACCGACAAATCTGCAAAATGGATAGAGTGTAACTTATTTATAACATGATAATATTCTGCCGTTTCTTTAGCTACATACGAAATGAAATCATCACTTTTAAAAACAGCATCGGACAGGCAGGAATCCAGCCGATTATCTCTCTTTCATTTCGTAATTCGTAATTCGTAATTACACACTATTCATTCCCATCCGCCATGTGAGGAGGACGCATGATATCATCGCCGGACAAAGCCACAACCCGGCTTGATGTGGCGAACATACCCCGGGAATGACCCGAACGGGTCTTATGGGAATAGCGGGGCGGGGATTAGCAAATTAACGGAATTAATCTGCTCTTCCCCTTTCACTTTGCCCTACCAGCGCAGACTGTCATACTGACCTGTCGAAATGCCAGCTTGCTTTAACTCTTAATTTATAATTCTTAACTCTTTATGACCCATGTCAAAAAGCTGTTGACAGGATATTCAAAAAAGAAAAAAGATATTTATCGTTGATTTCAGAGGGGGACTAGATGAAGCTTACAATATTTTTCACATTAATTATTGGTATCTTTGTATTGACAATGTCTGGATGTGCAACAATAGTACGAGGTTCTTCACAGATTATTCCTGTCACATCCGAACCTACTGGAGCATCTGTAAATATCTCAGGCGGGCAATTTTATCAACAATCATCATATGGTACAACACCCACTCAACTGAATCTGCAAAGGAAATACAGTTATACTGTAACTATCTCAAAATCTGGGTATTATGATGAGAGTGTTAATATTACCCCCGTTATGGATGGAGCAATAGCTGGTAACATTATCTTTGGCGGTCTCATCGGAGGGGCTGTAGATGCTAGCT
Source organism: Cloacimonetes bacterium UBA5614 (assembly GCA_002424605.1). GTDB lineage: Bacteria > Cloacimonadota > Cloacimonadia > Cloacimonadales > Cloacimonadaceae > UBA5614. The sequence continues at coordinate 21,888 of DIKQ01000007.1, read as the reverse complement.
CTGGAGCTAGTAATACTCTAGTCCCTAAGCAAGTATTTGTTAAACTAAAGAAAATTATGAATGATGAAAACAAGCTTTCTAATGATAGAGGCGATTTGCCAAAGTCCATTATACAAGACAGTAAAGAATATATAGTAAATGTGACTGCAGAGCAAAAAAAGAAGATAATAAAGGCCTACATTTATCAATATATTGAGAAAGACAAGGAACCTGTATTTGTCCTATCATCCCAAATTATACAGGATTCTTCAGAATTTATATTTGCAACTGACAAGCTGCTAGGGTTGAATTTGATTCACGTTCGATTCAGAGATGAATACGGAGCCATAGTATATTCACAGAATATTGAGTTAGGCGAATGTAGTGCCCTTCAAACGTTAAAAATTATTGTTAAATAACAATATTGTTAGCTTTCTTAAAATAGTCTAAGATGAAAACAAAGGGGTATAAAATGAAGATTATGTATGTGCTTATGATTGTGTTAATAACCCTTGGCTGCAGTTCTACAACAAAGATTAAAACCGCCAAATGCAATTTCATTAATAATACAGGGTCTCATCTATCTCTAGTTATTAATCATGGAGAAGAAATACTTATTGCCAGTAACACCAGATACACATATCAAACTGTCGGGGACGAAGTATCTTTTAGATATTCAATCAGTGGTGACTTTATCAACCCAGTTACAGATGTAGTTACTTACACATCATACGATGAGAATAATCTGGTGTATGTACCTCAACGAGGATATGTCAAAATCATCAATAACTCAGCGGGTTTCTTGTATACAAGTATTACGGGGTATAATTACTACAATATACAACCGCTATCCACAAAATACTACTATTATAGCGAATATAGAGCTATTAATCTATACTATCAAGGAAATTATGTGTGGCCTGACAGCTCTAAGTTTAATTTGAATATAAATCAAGGGAGAGTATTTACTATAGAGCCTGATTGTTGTGAAGTAATCGTCCGCAACGATACTCAATACCCCATAACACAAATTTCTATGACATGGCGATATGGTACACATTCATGTTATCCTGGAAGTAGCCCATGGTATACTACCAATGATTTGACTGATATGTTTGGCTCGAGTGTTCTTTCTCCAGGGAATAACTTGTATTACATATGTGGTTCAACCCCATCAGGTTATTGTTGGGATATTCATGCGAGCAACCCACCACGATATTACGCAATACACAACCTACAAACGACAATAAATCAAACAACCGAAGTTAATCTAAGCGATGGGGTAATCAGAATAACAAAGCCAATAGAAAACTATTTTAAGCATATTGTTAAAAGGACATTATAGTTTAGTGCCATGCAAATTTGTCCATTTCCAGAATAAGAATATCTGTAATTATAATAATCATGATTAAAACAACGGATTCAAATCATGGGAAGAACTGAGGAGATAACAAATAGCCGTATAAATGATTCATCATGGAATTCATTGTAATAGTAGTTTTGCTATCGTTCGTGCTAATCTTTTCTCATAAGCATTTAAAGAATAAATCAAACAGTTATCAGAGCGGAAGTATCCCGATGACCTTTACCATAAAGACGAGATACCACCTGACAGCTTCTTTTACATGAAACCTGAGATAAAGAAAACAAACATATTAATCGTCAATAATATGGATTTGTCCGGTCTTGGTTTTTTAAGTTTTGATGTCAAAAAGCAACTCAAAGAATTACTTCTTGAAATCGTAAACAAAGGGTTATAATAAAAGATATACATCAAGAAAGTAGAGGAAATCCTTCCCGATGAACACAAAAAAGATGCCAAGTTAATAGCATCATCAGTACGAAGTTGGTTCTATCAGGAATCAGAAGATTTTAATGCCAGGGAGTATATCAAAGCTGTTGGGTAAGTTTTTTGGGAGTATGTGGGTGCAGAAGACAATCAAAACCGGGATGAATGCGTGTGGGCTCTGGAAAAGCGCTACTTCACTAATGATGAAAGACATATATTTGAAAAAAGAACCGGAAAGAGAATGGGATGCAGACATGAGTTTTATGTTAGTAACAGAACAGATAGATAGGGAAAACATAAAACCAGAATCTGCCTTAACTGAGGAAGAAGAAAAAAGAAGAGAAGAAGTAGTTATTAGAATGGAAGAAATCTATGGTAAATTGAAATAGCAATTTTCTGATTTTAAAACAAATCATTCCATATCATAGATAGCCCAGGTTCCACTCCCCATTTAAACTCCATAGATACGAGCATCCCTGCTTGCATCAAACTGGAGGGCTGCTCTCCCTGCTTCCAACCTGGCATCCACGTGGGGTCCACCTGGGCTAAGCCCACGAGGACCCCACGTGGATGCCAGGTTGGCTTATAGGAAAGTGGATCAGCTAAACAGGTGCTAAGAATGCATTACAAAGACAAGCTGTTGCTAATACCGCTTAATATGATATTCAGACCGTACAGAAAATCTGCATCCTCATCATACCCCTTTTCCATCATCAGGGTTGTGGCTTCTGATAAAAAGGGAAACTCCTTTACATCAAAAACGAGGGCAAAATCCTTTGCCAGTTCTTCGCGTGATTTGCCATCGTCACTTATGTGAGACAACTGCCGGCAAAAACCATAAATATAGCTATCAATCAGTGAGGTAACCCTTAGTGCCAGGTCGATGGGAAAACCTGCTTTTCTCAGGACTCCAAGATAGTTGTTTAAGTATTCCAACCGCTTGAAACCGCTCTGAATCTGGGAATCCAGCACAAATGGCAGCCAGGCATGTTTCAGGAACAGGTTTTTGGCGGATAAAGCTCTGTACTGCATGATTTCCCGCCAATCCGACGTAACAGATTCTTCCTGCTCACCAAAAGTTATCTCAGATACCAGTTCATCAGCCATGCCGGCAATGATGTCATCCTTTTTTCTAAAGTGATGATACAAAGACATTGCCTGGATGTTCAGTTCACTTGCCAGTTTTCGCATGGAAAGTTCGTCAATGCCTATCTCATCTGCCATAGCAATGGCTTTGGCTATGATAAGCTCCCGGGTCAGCGCCGGTCTTTTTCCCATATCCAATAGCTCCTTTGTACAATCGGTTTTTTGCAATACTTTGGTTTCGATATTCGCTTACATTTACCCCGTAATTAATAACACTTGTCAACATCGAAGAATTGTCAATACTGAAAAATGACCCCGAGATACAAATCAGGTTCGAAGAGGAAGTAATTATTCCATTTATCGTCTTCAAGCTTAAATGCCTGTGGAGTATTCGTGTCGATGGGCCAATACTGGCAGTGAACCTGCGGCTCAACGAACATCCTGCCTTTGAAAAGAGGCAAATGATAGCCAATGTGATAGGAAGTGTATAGCTTAAAGCCGTTGCGCAACCTGTTATTATCGTCATCCAGATAGTTCTTTAACTGGGGCAGGACTTCCACTGATGCAAACAGACCCTTCCACAGCATACGCTGATAAGTGACCCCGATGCCGGTTTCCCTCAGACGACCGGGATAGAAATTGTTTTCATCGAACTCCAGTTGCTCCTGCATGGGAATACCCATAGGAGCAAAGAGTTTCCAGGTGGCTATTTTGATGCCGATAATATCCCTGGGGGTCAGATTATGCCCGATATGAATTTCATAGTGATGCGTGTTGGTTTTTTCTTCACCGAAATTGGTCAGAGATAAATAGGTTGTGCTGATGGAATACTCTTTTCTAATAAAGGAATCATCAGCCGTTAACTTTATGGCCTGAGTTTGGGCTTGGCAATAGGCAAAAGCAAGCGTCAAAATGCTCAGGGCCGGTATCAGCAATAACTTTTTCATGTTATCCTCCCTCAATGAGGACAGCTAAACCTTACGCTGTAAGTTTGTCAATCTGTTTTTCTCAATATTAACACTCTCGGTTTTATAAGTGTCACGACCTGTCAAACAGAGCAACATATAAATGATGAGATTATCTTTAACGCTTGACAACAGGGAACGAAATTTGCATTTGAGTAATCTATGCTAAGTTACCAAAATTTAACATGCAAAGTATTATTGATAAATTTGACCACCAAAGAGGAGAGCTTATGCGTAGAGCTGTTTTGGCTGCGCTTTTCACCGCAATCGTAATCGTTTCACTCACCGCCGCCGCCCTGCCGGGCAGGCAGAATGACGGACCGCTGTTTTCACCCGAGAAGGTAAAAATCCAATTGACCCCGGATGCCTATAGCCGGGTAAACATCCCCGAAGAAATGTATGCTCCGGCAGAAAGCTTTGGGATTGCCGAACTGGATGAGGTTCTCAGAGGACTGAATTACACCAAAATCATCCGGGCGCACCGCAAGGTCAAGGACACCGCCTGGGAACAGGCAACCGGTTTTGACCGCTGGTTTGTAATCAGCGTTCCCTTGGGGACGGATATCCTTGGCGCGCTGAAGCTTTTGAAAGCCAGTCCCTGGGTGGAAGATGCCATTCCGGAACATTATGCCTATCTGCAGTTTACTCCCAACGATACCTATTACCCCAATAACTGGGGTCACAACAATACAGCCCAGCTACCGGTTTACCAGGGCAGCAGCCACAGCGGACCGGGAGTCGGAACCATCGGCTTTGACAGCAATGCAGAGGCTGCATGGGACGATTCACAGGGCTTGGGCAACACTTCTGTCATCATCGGCATCCTGGATACAGGGGCGGATTTGGTGCATCCTGACCTGCGTCTGGTGCAGGGTTATGACTTTGGCGACAATGACAATAACCCCCAGGACAACAGCGCTGAACAGGGTCACGGAACTGCCTGTTCCGGCATTTCCGCCGGAATCGGCAACAACGCTTTGGGCGTCACGGGAATCGCTGCAGGCTGTTCTGTGATGCCTCTCAAGATAGCGGATACTGGAGGCAACCTCGAATTTACATACATAGCCAATGCCGCCACCTATGCCGGCGACAATAATGTGGACGTGGGCAGCATGAGCTTTGGCGCAGGCATCGCCTATGGCTCCAATCCCGCTACTGACAATGCCCTCGCCTATGCCTACAATCACGGAGTGGTCCTCTTTGCCGCCACAGGCAACGGTAATAGCTCCACCATCCAATACCCCTCCAATCATCCCAATGTCATCAGCGTTGGCGCTGCCAGCCCCACCGGACAACGCAAAAGCACCTCTTCCTCAGACGGGGAATATTGGTGGGGTTCCAATTACGGAGTCACCACCCAGAACGCCGCCAATGCCGTGGACGTAATGGCGCCTACGATTTTGCCCGCCACCGATATCAGCGGAACGGCAGGATACAGCAGCAACAATTATTATATGTGGTTCAACGGCACCTCCTGCGCCACGCCTTACGCAGCCGGAGTGGCAGCTCTGCTGCTTTCCAAGGACCCGACCCTGACTCCTGCCCAGGTCAAGGCAGCCATGACCTCCACCGCCACAGATATGACGCTGGACGGCGGGGCGGGCTGGGACAGATACACCGGCTACGGGATGGTAAACGCTCAGGGAGCCCTGGCAATCATAGCTCCCGGCATGCCCTCCTGTTCCATAACTGCACCGGCAGGAGGCACTACCTTTGAGCTGGGCACTACCATAACGGTCACCGTGAATGCCACGGATTCGGATGGAACCATCACCAGAGTGGATTTTCACCTGGATGGCGGTACAACACCAATTCACACGGACAATACAGCTCCCTACACCTGGACCTGGGACACCACGGGATTCACCGGCGGCAGCCACACCATCCAGGCGCGCGCCTATGATAACGTGAACAACATGGCTTCCAGCCAGATAACCATCAATCTGCTGGCACCAGCCAACGAAGGTTTTGAAAGCGGAGATTTTTCCCTCTACCCCTGGAACCAGAGCGGAAACATGAACTGGGTGATACAAAACTCGGACACCTTCTCCGGCACCTACGCCGCAAAAAGCGGGGCAATCACCCACAACCAGACCAGTACGATTTCCGTCCTGATAAATGTGACCTCTCCCGGCAATGTCACCTTTTACCAAAAGGTTTCATCCGAGCCGAGCTATGATTATCTCTATTTCTACATAGATAACGTGCAGATGGGCGCCTGGGCGGGAACAGTCGCCTGGACCATGCGCTCCTACCCCGTCACCACCGGAAACCATGAATTCAAATGGACCTATTCCAAGGACGGGGCGGTAAGTACAGGCAGCGATTGCGCCTGGCTGGATCACATCAATTTCCCTCCCCACAATATTCCCACTCCGGCAAACATCGCCTGGACCCCGGGGACTGTCCTGCAAAACATGCCCACCAACCAGATGCTGACGCAGACGCTCACGCTCAGCAATTCCGGCTCGCAGGACCTGAACTGGAACGCATCCGTGCCCACCGGAGCAATGGTTGTGCTGGATGAAACTTTTACCACTACGTCAATCCCCGCCGGGTGGACCCAGCAATATGTGAGCTACACCACTTCCTGGGCTTATGCCGCCGGCGGAATCGGCGCAAATCCGCCCTTTGCCTATGACGGCACTTACAATGCCCGGCTGTTTTACACCGGAACCACTCCCAGGGTGACCAGGCTGATTACACCGGCTCTGGACCTGTCTGGAACCGCTCCGGCAACCCTGTCCTTCTGGCATGCGCAGGAAGTGTGGAACGGCAACCAGGACGAACTGAGGGTTTATTACCGCACTTCGGCAACCGGAACCTGGACGCTGCTAACCGCTTACACCAACAATATCGAAGACTGGGTACAGGAAATCATCAGCCTGCCCAACCTTTCGGGAACATATTACATCGCCTTTGAAGGCACCGCCAGATACGGTTACGGCGTCTGCCTGGATAAGATAGTGGTCAGCAAACAGGTGGGTGAAGCCACGCCCTGGATTACCCTGAACGGTGCCAGCAGCGCCGGCGGAGTCATCACAGGCATCGGAACCGCCAATATCACGCTGGGATTTGACACCACTGGAATGACCGGAGGCACATATAACTCCGTAATTACCATCACCAGCAACAGCGCAATCAATTCCACAGTGCAGATTCCCGTGGTGCTCAATGCGGTTGACCTGTCCACCGCGCCCGTGATAGAGATTTCCGATGGGGCATTTGACTGCGGAATTGTCCTGATTAATACCACCGATGCGCACAGTTTCAGCATCAGCAATACAGGCACAGCCAACCTGTGGGGAAGCATCACAACCCCTGCCGGCTATAGCGTATTTTCCGCTGCGGTAAGAGATGCCGGCTCATCGAAAATCGGAATTTCAGATGCGGAGGAACGCAATACCATCGGCTACAACATCGCTCCTGATGATACGGAAGATTTTATCCTGATATTCAGTCCCACAGCTTTGCAGGATTATAATGGGAAAATCTCGGTAGCGCACAATGCCGGTGGTGACCATAAAGCCATTCACCTCACGGGAACCGGCGGAAAGCCCACCCTCGCCTTTGCCCCCCTTGCCCTGCAGGTGACCCTGCTTGCAGGACAGACGGAAATCCAACTGCTGAATATTTCCAATCCCGGCAATATGCCTCTGCAATATAGCCTGACCCTTACCGGCAACCCCGCCTGGCTCAGCATCAATGGGTCTCTTTCCGCCACAGGCAGTCTGGCTCCCCTTTCCGGAGAAAAAAGCTATAATGTGTCGTTTAACACAACCGGAATGACCCCCGGCACTTACAACGCAGTAATCAGCGGAACCAGCAACGACCCCTTCAGCACTGTCTTTACCATACCCGTCACATTGTATGTGTCGTCCCGGGATAATGCCCCGGCTGGTTACATCGAAGCAAGCTGCGTGCAGACCAACGGACAGAATATCTTGTCCTGGACTGCTCCCGAAGGCAATGTAGCAGGATATTACATTCTCTTTTCCGCCAATCCTGATTTCTCCCATGCCCGTAAACTGGCATTTGTCCCAGCGTCGCAGACCAGCTTTGCAGACTCCATGTCATCAAAAAGGCAGCCGGGATTTTACCGGGTGGTGGCAGTCAGGGATTAGGTTTCCGGCATCGGGAGACATGCTTCTCAGCTAAAAAGGTTGACAAATGTAACTATTTTCAGGGATTATGTGTATCAGGCGAAGTCCTTTGAAATCAGAAGAGATTATATAAATAAAAACAGGATAGTAGTATGACTGGCAAAACAAGATTGGCACTTATTTTTATCTTGATGGCCCTGGCAACCCTGCTGAATGCAGCATATCTGACCAGGATGCCTCTTAAACTGCAGCAGCCGGACGGCAAACCCATCTCCCTTTATGCAACCGGGGATGAGTATTATAACTGGCTACATGACGAGAATGGCTATACCATAAAACAGGACAGCGACGGCTGGTATAAGTACGTTACTTTCATCAATAACAACCTTGTTTATACTCCCCTGATAGCTCTGCAGGATAATCCTGCCGCTTCGGGCATCGCTCCCTGGCAAAATATCTCAGCGGAGAGGATGGGAGAAGTTCGCAGGGAAAAACAGCTCCTGATGCGGACTGAAGACCAGGGCAGAGCACCCACATCCGGCACCCTGAACAATATCGTGATTTTTATCCGGTTTTCGGACCAGACGGAATTCGGCGAAACCATTGCCAATTATGACAGCAAATTCAATGGCACTACGGGCAACACCATGCAGTCCTATTTCCAGGAAGCGTCATACGGCGCTCTCAACATTCCATCCACTTTTTATCCTACCCCTACCTCGATGGTCGTCTCCTGGCAGGACAGTAACCCGCGCGCCTATTACAGCCCCTATAACGCCACGACTAACCCTATTGGCTATAGCGGTGACACAGAAAGGACAAACAGGGAACATACCCTGCTGGTGAATGCAGTCATCGGAGTTCGCAGCCAGATTCCCACTTCGCTGAACCTGGACGGCGATAACGACGGCAGGGTGGATAACGTGGTCTTTATCATCAAAGGCGCTTCCGACGGCTGGGCAGAGCTGCTCTGGCCCCACAGGTGGTCGCTTTATACCCAGTATGTTTACATCAACAGCAAACGAGTTTATGACTTCAATTTCCAGTTGTCCGAATTCACCAATTCCGCCGGTAATGGAGTGTTGTGTCATGAAATGTATCATTCGCTGGGCGCTCCAGACCTATATCATTACACCAGTGACGGGATTTCGCCGGTGGGACCCTGGGACCTGATGGAAAATAATGCCAATCCGCCCCAGCACATGGGCGCATATATGAAATCGAAATATGGCGGATGGATATCCAGCATCCCGGTTATCAACACACCCGGCACCTATACGCTCAATCCCCTCAGCTCCTCAACAAACAATGCCTACCGGATAAATTCTCCATACAGTTCATCCCAGTATTATGTGGTGGAATTCCGCAAAAAGACGGGCACCTTTGAAAACAGCCTTCCCGGCAGCGGTCTGCTGGTGTATAGGATTGACACTTCCGCCGGCAACGGCAACGCTTCCGGCCCTCCCGATGAGGTCTATGTGTACCGGCCGAATGGAACCACCACGGTCAACGGTACGGTCAGCAGCGCTAATTACAGTTTGGAAACCGGCAGGACAATGATAAACCCTTATACCAATCCTGCCCCCTTCCTGCAGGACGGCTCCAATGGAGGTCTATATCTGCATTCCATCGGAAGTTCAGCTGGCACCACCATCAGCTTTACCTACAGCAACATAGACCCGACACTTACCCTGAATGAAGGATTTGAAAACGGCATACTGACACCTCCCTGGACATTCTCCGGAAATGCAAACTGGACGGTGGATACCACTACATTTTATTCGGGAGTAAAATCTGCCAAATCCGGCACCATTACACATAACCAGACCTCTGCCATGCAGATGACCCAGAATATTGAAATCCCAGGACAGGTGACCTTCTTTTACAAGGTTTCTTCTGAAGCAAACTATGATTACCTGAAGTTTTACATAGACGGAGTGCTGCAGGGTCAATGGTCAGGAACTACCGCCTGGGCAATGGCTGCTTATGACGTTGCAGTGGGAAACAGAACCTTTAAATGGGAATATATGAAGGACGGCAGCGTAAATACAGGTTCGGATTGCGCCTGGGTGGACCATATCGGCTGGCCTGTTCCGGTGTATAACCCTCCCCTCAATCTTACAGGCGTTTCCGGCAATCAGCAGGTGATACTTAACTGGTCTGCGCCGGAATCCGGAACTCCCTCCAGTTATAAGATTTACCGCAATTCCGTGTATCATGCGACTACAACCGGCCTCACATATACCAATTCCGGGCTGACCAACGGGGTCACCTATGCCTATCATGTTACTGCGGTTTATACCAGTCCCAACGGGGAGTCTGACACTTCCAACGTAGTGAATGTCACTCCCGGTTTAACTGTCACACTGGGTTCCGGAACCGCAACAACAGGAACTTCTGAAGGATGCCCGATAAATATCTGGTACAAGAGCCTGCATGGCCAATCCGTTTATACGGCAGCAGAACTGACCGCTGCAGGAATTAACGGACCGGTTACCATCACACAAATCGGCTTTTATATAAATTCTGTCCCAGACCTCGCACTGCCCGCTTTTGTTGTAAGGATGAAACACACATCAGATACCAATGTGGCAAACTGGCAGACATCTGCAGGGATGACAACGGTTTATACTAACCCTTCCTATATGCCCACGGCAGGCGGGTTTGAGATGCTGAATCTTTCAACACCCTTTGTCTGGAACGGAACTGATAACATAGTCATCGACACTGCTTTTGGACTGGTTTCCACCTATTCTTCCACCGGAACGGTTCAGTATTCATCAGTCTCAAACGGCTACAGGTATGTCCGCAGCGATTCAGTGGATGAAACGGATGTTTTCACTGGCGGCTCCGTTACCTCCTATCGTCCCAACGTAAGATTGGCATACTTCTCGCAGTTTTCGGGTCCGGAGATAGTTGTCGCACCTGAGGAATTGTCATTTGACACCAGAATGATAAACACGATGACAGTCCAAAACTTTACTATCCAAAACACAGGTGATTTACCACTGACAGGCAGTATCACCACTCCTATGGGATATGTTGTCACCAATTCATACAGGCAGGAGAAAAGCTCTGATATCATCTTAAACAGCCAGTCCCGTACTGAACGAGATAGAACTGCTTCGCCTGTGAGACAAGAAAATCCCGTGCGTAATACGATTGATTACACCATACCTGCTGGAAGTCTATCATATTTTAATATTACTTTCACGCCGACTGCTGTTCAGGCATACAATGGAAACGTTACCATTACTCATAATGCTGATGATCCAAGTAAGACAATCGCCCTTACAGGACAGGGTGGTAAACCGACCATCGGGCTCTCTGCCGTTACTTTCACGACTAACCTGGCTCCGGGACAGACCAACAACCAAACCCTGACTGTATCTAACAGCGGTAATCTTGCCCTGAACTATACTCTGACCATCTCCGGCAGCCCATCCTGGCTGACCATTAATACTACTGATACAGTAAGTAACACCATCGTAGCCGGAGGTCCGGCTCAGAACATCCTGGTTAGATTTAATGCAGCCGGAATGGCTCCAGGAACGTATAGTGCTACTATAGTTTGCACTTCCAATGATCCGTCCCTACCCAGCCAGGATATCACAGCCAACCTGACGGTCAGGATACCCATCGCCATCACCGCTCCGGCAGCAGGAGCCAACTGGCCTGGAGGAAGCCTCAGAAACATAGTCTTTGGCTACAGTGGCGCTGGAACATCCGTGCATATGTATTACTCCTTTGATGATGGATTATCCTGGAATGACGGAGATGTTATCAATGCGATTTATGGCTCCAACACTTACGGCTGGATTGTGCCGAACCATGCTTCTGCTAACAGCAGGATTAAGCTGGTGGACAGCATCGCGCCGTATGCAGAGAAGATCAGTAACCTGTTTACTATCTCAGCGCCTTCGGTTCCGTTATTAACGGTAACTTCACCCAACGGCGGAGAGTCTTGGGATATCAACAGCTCTCACAACATCACCTGGACGCACAACCTTCTGCACCCCGAAGTAATGCTCTATTACTCCCTGGACAACGGCTCCTCTTGGAATTATCTCTCCACGGTGGCAGCTTCTGCGCAAAGCTATGCCTGGAATACTCCTTCCACCACCTCCACCCAATGCCTGGTCAGAATTGTGGATGCGCTGGACAGTTATGCCCTGGATGTAAGCAACAGCACTTTCAGCTTAGTAAATCCCGCTCCGCCTTCCGTACCGGTTAACGTTGAAGTTTCATATAACCAAAGTACAGGGTCGGCAACTATATCGTGGACACCCTCTTCCGGAAACCCAACCGGCTACAACATCTTCATGGCTACGCATCCGGACTTTTCCGATGAGGTTTTACTGGGATATGTACCTATTCAGCAGACCAGCTTTACAGACCCTCTGGCTGGAACCCGTCCTCATGCTTTCTACAGGATAGTCGCAGTAAGAAACTGATAAAACAATACAACCCTCTGGAGTGAGCTGCCTGGTGTAGCTCACTCTTTTTTTATTGACAGAATGCTGAGTGTCTCCTATCTGTGATGTAATGGTGTGTGAGCATCAAATATTGAATTCATGGAAATTAAATATATAAGAAATAATGCAGAGGAGAACTTATGCGTAAACTTTTTATATTTGCAATGCTGCTGATAGGGATAACCTTGCTGTCAGCAAACGCCATGCCCGGTCAGAGCTTAAACCGTCCTTTATATGCTCCTGACAAAGTTAAAATCCAGCTTACCAAAGATGCATACGATCTGGTAAACATCCCCGAAGTGATGTATGCTGAGGCGGAAGTGTTTGGGATTGAAGAACTGGACAATCTACTGGCTGACTTAAGTTTTACAAAGATAATCCGTGCTCACCGTAAAGTCAAGGACACACAATGGGAAAAGGAAACCGGATTTGACCGCTGGTTCATAATTGGTGTGCCAACCGGTACGGATATTCTCAGGTCTCTGACCTATCTAAAATCAAGTATAGCAGTGGAACAGGCCATCCCTGAATACTACGCATACACCCAGCTTGTTCCTAATGATACATATTATGCCAATAACTGGGGACACAATAATACAGCCCAGTTGCCTGTTTACCAGGGCGGAAGCCACAGCGGTCCGGGAGTGGGAACCATCGGTTTTGACAGTAATGCCCAAGCTGCCTGGGATGATACTCAGGGACTCGGAAGCGCTTCAGTAATCATCGGAATAATTGATACCGGGGTTGACCTGGCTCACCCGGATTTGCGTTTGGTGGCTGGTTATGACTTTGGAGATAATGACAGCAATCCCCAGGATGACAGCGCAGACCCCGGGCACGGAACTGCCTGTTCAGGTGTGGCTGCCGGTATCGGCAACAACGCTTTGGGTGTTACTGGAATGGCAGGCGGATGTTCCGTAATGCCGCTCAAGATAGCTGACTCCGGAGGAAGCCTTCAGTTTACGTATATTGAGAACGCATTGACATATGCAGGGGATAATAATGTTGATGTCGGCAGCATGAGCTTTGGCGCGTCAATAACCTATGGCAGCAGCCCCTCAACAGATGCTGCGGTTGCCTATGCCTACAATCACGGGGTAACCCTTCTTGCCGCTACTGCCAATGCCAATACTTCCTCTATTGACTATCCCTCCAATCATCCCAACGTTATCAGTGTTGGCGCTTCCAGCCCGACAGGAGAACGCAAAAGCACCACTTCTTCTGACGGAGAATACTGGTGGGGCTCAAACTATGGCGTGAATACCCAGAATGCAGCTAATGCCGTTGATATAATGGCACCAACCATTTTACCTGCCACCGACATTAGCGGGACAGGTGGTTACAGCACCACCAATTACTATATGTGGTTCAACGGCACTTCCTGCGCCACTCCTTATGCTGCAGGAGTAGCAGCTCTGCTCATTTCCAAAAACCCCACGCTTACACCTGCCCAAGTAAGAACAGCTTTGACAACTTCGGCAACCGATATGACTATCGACGGTGGCGCCGGCTGGGACAGATACACCGGCTATGGACTCGTCAATGCGCAGGGAGCTCTTGCCTCCATTACACCGGGCATGCCTTCCTGCACTATAACCGCTCCTGCCAACGGCTCTACCCACAATCTGGGTTCCACTATCACAGTTAATGTTACCGCCACAGATTCCAATGGCACTATCCAAAGAGTGGAGTTTTACCTGGATGGAGCCGGAACCCCCTCCTATACTGATTATTCGAGTCCGTATAGCTGGAACTGGAATACAACAGGAGCGACCGGCGGCAGCCATACAATCACTGCCAAGGCATATGATAACGAAAGCAACATGGCATCCAGCAGCATAACAGTAATCCTGCTTGCACCTGCCAACGAAGGATTTGAAACCGGGAACTTCAGCGCATATCCCTGGGTCCAAAGTGGAACTGCCCCATGGACTGTGCAATCAGCATCTGCCTTTTCCGGAACCTACGCGGCAAAATCGGGAACCATTACACATAACCAGGCCAGCACAATGGCTGTAACCCTCAATATCACTTCCAGTGGAACCATTTCCTTCTATCAGAGTATTTCTTCCGAATCTAATTATGATTTCCTGAAGTTTTACATAGATAATGTAGAGCAGGGATCCTGGTCAGGTACTGGTTCCTGGTCGTTTCAGTCCTATGCTGTTTCTGCCGGCAATCGTGAATTCAAATGGACCTATTCCAAGGATAGCTCTGTAAGCTCAGGCAGTGACTGTGCCTGGGTGGACCACATCATCTTTCCTCCCCATAATCCGCCCAATCCATATCAACCACCCCAAAACTTTACTGCTTCGCCCGGAAATGGATTTGTTAATCTGACCTGGCAGGCACCTGCTTCCGGAACACCAACCGGTTACAAGATCTTCAAAAACAGTTCGCTATTGACAACCGTTACAGGGCTTAGCTATACAGATAATGCAGTAGTGAACGGGACCACATATAGCTATTACCTCAAAGCAGTTTATTCCGGAGGTGAATCCGACCCCACTCCAACCGTTCAGGCAACCCCTGCTAATGTTACTTCCGCTATCATTGGATCGGGAACTTCCAGCAATGGTACCACAATCGCATGCCCTATCAATGTATATTATGAAAGCTTACATGGTCAGGCGGTGTATACTGCAGTAGAATTGAACGCTGCCGGGGTTATCGGACCTGTAACGATAACTGAGCTTGGCTTTAACATCACCGGACTTCCGACTCTGGCAATGCCTAATTATCTCATACGGATGAATCACACTACTGCTTCTAATGTGTCCAATTGGATTCCAGCATCGGGTATGACTACAGTATGGACAACCGTTTCCTATCAGCCAATCTCCACTGGATGGAACATGCTGACTCTCAGCACACCTTTTGTCTGGAATGGAACGGATAATATTGTTATAGATACAGCTTTTGGAGACATTGGCGCATGGACACAAAGCGGTACAACCCAGTACACTACAGTTACAAACGGCTACCGATATGTCCGAGCTGATGAATCTGACCAGACAGACGTGTTTACCGGAGGTTCCACTTCGACATACCGTCCAAATATCCAGATAACATTTTTCTCTGACGTGCCGGAAGTACCCGAGATAAACGTTACACCCACCACGCTGTCCTATGGCACAGTACTGATAAATACTACCACTTCAAACAGCTTTACAATCTCCAATCCCGGAACCGGAAACCTTTCAGGGAACATTACGACACCTGCGGGTTATACAGTAGCGCTGGCTGGCAGAGCCTCCGAAAGACCGGCACAAACTGAGGTGGTATCAGCTTCCAGAACCGCTGTCACGCGGAACACGCTGCCATACACCATTGCGGAAGGTGGCTCTTCCTCTTTTACCGTGACTTTTGCGCCCACTGCCGTTCAGGCATATAATGGGACGATTACAATCACCCATAACGCTGACGGGGCAAGCCGGACTGTTTCTGTCACAGGACAAGGCGGCAAGCCCACCATCGGCTTGTCTGCCACCACTTTTACGGCAAACCTGGCACCCGGACAAACCAATAACCAGTCACTCACCGTTTCCAACAGCGGAAATATGACTCTCAACTATGGTCTGGTGATTGCCGGAAGCCCTTCCTGGCTAACTATTAATGGCGGCAGCTCGGCCAGCAATTCCATCGTTGCCGGTGGAGCTTCCCAGAATATCACCATTGGTTTTAACTCAGCCGGGATGTCCCCCGGAACCTACAATGCCACTATTAACGGCACTTCCAATGACCCCGCCAACTCCGCCTTTAATGTTTCCGTAACTTTGACCGTCAGGGTACCCATCACGATTACTTCTCCGGTTTCAGGAGCAAGCTGGGCAGGCGGAAGTTTACAGAATATCGTCTGGAACTATACAGGAGCCGGTACAACTGTCACATTCCACTACTCACTCAATGCCGGCGTTACCTGGATTAACGGTGGTGTCTTGAATACGGTATCCGGCACCAACTCCTACGGCTGGATTGTGCCAAACTACCCGACCTCATCCTGCCGGGTACGCCTGACAGACAGCGTTTCACCCAACTATGCCGTTTCCAGCAATCTCTTTTCTATTACTGCTCCTGTCAGTCCCCTGATTACTGTTGTCAGTCCCAATGGCGGAGAAAACTGGGTTATTGACAGCACCTACAACATTACCTGGACACACAACCTGCTGCACCCCGATGTGATGCTGTACTACTCACTGAATAACGGCTCCTCCTGGAATTATATCGCCACAGTTGCAGCTTCTGCGCAAAGTTATGCTTGGAATACTCCTTCCACCACCTCCACCCAATGCCTGGTAAGAATTGTGGATACGCTGGATAGCTATGCCCTGGATGTAAGCAACAATGTATTCAGTTTAGTAATTCCGGCACCGCCTTCCACTCCCGACAATGTGGCTGTGTCCTACAATGCCTCGAACGGCTCAGTTGCCATTTCCTGGAACGCTTCGACCGGCAATCCCACCGGTTATAATGTATTCTTCTCAGAAAGTGTGGATTTCACCTCTTATTCACTGCTGGCTTATGTCCCTGCTCCACAGACAGGTTACAATGACCCGGTTGCCTATATGCGCCCCTGGGGATTTTACAGGATAGTGGCAGTCAGGAATTGAATATTGCCTATATAAAGAGACCGTCCCAATGGACGGTCTCTTTTTCTATCTATTTGCTGTAAATGGTATCTACAGTATTTACCTGACCAGGATTTTTCTGGTTCCAGACAGCTTTCTGCCATTATGGATAAAAGAATACTTTGCCAGGTAAACACCCGGGGCAAGGTCTGCTGACCAGACGAGCCGTACATCCCTGCCGTTCCTTTCGGAAATCGTCTCTGTTTTCACCAGTTGTCCTTTCAGGTTATAGAGTTTCACATTACTGAGAAGTGCATCGTTTTTTGATGACAGTACCAGATAATCCCTGCAGGGATTGGGGTAAAGGCTTACCGGGGCTACTGGCATAAGAGCTGAGGGGTCATCATTGGCAATGTCCAGCACAATATAAACTTCTTTTGTAACGGAATATATCTGCCCGTTTATCGTAATATTCAGAGTCACCTCAAACACTCCGCATTCATTGTAAACCCAGACGGGGTCTCTCTGCGTGCTGTCCACAGTGCCGTCTGAATCAAAATCCCAGGCATAACTGGTGGCTTCCCCCACTGATGTTTCCACAAACCTGATGGGTGTGTTCACAATATACAGGTAATCCCCGTAAGGTCTGTCTATGAAAAAGTCCGCTGCCACAGGACTGTGCTCCATTATAAAAGAACCTGCTTGCGGATACACCTCCCAATCCAGGTCCCTGTCCCTGGAACGGATTCTCCACCAGTAACGGTTTCCTGTCTGCAAGACCCCTGATGGAACGGAATATCGCATCAGGTCAATGCCTGCATTCAGGTCAACCGGAGCCCAGAAGGGACTGCCTGAATCACCGTAAACATTGGTGTTGTGCCGTGTGGCGGTATGAATGATGCTGCTAAACAGAGAATCGGATGCCAATTCAAATGTTGTACTGACCGGTAACTCAACATAGGGTAACTGCCAGCCCACCAACCGCATCAGTCCTCCGGTTGCCGCCGTGGCTGAGGCAATGCCGGTATAGCTGTCATTCAGAAGCGGTTGCCTGACAGACCAGCTGTCAATGATTTCGTTCACTGCCGGCCTGTCCGGGTGTCCCATGCTGTAAACCGTTGCCTGATAGGTCTGATTCAGCAGGTCCACATCCACCAGCACCCAGTTATAGACATCCCGCGAGATTACCGTGTTGGGATAATCCTGCTGATTGGCATACATCCCCCATCTGTCCAAAGTTCCGCCTGCACCGCCGGTTATCAGGGTGGTTACTTTGCCAGAGGGTGAAAATCCGCGTTCATAGTTATGCGAATGGCCCCCAGCCAGCATCACTGCTTTGGCGTTGGCAGTCAAAGCCGGCAGCACCGTGTTTTGCGCCCAGGAATTGTTGCCGTCCGGCCAGAGTTCGCTCCAGGCCGGCATATGGGAAAAGGTGAAAATCCAGTCCAGGTTATCGTCGGTGACTGCATTCTGCAAAACGTTTCCCAGCCAGATGGTCTGCGTTGATGTGCTGATATTGGGATTGAGAAAGACAAAGCGCATGGTTGCCAGGTCAAAGGAGTAATATTTCTCGCCTTCACTGCCGCCGATGTTTGAATAATTATGATACTGGTAATAATAAGGGCTTTCCATCTCGTGATTGCCGATGGAGACCATTATCGGAATCCTGCCGGAAAGCGGACTGAACGGGATAAAGAACTCGCTGGCAAAGGACGAAAGAATCAATCCGTTGCCCACCGTGTCGCCTACATGGCAGAGCAGTTGAACTTCGTTATGCCAATCCGGTCCATATAGCTCCGTCAATTTTTCCACCACACGCGTTACTATGGATGAACTCACCCCGAAGTTGGACTGGCTGTCCCCCATTATCAGGAAACGAAAATGCCCGGAGTGATAACCCACCGCAGGAGGGGTGCGGAATCTGTTCACCGCCGATGATTGTGTTCCGGTGTGGCACTGGTAGTAATATTCGGTATTTGGCATGATATTTGGCAGATGCACCGTATGCCAGCGGGTGGTGGAATTAAAGTCATAAACCGTGCCGTTCAGGGTTTGCGTCATCTGCGGAGTGGTTCCGAAAGTGACGCGTGATTCTTCTGCGGATGCGCCGTGCCAGCTTATATAGACGGAATAGGGTGCAGCAATCTGCAGGAATGGCATCATTTCCGCTGTGGGAGGGATGATGACGTGTCCATAACCTCCCAGCATTGAGACCTGCGACGCATTCAGACAGCCGTTGTAAATCGCCGCATGGGCTATGTTGATGGGATTGTCCTCGCTGTTATCATCCGCAAACAGCAGGAGCGGTTGACCCGGATTTGCCGGATAGAGCGAAAACCTTCCGTCCACTGCCTGCAGACCGCCATCCTGCACCAGTTGTCCGTCCAGATAATACTTATAGGTGCTTCCCAGGTCTGCCGCAATTACCAGCCGGTACCATTCGCCGGCATTTATCGTGTAAGCGGAATATCCCGTCTGCGCCACTCCAATCTGACCGGAGGGGTTTATGAAGCCGTCCCCGTCATTGGTGTTGGAAGGATTGGTCTGGAAGAAAGTGTACCACTGGCCCAGCGTATTGACCTTGAAATCAATCACGAGGGAATATTCGTTCACCATCGTCCCACCGCCATTGGCAGGAATACCGTGATCCGCCCGGTAATGACTGCCCACGCCGATGTTGACCGCCCCGTTTTCCGTATCGGGGCCCGGCACTGCGGTATGACTGCCCACCAGAACCAGGTCGTTACCTATGGTGGCATTCAGCAGGTCCTGAGCGTTATCAAAAGTCCATTCTCCCGCCACAGATTGGGCGCACATCATTATAGGGAACAGTAAAAACAGAATTGTCCAGAAACGCATAATCCTTTCTCCCTCTTTCATCTTTCTGCCATAATCGGGCAGTCCGGATAGGGTTTTTGCAGGCAAAATCCCACTATCGCATCATATCGCCACACCGTTACTGCTGTCAATCTCCTTTTTCCCCCGTCTTTCCCTGCCTGTTTCATCCTTTCCATTTCCGGATTATCCGCCGATTCAATAACAAGATTCACCCAAAACTGTTATATAGGGTCAGCGTGTCACACCGATGTTGGGATTTTTTTGGGACTGATTTGGGACACTAGTTCGGGAATATATTTGGAACTCTCTGTTTACATTGAATTGACTGCAATCGGCATAACAGCGCCAGAATGTCGTATATGCCGATGAGAGAAAGAGTATCACTCAGAACAGAGTCTAAAATCGGAGCATGATAGTCTGAATCCTGTGTGTTATCATAATGTCTTGCTATCTATTCTAAGACAATTTCAGGTTTTCGAACTTGCTACTCGCTTAGAGCTATTCATTTGATACAATCTGTATCAGAATATGAAACTGAGCTAATGTATGCACGCTGATAAAACAGCCATGTCTTATCCGTTCCGGCACATAAAAATAGCATTGACTATACGGAACCCGTTGTTGTTGCTGTTAAATGGGTTGTTGTTGTGGCTCGTTAAACGGCAGTTGTTTGAATTGTTGTTCCCAATAACTCAACATCGGAGTGTTGAGTACCTCCTGTACAGGCGAGGACGCCTGTACCTACATAAGACCAAAGACCAAGGAATCAAGTGTCCAAGGGTTCAATTTAATTAGCCCTGACTAACCGGAACCCGGCTACCTTGGTGCTGAAGTACGGGTCTATGTAGTCGCGGTGAGTAACACGGCTGCTACCAGCACCGCAGCCCCACCAGCCGCCACGCAAAATGCGTCTGTAACCGCTGCTCGGACCGGTTGGATTGTTTACCGGGCTAACGCTGTAAAAACTGTATTAATACCAGTCCCAGCATGATTCATAAACATTGCCACTCATGTCATACAGCCCCAAACCATTTGGAGCTTTGCAACCCACAGGCTTGGTGCCGTATGGCGTATTATTTTCATAACACCAAGCCACGGCATCGAAGTCATCACTTCCGGAATACAGATAATCGGGAGTGTTGGTCCCTCCTCTGGCAGCATATTCCCATTCGGCTTCCGTAGGTAACCTGTAGCCATTGGCATTCCAGTTGCAGATAACAGCATTCCAGGTGGTATTATTGTCTGTTGGCACCGCTCCCCAATTCGCAGGATTGGTTGAACCGCTGATAGTATAGACCGGTGTTTTACTCTCTGCCATGCTGAGCAGGTTGCAATACTTGATGATAGAATACCAACTGACAGTGTATATTGGATAGTTATCCCCAACTCCGCAATATTCAGTCAAGCCATTCAGATTGGGATCCCATGCTCCCATCACCGCCTGCCATTCCATCTGCGTTACCTCATATTCGCCCATATAAAATGAGTTTAGGGTAACCGTGTGGGTAGGAAGCTCCTCAGGGTACCACCCGTCTCTGGCGTTTCCCATGGTAAAGGTCCCACCAGGGATATAGACCATTTGAGGTGACTCTACAATTGAATAGGTCGCTGTGGCAATGTCGCTTGCTGTCATGCCGGTAATGTAAGCTTTTGCTTTTATCGTTGCCGTTTCCGTAATAGGTATGGGATCTCCGTATAATAATGAGCCTGATGTAGGATTGGTTCCATCCAGCGTATAGTATATGGTAGAACCAATTGTGGATGTTATGGTAACATTTTGTGTTGATAAGTATGCTCCACCTGCAGGACTGAAAACAGGCTGGGCACATGTTTCAACTTCCGTCGTTTTTTTGCTGCAGGATTGCAGAAGCACAAAAATGATAAATATGAAAAGCAGTAACTTTGAGTTTTTCATCGTATCCTCCCATAGTTTGCTTACTGAAATCAGTAGAAATTATGAGTCATTCGGTTGATTGTCCGAATCCCACAACTAACATCTTTTGTTTCTTTATCTTAACTCTATTATCCATCATATTGTTGTCAAGATAAAAATCATCCGGGCTTTTTGTTTTTTACAGTAAAGGG
>DIKQ01000014.1 GCA_002424605.1 Cloacimonetes bacterium UBA5614 | reverse complement strand
TAATTATTAATTCTTTTGTTTCCCCCTATAATACTGAGCCGATTATAACTCGGGTTACCGAGAAAAAGCATAGATGCTTTTGTGGAGAGCTTGAATGGCAAGTTCAAAAAAGAATGTCTTGACTTAAATGCGTTTACCACTCTAACTGAAGCCAGGCATGGGATTGGGGAGAGAAAAGAGTTTTATAACAAGGTCCGGCCTAACAAATTTATGCAGAACATGACGCCGAGAAGTTCAGACAACACTATGAAAATAATGTCGATAGCTGATGTGTCACTTTACAGGTGGTGTATATGATGGGGAAAGGTCATTTAGGTTAAGGTTACACAGAATATGAAGAATTTATTCTTAATAGCTGTATTTACGATTTTTACTATCGGCTTGTATTGCCTCGAATTCGATGTTCCCATTTCAACCTCACATGCTGATATAGTGGATTTTGATTTGGATGGGGACAAGGATATTGTATTGGGATGTCCGGTTACAGGCGTTGATACGATACTGGTTTTCTACAATGATGGCTTTTGTAATTTCTCAAGAGTGGATTATCCGGTTTATGATTTGATGAAACTGTTCAGATTTGTTGATATAATTGGGGATAACAAGCCTGAATTAATAACCCAAGGTCGCATCAACAACGAACCCAAGGCACTGTATTATGCCAATGTAAATGGCATTATCACAGCTGATTATACGATTATCCACAACTTTACCAATTTCCCATACGAATATATTACCCTGATTGATGCCGACACTGATGGTGATATGGATGCAGTATTCTGTAAGCGAAATTATCCCTCCGATGGGGGTAGCTTTGGTATTTGCAGGAATAACGGACAAGGTATATTTACCGATAGTTACGTTACTACAACTGACAGGCGAATCACAACCTATGCCGTCGGGCAAATGGATGCTGACAATTGGTGTGAAGTAATTTTATGCACAACCACAGGAGTGTATCAATATCATAAAGTTCAGAACCTATACCAAGAGACATTGATAGACAGTACTCAGGGGAATTTGTATTTTAGCTTTTGTTTCATCAAAGACTTCAACAATGACGGTTTCAATGATATTCTATTACACAAGTATACCGGTTTTGCAGGTTTTCCCGCTCCTTATAAAATTAAACTGAATAATGGAGATGGATCATATACCGATTCAGAAGAATATACCTTTCCTGATGCAGCAAACATAGTGAATATATCTGACTTCAATGGAGACGGATATCCGGACCTGGTCTATTTAATGCTTATACCTGAAGATCCTTGGTGGAGAAACCTTTATTTTGTCTATAACCAGCAAGATTGTACTTTCAGCGAGCCGCAGATCATGGAGTTTGGGGTATGGGATAACACGTTTGTCAAAGGTGAGTATTTAGATGACAATAATACCATAGACCTTATATGTGGCGATTATTTTATAGGGAGAGGAACAAAGATAAGCATATTGTTCAATGACGGCAATGGTAATTTTGGGGATAATCCGGTATCAGTGAATGAGGATATTATCACCCCGGAGAGTTGTCTGGTGAAAGCATTTCCCAATCCATGCAAAAGCTTTGTTAGCTTTGAAGCGAATATAAGCACTCTTCACCAAATAGATGTTAAGATTTACAATCTCAAGGGGCAGTTGATTAAAACTTTGAATATCCCAAGCGGCAGTAAAGTTTTATGGGACCTTAGTGATAGACATGGGAAAGGTGTAGGGTCAGGTCTGTATCTATACAAAGTTTATGAAGGAGACCACCTAATAGATACAGATAAGCTTATAATATATAAATAGCCAGTGACCTTTCCCCCTTATAAACACCACCTGTAAAGTGACACATCAGCTAACGGCACTATTTTCATAGTGTTGTCTGAACTTATCCGACGGCTAAAACCGGAAGAATTGTCCCATGCTTCACCCCTAATGGCAGATTGATATCCAGTCGTAATCCTGTCGATATCCAGTCGGATTTCACCCGACTGGATACCGACTGGATACCGACTGGATTTTGACAGGACATTGACACACAAGCAAGGTGGGAGCAGGGGGAGGATGCGCGGGAAGACCGGGTCGGTCAGGTATTGGGGCTAAAGGAGGGTATTGGCGTCTTCGCCTGAGCCGGGTATCTACTTATAGTTGGTTATTTCTGCGTTGCAGTGGGGGCATTGCTTCTGGTACCACTGGGTGCGGAACCCGCAGGAGGGGCATTTCCAATATTCTTTCTGTTCCTGAAGCCACTGCTCGATTCCAACTTCCTTGATGCGGTTGAGGTTGTTCAGCACCACCTCGTGATGCTCCCATTCCTCATGGCTAAAGGCAATAATCCGTTCGCAGGGGTACTCCGGGCAAAAGGCGCAGGACTCGGTGCCATGGTTTTTGTTGCAGACGATGAATTCGCAGTTCTGCTGATAGGGGGCATCGCATCCGGCACAGGGCTGTTCGCCTTGTGGGGTTTCCATTTGAAGGGCAGACTCTTCACCTGCCTGTTTTTCGTGGATTATCATACTGCAGCAGGCACCGCAATAGAGTCCGCAATATGCTGCATACCTTGGCATTAAAGCTCCTTTTTGTTGACAATCAGGTCTTTGAGGGCGCGCTTAGGCACGTGGTGGACCTCAAATTCATCGCGCCAGTATTCGATGTCGTCAGGGTCGATAACCTTCTCAATCACAACCTGTTCCACCGGTTTGCCGATGGCAAGGGCAAGGAGGATTTCCAGGTCTTTTGGCAGGGAGAGGGCTTTGTGCAGTTCTGTTTTATTGACAGAGGCAATCTGACAGCCGCCCAGGCCCAGTTCTGTGGCTCCCAGCAGGATGGTCTGGGCAACGATGCCGACGTCAATCAGCAGGTGTTTGCTGACCTTGGACGGTCCTAAAATCAGGATATAGCCGGTGGGGGTTTCGCCATGCTTGGGACCGTGCCAGTCCTTCAGGTAGGCAGCCCAGGAGAGATGGGAATAGATGATGTCGTTGGTTTTCCCGGTAATGGAGTAGAAAAAACGGAGTTGCTGGAGGTTTGCGGCGCTGGGGCAGAGACGGGCGAGCTCCAGCATTTTGTTTATCTGGGTCTTGGTAATCCTGACCGTTCCGTCAAAACGGCGGTAGCTTCTGTTCTTTTTCACCAGTTGCTTCAGCATGTTTTTCTCCTTCTGATTTCGAAAATATTAACTTATAGATAGGCGGTCAGCAGGATGTCCGTACCGCTGGGACAGTATTCAATATCTTTCAGGTTCAGCGCTTGCCCGAGGTTGTCAACGGAAATATCATTCCAGGCAAGGTTGTTGCCTCCCAAAAGCTTGGGCGCGATAAACATGGCGAGTTTGTCCGCAAGGCGGGCTTGCAGGAAGCAGGTGTTGACCCGGCTGCCGGCTTCTATCATTACGACCTGGATTTTTCTCTTATATAGCTCTGCCAGCACTTCGGCAGGATTGAGCCAACTGCCGTCGGAATTAACCCGACAGACTTCTATCCCCAAGGCGTTGAGCTGCTCTTCCCTGGCAGAAGTGGAGGTAAGCTTCCCGGTGAAAACAAGGGTCTTGAGCTCTGTGGCAGACAGGGCTATCCTGCTGTCCAAAGGCAGGGCGAGGTTTGTGTCCAGAATCACGCGCAGGGGTTGCTTGTAAGGATTTTCCAGGCGGACATTGAGCAGCGGGTCGTCCTTGAGCACAGTGCCGATTCCTGTAATGACGGCATCCGCTTCCTGGCGCATTTCGTGCACTTTTTGGCGCGACTGCTCACAGGTAATCCAACGGGAGGAGCAGTCCGGCGCGGCAATCCTGCCATCCAGGGAAACGGCCGTCTTGAGAATGACGAAAGGCCTGTGTCTGGTGACATAGGTGAGATAATACTCGAGCTGGCGGGTGATTTTATCTGCCAGAAAGCCGGTCTCCACCCATATACCCGCTTCCTTCAGCATTTGGATGCCTTTGCCCGCCACCAGGGGATTGGGGTCGGAAATACCGATGTAAACGGCTTTGATACCTGAGGCGATGATGGCTTTGGCGCAGGGAGGGGTTTTCCCGACGTGGGAACAGGGCTCCAGGGTTACGTAGATTTCAGCGCCTTTACAGCTTTCACGGCAGTGCTTGATGGCCTGCACCTCAGCATGGTCAGAACCGTAGGACAGGGTGTAGCCCTCTCCGATAATGCGGTTGTCCTTCACTATGACAGCCCCGACAAAGGGATTGGGGGAGCATTTGCCGCGCGCCTGCTCTGCCAGTTCCATCGCGCGCTGCATATAAATCAGGTGTTTATCCATTATCCAGATGTTCCAGATTCTGTTTTATCAGTTCAGCGGTGGGGCTCACCTTCAGGGCATCCTGCCAGACCTGTTTGGCTTTATCCTGCTGGTTCAGCGCCATATAGCAGACGCCCAGGTTGTTCTTGACATTGAAGTCATCGGGATTCTGCTCCGCCAGTCGCAGGAAGATGGCAAGGGCGGATTCATAGTCCCTGTCGTTCAGATGGAGCATGCCAAGCTGGAAACGTGGCTCCTGCCAGTTCGGCTCCAGGGCGATTGCTTTCAGGTAGCTGTTTTTGGCGTCTTCCGGTCTGCCCAGAAGCAGGAAGTAGAGTCCGTAATAGTACCGGATATCAGCGCAGAGGGGATATCTCTTCTCTGCCTGGGAAATCAGGCTGTAAGCAGAGTTGTCGTCTTTTTTGCTGATGTGCAGGGCGATATCCTTGAACAGGGCTTTCTGCGCATAATAGTCCTGCAAAGTGCCGTGGATGGTCTGGTAGAGATGCCAGCTTCCGTCAAATGCGACAAAGATGAAGGTCCAGTTCTCAATGCCATTGAGTTCGCAAAAGACAAATGCCTGCTTGTGGTCTTCCGTAAAGCCGGCATTGACTGTTTCCCACTGCCGGGTTTTCTTCAGGGTTTGATGGGAAGCGAGTTCTTTGACAAGGGATTCCAATACATCTTCCCGGCAGTCTTTGGATACCAGGTGAAAAGCGATTACCTTGTCCCAGTCCTGCTCTATCACGGCGTCGAGGTACTGCTTTGCGATGGTTTCGGGATTGGCAGGGGTTTCCGCAGGAATAGCCAGGTCCAGGTTTAACTTGCTGTTAAGGATGGACAGGACACCCGGGTCGGGATAAGCAAAGGTGCTCAGCCAATCCTTTAGCCTTTCCCTTCCTTCCGGGTTGTGGGAAAGCTCCAGGGGCGACTTGCCGTCCAATGCCTCTGCCTGGCTGTAAATCCAAAGCTGGAGATAGCGGTCCAGGAAATCCAGGAACTCCGTTCTGGAATCAGACTTTATCTGAGGCAGGGGAGAGGCGGTTTCACTCTTGCGGGGAGTGTATTGGCAGGCTTCCGGGCATTTGGAGTCCACGCGGTAACCGTTGCAGCATTTCCAGCCTATATCCCTGTTCTTGCGCAGGCAGTAGCGGACTGCCCTTTCTTCCCGGCAGTTTTTGCATCTTTCTTTTTTAAACCAGTCAAACATAACAATCCTTTAATCAGTTATCAGGGGCGGCAGCTGGCGCTTGAACCCACTGCGGTCCATCAGGTGAATCACCCTGTCCACCTGTTCAGCGGTAAAACCAGAGCGGACGATTGCTGCTTTGGATAGCTTTCCCTCGGTCAATGAATACAATATCTCGTCCAATTGGTGATAATACAATCCCAGTTCACCCTCGTCGGTTTGGTCTGCCCAAAGGTCTGCGGTAGGCACTTTGCGGATTATCTTGTCCGGAATGCCTAGTATCTCAGCCATCTGCCACACTTCTGTCTTATAGAGATGTCCGATGGGTTCAAAGGCGCAGGCGCCGTCACCGTGCTGGGTGAAATAACCTACCATAAGCTCTGTATGGTTGGAGGTTCCCACCACGAGGCCGCGGTATTTTGCCGATAAATCATACAGGACACACATACGGGTGCGCGCCATCCAGTTGCCAAGCCTCAGGGCATCCGCATCGGGCTGGTAAGCGCTGAAATATGCCTCCACCATGGGCGTAATATCTATCTTTTCATGATGGATTTCCAGCTGTTTCGCCAGGAGCAGGGCATCATTGAAGCTTTCTGGACTGCTGTTTTTCCAGGGCATCATGACACCGAAAACATGCTCCTTCCCAAGCGCTTGCACTGCCAAAGCCGCAGACAGGGATGAATCAATCCCCCCGGAAAGGCCGATGACCACGTTCTCCAATCCGCTTGATTTTACATAGTTACGGATAAAATCGGTTATCCTGTTTATCTCTGTGCGCAAGTCTATCTTCCTCATAAGGGTTTCCTCTGCTGTTATCATTACTTTTATTCACATAACTAAGGCAGGAAAACAGATAAACTGTCAAACGAAAAATGCCGGGAGCGGTTTTTGACCCGGCAGATAAACAAAATCAGAAAAAAAGCGGGTAGGAATGATAATTGCACTTGATAAAAACAGAATAGTAATAAAGATTGTTTCCAAGCAGGAGGAAAGACATGCTGAAACGACTTATCGTATTGACAATAATAGTTATAGCCTTGTTCAGCTGTGCAAAGAAAAGCACGGAGTGGAACCAGAAGAACGTGCTGCAGCTGGAATGGGCAGTCCCGTTGGTTGGCAATCCTTTGGATTTGGATGCGTATGAATCAAGAGTATATGTCTCCGAAGACCAGGGTGGACTTTCCGTCATTAACCTGAACAACTTCAGCCGTCAATGGCTCACGGAAATTGTCAGTTCGGACGGAGATACCATAACACTTGTGAAAGTACGCAGGGTTTCTGTGGACGGCGACCTTAAGAGGGTGTTTTTTAACGAAACGGACGGCTCTGACCTGATAATGGTGGTAGACAGCACCAATCCTGATTCGCTGGTCGTGGTTGACAGGGTGACAGGTGCTACCCAGGACATCAGTTCCATGATGTTCCAGAAAATCAATGACCCCGGCAGCCAGTTTACCTATGAAGGACTTTTCACAGCCGGCAGAAGGGCAAATTACGGAAAGTTCGGAACCCATATTGCCGGTCTGCCTCCCTATTTTGCCATCACTATGCCGATTGAAAATCCCTCCACCTGCCGCGGTGCTTTTATGACCAGCCAACACATCTACACTGCCATCGAGCAGAGGGGTATGATGATTTATAACCGTTCCGGAGCAATAGTCGGCTCAGTTGACCTGCCCGGAGAAGCCCAGAAAGTGAAAGTCGTCGGAAACTATGCCTATGTTGCCTGCCGTCAGTCCGGACTGCAGATTGTGGATGTTTCCAATCCTGCCAATCCTGTCAGGGTCGGCAGTTATGACACCACCGGATATGCGACCAACCTTGATGTCTGGAACAACTATGCCATCGTCAGTTCAGGCGGTGGGGGTGTTTACCTGTTTGACGTGACCAATCCCGCCAATCCCGTTCTGCTGGACAATATCACATCCTGCGGCTATGCCAACAACGTCATGTTCCACAACGGCAAAGCGCTGGTGCTGGGCAGAGACCGGGGATTGCTGATTTACAACATAGTTCCTTAATATACGATTCCCCATATAAATAAAAGGGTAGGCCGTGCGCTTACCCTTTTTCTTTTGCTCTATATTCAGAGTTCTGTGCGTTTTTTCTGCAACAGCTATTTACGCAGGAGCGCTTGCACCGTCTTCATGGCATAGGGACTGCCCTGTTCAATGGCGTCCAGGATAGCTCCGCCGCCTGTGAAGAAATAGTAGCTCTTGTCATTGGCAGCTTTCATCCATATGCCCGGAAGCAAGTCCTTGAAATCCTGGATGGTGTCTCCGCCCCCGAACAGCTTTATGGCAGTTTTGTTGCTGTCTATCAGCGAATACATCCCTTTGGTGCCGTCCTTAAAGAGAGTGGTATAGCCCATCACTGCATTCACAAAGATGGTGCCCGCCCCGTTGAACACTGCTTTAATGGCCTCATCCTCATAACATTCCATTCCGGCATCAAGGACATAGTTCAGGGTGGTTCCGGATGGCAAATCACTTACCTTATGGGTGCGGAAACTGCCTGAAGAGACTTCCTCAAAGGAATCTGATTCCACGATATAGGGCATTTCCACAATCTTGTTGATGTGCTGGCCTGAATCCTGGATGAACTTGCGCGCCAGATTGACGTCTTCCTCGCTCAGCCCCGCTATGGTAAGTCCATATTTGGCAGCCAGGTAGGCATTGTAGAGCACTCCGCCCAGCACCAGTTTGTCGCTCATTTTGATTAAGGATGTAAGGGGTCCGATTTTGGTGTCAAACTTGGAGCCGGCCACTACTGAAACCAGCGGACGCTGTGGCTCAAACACCTGCTCCAGATGTTTCACTTCCTTTTCCATCAGCAGTCCGGCATAGGATGGTTTATACTGGGTGAGGGTGTAGGTGCTCACGTGCGGCTGCCAGGAACCGAAGGCGTCGTTGATAAAGATATCGGCAAAGCGGGAAAGCTCCAGAGCCAGCGTTTCGGATGCTTCGTTCTTGGTCTCCTCGCCGTTGAACCAGCGGGTGTTGGGCAGGTAGAGCATCTGGATTTCGCCTTTTTTGAGCTTTGCCACATAGGGCATGATGTCGTTCAGGTCCGTAATGCCGTCTGACTGCGTGGTGCGCAGCTTTGGCACTTCAATCGTGAGTTCCAGCTTGTGCTGCAGATATTCCACGATGGGCTGCACGGCTTCGTCTTCCGAGATTGTGTAAGTTCCCGTCTTTTTGTCATAAGGCCTGCCCACATGCGACATCAGGATGGGCTTGCCGCCTTTCCTGTAGATATGCAGAATGGTGGGTATGGTGGCGTCAATCCGCATGCTGTCCTTGACTTTACCTTTTTTTACAACGTTGTGGTCAACCCTGACCAGGACGACCTTGTCCCGCAGGTCTGCATTCAAAAAAGTGTTGAGTTGGTGCTTTTCCATCTGTATATCTCCCATCGTTTTTTCTATTTGAATAGAGCTTTTCGCAATATCGCAAGTAGTCAAGAGATTTATCAAAATCCCTTTTCCTGCCTGCTTGCCACCTGGGGTCCACCTGGGGTCCTCCTGGGGTGAGCCCAGGAGGATGTCAGGTGGATGGCAGGGAAGGATTGGGCAGGAGGTATCCAAAGGGCAGAAAAATCCTGTTTCCGGATAAGTCAGGCAGTGGTCTGAAGCCTTTACAGTACAGGGCAGATAAAATGCTTGACGTAAAAGGGGATGGGAAAATTAATGACTTTCGTGTTTTAGCTGACAGAAATGTCAGCATTTTTATTATCAAAACAATGGCTTATGAAAGCTTAGAAATTAAATGCAGGTAACAAAAAATGGAAAAGTACCGTTCCAAAGTGGAAGAACTCGGCAAAAAGATTGCGGCAGATATGCATCTGGCAATCTATGACATAGAGGAGAAGACCACAGGAAAAGGCAAAGTATTGGTTGTCTTCCTCACCAAAATCGGTGGAGTCAACCTGGACGAGTGCGCTCTCTTCAGCAGACGCCTCAGCGAAGAGCTGGATTTGCTGGATTTTATTGCGGACAGATATTATCTGGAAGTGTCCTCACCGGGGATTGAACGCCCTCTGAAGCTTAAGATGCATTACCTGAGCGCTATCAACGAACTGGTGGAAGTTACCTGGGACAAGGACAATACCCGCCTGACCACCAAGGGCTGGCTTCAGGAAGTCAATCCCGATACCATAGTGATAAAAGACAAAGAGGAACTGGTGGAAATCCCGCTTTCCGCCATCCATAAAGCAAGGACCTGTTTTTCCAATCTCAAGACAAGGGAGCAGTTATGAGCGCCAATATCCTTGACGCGGTAATCAAGCTGGCTGCAATCAAGCAGCTTGATAAAGACGAAATCCAGACCATTATCCTGGATTCCATCACCTCGACCCTGAGCAAG
The DNA here is from genome assembly GCA_002424605.1 of Cloacimonetes bacterium UBA5614. Classification (GTDB taxonomy): domain Bacteria; phylum Cloacimonadota; class Cloacimonadia; order Cloacimonadales; family Cloacimonadaceae; genus UBA5614. The sequence goes on along the minus strand of DIKQ01000014.1, from coordinate 48,255 downwards.
AGAATGAACCCTGAAAACACGCTGGAAGTGAATGTTAACCAGAGCACCGGCTCTATTCGCGTGAGCTTTATGTGCACGATTGTGGAACTGGAAAAAAACCTGGATGAAGTGAACCTGCTGGATGCCAAACAGATTTTCGGCAAGTTTGTCAAGCTGGGCGAGCAATATAAACGCGAGATGGCGCTGAGTGAGTTTGAACCCAAAATCATCAAGACTGCCCAGAAAATCATCCTGGATAAAATCCGCTTCCTGGAACAGGAACGCATCAAGACAGATTTCGACAAGCAGAAACACACGATTGTCACAGGCAGAATCAAAAGCATCGACGACGTCGCAGGATACAAAGTGGATATCGGATTCAATGAAGCTTTGCTGCCGCCGGACGAGCAGATAGACAACGAGTTTTACAAGATAAATGATATGATAAAGGCATACGTGGTCAATATCCGTGCCAAGGATAACAACGTTGCCATCATCCTGTCCAGGACCAACCCCGAATTCGTCAAGAAGCTGTTTGAAGCGGAGATTCCGGAGATATACCACGGCGTGCTGAAAATCCGTAAAATAGTGCGCGAGCCCGGAGTCCGCACCAAGCTGGAACTGGAAAGCAATGACCCGAAACTGGACCCGATTTCCTGCTGTGTAGGCAGCAAGGGCACCAAGATAGACGTCATCCGCAAGGAATTGCACGGCGAGCAGATTGACATCGTGGTTCACAGCGATGATAACGAAACCATGATTGCGCACGCACTCGGCATTGACACCATCAAAAGGGTGATTATCGAAAGAGGTAAAACCGCTGCGATTATCGTCTCCGAAGAAGACAAGGTAACCGCCATCGGCAAGCAGGGCAAGAATGTGAAGCTGGCTGCCAAGCTGTGCGGTTTCAAGCTTGACATCTATACCCAGGAAGAATACGAGGAAAAAATGGCTAAGGAACGTCGCACCATCAGCCATATCAAAGAGCTGGACGGTGTCAACGCCAAGATAGAAGAGATACTCAGGAAACACGGATACACTTCTGTGGAAGACGTTTATGCCGCTTCCGTGGACGAACTGTGCAACCTGGAAGGCATCGGACAAAAAACGGCTGAAAAACTCAAAGAGGCGGCGCGGTTATTCTGATGCCCAATAGAAGCAGTAACGCGGGACATTCTCCGCAGAGAACCTGTGTAATCTGCAGGAATAAAGACAGCCAGGATGCTCTTCTGGGTTTTTACCTGCTGGGCAATGACCTGGTCTTTGATATAAACAGAGCTGTGCAAAACCGGAAGAAATATGTCTGCCACGGCGAACAATGCCTTGCCCTGATGGATAAATGGCTTGCCAGGCATCTGAAGAAAACAGGCTCTGCCAGGCAGAAAGCGCAGAAAAAGAAATGAGCAGCAAGAAACATTATTTCAGTAAAGCGGAATTGCCTGAAGTCGATAAGGACGTCAAGGTTTTGACGTTGCTGCAGTTTGCCCGCAAGGCCGGCAAGCTGATACACGGTTTTGAAGTATGTAAAAAGGAAGTCATGCACGGCAAGGTAAAACTCCTGCTTGTGACTACCGATACATCAGATAATACGAAGGATAAGATAATGAATGTCATTAATTTAACAGGTTCCACGTGTTCCCTGCAAACATTCGGAACGCAGGAAGAACTGAGCGCAGCTCTGGGGCTGCCGTTTACAGGCATCATCGGTATCCTTGACAATAACTTTGCCAAAAAAATACTTAGCTATATCGAGCAATGAGTATGGATGGAGGAACTTTGATTCGCGTTCACGAATTGGCGAAAGAGCTTAAAATCAGCACAATGGCGCTGAAGACTCATCTTACGGCTTTGGGCGTAGTAACCAAAAGCCATATGAGTTTCATTGAAGACGATATTGCAAACAAAATCCGCAGAAAGTACAATGAGCAGATTGATGCTGAAAAGAAAGCCGAGAAAGACAGGAAGCACTTTATAGAGATGAAGCACCAGGCAGCCGCCAAAGCCAGGCACGATGCCGAAGCTGCCACTCATCCGCCGGTACCGGAACCAGTTGAACAGCCGGAAGAAGTTGCTGAACCAATTCAGGTTGAAGAAGAGCCAGTAGCCAAAACCGACATCAATGTAACATCGCATGCCGTTCCCGGGCGTCAGAAAGAAGACTTGGCTCCCAAAGATATCAGGGTGCCGTTTAAACAGCATCAGCCAGCACCCAGGGCCTCGACAGGCCAGGACAGGGGACAATACAGAGACAGGCCCCAAAGGCCTTATAGCGGTCCCCCCAGAACCGGTGACAGACCTCAGACAGGTCCCGGAACCAGGGAAAGCAGACCCGGAGACAGACCGCAGTATAGCCAGGGTCCGCGTGAAAGCAGACCTCCTTATAATCAGCAGTCCGGACCAGGAGCCCGCGACAGCAGACCCGGCACTTTCCAGCCAAGAGACCAGAGGCAACGTCCCGGATACCAGCCACGCAAACCGGGAGAAGGGGTTTCCACTCCTCCCCGCAAGCCTGCTGCCGGCGCTGCGCCAGCTTCTGCCCCCAAAGAAGGCGAAGTCAAAAAGTTTGGCAAAATCAAAATCAGCCACGAAGAACTGGGAGAAAAAAGCAAGCACCGCAAAGCCCAGCTGGAGATGGTAAAGAAGGGTAAGCTTGTCACAGTGGAACCTTCCGAAATGGAAGAGGCGGAAATCTCCCGCAACATCCGCATGACCTTATCCAAAACCCAGAAAAAGAAAAAGTATCACAGAGAAGCCCAACAGGTTATAGACCGCACTTCCAACGAAATAGTCATCAGGGAATACACTTCTGTCAGCGAGCTTGCCAAGATTATGGACGTTTCACCCTCTGAAATCATCACCAAGTTTTTCATGATGGGACAGCTGGTAACGATGAATCAGCGTTTGGACAAGGATTCCCTGGAAATGATATGTGACGAGTTCAGCTTTGAATTCAAGTTTGAAGATGAGTTCGGCGCTGATATCCTCGTTAAGGAAAAAGAGCAGTACTCCGATGTGGAGAAGATTCACAGGCCACCCGTGGTGACAATCATGGGACATGTGGACCATGGCAAGACCTCCATTCTGGACTATATCAGAAGCACAAACATTGTTGCCGGCGAATCGGGCGGAATCACCCAGCACATCGGCGCTTACCAGATAGAGGTTAACAAGCATAAAATCACCTTCCTGGACACCCCGGGGCACGAGGCTTTCACAGCCATGCGTTCCCGCGGAGCCAATGTTACCGACATTGCCATCATAGTGGTGGCAGCGACTGAAGGCATGAAACCCCAGACCGTGGAAGCGATTGACCATGCCAAAGCTGCCGGCGTGCCGATGATAATTGCCATCAACAAGGTTGACCTGCCGGATGCCAATATGGATAAAGTCATTGCGCAACTGCTGGACCATGGCGTATTCCTTGAACAGTATGGCGGCGAAGTGCCGTGGACTAAAACTTCCACTGTCACGGGCGAAGGCATCCTCAATCTTATTGAGCTGATTCTGCTTACGGCGGAGATGAAAGAGCTGACAGCCAGGATGGAAGTTCCGGCGGAAGCTGTGGTGATTGAATCCGAAAAAGACGCCAGGATGGGTGCGATTGTGACGGTCCTGGTGCGTGAAGGGCATCTGAAAAAAGGCGATATCATTGTCTGCGGAGCCACGTATGGCAGAATCCGCAAGATGGAAAACGAGCGCGGCGGAGAAATCAAAGAGCTCTTCCCGTCTGACGTAGCGCGCATATTCGGCCTGAATGAAGTTCCCAAAGCCGGTGACGTCCTGAACCAGGTGGAAAACGAGAAAACAGCCCGTTCCATCAGTTCCGAGCGTCAGCAGATTCGCCTGGAACGCGAGAAATACCAGAACAAGGCTTCTCTGCAGAATATCTTTGCCCGCATCAAGGAAGAAGAGATTACGGAACTGAACCTGATTATCAAAGCCGACACGGACGGTTCCGTGGAAGCTTTGGCAGATTCTTTCCAGAAGCTGTCCAACCAGGAAGTGATGGTGCATATCATTCACAAGAGCGTGGGCGGAATCAACGAAGCTGATGTCTCGCTTGCCTCTGCCTCCAATGCCATCATTATCGGTTTCCATGTCAGGGCAAACCAGCAGGCAAAGAAAATGGCGGAAGACGAACGGGTGGAGATAAAGACCTACCAGGTCATCTACAACGCCATAGACGATGTGAAAGCCGGCCTTGAGGGTCTGCTGAAACCTGAATTCGAGGAAAAGATACTGGGCAGCGTTGTTATCCGTCAGCTTTTCAAAATCAAGAAGCTGGGCACCATTGCCGGCTGTTATGTCGAGAAGGGCACTATTCAGCGCAGTTGCAAAATCCGCCTGTTCCGCAACGACGTCCTGATATATGAAGGCAAGCTTGGCTCGCTGAAGCATTACCAGAACGATGTCAAGGAAGTGCAGGCAGGCACGGATTGCGGCCTCACCATAGATGGCTACAACGATATCCGCGAGAATGACGTGGTCGAGTGCTACACGGTGCAGCAGATAGAAAAGAAGCTGACCTGAGGATATAGATGAAATCATTCCGGCTGGAACGTCTGCAAAACGAAATCAAGAAGATACTCAACCATTCCCTGAGTACCAAACTGAACGACCCCAAGCTGGACTGGGTAATCATATCCGACGTGATTATCTCCAAGGACCTGAACTATGCCAAGGCATATTTTACCCATTACAACAACCCGCTTTCCCATGATGAAATCAAGGAAAAGCTGTATATAGCATCAGGATTTTTCAAAAAACAAATCGCAGGAGCAAAACTTATGAGAACCATTCCGGAAATCACCTTCTTTTACGATGAGACCGAAGAAAGGGCAGCGCGCGTCGATGCCTTGCTGGCTTCCGTTAAAGACGACTATAATGACGAGGACGATTATGACCCGGATATCGATATTGACGATTACCTGGATGACGACGAGGTCTTCGAGTTTGACGACGAAGATGACGACTTTGACGATATCGATGACACCGATGATGAAGAGGATTTATAATCCTGACAAATTCAATCTTACGGGCAGTGGAAGCGCTGCCCTTTTTTTATGAATTTATCTTTCTCTTTGGTTGCTTTCCTGCTTGATAAGAGAACAATGCGGGAACTCATCGTGAACTTTGCTTCCGATACCCTCCCGTATCAGGCAGGTTAGGATTACAGGAAAACAGAGGTTGTAAAGATGATTAATTTATCAAAGGCAAAGCAATGCGCCCAGACGTTGCTTGAGGAAATCAGCCAGGCCCGCACCGTGTGCCTTACTACCCATGTCAATCCCGATGGGGACGGACTGTGCTCGTGTCTGGCGTTAAAAAGGATTTTGCAGCATCAGGGATATGAAGTTGATATCGTCACAGATGACCTGAGTCTGGAAAGATACAGCTTCCTGCAGGTGTTTGACCATGTGAAGCCTTATGACGGAAAGATGCGGTATGACCTGGTCTTTATGATAGATTTGCATGATTCCACCCGCCTGGACGCCAGGTTGGAGATGGTCAGCCAGGCCCGGCATGTCTTTGTGATAGACCATCACGAGGTCAGGAACGACCTGATAGACTGCACCTGCTGCTGGATAGAGCCCAAAGCCGTAAGCACGGGCTGGATGCTTCATGAGATGTTCAGGGATGAAATCCGGCAACTTAAAAGCGAAGATAAAATCTATGTCGGGAACTGCCTTTATACCACGCTGCTCAACGATACGAACAACTTTGTGAACGCCAACACGGACAGCCATGCCTTTGAGCTGGCAGCTGAAACCTGTGGCTATGGCATTAATCCTTCCGAACTATACCGGCTCTACATGACTTCACGCACTCCGGTTGAGATGCGTCTGCTGGGACAGGTCCTATCAACCATAGAACTCCACGATAAAGGACATATCCTGTTTGTGGACAGCAGTCTTGATATGCTGGAGATGAACAATCTGGATAAAGAGGCGACTTCCAACCTGACCCGCTGGGTCCAGGACCTTAAGGGAGTGGATTCGGTGGTCTATTTCCGGGAGGAAAGCGTCGGGTTGTACCGTCTGAGCATGCGCTCCAAGATTTACAATGTCAACAGCATTGCCATAAAGTATGGCGGCGGCGGTCACCTGCAGGCTTCAGGCTGTATGATGAAAGGTTCGCTCCCTGAAGTCAAGAGGATAACCCTGGACGAGCTTCACAATGCAGAGCGCCTGGCTCAATAGACTGCGGTTATGGATGTAAAACAGCTTTCAGGTTTCCTGCTGGTGGACAAGCCGGCAGGCATCACTTCCTTTGACGTTATCAGGCAATTGCGCCGTCAGACCGGCATCCGCACCTTTGGTCATGCCGGAACGCTGGACCCCTTTGCCACTGGACTGATGCTAATGGCAGTCAATAAATACACCCGCCTGCTTCCACTGCTGGATGATGCCGACAAGGAATATCAGGCAACCCTGCTGCTGGGAAAATCCAGCACGACAGGAGACCCGGAAGGCATCATTACCGAAGAGCCGGATGCCGCAATCCAGATTGAGAAAATGGCGTCCCTTGCGAAGGACGTTCTCAGGATAGACAAGCTGAGACCACCCATCCACTCCGCCATCAAAGTGGACGGTAAAAGAGCCTATGCAAGGGCAAGAGCGGATGAGGATTTTGAACTGCCGGAGCGGGATTCCCGCATCTATTCGTTTATGGTTTTGTCCTATGTCTGGCCCGAACTTGCCTATCACTGCAAGGTTTCCAAGGGCACCTATATCAGGAGTCTCAGCCGGTGGATTGCACAATACCTTGGCACTACGGGTTATACTGCAATACTGAGGAGAACTGCGATTGGCAAAGTTACCCTTGATAAGGCGAATCAGCTGGCAGACATCACAACTGAGACGATTTCCGCAAAACTGCTTTCCGTGCTTGACATCCTACCCGATGTTGCGAGCATTACCCTGACGGATGAGGAATTTCTGCGTATCCGAAACGGCAATAGCATTGCCTGCCCGGGCGATAACGATGAAACGGTTGTCGTCCTGGACCAAGGCACCGAATGCAGGGGAATCGCTTCACGCAGGGAAAACAGGCTTTATCCTAAAGTGAATCTATGATTAAATGGTTTGAAGAACCCGTACCAGATTATCGGGATTGCGCACTGACCATGGGCAACTTTGACGGCATGCACCTGGGTCACAGAAAGGTGATGCTGGAACTGGTCCGCAAGGCGGACGAAATCGGCGTTACTCCGGTGGTAATCAGTTATCTGGAGCATCCCGGGCATTATGTACATTTCCAGCATCCCGTTCCCATCCTGACCCCGCGTCTGGAAAAGAAGAAGATGTTTGAAGAGCAGGGTATCAGCCATGTACACTACCTGAATTTTACGGCTGAATCGGCTCATACAAGCGCACCGGATTTCCTCCGGGATGTGATTGCAGGATATTTCCATCCCAGACTCATTGTGTTTGGCTATGATTCCCACTTCGGCTACCAGCGCGAAGGCAACGCGGAATTCCTGCAAAAACATGAGCGGGAATATGGCTACGAAACCCTGCAGGTTGCACCTGTCCATTACGGAGAAGATATCATCAGCAGTTCGCTTATCCGCAGGAACCTGATTAATGGTAATCTTGCCGCTGCCAACGCTATGCTGGGAAAACCCTACAGACTGTATGGAACCGTGACCTATGGGCAGAGGATTGGCAAGACGATTGGATTCCCGACCATAAACCTCAGCCTGGCTGACAATGAACAGCTTGTGCCTGCCAACGGCATTTACCTTAGCTCCCTGACTCTGCAGGGCAGGCACTATTTTGGATTGACAAATATCGGCATCAGCCCGACCTTGAAAAATATGGCACAGATAGAGATAGAAACCCACATCCTTGATTTTAACGGCGATATCTATGATACGCGCATCGAGCTGGATTTGCTTGAGCGCATCAGGGAAGAAAGGAAATTCGGCAGCGTGGAAGAACTCAAAGCCGCCATCAGGGCAGACATAAAAACAGGCAGGGAATTGATGAGCAGGATGAGACATGAATCGTAAGGCTTGTATCAAAGCGCTCCTGTCAGTACTTTTACTGACAGCGGTCCTTTCCGGCATCCATGCCATAGAGTTTGTACAGGGTAGCGGACGTGAGGTTACCTCACCCGAAGATATTACCAGGGACAGGGATTTCCACTATCACAGAAACACGGACGACCAGCATTGGTATGGCACCCACAAATGGGCTGTTCGTTTCGATTTCTCCAGTGTTTACCCCACCTATGGCAATGCGCAGTTTGTGCTCAGCAAGGTCAGAGCCTATCTGCCCATAACTCCCAATCCCATCACCAATATATCGGTTGCCGTTCATTCCAACGGAGGCGTAGCCCCTGGTATTATCATTGCCAATACAGTGGTCGGCACTGTGTCCGACTGGATTGAGTTTCTGCTGGTGGAACCGGTTACGGTAGATACCTGCTGGGTGGTTGTCACCTGCAGCACTTCTGTTGCCGGACCTTATATATCGGCATCTGCGGGTGGAGGCACCCACAGCTATTTCTGGAACACAAACATGCCGGTGGAGTATTTCCAGAATATGTACACCGCCGGGATTTACAGCGAATTTTTGTTCACTGCGGTGGGCAGTTTTAACCTGAGCGGAACGGATTTGGAGCTATATGCCTTTGACCTGAAACCGGGCATGATACCCGGCAGGTCGGTTTATCCCGAGTTTACTGTTATCAACAATTCTTCACAGGTCGTATCTTCCGCATATCTGGATATGACGATTACCAGTCCCAATCCAGAATTTGCCCGGCAGGACACCATCCAGATTAACCGCCAGATTCCGCCCCTTGGCTCTGTTACCATTACCTATGACGACCCGGATTACCAGCAGTATGCAGTTAATCTGCCCGACAGCCCCACCCAGCTAAAAGTAAGGGCTGTGCTTCACTCTGAGTACGATGCGGCAGATACCTTGTTTAACAACGTTAAAACCCGTTATTACAACGCCTTTAACCAGAACATTCCATTTAAGGTAGTGGAAAACTTTGTCAGGACAGACCAGGCGCAGAACTTCCTGGTATTGCAGGATGGGATTAACGGAGAGACAATCCGGCCCCTTAATTACTTTCCCGTAGTTACAGACCCCTATTATCATCAGGGGGCTGTCCAAAGACAAAATTGGTATGGTTTCTCAGGACAGCCGATGACAGTCCTGGGCGGAGACGAGATTATTACAGGGTTTATCCCCGGTCTCTATGATGACCGATATTCCTCTGCCATTGCAGACCTTAACCTGCAAAAGACTTTTTTGACCCAGAATGACATGTCTCTGCTGCTTCCCAGTCCCTATAGCAACATTCAGGTTCGTCTCACTCTGCGCAATCCTGATACCTATGTCTTCAGCGACAACATAGAGCCGACCCTGCTCCGCCAGTCCAGGTTCTATGCGGCTTTATGCAAAAAAGAACCGCTCTTTGGCGCAGACAGGTATGTCTTCAGCAGATGGGGAGCTTACCAGGATACGATTAGCACAGCGATACCTCAGGGTCAATCCTGGCTCAAGCAGTTTTCCGTCAATGTAGCTGACCTGGGTCTGGACAGTTTGCTGACTGATTATGACCTGATTTACTGGATACAGCACCATACAAATAAACAGATTATCTTTTCAGGGATGGCATCCCTCAGCCAGATTGTTTCCAGTGAGGATTACACGACCCCTTTGATACCGCTGACCCTGACCCTTTCTCCCAATCCCGTCAAAGCCGGAGGCAGTTTGAACCTCAGCCTGACGGGCACAGGGCAGAAGACCGCCGTGGAATACAAAATCTATAACATCAAGGGTCAGTTGGCAGGTCATGGCACCCTCGGGGACCTCAAGGCAGGCAATGACATTTCCATCAGCAATATCAGGGTTTCCGGGCTATACCTGATAAAATTCGTCATTAGGGACAAATCCCGTCCCGGACAAGTCATTACCCAAACCCGCAAATTCATAGTTTACTGATAAAGGACAAGCAATGGACCGCATTGAAGTGAAAGAACTCTCCCAGTTTACAGGCAAGGAAATCCAGGGATTTTACCTTGCCGCCGAAAAGGAACTCCGCGAAGGCAAGCAGGGCTATTATCTCAGAATCCGCCTGCAGGACAAAAGCGGCAGCGTAAGTGCCAACGTCTGGAACAACGCCCAGAAGGAAGCGGAAAACTTTGAGGAAGGCGATGTGGTGAAGGTAGCCGCCATGGTCACCAACTACAAGGGGCAGACCCAGCTTTCCATCAGCAAGATACGCCTGGCTGACAAATCCGAGTATGACCTGAACGACTTCCTTGCCAAGAGCCGGCAGGACCCTTCCAAGCTTGCTGACGAGTTTTTCGGCTATCTGGAGAGCATCGGAAACCCGAACCTGAAACAGCTCCTGAAAGCCATCTTTGACGACAGGGAATTCTTTTCCAAATTCTCCTATTCACCCGCTGCCAAGTCCTGGCACCACAATTACATACACGGCCTGCTGGAGCACACTGTCTCCGTGGCTCGCCTGTGCGATTATATCAGCCGCTTTTACACCGTTGACCACGACCTGCTGATGACCGGCGCACTCCTTCACGACTTTGGCAAGGTTTACGAATATGAACAGGCCCCTGCCATTGAATTCACCACTCTGGGACGGTTGGTGGGACACCTGACCATTGCCGACCAGATTGTCTGCAGCAAAGCGGCGCAAATCAACAATTTCCCGTCCGAACTGCTGATGCTGGTGCGTCACATGATACTTGCCCATCACGGCGAATATGAAAAGGGCTCTGTCCGCCTGCCCCAGACCATTGAAGCGCTGGCTCTGCATCTTGCCGACAATCTCGATGCCCAGACCATCGGCGTACAGCAGCTGATGGAGCTGACTCCGGCGGATTCAGAATGGTCGGAGTTTGACCGGCTGAACAACCGCTACTACTACAACTATAAAGGTTAAGCCATGTTCCAGACGGCTGTGCTTGCCTCCGGCAGCAAGGGAAACTGCGTGCTGGTCCGCTCTGGCCAAACCGCTTTGCTGGTGGATGCCGGCATTGCTGCGCGGCGCGTCTGGGAAGCCCTGGAAAATCTGAACATTGATAAATCCAGGCTGGAAGGCATCCTGGTCAGCCATGAGCATGGCGACCATATCAGTGGAGTGGGAGCCGTATCCCGCCATCTGAAAATCCCCGTTTACCTCACACGGGACACCTATCAGGCCTGCCGTCACCGCCTGGGCAACATGCAGGACCGCATTGTCTTCATCACAGCGGGGGAGAGCTTTGCCATCCGGGATTTGGTAATCCACCCCTTCTCCTCACCGCACGACGCCATAGACAGCTGCAATTTTACCATTACCCACGCTGAACAGCCGGACCGGAAACTGGCGGTTGCCACCGATGTCGGCTATCAGTCACGCCTGCTCACCACTCACCTGAGCAATTGCTCCACCCTTATACTGGAGAGCAACCACGACAAAAAAATGCTGCTGGAAGGACCCTATGACTGGAACCTGAAGCAGCGCATCATGAGCAACCACGGGCATCTTTCCAATCTGGACGCCGTGGGTGTAATCAGCCAGGTCATGCACAGCGGACTGAAAACCCTCATCCTGGCTCACCTCAGCGAAGTGAACAACCTGCCGGACCTGGCGGAAAAAACCATGCTGGATTTCCTGCAGTCCATAAATTGCGATGTCAGGCTACTGGTTGCCCACCAGTATATCCATACCGAACTGATAGATATCTGACCTATTAGAGAAAGCTCAAAGCCCTTTTACAACTCAATCCGGACCATACAACACTGCAGATTAACAAATATTTAATTGACAGGATTCACGGCAATTATTTAATATATTTATCATCGAATGTAGGAATCGAGGGTTATATGAAAAAGCTTGTACCGGCTATAGCAGTAATTTCTATCATGTTTCTCGCGGGATGCAGCAACTCCACCCAAGTCAACAAATGCGCCACTCCGTCTTACAACCCCGGGGGTGGTACTTTCCAGAACGTGCAAAACGTAACGATTTTCTGTGCAACCGAAAACTCAGAAATACGTTATACGACTGACGGAACAGAGCCGACAGAGAATTCCACCCTTTATACCGAACCTATCAGAATACCGCTCTATACCGCCTTGACCCTGAAGAGCAAGGCATTTCGGGATGGCTGGTCAGCCAGCAACATAGCCTCGGCGCATTTTGTCGTGAACGGAATCATCCCGACCCTGCAGTTTGAGCCGCAGGAAGGGACATATAATACTGAGCAGGACATCACAATAAGCTGTTCGCTTGATAATGTGATTATCAAATACACTCTGGACGGCAGTGACCCTACCATCCAATCTCAGGACTACACTGCCCCCATCCACATATCACAGTCAGAAAACATCAAAGCCAAAGCGTACAAGGTTGACTGGCGGGACAGCTGCATCGCTACCTCCACTTATATACTGCTGCTGCCGACTGTCGCCATGCCGGTGTTTAGTCCGCCTTCCGGCATGTACGTGAATGCACAGCTTGTTCACATCTCCTGCGATACCTATGGGGCAATCATCCGCTATACTACTGACGGCACAGAGCCCACTGCCTCCTCCACTCTTTATGACTATCCGGTTTATGTCGGCTCAAACAAAGTACTCAAAGCGAAAGCATTCAAAACAGATATGCTGCCAAGCCCGACGGCTGCAGCTTCCTATACCATTCTGGGACAGCCGCCCCACAGCGAAATGATTTTTGTGCCGGGCGGAACCATCTATCCGCCGGACGGCATCTTCTCTTCCGGTCTGACTGTAGCATCCTTTTACATCAGCAAATATGAAATCTCCCAGATAAGCTATCAGTATATCATGCAGGAAAATCCCTCCTCCGGTTACAGCATCGGGTCGAATTATCCGGTGCACAGCGTGAATTGGTTCAATGCCATTGAATATTGCAACAGGCGCAGCATCCTGGAAGGGTACAACCCCTGTTACAGTTATGGCAGTTCGGGTACAAATCCGGATAACTGGCCAGACGGCTGGGATACCAGCCTGTGGAATCTGGTTAATGTGCACTACACACCTGCCAATGGCTACAGGTTACCTGCTGAAGCCGAATGGGAATATGCTGCCAGAGGCGGGAGAAATACCCACAATTATGCTTACAGCGGCAGCAGCAATATCGATAATGTGGCATGGTATCTGGGAAATAACAGCCCCTACGGACCCAAACTGATTGGGACCAAGTTTCCCAACGAGCTTGGGCTCAATGACATGACGGGCAATGTCTGGGAGTGGTGCTGGGACCATGCGTCCTCCACTGACCTGGTCGGTAGAGGCGGTGGCTACAACAGCCATGATTACAGTTGCGTAGTTAGCTACAGAAGGGATTACAGCGCCAATGACAACAATCCCGTCATCGGTTTCCGAATCTGCCGCAGCACTATGTAGCATTCAGTTATCAGGAGGAGAAGAGACATGCAAAAGTGTGCGTCTGCAAGCATTTTCCACAAAGCGGTTTGGGTGATTTTGTTCTTTTTGTTGCTTTCCTGCGCTGTCCATGGGTTCGAATATGGATTCAGGTTAGCAGGTGGCAAGGCCTTTGTCACAAAAGGGGACTTTCAGGCAAAGTATTCTGCCCGTAGGGACATGACATATTACAGCTTTTCCGATATTCCGGAGGATTACATTCCGGCAGACACCATTTTGACCAAACTGTTTGTCGCCGTTAGCGCCGACGGAAAAAAAACCGATAAGTTCAGCTATGGCTTCGGGGCATACATGCGGGTAAACCTGGCAAAAAATGTGGCTCAGGATGAGTATGGGGAGAACAGGGTGAACCTGGTGGGTGAACTGAACTGGCAAAGGCATGATTTCAGGGTCAGTTATGGCAGTGATGCATCCGTAACTTCACATTTCTACCACGTTGACGATGAGGTCTTTTCTGACTATGGAAACGACCTTGCCTACATCTCTAACCTGGCATCGGCAAAATTCGCGGGTGCTTACACGCAGACATCGCTGGACTATATACAAATACCGTTGTTGCTGGAATTCCAGAAGTATGATGAAAACAGCAAGGCAAAGCAGGGAATCAGAACCAATACCTATCTGCTGGCAGGACCGTCCCTGAATCTTGCGATAGGTAAAACCACCGGGCTCTCACAGCAGTTTGACGACATGCGGACTGCGCTGGAAATACTTTATATCCTCAATCCCGTTTATGATGAATTTACCCTGGACCACAGCAAAAACACTACCCGCCTTGAAACAGTGAAGAACTATATCAAAGACGTGTCTTTGTTCTATGTAGTGGCAATCGGCTGGCAGGTAAGCGACCTGGTCAGGACAGGTTTCCTGAGTGATGTTTTTATGCTGGAATTGCGCTATTCCGCCGGCGTTACGGAGTTCACCACCTACCCTGACAAGAAAAACTCAAAACTCAGCGCTCTGACTCTCTCACTGGGCTACCAGTTTTAATCAGCCTTGCTCGGGACAGGGATCTCCCCAAATCTGCAGGTGATTTCTGCTAAATATCTCCCGCTATGTCAGTTGTTGACCACTATGGACAGGGTCTGGTTCACCTGAATCACTGAATTGAAGAATTCCTGAAAGTATGTAGAGCCGATATTGACAATTACCGTCCCGCTTTGGGGCAGCATTTTGATGATGCGGTAGTCACCCAGCCACAAGGGCATATTTATCATATTACTGCCCATATCGGTTGAGCCGGTGGGCCGGAAATACACCCCGTAAATCGTTCCGGATGATGAATTAATCACTTCCAGTGAGCCGGCATCAGGCATTACGGAACAGGTGACGGTGGCATCAAGGACGAGGGGAAGCTTCTCAGAGCCGGCAAAGACATATCTGCCTTCATAGTTGACTGTTACGCTGTCTTCTGCGGCAAACTGACCCAGTTTCAGGTAGGAGGATTCGTTGGCGGTTACCTGGAGCGTATTGAGCTGCTCCCCGTTCAGGGAAACCGTTGCAGACACTATGGCATTTGACTGGTTCGCTATTCTCAAACGGCAGCAGTCGGCAGCCAGTTCTGTGACAGCAGCTTCACCTTTGGTGAGGTGGACCACCCTGATATTGGGCATCAGATAGTCCCCTATGTAAGTGAATGAGAGCGAATCAGTGTTATCCGCCTTGCTGTTGTCCGCGTAATACCATTTGTGCTCGGAATGAGCTTCCAGGGTTACGGAACCCGCGCCGGAAAATGTGAGGGTTGCATTTCCATTGGTGAGATTGCGAATCAGGACATAGTCGCCTTCCGGTTTGGTGTTTTTGTCGCAGGACAAAGTCAGCAGCAGCAATAGGATAGCCACGCCATAAAAAAGCTTCTTACACATAAAACCTTCCTTCTTTGAATGCTGAATTGATATATTTTAATAACTGAGCAAATGTCAAGCTTTTCTTGTCCCGTCTGCTAAATGCAGGTGAATCTCAGCAACCCCGTCACATACTTCCTCCTTAATGGCAAGTTAATATCCAATCGGAATCCTGTCGGTATCCAGTCGGTATCCAGTCGGGTGAAATCCGACAGGACTCCGTGTGGATATCGGGTGGATATCATGGTGCAGATAGGGGAGGGGCGGGATTGGGGAAAGGAAAATCTGTCTGCCGGATGAGAAGGATATTACTTGACAGAAAACAGGATAACGGTTTTAAGAAAAATGTTTGCATTCCAAGGATTACAACCCAGAGGGAGGGGATGATGCAGGCAAGACATTTCAAATCAGTTTTAACCGCTGTATTATTCGGGACGCTATTGTGGGCAAATCTGGGCGGACAGGGAGCGGAGATTACCGAAAGCTTCCTGCCGGATAGCGGGCTACCGGATCAGGTCAAGCAAGGTTCGGACGGCAATCTCTATATGGTGTGCAATGTCCCGCAGGGTGTTGATACGTTACCTTTCCATTATATCAGTTTCGGCATAGTCAATCCTGAGGGCGATGTGGTTCATTACTACACACCGGATGAATCTGAATGCCAGGGGATAGGGTGGGAAGCGTATCATGTATTCTGCCTGGACCCGGATAACTCCTTTCGCATACCTTATTACCGGGCGGAATACGACTCCAACGGCGTCTATGCCACTCGTTTCAAATGGTGCCGCTACCAGCCGGGAGAGGGCTTTTCCTTCACCACCGGTTATACGCTACAGGGTTCAATAACAGGCTATTTTACAGATGTGGTCAGGATTAATAATGACAGATGGATTATCACAAAAAGAAATGGCAGTGATGCAACAGCTGTTTGCGTGAACGCTGCGGGTGATTCCCTCTGGAGTTATCAGTACTGGGGACAATACTTTAACCCAAGATGGGTAAAACGGATTTCTGATGACAGGATATTGATGGCGCATCAGTTTTCTGATTTGATGATGAAAGCTGTGGTGTTTGACCAAAACGGAGAGCAAATCTGGCAATATCAGGATGGCGCGGGTGGTAATCCACCTCACATATCACACGTCTATCTCGGTGATTATTACACAGACGACAGAGCGATTGTGGCATATGATTACTGCTCGGGGGAAAACTTCGTTTTTGAATATTATGATAATACCCTGACTCAGTTGTTTGAACAATCCTATCTATCCCTTTGGCATAATCCTACGGCCAGCTGCGACCTGAACGGATTTCTGTTTAGTCAGCCGGGTAATGACTATTTCAGAAAGTATGATATTGCCGGTAATCTGGAGTGGGAATATGCTTTGCCGGATAGCTTTTGGGCACCCAGAAGCGATTATCAGGTCATCAATGTGCCCTCCGATAGCTGTTATATCGCCATCGGTTTGCGCTTCCTGGGGGTTGACTGGGAATACATGGTTTCCATGTTCAGTCCCTATTTCATCAAACTGCCCTATAACCTTACGGCAAATGATGACAATGTCGCTCCACCTGTTTCCGGATTGGCAATCACGGTTTACCCCAATCCCTTCCGCAGTGATGTGATGATTGCCCTGAATGCCAGGCAATCGCAAAAGGTGGAGATTGACATTTACAACATCAAGGGTCAGTTGGTTCGCAGGCTGGAACGTTTTTATGCTAAGTCCGGCGAAAACCTGCAAAACTGGGATGGCAGGGATAACCTGGGAGACAGCGTTGCGCCGGGACTTTACCTGATAAAGGCGAAATCCGGCTCACAGCGCGTCACTCAGAAATGCCTGAGGTTTTAGCTGTGTAACAATGTATTAAAAATAAACAGGAGAAAAGAAAGTGAGATTCATTCAAATCAATCCGGGACGGCTTTTGACAGTATTGTGCCTGGCTGCGCTTGGTTCTGTCGCTTTTATGTCTGTAGCCTGCTGTAAGAACAAAACAGCGGAGAGACCCTCAGTCCTAAACCGGAAAGTTGCCCAGGATAACTTTAATTACACCGGCAGCGATTACAAGGGCAATTATATCTGGGGTGGAGCAATGAACCTTGCCTGGAACGAACTGACAGACAATATCGTCAAAGAGCCCATCCGCCTGAGAACGGATAATAAGCAGACCCTGGCGATGCTGGAAATGCTGAACAATCCCGTCATCTCCACCGCGGATTTGGACGAAGCCAGCTACTATGTAAAAAGCGGATTTGGCCCTGCCACGCAGGATAGAATCAACAAAGAATGCCGGGCAAAGTTCCCTTCCAAGACGTTTGACGACCTGGATTATGACCTGGGCGACTATGACATCATCTCCTATGCCTATTTCCTGAAGGAAATCGAATATGCGATTGCCTTTGAAAAGAGGGATGTTGATTTTGACGGGCAGATGGTGAAGGGCTTTGGAGCAAACGAAAACTCCTATAAAAACATCTACATCCTGGAATATAAAGACAAGGATAACTTCCTGGTCAGCATTAAGTTAAAAGACAGCAAAGACCAGATATTCCTGGGCAAGGGCTATCCGATGGAAAGACCGGACGCCATCGTGGCAAAGCTGCGCGCTTTGGCACCGGCTCAGAATAACGCTGAATACACTCTGGGAACCCTGATGGGTGACAGCGATGTTTTCATGGCACCTGCCCTGTCCCTTTCTTATGAGAGGGATTATGAGGAAATGCTGCAGAAAGTGCTGGAAAACCGCATCGGCGGCAGGGAATATTTCATCGATGTAATGAAGGAAAAAATCAAGTTTGACATGGATGAAAAAGGCGCCCGGGTGGAAAACGAAGCCGTTATCGTTGCCCGTCTTACCTCTGTCGGTCCCGGTCAGGACAAGCGGAAAATCATGATGCTGGACAAGCCATATTGGGTGTTGATGAAACGCTTCGATTCCGCTAACCCTTACTTCATCCTGGGTGTGAATAATAGGGAGTTTATGCAGAAAGCAGAGTAGGTATTAATAGAGAACAATAAACCAGGGAGGCAAAATGGGAGTTCTATGTAACAAAGGGGTATTAGTGGCGATACTTTTTGTGTTGCTGATAGTATGTTTGAATGGGCAATGGGCAGAAATAATTGAGGATTTCCTGCCTGATAATTGTTACATCTGGGGAGTCAAGCAGGGGTCAGACGGTAATCTTTACATGGCAATGCACGTTTACAACAATCCACAACAGACAACTATTGCGTTCTGCATAATGGATTTATATGGCCAGGTTATAGATTATTATGCCGCAACCCAGGACGAAATGAATGAGATGGGGGCTGGGTACTATAGTATACCAACGCCGATATTTACTTTGGAACCTGATAACACAATCAGATTTATATATATAAAAACAGTAGAAGTAGCAGGAAACAACTATGTATCATATTTTAGCTGGGCTTTTTATAACCAGCTAACAGGTTTATCATTTCGGCAATACCAGGAAACTATCATAAATATTGATGGCATTCGAAACCTAATACAAATCAATTCTGACAGATGGCTTGTTGTGAAAGCACAATCTTATGAGCCTGCTATGTATCTGATAGATAGCGAAGGGACTAATTTAGGGCATTCGTTCGTCGTTTATGGTTTCAATGGTAACCAATATGTTCAAAAACTGGATGAGAGCAGTTACATAAAAAACACTAATGATGGAAACTTCCAGATGAGAACTACTGTAGTGGATATAAATGGGTACGGATCATGGCAGCAAGTCACTGATTTACCAGTCTCCATTCATGGATACGAGGTGACCGTATATAAGTATCTGGATAATGGCAGCGCTTTGATAATGTACTACTCAGGCCAAGACAGTCTTACTTACACTTTGCTATATAATAATTACTCACTGACAGAATTCTTTCCGCCGATGCATTTGCCTTTTTATGGAACAAGAAACTCCTGCTGTGATGAGTTCGGATTGTTATTCAGTACGAGTTACGATCGATACAGTAAGTATAACACACAGGGAGATTTATTATGGCAATACTCATTGCCGGATAGTTTCAAGTGCGGGGAATACCGCAACCAACTGGTGCATATGCCTGAGGACAGCTGCTACGTTTCAATTGGTATGAGATATCGGAGTAATAATCAATACACGCCCTACCTGCTAAGGTTGCACTATGGCACAGTTTCTAATTCCGATTACTGTGAACCTGTATCTAACATATCAATAAAGGCTTTTCCTAATCCATTTGAAACTAGCATCAACCTGGATATTAGTGCCAGAGAAACTGGTAAGGCAGAAGTTCAGGTTTTCAACATAAAAGGGCAGTTAGTCAAGTCATATGGTTTGTTTGATGTTAAATCAGGTTCTAACCGATTAAGCTGGGATGGCAAAGGCTTCTCAGGCAAAGATGCTGTAAAAGGTCTGTACTTCTTCAAAGTAAAAACAAACAGGCAAGTACTTGTAAAGAAATGTCTGAAGTTGTGAAATTATTAGATTCCTGTCCCGTCCTGCGACGGGAGGGACCCTCGCACCGCAGGAATGACGGGGGAAGTTAAGTACCAGCTTTAGCAGTCCCCGCTTTCGCAGGGACGACTTTTATGTATCCTTGGTGTTACTTTGTGTCTTTGTGGTAAAAATTAATCAGAAAGGCAGGTTGGGCATGCCTTTCATGCCTTTGGGCATCTGGCCGGAGGACATCTTTTTCATCATCTTTTTCATATCCTCAAACTGGCGGAGCAAACGGTTTATCTCTGTAACGCTGCGTCCGCACCCTTTGGAGATGCGCAGGCGTCTGGAGCCGTTTAAAATCTCGGGTTTTTCGCGTTCCTTATGGGTCATGGACTGGATGATGGCTTCCACATGCTTGAGGGCATTGCCGTCCACGTTAAAATCCGCAGGCAGCTTGGACCCGAGCCCGGGAATCATCTTTAGGATGGAATCCAGCGGTCCCATTTTCTTGATGCTCTGCAATTGGTTCAGGAAGTCGTTGAGGGTAAACTGGTTTTTCTGCATCTTCTTGGCAAGCTTCTCTGCCTGCTCTTCATCAAAGGCCTCTTCCGCTCTTTCAATCAGGGATAGCACATCACCCATACCCAATATGCGGGATGCCATGCGGTCCGGATAAAAGACCTCTAGGTCGCTTACCTTTTCACCCACGCCCACAAAGGCGACGGGTTTATCGGTGGCGGCTTTGATGGATAGAGCCGCTCCACCCCTGGCATCGCCGTCCAGCATGGTCAGGATGACGGCATCAAAGGCGAGTTTGTTATAGAATTCCTGCGCTACATTGACGGCTTCCTGTCCGGTCATGGCGTCCGCCACGAAAAAGATGTAATCCGGTTTTACAAAAGCCTTAAGCCGTTCCACCTCATTCATCATCTCTTCGTCGATATGCAGGCGTCCTGCCGTGTCAAATATCAGCAGGTTGGTAAAGTCGCGTTCTGCTTCTTTCAAAGCTGTCTGGGCTATTTTGATGACGTCTTTGTCTTCAGTGGCAACCACAGGAATGTCCAGCTGCCTGCCCAGCACCTGAAGCTGATGGATGGCGGCAGGACGGTAAACGTCGCAGGCAACCAGCATGGGCTTGATTTTCTTTTTGCGGTAGTAGGAGGCAAGCTTGGCGCAGGCAGTGGTCTTGCCGCTGCCCTGAAGTCCCACCAGAATGACTTTCACCAGTTTGTTGTCATAGGTTTTGAGTTCAAAACCGCCGGTATCCATCAGATGGATAAGCTGTTCATGGACTATCTTGATGACCTGCTGGCCGGGGGTCAGGCTCTTCATCACTTCCACGCCCATGGAGCGCTTTTCCACCTCAGCGATGAAGTTCTTGACGATTTTGAAGTTCACATCCGCTTCCAGCAGAGCAAGGCGGATTTCACGCATGGTGTCCTTGACGTTCTGCTCGGTGAGGTAACCTACACCCTTGAGATTGCGGAATATCTTGTCCAGCCGTTCCGATAAGCTATTGAACATCTCTCAGGCTCCTGATGGCTGCAGCATAATCGCTGTGGTTAAAAATGTATGAGGCGGCGACCAGGATATCCGCTCCGGCTGCTATCAGCTCCGGTGCGTTGCGGTCATTGACGCCACCGTCCACTTCAATGAGAGTAGAGAGGTTTTGGGCAGTCAGCTTTGCCTTTAACTGCTTAACCTTGCCGACTACGGAAGGGATGAACTTTTGCCCGGAGTAACCGGGATTGACGCTCATCAGCAGGACGAAATCAAGCTCCGGCAGCAGCTCGTCAATCACAGCGACAGGAGTGCCGGGATTGAGGGCAACGCCGGCTTTCATACCGCTTTCCTTGATGGCGGAAACCAGGCGGTGAGGGTGGAAAACGGTCTCAGGATGAAAGGAAAACCAGGTAATCCCCAGCTTTGCCAGTCTATCCACATAATCGCCGGGGTTGGTGACCATCAGATGCGCGTCCAGGGGCAGGTTTGTTGCTTTACGGACTGCTTCTGCAATCACATATCCGTAAGTAAGATTGGGCACATAATGCCCGTCCATGATGTCCAGGTGCAGGATGTCTGCCCCGGCTTGGTGGACTGCCTGCATTTCCTCTGCCAGTCTTCCGAAATCGGAGGAGAGGATGGAGGGGGCAATCAGGACTTTACTGTCTGTCATATTTATTACCTGCCAGGAAGATGATTTCGTTGACCTGCAGCTTGAGCAGGTCATTCATGCGTGAGATAATCTGAGGTTTGATGAGGACCAGTTCCTGCATCCAGGTGGGATTGCTGACCCGGACAAACAAGACATGGTGCTCATACTTTTCAGGCGTTGACCGCTCTGCCAGAATGTCCCCGACGATTTCACGCCAGGAGAGAGCAATCAACGCCAGAAAGCGATATTTCTCGCCGGCAAGCTTCAGGACCAGGTCTTTACACGCGTTGCCGAGAGAAATCCATGACATGATTATTCTTTATTGGAATATAAGCTCAGGCCCCACCAGCTCAAGACTGCAACCAGCATAGCTACATAATAAACGGAACCGATACCTGTGGTGGTCTTGTCAGTGGGAATCACCAGCAGGGCAGGTATGGCTGAAGCTATGATAACAATCAGGTATCCGATTATCCTGTTCACTTTGGTGCCGCCTGCTTTGTTTATCAGGCTGACTGCCAGGATTACGGCTGCTATCAGTACGAGAGTAATGATCAGCACCAGAGCCAGCGTAACCAAACCGATACTCTCCATGCCCAGTTCAAACAGCTGCAGATTTGCTACTGCAAAAACAGGCAGGGCGATTGCAGCCAGAATCATCACAATTCCGATAATCCTGGACATAGCCCGGCTCTTCTCGCTAATAATCTCAAAATGCCGCTGGTTCTTTTTTACAAAAAGGAAAATGACCAGCATCACAACGATAAAGAACCCGGCATAGGCAAGTATCATTATAGGTTTGCCGGAGGCAATCCCCATCAGGGAAAACGCCAGGATGAAAACCAGCAGAGCTATGATTCTTCCAAGTACAAACCATTTATCTTTCATGGGACCTCCCATTATTCTGATTTATTATCTTCGGTTACTTCTTCTGTTACTTCTTCTATACTTTCTTCAACGACTTCTTCTACAGCAGCTTCTTCAGCAACGGCTTCCTCAACAATTTCTTCGGGAACCGGCTCTTCAGCAGCTACGGTTTCGGCAACCGGCTCTTCTTTGGTTTTGGCAGCTTTTTCGACTGCTTCCTTGGCTACAGAAACGCTCAGCATCACAGAAACTTCTTTGTGCAGATGCACGGGAACATCAAACTCGCCAAGCTGTTTGATATGCTTTTCCAATATTATGGCAGCTTTGGGAATGTCAATATTCTTCTCTTTGAGTTCATGTAAAATGTCCATCTCAGAGACAGAGCCATACATGCTTTCATGCTCGTCAACCTTGCGGATGAAGCTGAGCTTGAGCTTGGAAATCTGCTCGCCCAAGATTCTGAATTTCTCAATGCGCTTGCTTTCTTCATCAGCAAATTGTTTCTTGAGACCATCCAGCTTTTTCAGGTTCATGGGGGTGGCATATATAGCATAGTTGCGTGGGACCAGATAATTGCGGGCATAGCCGCGTTTGACATTGATTACGTCGCCTTTGTTTCCGACTTTTTCTATGTTTTCAGTTAATATGACTTTCATGTATTTCCTCCTTAAAAGTTAGCTTGCGAAAGTTAAACCAAACGTCTAATACTCCGATTAGAGCGATTAGTATCATAACCGGGTAGTTAAGAATTATTGCCATTATCAGCATGGTTCTGAGTAATCTGGCCTTGGCGAAAAAACCACCCCAGACAAAGCTGAGAACAGCCGTTCCCTGTATCAGGTACAACATACTCATGCAAATCAGCAGGTTAGTTCCGATAACCCTGGTTGCAGGATATAGGAACATCCCGATAGCCAGTATCATCCCATATACCAGAGGGTAAGGGAGACGAATGAACCGGACGGGGTATTTCAGCGTGGAAGTCCTGTTAAACAGCAGAAATCCGAAAAAGGCTGCCGCAATATGCATAGAACCCCAGATAGCTGTCTGGTAGGTGAGTATTATGTTTTGCACAGATGCAATTATATCCGGGGTCAATTTCAGATTGGGAATCCGGTTCATGTAGCTTTCATAGAGCGGAGCAGTCTGTTGCGAAATCACGCTCAGATGAGCTGCAAAAATCCAGTTTCTGAAAAAACAATACCCAATCAGATATATCAGCAGCAAGTATAGGGCCAGATTGATATCCAGCCTGCACTTCACGAGCATCACAAACATTGCTGTTCCCAGTCCTACCGCCACCAGCGCATCACTTGCATTGAGCCATCCGGCTGCAGAGCCATCCAGAGACGCCATCACTATAACGGCAACCATGAAACTCAGCAGCATGATGACCTGCTTTCCTGCAGGCAAGTGCCAGATTTTACCACTATATGCAATCATAAAGATCATTCCCAAAAACGGGGAGAATATGCTTAATAAACCGATTAAGGCCGGGATAATTAATGCTCCCGCTTATTCGATTACGAAGGGTATCAGAGCCATCTGACGCGCGCGCTTGATCTCATTGGTCAGGCGGCGCTGGTGTTTTGCGCAGTTACCGGTTATGCGTGCAGGCTCAATCTTACCGACATCAGAAATATACTGTCTGATTACATCTATGTTTTTATAATCTATCACAAGCTCGGCATTAGCGCAGAACTTACAGTATTTTTTCTTAGTGAATTTCTTTCTTTTATCAAATGAGTTCATTTCTTTCTCCTGTTATATTAAAATGGAACATCGTCATTTGTGACTTGTGGTTGTGAGGTCTCTTCATCTGGCATGGGAACGCCGGTATCGTGTTCTTCGGGATGTCCGCCTTCGTCACGTGGCCTGGATTCAAGGAACTGAATGTATTCTGCGATGATTTCGACAACTTTGCGGTTAACATTATTGGAATCCACGAAAGAGCGGGCTTCCAAGCGGCCTTCCACGATGAGCGGGCTTCCCTTGTGAGCACTGTTGTTTACGGATTCCGCCCATTTTGACCAGGCTACGACTTCAATGAAACTTGCCTGATTCTGGTACTGGCCGGTTGCATCTTTCACAGACCTGTCAACAGCAAGGGTAAACCTGACAACGGGGGTACCTTTGGCGGTATAACGCAGTTCAATATCATTTGTGACTCGCCCTGAGATGATAACCTTGTTGAGTCTTGGTAATCTTAAATCAGCCATAATGACCTCATTTCTGATGACGATCAATAATGATGAAACGGAGAAACTTTTCGCTGATGTTGTAAAGCCGCTGAACGATTTTCACCTTCTCAGCATCCATTTTGAAGTAGTTGATGAAGTAATGCCCTTCATGCTGTTTGTTGATGGGGTAAGCCAGCTGGCGTTTTCCCCATGTGTCTGTCTTAATGAGTTCACCGCCGTTTTCCAGTAATATGGAAACGGCTTTCTCGTTTTCTTTCACTGCCTCATCCTGAGTGAGCTGAGGCGTAAGGATTAACATGCATTCATAATCCTTAATCATTCTTCCTCCTTTGGTCTATTGATCCCACCATCGGTTGATGGGATAGGTTTTGCTTTCCATTTGCTGTATTCATCCAACAGCAAAGTTATGTCATGTTCAATGTACAGGTCAAGCCATTTTGTAATCAGTTCAAGGGTTTCATTTACCTTCACAGCTTCTTCGGAGCTGAAGTTATCCAGGACATAATCCCTTGGTGTGAGGGTCTGCGATCTTCCTATGCCTATCCTGATTCTGGGAAAAGCTGAATCGCCTTTCTTCTGAATGATGGATTTCAAGCCATTGTGACCGCCGTCTCCGCCGCTGGTTCTGATTCTGATGGTTCCTACCGGCAGTTCTATGTCATCCATGATAACCAGAATATCTTCAAAGACACCATGCTTGGTCAAAGCGCTGAGATATGCTTCCCCGCTTTTGTTCATGTACGTCTTTGGCATAATCATCAGGCAATCGGAGTGTTTGTAATATGAGTACAGCCTGGTGCTCTTCTTCTCGAGCTTACGCTTTGATGCATACTTATCAAGGCACATGAATCCTATGTTGTGTCTTGTATGCTGGTACTCTTTGCCGATATTGCCTAGACCAATTATCAGTTTCATCTATGGTCTGACCGCCAATTATTCTAACACACTATATAAAATAAAGTCTGGTTATTTCTCTTCGGGAGTGGTTTCTTCAGGTTTCGGCTCTGCAGCAACAGGAGCAGCTTCAATTTTCTTTGCATGAATAGTAACCAGGGTGGTATCGGGATTATCTTTCACAGTCCAGTTTCCGACAGGAATCTGATGGACATGCAAGGCTTCCCCGACTTCCAGGTGGCTGATATCGACTTCAATATCTTCCGGCATATCTTTTTCCAGGCACTGAATGTGCAGGATTCTCTGAACCACATCCATGGTGCCGCCGGTTTTTGTCCCGATTGGAGTACCCACAAACTTTACGGGAATCTCCACATCAATCTTGGAATCGTGCGGGATAGCCATAAAATCAACATGCAGCACTTCTCTTGTTACGGGGTGTATCTGGCGGTCTTTCATCAAAGTATGGTAACTTTTCTTACCGACTTTGATGTTATAAAACACAAGCTCACCAAAGCTCTTTTTATAGAGCTTCATAAAATCGGTCTTATCCAGGGTTATGCTGATTGGTTCCGTATCAGGACCATATACTATAGCAGGGATGAAGCCGTCTTTACGAAGTTTTGCCACATCGCTCTTTTTCTGCGTTGTCCTCTGGGCAGCATCAATTTTGAATATCATTTATTCCTCCACGTGTTCAATACTATCTGAAAAGAATACTTATCGATTCTTCTATGTGTATTTTCTTTATTGCAACAGCCAGCATTTCTGCGATTGAAAGCTGGACTATTTTTTTGCTTTTCATTTTTTCCGCACTTAACGGTATAGTGTTCGTAATAAACAGCTTCTCAATGGGCGAATCTTCTATGTTTTCCACCGCTTTACCGGAAAGTACCCCATGAACGCAGGCGGCAAACACTTTCTTCGCGCCCTGTTCAGCCAGGACTTTTGAGATTTTTATCAGGCTTCCGCCGGTATCTATGATGTCGTCAAACAGGATGGCAACTTTATCCTTTACTTCGCCGATAATGTTCAAAAGCTCTGTCTGGTCATTGTTGCCGCTTCTTCTTTTATCGCCGATAGCCAGCCCGCAGTTCAGCCTTTTGGCAAGGCTTCTGGCCCGGTTGGCTCCTCCTGAATCCGGAGATACTACCACCAGCTCATCTGACCTGAGGATATTCTTGAAATACCTCTCGAAGATAGGGATGGAGTACAGGTGGTCAACGGGTATATTAAAAAACCCCTGTATCTGGTCAGCGTGCAAATCCACTGTGATTACCCTGTCAGCTCCAGCAACGGTTATCAGGTCTGCCACGAGTTTTGCCGTGATAGGCACCCTTGGCTGGTCCTTTTTATCTGACCTGGCGTATCCGTAATAAGGGATGACACAGTTTATTCTCTGGGCGGATGCTCTTCTCAAAGCATCGATGATAATCAGCAGGTCCATCAGGTTGTCATTTACAGGATAACAGGTAGGCTGGATAATAAACACATCAGAGCCACGCACATTATCGTTAATCTTCACAAAAGCTTCATCATTGGAGAACTTGAAAAGCTCAATATCTCCGAGCGGTACACCTGCGTATTTGGCTACTTCTTCAGCCAGCGGTTTGTTGGCATTACCTGTTATAAGCTTAAGTTTTGAGTACATTCTCTGTATTGACTCCGTCCTAACGTTTTTACTGCTTTTACCCAGTATCTCATCTTTTTAAAATGAGCTGCAGCCTTATCTTGCTGAGTCCTGTCCGGGAATAAACCGAAACAGGTGGCTCCGCTTCCGGACATCATGGCTTCGGAAGCTCCCATATCTTTCATACTTTCTATTACTTCATTTATCGGCGGGTACTTTGTCCTGATGCCGGCTTCAAGGCTGTTAAACCACTCTTTCCTGTTTAGGTTACTGCTGCCGGCAGGATTGACCAACTGGTATGCCTCTTGGCTGGAAACCGCAATTCCGGGATTCACCAGCAATAGTTCCATCGGCTCAGTATCGGGCAAAGTCTCCAGCTTTTCACCTCTGGAAGTTCCCCGGGCTTTTCCTCCGTACAGGAAGAAATTTACATCACTGCCAAACCCGGCTGCCAGAGCATTTTTACTGTTCTCATCCAGATTCAGTCCGCATAGCTTGTCCAAAGCAAGTATGGTCATGGCGGCATTGCTGCTGCCACCTCCCAAACCTGCAGAAACGGGTATTCTCTTCTGCAGATGAATCTCAACTCCCTCTTTGACATCGAAATCAGTAAAAATCTTTGTGGCAACCTGATGTATCAGATTATCTTCTGATGCCAATTCGGGAATGTTAGACAAAATTTTAATCAGAGGCTTTTTTGTCAAAGCAAATTTAAGGCTATCATAGAGATTGATAGTTGAGAACAAGGTCTCAATCTCATGATAGCCGTCAGGTCTTTTACTCAGTACTTCAAGATATAGATTGATTTTTGCGTAAGAATTTATTAACACGTTTCTTCTGCTTTTCAGGAACCTCGTCGCCGTAGTAGTAATAATAGTAATAATAGTAGTAATAGTAGTAGCTTTGTTTGCTGTAATACTTCTGGGCAAATATACCGTTAACGATGACGCCGTCAATCTTGCCTTCAATGTTGTCTATCAGGTCTTTAGTCCGTTTGATAATGCTCTTTTCAGTCTGGTCAACCCTCACGATAACGAATGTCATATCTACTTTCTTGGTCAGGATCAGGGCATCGGTAACCGCAATGATAGGCGGTGTGTCAAACAGGACAAAGTCGTAGTTTTTCTTGAGGTCGCTAATCATCTGGTCCATTCTGGGTGAAGAGATGAGTTCAGATGGATTGGGCGGGACAAAACCGCTCGTTATGAGGTCCAGATTCAATATGCCTGAAGGCTTGATTATCATTTCTATCTGGATATCAGAGTCAATCAGGTAGTCGCTGGTGCCGTTTTCTTTGTCTGTCGCGAATTTGGCATGCAGCATGGGTTTTCTAAGGTCCAGGTCAACCAGGATAACTTTGGCATTCATCTGTGCCAAGGTGATGGCAAGGTTTGCCACAGTGGTGGATTTGCCTTCCTTGGGACCGGATGAGGTCACCATCAGGGCGACAGGTCCTTCCGCTTTTTTGGATATCATATTGGTTCTGAGGGTTCTGTATGATTCTGCCACGGGAGACTTGGGAGCATAGTGGGAGATTAACTGCATCATCACATAGTGTAAGGACTTGGTGAGCTGTTCCCTGCTTTCACCTTCCGCCTGCTCTATCATGCGGTTGAATTCTTCAATCCGTGACTCCGATTCCTGGATTATGGGTATGGTACCTACAATCGGTAGTTTGACGTGTGCTTCCATATCATCGAGGGTCCTGAGCTTGGTATCAAGTGAATGGACCAGAAAAGCTGCTCCGAAGCCCAATCCCAGCCCGATAACAATACCTATCATGATATTGGTCGAGACTTTTGGCTTGATGGGCCTGCTCGGAACTTCCGCCCGTTCAATAATCCTGATATTGCCCATTTTGGCCTGTTCGGCTACTTTGGCATCCTCATATTTCTCCACCATCATAGTGTGGATTTTTTCATCCAGGACCATATTTCTGGTCAGTCTTGCCAGTTCCAGTTCGGTATCGGGCAGCAGGGCGATTTTCTGTTTATAGGAATCACTGATAGTCCTGAGACCTTCCACTCTGGCATTGGCTATTTCCAGCTCTATCTGATTGGTGATAATCTGGTTTACTATATCCGTTCTTCTGGCAAGCGGGTCTGAGTCTGACAGGCTTTCGACGTATTTCTTCATCTCTTCTGTCAGTTTTATCTTGGTGTTCTCTATTTCGCGGTTGAGTTGGATGATTTGCGGGTGGTCGGAAGGGTATTCGTTTCGCGTAATAAGTCTTGTAATGGTGGATTGCGTATCGGTAATCTGTTTTCTGAGTTCATTGATATAAGGAGCGGACAGCACTACGTTGATATCTGTCATCAGGGTATCTTGTTGCTGAAGCTGCTTATTCAGGAAATTCAGGGATCTTTGTTTTACCAGAGCTTCGGTTTTCGCTTCCTCATAGCTTGCTTCGCTTTCTGCAGACTTGGAAATAAGCGATTTGGTCTCTTCGGACAGCTCTGAAAGACCGCTCTCAATCTTGAAAGCCCGCAGGTCTTCCTCGGATGTCTGCAGTCTGCGGCTGATGGCGTCAAGCTGGGATTCCAGGAATTCCCTGATATTGGTAAATTCCAGGCGGGCAAACTGGGTATTTTGCTGCTGAATCGCTTCCGAAACGGAATTCACCGCTGCCATGGCTTCCACGGGGTTGGTGGATTGGAAACTAAGGGTCAAAATTTCTGTATCCCTCTTTGAATCTACCCTCAGGCCTCCCCGTATGGAAGCTGCCGGATTGGACGAATTCCGTAGCGGAAAGGTATCCGAATCCTTGTATTTCTGCATAATCTGCCACGCGACCGCAGCCACGGGAGTGCTCCGGATAATCTCTATCTGGTTGTTGATTGAAGTGGTTCCGATTCCGGGAGCCGTCACCAGCATCAGGTTGTTTTTGCCTTTGGTGTCTTCCAGCAGTATTTTGGCCGAAGTTGCATAGATTCTGGGAGACCGGGCAGTGTATAATATCGTGAATATCAGCACCAGGATGAAGATGGCTACCACGAGGTATCTGTATTGACTGACTATCCTGAAATAATCCGAAAACCGGATTTCTTCTTCGTTTCTGTTTTGGGGACTAAAATTATCCATTATAAATCCTTGGTTCTACATTCTTGTGATGATGTTATATAAGCTCAGGGTTATTGCCACCTTGGAAAGGAAGTCCGCAGCTCTTGCAAAAGCGTAATACGCAGTTCCGGAAACTATTACGGCGTCTCCCGGCTGCATGACAGGTATCATTGTCTCGTCTCCCGTTTCCAGGTATTTTTTCAGGTTTATCCAGATGATGTTATCTCCCTCAGCAGTGGGGCGGACTATCCTGATTTTTGAGAGCTTGGCATTTTCGGTGGGACCGCCTGCCAGCGAAAGCAAGGTCAGCAGGTCTGTGTCATCGGGTACAAGGTAAACCCCGGGCTTGTCCACTTGCCCCCAGACATAGGTGTTTATCTTGAGTCTGTCCACATTGGAGCGGGGTCCTTCATAAGTATATGCTGACGCATTGTTGGTCGGAATAAAACTGCCCGTGGTCTGGGCCAAAATCCCTAATGCCAGGAGCATCAGTGTAAAAATCAGTAGTCCCTTTTTCACATCATCCTCTTTAATACTTTGCTTTAAAATTCTTTATGGTGCATTTCGGTCAAGTCATTTTTCCCATACCGGACCCTGCCTGCTTAGTTGTCGCGGAGATGTGGCGAAGCCTCCCGGGTTTTCTTCGGTAGACTCCGCGGCATCTCCGCGACATCTCATAAAGCAGAAAGCGGGGCAAGGGCATGAGAGTTCTCTGGTAGTCCTGTTATTTCTTTGAGTTCAGGTACAGAATCCGCAAAAAGGACTCTGAACCGATAAAGAACTGGAGTTCATTGTCCCACTCAAAAGCATCTACTCTCCAATAGATATGATTTCCGGTGTATCCCAGGCTCTGTTGCCAGTTGGATGGCATGGAGGTCTCCATCTCGTCCTCTTCATTGGCAACGTCAATGTCCCTGTGCCAGAGGTATTGCTGGTTTTCATCAAAGACCAGGACCCGTATTTTTGATATGAATCCGCTTCTCTGCCAGGTAAAAGTAATGTTGTTGGAATCAATAGATTCGTTATTGGCAGGCGAAACCAGCAACTGCTTGCTGAGGAGGGCATAGGAGACTGTATCGGAGACAGCGCTGTTGCCATTGTTATCAACCACTTCGATGAAATAGGAATACCTGACATGAGTGGATAGCTGGCTGCGGCTGTCAACGTAATACTCGTTGGCGGCACTGATGGAATCAACAAGCACGGGTTCGGCATTTATCTCATCATACCGGAAGATTTTCACATAGTCGAGGTCAGTATCCAGGAAATGCTCCCAGCTAACCCTTATCCAGTCTCCGTCCGGAACGGCGTCAATTCCGTTGTTTTCATCGTTCAGGGTAATCATCTGCCCATTATACAAAACCTGGGCATCCCCCAAATCTCCCAGATGGGGAACCAGTATCGGAGGAATGGGAGGAATGGTGTCCACCGTAATTTTATCCTTGCCGGAACATCCGGCGGCAAGCAAAGTGATTGCCAGGCAACAGAGAAGTAACAAACGCATACTAAACCCCTTACCTTAGAAACTGAACCTTAGTCCAACCCGGTTGGTCAGGCCCAGCGTATTGGTGATGGCAGCATAATCTACCCAGATACCGTAAACTTTGACTGAAGCTCCGGCAGAATAGTTGTCGTCGTAATAACCGAGCCGGAGGTTTGCCCTGGAATCATATTCCCAGTCCAGCCCGTAATGGGCGACGGTTTCATAAATGTAATCAACGTCATAAGCCAATGTTACTTTGGAATCCAGCGCTTTGACCGGTTGTTCATAAGCCAGCCCAATCTTGGTATTGAAAAGTATCTCGTCCTTGTGGAAGTTCTCCGTCTCGCCCCAGGTGATATCAGTGCCTGCAATATCCTGCAGATTGGTTCCGAAGCTAAGATTGCCCAATCCCTCCACATCCAGGAGGTTTGACAGGCCTGTCCTTACAAGCATGGAAAGGTCAAAACCTGTTCCCGTGCCAATCTTGCTGCCTATCTGTCGCTTGATGTATTTAACGTTAGCCCCCACATAAACATCCACCGGAACAGCAAAGAACAGCCAGCCCAGGTTAACGTCATAATGCAGATGTTTGCTGAAGGCGAACTGATAGAGGTCATCCGTGCTGGTCAGGGTGCCGTCCGGAACCCCCGGCAAGTGGAAAAGGCTGTTGTTGATGCGTTCATCCACGTTCAGCCCAATCAGGTAGGTTTCATCAAAACGCGGGATATCGGCAATAGTCAGTCTGGTCAGGTTTAGCCCGATGGTAACCTCATTCGGCAAGGGCTGGCAGAATGAGATATTGTCATAGGAAGCCAGTCCTTTGTACAGGAAAGCATGCATTATAGTGATATCAGTTTCCCGAATCTGGGCAATCCCGGAGGAGTTCCAGTAAATGGCATTACCGTCATTTGCTATGGCGGAAAAAGCGCCACCCATTCCCATAGGACGGACTCCTGAACCGATCAACATAAAATCACCTGCATACCTGCCGGCGGATAAACCGAGGCTGATAAACGCCATTCCTGCTATCAATGCAATTTTATACTTTAACATGTTTCCTCACTTCAGGATTGCCATCTTTTGGATTTTTTCCACAGTTTTACCACCTTGTCTGGCAGTTATCCTGTAGAAATATACGCCGTTTGCAAGATAAAATCCCTGTTCATCCTTGCAGTCCCAGGCATATACGGTGCGGGGGAATTCATGATACCCCACACCAATGGGTAGATTGCGGAAGGTTTTCACCAATCTGCCGGAAACGGTGTACACTTTGATATACACTTCATCCGCATCATCGGTCAGAACATAGGTAAATCTCGTCCTGCCGGCATTTTTGGGGTCCTGGGTCCTGCCGAGTACAGGATTGGGATAATTAGCCAGCTTGATGATGTCAAACTTGTCATTTACCTCAAACTGGACATCGCGCGTGTTAAAATTACCGTTTACGTCCTTGCAGTCAACCACCAGCGTATAGTCTCCCTTCTGGAGGTTAAGCTGGTATTTGATGGGAATCCGGTTGATGTTATCTACGTTAATGGTCTTTACCCATTGGTTTTCCGGCACTTCCACGCCGTCCAGGAACAGCTTGATGGAATTGTCAAACACATCTATGCCGTTAGCGTCGCTCAACAGCAGGGAGATGGTTCCCTTGCCGGAGATGTAGCCTCCCATGGTAAATTCCTGGTCCTGCACGTTTACGTCAATGGATGGCCGTGTCCTGTCCCGGTTTCTCAGCAGGGTGTAAATGCCTTGCCTGCTCACCTCAAACACCACCTTGTTGTCTGTGGTGGAAATGTTTCCTCCCTGCATCACCCATTTGCGGTACACAGGTTCCCAACGGTATATCTTATAGGAGTTCTCACCTTCATATTGTTGTGTCTGCTGGTCAGTACTGCTGTAAAAGAAGGTCAGCTTGATATTTTTTCCGTTGATAAATACATCAGTGGAATCTACCAGATTCGGGTCCAGCGTCCTGATTTCATAAGGAATCGAGGCAACATTTGAGTACAACTTGAGGGTATAAACATCCGGCTGGTCTTTCGGGCTGACAGCTGCCTTGGGATTAATATAGAACATGGAAGATTGATTGTCAGGCACAAGATTTGCCGGCACTTCACACATCACGTTATTGTCCAGGCTGGTCAGCATGCCCCCGCCGTTGTCTATACTGTGGTAATTCATTGGAAGATTCAGGATTTGGCGGTTGTTGTCATCATAGCTGCTCCACTCGGGAAACAGCCTGGGAATATTAACACTGGCCTCCAGAACCACATTGCTCGTCATCAGGGTGTCAATTGCCATGGTAATCTGCCTGGATTCATCCGGAGCAAGAGGAGCAAATATCTGGTTATTCAGGATGACGGTCGGGTTTCCTGTCTGGTAAGCGATGAGCTTTGCAATGGTGCTGCCGGAAGGTCCGTTGCCAATGTTTTTGATGAGAGCTGTTACCCCCAGGTTGTTGTTTTCACTGATAAACTGCATATCCTGCAAGATAAGCTCGGGTCCCGCAATAATCTGCGGATACAGGAATGATTCTGCCACTGCTTTGTTGCTGGTCAGAACCCTGTATTTGAAATAAAACTCCTTGCCGGTTACCTGGGGCGGGAGTGGGCTGCTTGTGATGTAGAGGGTGGTATCCTGGGCTGAACGGTTCATTGGTAAGACAAGCCATTCAGGATTGGCGGACAGAGAATCCAGCCGTACCCTGCAGTAAACTCCTGTAATATTGTTTATACCGTTTATCCTGGCTCTGTAATAAATGGAATCAGTATATGCCGGAACTTCCGGTAATGAGCCCAGATGGGTGACCAACGGCCTGCCTACGGAGATTTGCTTAGAGCCATAGTAGGTGTCCTGCCCTGAAAAACCAGCGACGAATATATTCCTGTTATAGCGGTCGGTTGGATTGCCTTCCGCAATGTATGAGTATTGATAGTTATTGTTGATTACCGGAGCTTGGTTGGGGGGATTGACAGAGAGTTCCGTCGGTTTCATAACAAAGGTTCTGGCGGCGGCCGCAGTTTCACCGAAAGTGGCAGAGACGCGAATGGTGTCGCCGATGGCATAGGTATCTTTATCTGTGCTGACAGTCACTCTGGGCTTTGGTTTGACTACCCTGATCATGGGGTCTCCCAGCAAAACGCAACCCTGCGTTAATGCTTGCTGGGCATTGATTTGGGAGACTGACACATAGAACTTTGCCTTGGTAAAATTCATCACATCGCCCAGATTGTCAAAATCATATTTGAAAAGTCCCTCATTCAGCGCCATTCCAAAAATCAGGTCATCATAGAGATAGCCCAGTCCGGAGAATCCCACCGTGGCAATCGCTCCTTTATTCGGCTGCAGTACCAATGCTTCGCTGATGGAGGCAGCGCCGTTTGTGTCAAAAGCTGAGCAATAGCATGCCAGACTGGTTACGATGGGATAGTTGCTGTTATTCAGGGAGGCAACGTTATTGAAGTTGAACAGGTTATAGTCTGCCCAGATTCTTCCTCCGCCATGCCCCATGAACTGCAAATAAACCGCGCCGTCGTTGATGAGACGCATCAGGTCGGATGTGTTGCCCCGGAAGTCATTGCTCACGCTCTGAGTGTTTGTATAGACCCTGGAAGCCCTATAGTAGCTGGGGATACGGATGCGCCGGATAATCTCTGATTGGATGGAGAAAATATCATTGGGGTCGGTGGTCTTGCCACCGGAAGAGAGTATCAGGTGACCTTGCCACAAGTCCTGGTAATTGGGGGTGTTAAAATACTTTTCGCTTTTTGCTGCTACATCAGCTATCTGGCTTCTGAGCCAGACGTTGATTCTGGAAATCGAAATATCTGGTATCGGGTCATTGCCTACTATGCAGGCATACCAGTTGTCACTGGCAGTTGCACCGTGTTTATACGTCCAGATTTTTTTAACCGGGATTATGTTGTACTTTCTGGAAAGACTGTAGTCCCTTTCATCATCGGTACCGTCGCCTAAAAGCAGTACTGACGAAAGCTGTGGCTCTGACCAGTTATTGTAGGCATATCTGAGGAAATCCTTGATGGCGTCTGCAGACCTGATGCCAAAATTAAACTCATCAAAGATATCCTGCAGGTCGATAATCATCACCTGGTGCCCCTGGGCTTCCCACAACTGCTTGTAGAGTAGAGTTCCCGAGTCAATCATAAAGTCCCGGTGCGTGATGATTATGCTGTTGGCGGCATTATCCGGTGACTTCAGATAGGAGGGGATATTCACACGGAAGTCTTTGGGCTGCTTCTTTTGGGATTCAGTCAATGCATAATATCTTACGTCATTGGATATGACGCTGTCCTGGAAAGTCACAGTCCAGGGCTGGCTGGCATTAAACGAAGCAGGTTCAATTTGGAGGTTGTTAAAGATACTGGACCCGATTTTGTAGACGGATACCTGGTTAGAATTGAAGCCTTCCACCACGAACTGGTACAATCCAAAGGGTCGGTTGGATGGCTTGGCAAACTTTATAAAGTCTTCACTGGTCTTGTATTCCCTCCAGTAGGTCAGCTTGATATAGTCCAGCAAAACCTGTTCTCTGTCGCCCATGGGGGTGTCGCCATTCAATGAGATATAGTAGTAGTTCTCGCCATGACTAAGGTATGAATTGGGCAGAGGGGAGTCATTTACAAAGATTTGCTGGGTCTGGTCTCTCCACAGCCTGGTAGAGACCAGGGCCTGGTTCAGCCTGATAGTGGCATGGTGGTCATTCTGACCGGGGGGGAGATTTTCCATATATGTAAGCCCGTATAGTGCAACCTGTGTCTCCAGCGTTCTGATGGTGGTGTCTTTGGGGTACTGCAACTGGAAGGGCACTATCTCAAGGTTAGGTGCGGTTATCTTTTTCCAGAAGTAAAGGTCTTCCCGGTAAAAACCGCTGTTCAGGTACCAGCTTCTGCCCAGCTTATCAGGAATCAACTGCTGTTCAAGATGGATAGTATGCTGATATGCGTCCGGAAGGATATAATTGGCGGAATTGGATTCGACCAATCCCCCGTTTTCCACTGCCATTCTTGCACCGAAACCGTCCACGACCGTTAGCACATAGACATTTTCTCCGGTATAGTCGTCCTGGTATCCTGTGTCGCCATAATGCCTGTCGCCAAAAAACTCAAAGTAATCGTGAGAGTCAAAGACACCGTCAGATTCCCCGCTGAAGTGGATGGCTATGGGTCCGTACTCATCAGAGAGCTGTAAGTTACGGGGGTCAATCGAATCCAGTGACCATGAGTACTGGATTCCCAGTGAATCCGCCGCCCGGCTCATTTTATCTGCAAGGTAACCATAGGTTATTTTATAGATTCCTTCTTTATCAACTATAAACTGCAGTTCACTGACCAGATTGGAATTGGTTCTGTCATAAGGAGTGTAGTCTGCCACATCTTTGGGTTTGCGCCACATTCTGGAGGTGCGGTTATTCAGGAAAAAGGCATCTCCCACGTTATCAATATAATTGGAAGAGTTCTGCCAGTCTCTGGCAGGGGTTTTGTTGCCCTGGATGCTTATCATTATCTCAGCTTCAGTTGTTACTAAAAGTTCTTTTGAAGCAGCGCGGTACTGAAACGGGAAAAGTTTCAGGGGAATCATATACCTGTTTCCGATAAAAGCCGGGTCCCCCTTTTGGGCAAAGATGGCAGGATAGGCATTATTACTGCTGTAAGCGCTGAAATCCTGATGGAAGCTATAGTTTACTTCCTCGCCGTTTACTTCCGTCTTTTGAGCCGGTAACAACCTTACATTAGGGACGGTTTCAGTTTTTTGAGAGATAATACTGATACTGATATCACCGTCAACCGGAATGCCGACTGCCTCAGAAAACGCCTGCACAATCGGGTATCCTTCCCTGGCAAGTTCAGAGCCGTAGTCGCAGTTT
Organism: Cloacimonetes bacterium UBA5614; assembly: GCA_002424605.1. Classification (GTDB taxonomy): domain Bacteria; phylum Cloacimonadota; class Cloacimonadia; order Cloacimonadales; family Cloacimonadaceae; genus UBA5614. Next base: position 10,390 of record DIKQ01000014.1, on the reverse strand, counting down.
ATCCTGTGCCACTTCTGGTTCTGGCTGTCTGCTCCCTCCAGTTTCCACTCAGGCAGCGAAAACCTTATCCTGATATAGTCCTGGGTTTCTTCCACTACGCGAAAAGCTGTAACAGCGGCAAGGTTTGCCGTCAGAAACAGGCAGAACAGCACGATGAATGGTTTTAATCTATTGGGCATTAACACCTCATGTCTTATGTATGGCTTAAAGTTTATTTTCCCTCAGTCCGATATCTTTTCTGTAGTGCATTCCTTCAAAGAATACCTTATTCAGGTCATGGTAAACCTTGGTTCTGGCTTCTGTTTTGGAAAGTCCCACTGCCGTGATGGCAAGGATTCTGCCTCCATTGGTCACCAGTTCATTCTCTATGATGGAAACACCGCCGTAAAAGGCATGTGACTCCATATGGGCGGAAAACACTATCGGAATGTTGACGCTCTTGTGCTGGGGATAGTCCCTTCCGACAGCATAGACGCATACTGCCGTTTTGGGTAACCACTTAAGTTCAATATTACTCAGATTGCCGGTCAGAATTGCTTGGCAGATATCCACCAAATCTGTTTCAAGCAGGGGAAGGATGGTCTGGGCTTCGGGGTCTCCCAATCTGCAATTGTATTCTATCACCTTGGGACCGTCAGCCGTAATCATCAGACCCATATACAGCACTCCCTGGAAGGGACAGCCTTCTTCCTGCATGGCTTTGAGGGTGGGTTCGATTACTTTCTTCTCTATTTCGTTTTTGTAAATCTCTGCTTCAGGAACCGGGGCATAAGCTCCCATACCGCCTGTGTTGGGTCCCTGGTCATCATCAAATAGTTGCTTGTGGTCCTGTGAAAAGATGGTTGTCTTGTGATTCTCGCCATCTGTGAAGGCAAAAAGGGATACCTCCCATCCGCTCAGGAACTCTTCCAGCACGATTCTGCTTCCGGATTCACCCAGCGTTTTTTCCACCATCAGACCCTTCAGCTTTTGCATTGCCTCTTCTTTGTCAGCGGCGATATACACGCCTTTTCCCGCTGCCAGGCCATCGGCTTTGATTACAATGGGGTAGTTCCAGGTCTCAAGCGCGGCAGAGGCATCATCAAAACTGCTGTATGCGGCATACCTGGAGGTCGGGATATTGTGCTTTGCCATCAGTTCTTTGGCAAAAATCTTGCTGCTTTCGATTCTGGCAGCTGCTTTGGATGGTCCTATGACTTTGATTCCCTGGTTCCTCAAGTGGTCAGCCAGTCCATCAGCGAGAGGTTGTTCCGGTCCTATGAAGACAAAATCTATCCCGTCAATGATGCAGAAGTCTTCAATGTCTTCAAAGCTGTCGAGGGCGACAGTTTCAAACTCACGCGCCATGCCTGAGTTACCCGGAGATATTATAACGTGCGGTTGATGCGAACTGCGATGCAGTGTTTCTGCTATAGCGTGTTCTCTGGCGCCGCTGCCGATTACCAAGATTTTCATAACTCTCTCCTGATGTATTCTATTGTAGATAGTATCAGATATTCTGCCGCCTTAGTGCGAATGCCGTTTCTGTCTCCGGTAAAAACTGTCTTTCCGGAATAAGTCCCCTTCCCGGATGCAATGCCAAAACATACTGTGCCGACCGGCTTTTCAGAACTTCCGCCCTCGGGACCGGCAATGCCCGTCACTGAAATGCCGATATCAACTTTTGCTTCTTTCCTGATGCCTTCTGCCATTTCCAGCGCTGTTTCGATGCTCACAGCCCCAGACTTCTCCAGGGTCTCGCCCTTGACGCCCAGCATGCTCTGTTTCAGGGGATTGCTGTAGCTTACCAAGCTTCCTGCAAAGTAGTTGCTGGCTCCGGGAACATCGGTCAGCAGCTTGCCGACCAGACCGCCTGTGCATGATTCAGCCGCTGCCAGGGTCAGCTCTTTTTCCAGCAGGAGGTGTTGCAATACAGAGGCAGGGGTGTCGCCGTCGTATCCCCAGACATATTCTGATGCAAGGGCTTGGATGTTGTCGTGCAATTCATTTATCTGCCATTCATTGCTGCCATATATCCTCAGGTCCACCCTTCCGGTCTGCGGCAGCCAGGCAAGCTTGATTTCATCCGGTATCCTCAGCTCAGACAGCTTTTCTGCCAGGGCTGATTCGCTGGTGTTCCAGGTATGGATTGTCTTCAGTATAATGGGTTTGCGTGAAAAAGCTTTCTTCAGGATGTCGCTGATGTATTCCCCAAACAGGTATTTCATCTCAACAGGCACGCCCGGCAAAGCGAAAAACAGCTTTCCGTTGTCTTTGAAACAAAGTCCCGGAGCGGTTCCTCTGGCATTGGCAAATGCTTCAAACCCTCCCGGAACCATTGCCTGGGATTTATTAATCTCCGGGGTTGCCATACCCCTGAAGGCGAACATAGCCTGCACTTTTTCCCAGATTTCCGGACGGAATTCCATTTCCTTGCCAAAGAAATCCGCAATCACCGCCTTGGTGATATCGTCCTTGGTGGGTCCCAGTCCGCCGGTCATTATCACCACATCGCTCTGTTGCCACTCTTGTGACAGTGCTGTCCTGATGGCTTCAGGGTCATCCTGAATCGTTACTGCTTTTGTTGCCGGCAATCCCAGGAAGGCAAGCTCCGTGCCCAGCCAGCTCAGGTTTGTATTGACTGTCTGCCCGAGCAGCAGTTCATTGCCGATGTTTATGATGCTGACCTTTACGTCCATACACCCTTTAGTATGACTTGGCGAAAATTACCCTGCGTTTGGATGGCTTGCCGCAACAGATGCAGGTGCCGTCTTCTGTCTTGGCGTCATTCGGTATACAGCGGATGGTCACCTTGAGGTCGTCTTTGATTTGTGTCTCGCAATCCGTGCTGCCGCACCAGTGTGAATCCGCAAAACCGCCGTGTATCTCCGGCTGTTCCGCATTCTTGGGTGTGAAGTAACTGTAAAATTCCTCTTTTCCGTCTATTTGCTTTGTATTGCTCAAACGCAATTCCAGCGCCCTCTGGCGATAGTTTTCCTGCATTTCGTCCAGGATGACCGGCAGCTTTTCAACCAGTTCCTCAAAGCTTAGTCCCTGCTTGTCCTTGGCTTCCTTGTCCCTACGTCCCATATAGACACTGCGGTTTTGCAGGTCTCGCGGACCTATCTCCAAGCGTACCGGGATGCCTTTTTTAATCCAGTACCAGCCCCGTTCGCTGGAAGTCATGTCACGGTCGTCAATTTCCAGCCGGATGGGGATGTCGTCATACCGGACTGCTTTCAGAGCAAGCCTGATTTCTTCCACGAATGCCATGATAGCGGCTCTTTCTTCCTCTGTCTTGTAAATGGGTATGATTACCGCATGCGAGGGTGCGATTCTGGGCGGTAGTACCAGTCCGTTATCATCGCTGTGGGTCATGATGAGCGCGCCAATCAGGCGGGTCGAAACACCCCAGGAGGTTGTGAAGGCATGCTGCACTTCACCCTGCCGGTTCTGGAATTTGATGTTGCTGGATTTGGCAAAGTTTTGTCCCAGGAAATGCGAAGTTCCGCTCTGCAAGGCTTTTCTATCCTGCATCATCGCTTCGATGCAATAAGTGGACACCGCTCCGGGGAATCTTTCACCTTCAGTTTTTTCACCTTTTATCACAGGAATAGCCAGGTAATTTTCTGCAAACTCAGCATAAACATCCAGCATTTTCAGGGTTTCCACCATGGCGTCTTCGTGTGTTTCATGCACCGTGTGCCCTTCCTGCCAGAGGAATTCCGCCGTTCTCAGGAACAGGCGCGTCCGCATTTCCCAGCGTACGATATTTGCCCACTGGTTTATCAGCAGGGGCAGGTCGCGGTAGGAATTTACCCAGCGTGAGAAAGACTCGCCGATAATCGTTTCCGAAGTGGGGCGGACAATGTAAGGTTCCGTCAGTTCCCCTGCCACTTTCAGTCCGCCTTTGCCGTCGTCTTCCAGGCGTGAGTGCGTGACTATGGCGCATTCCTTGGCAAAGCCTTCCACGTGTTCCGCTTCTTTTTCAAAGTAGCTTTTGGGGATAAAGATGGGGAAGTAGGCGTTTCTGTGACCTGTTTCGCGGAACATCCCGTCCAAAATTCTCTGGATATTTTCCCAAATGGCATAACCCCAGGGCTTGATGACCATGCAACCGCGCACATCGCTGTTTTCTGCGAGGTCGGCTGCCTTGATTACCTGCTGGTACCATTCGGCATAATTTTCTTCTCTGGTCGGTTCAATGGCTGTTCTGACCTGTTTGCTCATTCACATCTCCAAATATATTTCTACTTTTCAAGTATTTTCATCTGACATTATTTGTCAATCTTTCATAGGCGGATAGGTGGTAAAGACACAAATTGATATTCTGTTTTGTTCTGAAAGTATTCAAATTATCTGTGCCTGACCCTGTCAAGAATTTTTCATAAACTATATCAAAGCCGTGAGCATTTCCCAGTCTTTGACCTGGGGCAAAAGACCTGCTGCGACTGCTCCCGCCACACTCCTGCAGGGCAAATCCTGGTCATAAATCTGTTCCCGGGTGAGGGTCTTGAGGTCAACCTGCTCCGGATATTGCCTTTGCATTTCATAGAGAAGCGCGTAAAAGACATTGCTCCAGGAGATGAAGTGCTTTCTGTCTTTGATGCGTGCCTGCCTGTAGGCAAAGATGTATGTCCTCAGATTATTCTTGTATGCCTCGGAAGGCTGGATTTTCCTGAGGTTGCTGCTCGTGTTGCTGATGTCGTGATTCTGCGGATTCAGGGTCACCTTGGGGCGTCTCCGCACGATAAACTGCCCGGTCTCCTTGTGCAGGTAAATCACAGAATCATCAGCTTTTCCCGTGTATCCTGCTATCAGGTTTTTGAACTTGACTTTCATCAGTCACCTCCGCTTTTGCTGATTCAAGCTGAATTTCTGCCGGCTTTGTGTCAACCTTTTTCCTGCCTTTCCCTTAAATAATCCCCATATTATTCTGATAATATGCTTGGACTATGCTTAGACTATAACCTAAGAAAAGTCCAGGAATATACTATGTAAAGTATGTGTATCAATTAGGAGCGGAAGAGGGGTGTTGCAGGGAAGATTTTGGTAAAATGCGGAAAATTGCTTGACATTTTCAGACAGGGAAATTACGTGAAAGAAATCGGGCAGGGAAAAACAGGACGGAATTCTGCCCCATAGAGGTACGGATGAAAAGACCGCTTCTACACGTCGTCAAGGACTTTCTGATTTGCGTACTCCTGTTTATCATAGTAATCTGGGCAATAATGGCTGTCTCGTCTTACTACATACGCAGGGTGAAAAGTCAAAATAACTATACTCCCATTGCAAATCAGCACAGATATCGGGGCACCTACGATGTGCACTGGTACTCCCTGCGTCAGATTAAAGTCAATGTTTTCAGCGCTGCCGATTCCTCCCGGCTGAACGATATCAAAGTAGCCCTGTGCAGTTATGAAGGGATGGGATATCACCATAAACTCTGGTACGCGCATACTGCGGGAGGCAGGGTAAAGTTCGCCGTGAAATCAGGGACGGATTACTGCCTTGAGGTTTCTGCCGGCGGATTCATGCCATACAGGACGCCTTGTTTCCGCTTGGGTTTCTGGACCTTCAGGAAAACCCTCGATGTCTATTTTCCGCAGATATCGTCCAAGCTTGATTCGCATAGCGGTGATTATCCTGACAACAGCAATGGTAACGGTCCTGATACTGCTGCGGTGACTCCCGTGTCTGAAGCCACCCCTTACAGGGAACCGGAGTATGAAAGGGTAGCTTTGTTACAGGCGGTCTATGACAGCGTGCGGGTCAGAAGCGCTCCGCGTCTGGAAAGCCGGATCCTGGCTGTCCTCAAACAAGGCGAAACTGTCTTTTATTTGTACGAGGAATCCGAAACAATGAGCATGGTGTTGCGCGGGAAAGAACAGCTCGTTGACAAATGGTTGCGCATCAGGACCCGGACAGGCATCATCGGATGGGTCTTCAGGCCGTTCCTCACAGAGTACTATTATGAAGGTGATGATTACGGATGCCCTTAGGCCGAAAGGAGTGATAGAAAATGAAGTTCAGAACGATACTGGTCATTGCTCTGCTGCTGGTGGCACCTTATCTGGGAGCGGTTGTAAGCTATAGTCAGGCCTGCAGTGACATTGCCTATTGGAACAAACGCTTTGCCACAGTTGCAGACAGCATTCATAAATCTGCAGACAAACACTATTCCAGGAGCGGGATTTTCGGCCCTCAGACCGAGTTTGAAAGCACGCCAAGATATATCCAGAGATTGATGAGCGGTTATCATGAGGTAAAAAAGCGCGAATTTGACGCCTTCCTTCCCTGGCTGGGCAGGATGTTCACCGCCTATGCGCAGGAAGTTTCCATGGGTTCTGCATCCTTCAAGCTGGGCACATATGATGCAGACAGGGAACTGATGCCATTGGAGATAACTGTGTTGGATACGGTCAAACTCCAGCTCAAGACCAAGATGGCTCCCAGCAATGCAAAAATACTGAAGGAAAAGCAGAAGCAATGCAAGCTGAGAGTATTTGGGGCATACGGCATCCTGGACCATCCCAGCCCCTACAGATATACCATTACGGGTCCGGACGGCAGGGACATCATCAACGAAAGGTTGCCGGTCTTTCAGCAAATACGTGTTATTGACACCGGCTCCAATATCATACCCCGGAAAAACCGGCAGGAGTTCTGGCTGGAATCCTATGGCAAGCAGGAAGCCGTATTCAGCGCTGCAAAAGCCAAAGCTACATTAAGCAAGGACCATTTGTTTGTCAGGGGAAGCGCATCAGGGCTGATGTCCAACCGGATGGCCGGACGCTCCGGATATAACAGGGATACCCGTGAATATACTTTACTCAAATATGATTTCACTGCTTCAGACATATTGCAGACCTATCTCCGCTGCAAAGATGTTGATTATAAGGCGGATTTACCCAAGCATTCCGGATTAAGCCCGGAAGGAAGAATCATCGTCCAGGAACACGCTGACAGCACTAACCTCTATGATTTTGCCTCAGGCAAGAACCTTGGAAGGGTCCTGAAATATAAAAACAAGAACATTGGCGGGAAATCCTATGTGTTTGACCCGTTTGAATACAGGATTTACATCATTGGCTATGAAGACCAGTATTACTACGATGTCCTGAAAAAAGAGGCGGTTCCCTTTAGCCTGCCGGCTACGGAAAGCAGGGCAAACAATTCCAACACCCATGCTGCCCTGTGGTATCATGATTCCAATACACTGCTGCTGCTGAACCTGAAGACGAAGGACATTGTGCCGGTTAAGCTGAAAGATAGTGTCAATCCCGAACAGTCCCTGCAGATAAGGGCGGTGGATTTCTCAGCGGATGACCGTCTGCTGGCAGTCCTGGCGGGAACCGGCAACTATTATCAAAGCTACCTGCTTGTTTATGATATGCGGAATAGGAACCTTCTGCGCATGATAAGCATCACTTCCGGCTGGAGGATTGCGTTTTCCAAAGATGGGCAAAACATCCTCTGCACAGATGACAGAAGCAGAAATGTAAACGTAATACATCTGGGGATACAGCCCGGAGAGCTGTCACGGTGATTTACAGGCAGGGAATTACTACTTGACTTTCTCCCCGTTTTTATACATTACCTGGGCGGTAACGTCGCCGTTTTTGTCATACTTGTACCAAATGCCTTCCTGAAGTCCGTTTACGAAGAATCCCTTTTCTATAAGCTGACCGCCGGCAGTGGAATGGCTCCATTCGCCGTTCTTGAGGTCGTTAGTATAATTGCCGGAAAGTTTCTCCCCGCGTGAGCCGGTTTCCTGCCAGTTTCCGTTCTTTTTACCGCCTTCCATGGTGCCGGTGGAAACTACCACTCCCAGGGAATCAAAGTATGTCCAGGTGCCGTGTTTTATGTCATCCAGCCATTGCCCTTCTGCATACAGCATACCGTTTGCGTTGTAATACTGCCATTTGCCGTTGTGCCTGTCTTCCGCATAAGGACCGGTTTCGTAACCGCCGTCATCATAGTATTCAAACCACTTGCCGGTTTTCTTGCCATTGTATTTGAGCCCTTCGGAGAGCTTTTTGCCGTCAGGGGAAAAACTGACCCAGAGCCCAGTCTGCAAGCCATTGTCCCATTCACCTCTTGTGCTGACCAGCCCTCTTTCGTTGTAGTAAACTGCCACTCCGTGCAGTTTGTCATTCAGGTAATTCAGCTCCTGGCTTACCTTGCCGCTTTTGTCATAGGCAGTCCACTTTCCGTTTCGGAGGTTGGCGGAGTAATTGCCCTTGTATAGCATGATGCCTTCGCTGTCATAAAAAGTCCATTCCCCGGTCTTTTCTTCGTTCAGGTAAGTGCCTTCGCTCCTGCCTCCGCCGGCAGTCGGCTCTGTCCAGAAACCCTGTTTTTTGCCTTCTGTATAACTGCCTCCGGACACGACCTTGCCTTGGACATCGTAATATTTCCACTGTCCGTCCCTGACGCCGTTCAGCCATTCGCCGGTCATAATGACAACGTCCTTTTGGTCATAATACAGCCAGAGACCTTTCTTCTGGTTGTTTTCGTAGAAACCGATTGAATATTTACCGTCTTCAAAGTACTCTTTCCACTCGCCTTCTTTCCTGTTGCCAAACCTGACTCCGGATGAAGCAGGAAGCCCATTGGAATAATAGTAGCTCCAGTGCCCTGCCTGGGCGCCGTTTTGCCAAAGGCCTTTGGAACTCATGATGCCAGTATCGTAGTAGTAAATCGCAGTGCCGTTCAGCCTGCCGTTCTCATACTGGAGCTGTTGCATGAGTTTGCCGTTTTCATGGAAGTAATAGACAATGCCGTCCGCAAAGCCATCCGGGTCAAATTGGGTCATATATGCTTCAAAATAGAGCTGTCCGTTCTTGTAATAATGTTTCACAAATCCCCTGATAGCGCCCCTGTCATAGTTTACATGCCTGAGGTATTTGTAATCCAGGGTGTCGGTAACGGGATTCATATTTTCATCCAAATACTGATGCCACAGGCCATGCTTGACCCGGGTCTTTTTGTAAAACTGGTTGATGTCCTGTTTGGACGCAAGCAGAAAGGTTACGGATGTAAACATGATAAGCAGTAAAAGTGACAATAAACTGCGCCTCTTGAGCATAGTTCTTCTCCCTGTTGTATGAATATATATAATAGTATAAGAGTATTATGTATCTGTTAAAAATCAGGTTATTTGATTCTTACCCCGTTCTGGAACTGAATGGTTTCCACAACGTTTCCGGCTTTGTCAAATCTCTTCCAGGGACCTTCTTCTTTGCCGTTGGAGTAGTTTCCTTCCATCAGCTTGTTGCCGTTCGGGTCCAGTAATGTCCAAGTCCCTTCCCTGGCATCATTGAGATAACTGCCCCTGCTCAGTCTGCCCATGATGTCCCACTCCTGCCAGAAGCCGTCTTTTAATCCCTTGGAATAGCTTCCTATGTAACAGGGCTTCTTGTTTTTGTACTGGCAGACCCAGGTGCCTTCCGGCAAGCCGTTCAGGTAGGTTCCTTCGGCAGTATCACCTGTTTCTGTGTATTCTGTCCAGACTCCGGATTGGATGCCATTATGAAACTTGCCCTCAGAACGCAGGGAACCGTCGGCATAATAAAACGTCCATTTACCTTCAGGAAGGTCGTTGGCAAAGCTTCCGATACCATATTTGCCGTCAGGGTCCCATTGTTTCCAGATACCGCTTTTCTTGCCATCGGTATAGTTGCCCTGCAATTGCTCTTTGCCGTCGGAATAATAATAGACCGCCAGTCCGTTCTCCACTCCGTTCTGGTAAGTGATGGTCTTAATCTTGTCGCCTGATTCAGAAAAAAACCTGATTTCTCCGTCGCTGTAAACATCCGGGTTGAGCGACCTGACAGGAGTCTGGAAATACATTTTGCCGGATTTGTAGTAATAGTTCACAAAACCGATGGGTCTGCCGGTTACATAGTTTACTACCTTATAATAAGTGCAGTCGGTGCTGTCTGTGATTTCATTCAGGTTTTCATCCAGGCAGAATATCCATTTCCCTACCCGGTTGCCGTTGCTCTCAGTAAGGTTTGGAGCAGATAACTGTGCAGACAATCCTGTGCACACTACCATTGTTGCAATCAGCATGCATATCGTCATTGTGAATTTCTGTCTGTTCAAATCTACTCCTGTAACAAAGTTTATCTTATGTTAATCATAATTATCCATAATACAACTATAGCTTGGTGAATACCTCATCTTGTCAAGTTTAAATAGTGCCCCCTGGGATCCACGTGGGGTCCACCTGGGCTTACCCCACGGGGACCCCGGGTGGAGGCGGGGTTGTGAGAGGGGTCTGGGCAGGGGTAAAGGAGGGTGAGTTTGGGAATTATTTAAACATTTGTATTGACAGAAAAGCTGAGGTATAGAATTTGACATAACCCGTCTGCGGGATGTGATGATTTGCGTACTGCGGGAGAGG
>DIKQ01000012.1 GCA_002424605.1 Cloacimonetes bacterium UBA5614 | reverse complement strand
TTCGACCCCCGTTTCCCGCTCCATTTTTTTATCTATGAAAAACTACACATATAAAGCAGTTATCTTCGACCTGGACGGCACCCTGATAGATTCCATGCATATATGGAGACAAGTTGACAGGGAGTTCCTTGGAAAAAGAGGGATTGGCGTCCCTGAGGATCTCTTTGCACATATGCCGCTTGGAAATAGCTATATCCAAACCGCCCAGTACTTTAAAGATAGATTTTCCCTGCCTGATAGTGTGGAGTCCATTATGAACGAGTGGACTGCCTTGGTTTGCCGGCATTATGAGAGTGATATTGCTCTCAAGGAAAACGTCAGGGATGTCATTAAGTGGCTCGCCGACAAAAATCTCTCTATCGGTATGGGCACCAGCAATTCACATGACCTGGCAGTAGCTGCCCTGAGGCAACATTCCTTACTAAGTTTCTTCCAAACCATTGTGACCGGATGCCGTGAACTCAGAGGTAAGCCCTTTCCGGATATCTACCTGAAAGCGGCGCAGGAACTTGAAACTAAACCGGAAGAATGTATTGTCATTGAAGATACTCTCAGCGGAATCAGGGCTGCCAACAGCGCAGGAATGTACTCCATTTCTATTTATGACTCGGATTCTGACGACCAGAGGAAAGATATTATTGCCGAATCCCGCTTTTCCGCATTAGATTATACGGAAGTACTAAGACATATCAAAGGATTACTCAATGAATAGATTATATATAGTCATAGGCGCTTTCGGCAGTGGAAAAAGCGAATATTCCGTTCACCTCGCCAGACAACTGAATCAGCAGGGACTACAAGTTTCCCTGGCAGACCTGGATGTGGTAAATCCTTATTTCAGGACCCGTGACGTGCGGGATGTCTTTGCCCGGGAAGGGATTGAGGTTATCGCTCCTGAGGGACAGTTTAAGCATGCCGACCTTCCGATGATTTCTCCCCGCATCAAAGGTGCGGTTGAAAACAAAGCAAAGACCGTTATCCTGGATGTTGGTGGCGACCCTGCCGGCTGCAGGGCTTTGGGACGATTTGTCGAGCCTGCTGAAGCCAGGGGTTATCATATGATTCACGTTGTGAACACAAACCGTCCCTTTACTTCAACGCCGGAAGAAATCATTCTGATGAAGGAAATGCTGGAGTTTTCCTCCAAGCTCAAAATCGGCGAACTGGTCTGCAATACCAACCTGATGGAGTTTACCACGGCTGAAGTCGTTACGACTGGAATCCGCATTATTCAGGAAGCAGCGGATAAACTCGGAATTGCTTTTCATAAATACCTTGTTCTGGACAAATACAAAGACCTCGTGCCGGACAATATCCTTGGTAAGACACGAGAAATAATGACTTATACACTCATCAAGCCCTGGGAAAATACCTCTGGATTGGGAATATAAATTGCATTTGTTTTCCGCCCGTAAAGATGATATTTTATCTTTGAATATAATTGAGGTGAATTCAAATTGAATAAAAGATATTTCGCTCTGTTTCTGCTCAGCAGTCTGATTCTGCTGACAATCTGCCTGCTCTATTCCCGGCAGATAATCAATCCCGCCGGCGTCTATATTGACCAGACCCGCAATATTGATGGAACGCTTACTTTTACGGTCAGGACTGTGACCTATGGTGGTGCCTATGCCCCCAGAAATGCAGGCGCTATCTGGATTACCAATTCTTCCAACCAGTTTGTCAAAACCCTCAAAGTGTGGGCGAACACCTACAGATACACTCTTGTGCGCTGGCTGGCAAGCTCCGGTAACAACACTACTGGAGCTGTTACAGGAGCGTCGCTGAACAGCCATCAGTTGCATACTGTAACCTGGAACGCTACCAATGTTGCCGGAGCTCTGGTTCCGGATGACAATTATACAATAAATGTCGAATTCACTGAGCATAACGCCACCACGTCCAATCCCGGACGCTATAAAACCGTTACCTACAGTAAAAGCATTACCCCGGTTGACCTCTATCCGCCTAACGAGAGCAGTTTCACCGATATGCACCTGGTCTGGTCTCCCCTGCCCCCTGCCAACGGAACCGTTACTGGAATTGTTAAGAATACACAAAATGTCCCCATATCAGGAGCTGTAATTTCCGCCGGAAGCTCAACAGCGGTTACACCGGCTAATGGTATCTTTTCCATTTCTATCGCTCCGGGAACTTATTCCGTTTCCTGCACCGCAGCAAATTATCAACCTCAAAACATTAACAATATTGTCGTTAACTCTTATCAGACCACTAATGCTAACTTCATCTTGAGCCCCGTCGTCTCCAATACTGACGAAACGAATACTCCTTCGGCATACCTTTCGCAAAATTACCCCAATCCCTTTAAAGGCAATACATCTTTCATTATTCATCTTGACAAAGCTACCCGAACCACGCTATCCATATACAATTCACGCGGACAGCAGGTAAAAAACTTGGTGAACAGATTCCTGCCTGCCGGAACTCATGAAATAATCTGGAACGGAAAAGATGAGCAGGGCAGAAAATTGCCTTCAGGCAGATACCTGACCCGTCTTTATGCAGAAAAGCTTATCCGGACAAGAATTGTTACCATCTTGAACTGAGCATATTGTAATCCACCCTGCCATCCACGTGGAGTCCTCCTGGGCTTACCCCAGGTGGACCCCAGGTGGACCCCAGGTTGAGATTATGGGTAAGTTATGTTTTCAAAAAGTAACATGAATTAGCAATTCAATAGCGGTTAACCAATAAAAATCGATAAAATAGAAACAGATTGATGCGTAAGTAATTCGCGATTGAGATATTTGTTAAGTGCCTTATTAGCAATCTTATGAAGTTAAATCATATTTGAAGACATCAGGGACAGGCAATTCCAGTACATGCACTTCTTCAGTTTTACCTCAGAACGAATGGGAGTATCAATATTTAGATAGTTCTGGAGTGCTCCGCGAGTGGGGAAATAGTAGAGACTATTGGCTTTCAGGTGAATCCAGTCGAGTTCGTCAGGGTCTTCCGAATTGCGCAGAACGTAACTGAAGATATTATGTTCGTCGCGGTTTATCCTGAATGAGATGGTCTTGATGCCATTGTGGCACTCTTCTTTAGCGGAATAGGCATAGACGCCGGTTCCGTCTGAGAAGAAGAGATTATAAAGCCCTCCGATTTTGTGATTGGATAAGGTGTTCAAACCCTTGTAAAGTCCGTTCAGCACGTCTCCGCCAGTTTCCATTATGTTTTGTATCAGCCAGTAGAAAAGATATTCCGATGCATTGGTTTCCTGGCTGAACAGCAATTCAGGTTTGTATAGGCCAAGCCATTCAACAAAACCTGAAAGACGAAAAAGCAGATTAAGGTCATCCGGTTCGGTATCAATCAGCATACTGTAATAAACATTTGAGTTTCTTTCATGAAAAGTATATGGAGGATTGACTTTCGCCTTCTTTTCCAAAGTCCTGTTCACAGAGTATGCCATGTAGATTTGTGAATTCTGCAATTGATTGATATGGTTTCCCGAAATGTCGTCAATCTGCTTTGAAGGAGGTTCAACACAGCTGTCAAGATTACTGAGAGTAATTATTGGGGGATCAGCAACCCTGGAAAGATTATCTTCGCCTTTTTCGTAAACAGTGCTATTTACCAATATGGCACGATAACTTTCAAAGCCGCCGGATTTGTTTTTTTCCAGCCAGTTGATTTCGTCTTTCAGACAACATTCTTTATCTGATAGTTTAGCTTTTCCGCTGCAGATAACCGCAGTCATCTGACGCTTCCTGGCAGCGAAGCTATGAATCAATCTCTTCTTCACCCCCCAGTCAGGCATCCAGTTTAAGCTAAACATAAAAGTATCTCGATTATTCGGCTATTGTTTTCTATTGCTTACTTCTTGATTAAATAAACAATCCCATTAACTTCGACAATAATCACATCATCGCTGCTTTCTATCACGCGATGAGGCACGGTATCGATGTTTCCGGTAAATTCTGGAAGCAAAAGTTTCTCTGCAGTTGTAAGAGAAAAGCATACATTGGCAAGAATCAAACTCAGAATTAATGCTATTGCGATTTTTTTCATTTTAACCTCTCATGAATAATTCAATCTATAATATATAGTAGAGGTTTTTTGAAAAAGGGTGCACAACTTTTCTGGATATTATTGTCACACAATAATATATAATTAGACCTCTAGCATCATATACATCATATATCTGATGCATTATTCTTTCCATATGCTACTTCTTTTGCTGATGATTAACACAGAACAGCATAATATTGCCACCCAAATGGCATCGGAATAAGAAATATTAACAAGTATAAATTCTATTCGCTATTTATATAGTAGATAAAACTTAAAAAAGGGTGCACAACTTATTTGTAAATATCTGTCTGCTGGTCAGATAAAATTGATACTATTTGATTTTCGGATAATGTAATCTTGCCCTTGTCTTTGTATCTGTTAACCTTGTCTATGCTTCCTTTCGAAACCATGTATGGCTTCTTCTCTACAATATCCAGAATATAAAGGAAATTTGCCTTATTGAACTTAAAGAGGATTTCCAGGAATTTGGGCGCTGGATTAAAAGGTGTGCATACCAAGTATAGTCTATAATAGTCCCTTTCAGATATTACGTGCCATTCTATGCACGCTTCAACATCTTCAAAAAAACGCTGTATCTGTTCATTATCAACTTTCTTAAAATACGTTCTTAACTCAGCCATTTTTTTACTTTTCACACAGTCTATTAACTTATTAATCCCTCTGTAAATGCTGTTATACTGACTAAAATTCAGTATTTTTACGCCATGCTTCCATCCGTTCTCAAACAAATATCCCGCCAAAAGACTCATTTTGAGTCTTCGCAGATTTGACTTAACAGTCTCATATGGGATTTTTTCTTTCTCTGAACACTTTGAAGTAAGAAAAGCATGCTTCTTAAGCATCATGTAATACTTATACTCGTTGGTGTTCAAGTATTGCTTAACTTTTTGAGGATTAATAGAGTTAAAATCAAAAGTATCATGGTCATTTTGCTTTGCTTCTGACTGATTATTAATTAAATTCCTTGTGGATATCTTTTCAACTTTGCCTCTTTCGTCCCTGTTTTTCTTGACCTCTCTTCTAACAATAGTATTAAGCCAGGGCTTTGGTTTTTCAATGGGAGTTTTGGAGGATAAAAAGGCGAGAATAGCGTTCTGGGCAATATCATAAGCAATATCGGAATAGCCAATGTACTTATGCGCTTGGTTCAGCGCATGCTTGTAAAGTTCATTGTATTCTTGTTCGGTTAGTGCCATTATTTACTCCCAGTCATGTAAAGTATTAAACTGATACTGTATTTGTTTGTCAAGATTTTTCACAGTCAATCTTCCGGGTTGAAAGCTGCTTGCATTAAGGTACCGTAATGCTTTAATAGGAAATGCCGGCGAGGGGCAAGTTTTTGTATTTGACAGAATTGAATAGTTTTTCAGAATTGCCAAAATTATCAATGGAGGAATTTATGAAATTGTTTATAAATCTAATCTTGCTCATCAGTCTTCTGTCTCTGGTTGCCTGCGGTGGCAACAAAGCTGCCCGCCAGCCTGCAGAAAGAGTCAAAACCCCCATGCAAATGGCGATTGAATCTGCCTTAAGCGCAGAATCATCTTTTGAAGAAGAAGATTTCCAGATGGCTATCGAAAAGTTTAACCAGGCGGTGGATTACTATAATCAGGCTCTTCCCACTTCAACCCCGGAAGATTCAGTTCAATCAAGGATTTTTAAGCTGAAAAAAAACATCGCCAACATTCATATCATCTATGCTATGGAACTTACCGGTCAGAGCAATTATGATGAAGCACTCAGCTCTTATGAAACCTCTATCGATATCTTTAATAAACTAGCTCCTGAAGCCACCCCGGCTGATTCCATTGCAAATCTTCTGAATTCCCTGTATAAAAATACAGCCATTACCAGCAGGCAGGCAGGCGAGTATACCAAAGCAATTGAGTATTTTGACAAATATCTGGAAGGCAATCCCGACGACGATGATATATTGATGCAGAAGTATGCCATTTACCGTGACAACCTTAGAAATGAAGATCAGGCACTACAGGTACTGGAAGAATATGCGGATTCAAAAAACGATTTCAATGCATATCACAGATTAGGCGACCTTTACCGTGACAGAAATGACATCCCCAAGGCTATTTCCTTTTATGAAAAAGCCAATTCCGTCAAAAGAGACCGGAACGTACTCCAGAAACTGGCCTCTATGTACAGGCATTCCACTATGCAGAAATGGCAGGATTCAAACAGGATGCTTGAGCAATTCATCGCAATGAATCCCACTCAGGATGAACTTAAGACTGCCTATAAACTAATCGGAGACAATTACAAGAATCTAAAGGACAGGAAGAAAGCAGTAGAGTTCTTTGAGAAAAACATTGAAATGGAATATAGTGAAGACATCGCACTCTATATCAATCTCTACTACTTTGATATGAAAGACAATAACAAAACTCTTTCCTGGGCAAATATGATACTGCAGAATAATCCCAACAATGCCAATGCTCTCTTGTTCAGGGCAATCAGCAAGTATAACCTGAAAGATAACCGTGGTGCCAAAGCTGATTTTGAACGCCTTAAAGACGACCCCCGCCATGGTAAAACTGCCCAGCAATATTTGCAGATTATCAAGTAAATATTACAAACATCCAAGTCAAAGGCGTTGACAAAGTCAGCGCCTTTTTTTAGTTATCTTGACAATTATAGTAAGAATCCAGGAAACTAGATTATGGTAAAAAAGATAAAGTCAGACAGCTCTATAAAAGAAATCATGAAGTTCACCAGAACCAAATCCCTGGAGCGTCCACTGCTTGGTTCACATGTGCCGGCGGGATTTCCATCCCCTGCACAGGATTACATCGAAGCTTCCCTGGACCTGAATGATTATCTGATTGCTCATCCCAACTCCACATTCTTTGTACGGGTGGAGGGTTATTCAATGCTGGAAGCAGGTATTCATCCGGATGATATTATAATTGTGGACAGAGCCCTGGAAGCATCCAACAATAAAATAGTTATTGCAATTGTGGACGGAGAACTGACTGTCAAGAGACTCAAAATTACTGACGGCGTTTACTGGCTGGTTCCTGAAAACCAAACCTTCTCCCCTATTAGAATCGGTGAAGACGTTGATTTCGTAATCTGGGGTGTGGCAACATATGTTATTCATAAACTCTAAGAAACAACTGATTGAAAAACAATAATCTTTATCCTACCTTGTTGCCGGCAGCCATCATCATTTTGATGCTGCTCATTTGGGTTGACTTGTCTGCTGAAACAAAAGCAATGAACTCTTATAAATCGGTCACAATCGAGATCAAGATTGATACCTTACGTTACCAGCTTCCTGATAGAAACCTTTTAGCCAATTCGGAAAGAGTGGTTGCTGACAGTCTGATTTTGATAAAAAATCAGGATTATGGGATTGATTACAATGCTGGAAGCATTGAATTTTACTCAGCAATCAGGTTAACGCCTATCATATCGGTTTCTTATTATCTCATCCCGGACTTTTTGACTCAGAAATATTTACAATATGAACTGCTGAACATCAGCGACACCCTAAGTACATTATCTCACGTAAAAAAACGGAGAATACTGTTTGAAGATGATTCCAATCTGATAGTCAGCGGTTCCAAGACATTCTCACTCTCTTTCTCCAATCAGCAGTCTTATGACCTCAAACAGTCATTATACCTGACCCTGGATGGCGAACTCAGCACAAATATGAAGATAGAAGGAAAGCTCTCCGACAGCCAATCTCCGCTTACTCCTGAAGGTGATTCACGAGAAATCAGCAGTATTGACCAAGTATTTCTCAAACTCTATGGAAGGCAATATTCTGTAATCTTTGGAGACCAGGAATATGAATTTGTCAATACAAACCTGATGAAGTACAAGACAAGATTTGAAGGCCTTAACCTGCAATACAATGACAGATTAGGAATTCAGGGAGCCATAGCCCTGAATAATGGCAAGCAAGCTACAAATCTGATTCAGGGCGTTGAAGGAAAACAGGGGCCTTATTATCTGACAGCAAATACTACTGGTCAAAACGTACAAGTAGTAGCCGGAAGTGAAAAAGTATCAGTCAACGGAACAAGCCTGCAGCGTGGCAGCGACTACAGCATCGATTATTCTGAAGGTTCTTTGACTTTTAAGATTTTGGTTACTTCCAATAGCAGAATAATCATTGAATTCCAATACACAGATGAATACTATGCCCAAAGCACATATCTGAATTCTGCTTATGCTGAGCTGACCCCATCCCTGCGTCTGAACTATCACCTGATTAGTCAGGTTGATGACAAAGATAACCCCCTGCTCTGGTCATTCTCAGCCGATGACAAAGATTCTCTTCGTCAAGCCGGGGATAATGACATCTGGGGTCAGGGCATTGTCCAGGTGGAACCGGGTTCTGGTCAGTATATCCAGAAACTGGACGTTGCCAACAACTATGTTTATTATGAATACTCATTATCCGATTCTGCTGATTACGCCCTATACTTTTCTTATGTAGGTTACGGCAAAGGCGATTATGAACCTTTTGGCCAAAGCAGATACAGATACACAGGGATAAACCAGGGTAGCTGGATGCCTTTCAAAAAATTGATTGCACCCACCCGCATGACAAATCTCGGCCTTAATCTTGCTTACAGCAATAACTGGGCAGATCTGAACCTGGAAGGTATGTTTTCTGAAAATGATAAAAACACAATGTCAAGACTGAATGATAACGATAACAGAAGCATGATTTATTTTTCAATGCTTAAATTGCATCCTGAAGGTTACAGGTACAATCCACAATTATCACTATCTTATCAACGCAGAAACAAAGACAACTATACTTTCAGTAACCTGACACCTGCCGGTGAATTATATGAGTTTTCAGCTATCCCTGCTGCTGACTCACTTGCACAACAGCAGATAGATGCCACAATTCAGTTTAGTAATCCGTCAATCTGGATCAGCAGCATATCCGCCAGATACAAGGATGTGGATAGAAGTTATCTGCAGAGATTTCTTAAGGCTGAAAACAGAATTGCCCAGATTGGTGTTTTCCCGGCTTTTAACTGGTATTCTATCTACTCAAGGCAAAACTTTGATAGGTATCTGACTCCTGCGTCAGACCTGCATTATCATATTCTTGAATCTAGCTGGAATCGCAGGATTCTGACGCTTAAAACCCGTTATTTCATACAGCGATACAATTTTCAATATTCAGATGCTGATACTTTAGACCTATTGGATGGGACTCAATCAACACAATTAAGTCCACAGATTCAGCTTAGTGACGGCAAGGGTTACAGCTCTACGTTGTCATATACCGGAGAAAACAATTCAGAAAAACGCATGAGTAAATGGTCTGTTGTAAAAAAGTCCTCCACCTGGCAGTTCAACCAGATTCTTAACAAAACGAATAATTCACTAAATCTGGCGTTCACACACAGGGATATTGATAATAAGACCGTAAGCGAGCTTATCTTACAGAACAGCAAACAACAGTTTGACCTGTTAGATTTTCGCTCAAACCATAAATTATGGGATAACTCGATGTCAGTACAAACCTCTTATAGCCTAAATCAATTAGAATTTTTTCCCAAGATACAAGAACTTCATTTCGTGGGTGAAGGATTGGGATTTTATGACAGCACAGGAGTTCAAGTCAGTAATGGTGACTATGACTATTTCTATGTTAACAGCGGTCAAAGTGAATTATCCACTGAGATAAACGCATCTCTCAATACAAATTACCACCTTTCCCCCAAGCTTAAGCCCGGTAGTATATGGCACAGATTTTGGCTGGACAGCGGTTATCAAATAACAGAGAATACATCACAGCGTTCAGACTGGCAACTATATCTATTGTTTCCTTCAGAAACCTTCGACACTCAATCCACCATTTATGGCAGAAGATCAATGCAACAAAACCTTTGGCTTGACCTCTGGAAGAAGTATCTGACTGGAAATCTACGTTATGACATTGCCAATGTTATCGACAAACGATATCAACAACTTAACAGAACTTATACTGACAGTAAAGAATTAACTTTAGACTGGAAAAATTTCTACCGAAACAGATTGCAGACTTCATGGCGCAATTCATTGCAGGAAGAAAGCAGATACAACTCTGTAGTCCGTACCAATGAAGCCACTGCAATTCTTTTCCGCAGTATAAACCCTCAGATTAGTACACAGATAACAGTTACATATTTACTCGAAAAGGGTGACAATCGCAACGAAAGCGTACCATATACCATTGCATCGTATAGATTTAACCCCTCTGTATCCTGGTTTTTTCGGAGCAAATACAGGCTCTCTTCTGAGTTTACTGCCCAACTTAACAGCCGTTCAGGTTCCGATTTCTTTTCTTTCTTGCCAGAAAAGAGAGATGGCTTAATCTTAATATGGTCGATTAGGACTTTTTACAAATTGAATAGTTTTACTTCCGGAATTTTTGAGTATTCAGGAAAGTCATATCCACAGGAAACAATCCTTCATGAACTAAAAATGGAGTTTAGAGCTGAGTTATGATTGAAATCACCACTTTTGAATTTGTTATAGTCTTGACTTTCATTTTTATAGCCGGTCTAATGGATTCCATAGCAGGTGGTGGAGGATTGATTTCACTGCCCGCTTATCTATTTGCAGGATTGCCCCCTCATCTGGCGCTGGGTACAAACAAGTTTTCCTCTTGTTGGGGAACTCTATTTGCCACTCATCGCTATTTCAGACGTGGTATGATAGACATACCCATTGCATTTACCGGGGCTAGCGCTGCTTTATTAGGTAGTTGGCTCGGTACCCGCACAGTTTTGCTCATAAAGCCGGATTTCCTGAATTATATACTAATTGTTCTGATACCTATAATCGCTGTGATCACCTTATTCAACAGAAACATGGGTAACCATAACAACTCAATGAATATCACCCAGTTCAGAAAACTATTTCTGGGATTCCTTGCCGGGCTTTTCATCGGTTTTTATGATGGCTTTTTCGGTCCAGGAACCGGAACCTTTTTAATTCTATTTTATACAATACTTCTCAAATACGACTATGTGATGGCAAACGCCAATACAAAAGTGGTGAATCTTGCCTCTAACATAGCTGCTTTGGTCACTTTTGCCTTCGCAGGAAAGATCTACTACTCCCTGGCTATTCCTGCTGCCGTTGCAGGAATTATGGGCAACCTTGCTGGTTCAAAGCTGGTGGTTTTACGTGGAAACAAATTAATCAGGCAAATCTTTATCGTAGCTTTATTCCTTTTGATGCTTAGAATTATCTGGAATCTTATCAGGTAATACTTAATATATACTGCCGTATGTATATAATACATATGTATAAACAGTAATTCTTAGTTGTATTATCTCTCGTTTAATCATTATCTAGTATTCTTCTCGCACTTGAGAATCGTTAAATCACGATCTTTCAGCTAACTTCAAAAGACATAGTCCAATGATTATATTGATATTTAACTTGAATACAGCAGTTTGAAATGTTAAGATTTTATTGCTTGACGTATACCATATGGTTGAAATTAATCAACACAAGCTTGAAAAAGCGTGAGGAAAAAGTATGAATAACTATTTCATGGAAACACACCATCATGAGTGGATTCTGACCAATAAGAAAGGTGGCTATGCCTTGGGAACAGGTAACCTGATAAATCAAAGGAAGTATCATGGTCTTTTGATAGCAGGTGAAAAAGAATTGAACCGTATACATCTGGTTGCAGGCATGGAGGAAAAAGTCGAGTGGAGAGGAGAAATAATCCATCTTGACAGCAACAATTACAGCAACTGTATTTACCCGGAAGGATTTCTCTATCTTGTCAAGCCATGGCTACGCCCATATCCAATCTTTCTTTATTCAGCCCTTCCCCACCAGAATGACATACTTATACGAAAAGAAATTTTTATGGATGAAGCTTCCAATACCGTGATGATCAGATATACCAACCTCGGTCACCATATGCTGCATTTCGAGTTTCATCCAAAGTACACAATGCACAATCATCACGAAATCAATTACCCCGGCAGCCTTGATTTTGAGAACTTTGAAACTCAGACCGGCAATGACGAGACAGGTTGTTCATTCTATGCCAGGCGTCCCGGTAATGACACTAAAGTCTATGGTTATGCGCTCCAGGCAGAAGTATTTGACAACAGATTCGTGTATTATAATGTCTTTTATCCTTGGGACGCTATGAAAGGCTATGCAGGAGTGGGAGATCAGATAACCCTGTTTGAGATTCGTTTTGATTTGAAAGTCGGGGAGGAGAAATACATCCTGTTTTCTGACAAACCGATTGAATCAGTAGAAAAGATAGTAAAAAAAATCCTGAAACGCTATAAAAGCCTCCCTTTACCTCATGATTATCCTCAGATAGCCGATATAGATGACACACTGCTTAGCAGCATTAACTTCGATGACGGAAACCTCTTTTCAGTAAAAGAATACCGTAAGATACTGGAGTTTATGCTTCAGGACTTTATCACAAAAGATGATATACTGGCAGGTTTCCCTTGGTATGGCAGTAACAGCCCGGATACGATGTTTTTCCTCAATGCTTTGCTTTATAATCCTGATAATATAGAACTTGTGGATAAAATATCCATGAAGTACGTCCGTAGTATGAAGGACAATCTTTTAACTGTGAATTCAGAAGAACCTGTGAATGATGGTAATTATGTTTCTTTGGAAGCAACCCTCGGATTGATATCTGTTCTTTGTAAATCTGCCCGAATAAAAGACAGTAAAGAATACCAGAAGAAATACATACAAATCATTGAGAAGATATTATTGGCTATAAATAATAACAAAAAATACCCATTCCACGTCAGAAAAGATGGGTTGATTGAACTTCATGAAGAATATGCGGGAAGCACCTGGATGAATTCAATTAATGAAGGCAAACCCATTACCCCTAGAAGTGGAGCTCCCATTGAAATTAGTTCAGCTTGGTATGATGCAATATGTTGTTATGAAGATCTTTGCGAGTCATACAATCAGAATGTTAATGACATACACCCAGCAGAATCATCTTTGCTGAAAATCAAAGATAAAATTCCAGTTTCATTAAATAAACTATGGATTGATGGCTATTATGCCGACCGGCTGATTGAAGATGATCCAATTAATGAAATCCGTCCAAATGCCATGCTGGCAGCAGCTTTGACGCATTCACCGATGCCGGATGAAAAGATGGAAGCTGTGTTTGATGTCGTATTTAAGGAGCTTTATACTTTTTATGGCATACGAACCCTGCATCCCAAGGATACAAGATTCAGGAAAAAATACTATGGGATACAAAGTGAACGAAACCTTGCCCTGCATAATGGTAGCGTCTGGGCTTGGCTGTTCGGACCTTTTTGTGAACTATATGTTAAGCTGCATAATGGTAAAGATAGCGACGCTCAGATCTTAAAACGCTTGGAAGACTTCTTTGGCAGCTTACGTAACGGATTGATGAAAGGGCATATCTCCGGTATTGCAGAAATCTGGGATGGAGATGCACCCCATTTCCCCAAAGGTTCACCTACTTTTGCACGGAGCGTAGCAGCACTTTATATGATTGAAATGATTATTCGGAATCTGGAAGGAGAGAAGCAATGAAAGTCTTGATGTTCACCTGGGAGTTTCCTCCTTTCATCTCCGGCGGACTTGGAATGGCATGTTATGGCATGGTGCGGTCCCTTTTAAAGTTAGGTATAAAAGTGGACTTGATTCTTCCTACCAAGGAAATGGTGTACTTCCCACTTGTAGAAGAGGACGATGTAGACAAGTTGCCGGCTGTCTTCCTTGAAACTGATAAACAGAAAGAATTTGATACCATAAGCTTTGCGAACATTAAGGAACGTCTTGATTATATTGGAGTTACTACTCATCCGGAAAGCTATGTAAAAATGAAAGATATAACCAGATACTTACATGTCCTAGAATCTGAAGAGACTACATTTTTCAAAACAAAAGATGCTCACGATAGAATGCTGGAAGACGCTATCTTCAATCTTATAGGAGATGAAGACCTGATAAGGAAAGTTCAGGAATATACACTCAGGGCGCAGAAAATAGCTTCAGCTTTACATTTTGACCTGATTCATGCACATGATTGGTTGTGTTATCCCGCAGGAATGATAGCCAGAAAAACCAGTAAAAAACCCCTTGTCGTTCACATACATGCTACTGAGTTTGACCGGTCAGGTGGACCTGGTGACGAAAGAATACATAAAATCGAGTATGCGGGAATGATGTATGCTGACAGGGTGATTGCCGTATCGCAGTATACGGCACAGATGATAATGTCAAGATACCGCATCGACTCAGGCCGCATAAAGATTGTTCATAATGCCTTCACAGCGCAACCTGGACTGAATGGATATAAGCAAAGAATCTTTAAGGGACCAACAATTCTATTTTTGGGCAGGATAACATTACAAAAAGGACCTGATTATTTCCTTGACGTGGCGGAAAGAGTATTAAAAATCCATCCTGAATGTAGATTCATAGTAGCCGGAACCGGTGATATGGGTAGAAGACTCCTAAGAAAGTCTGCAGAACTCAAACTGAAGAACAAGTTTTTGTTTACCGGATTCCTTAATAGATCCCAAGTTGAACAAATTCTCAAAGCATCAGACATCTACGTTCTTCCCTCAGTTTCTGAACCTTTCGGCATAGCTCCTCTGGAAGCTATGGCTTATGGGGTAACATCAATAATATCAAAACAATCCGGTGTTTCAGAAGTGGTAAATCACGCCTTTAAAATTGACTTTTGGGATGTGGACAGGATGGCCGAAACAATTTGTTATTTGATAGAAAATCCCGATATCTGTCTCAAAATGGGGCAAGACGGTAAAAACGAAGTTAATAATATCCTCTGGGATGAAGCAGCAGAAAAGATAAGAAAAGTTTATACATCCACACTGAGTGAATACTTAGAATCAATATCATTATAAGGGATTATCATGCTAAATATAGTTTTCTATTTCCAGGTTCACCAACCCTACCGTTTGAAACACTTCAATGTATTGGATATAAACAAATCCAGTTCACTTTTTGATGACAATGCTAACAAAGCAATTATGCAGAAAGTGGCGAATAAGTGCTATCTGCCAACTAATAGATTATTACTTGATATAATCAAGAAGTTTGATGGAAAGTTTAAAATCGCATATTCAATCACTGGCACAGCTATTGAGCAGTTTAAACTGTATAGCCCTGAGGTTCTCGAGTCTTTCAAGGAATTAGTGGCTACGGGACACGTGGAACTGATTGGTGAAACATACTATCACTCTCTTAGCTTTTTGTATGACCATAATGAGTTTTTAGATCAGGTACAGATGCATAAGGATTTGTTGAAATCTGAGTTTAATTATGTACCCGAGACTTTCCGTAATACAGAACTGATTTATCAGGATAGGCTGTCAGACATTGTATATGAAATAGAAGGGTTTAAAACAATATTAACTGAAGGAGTGGACAGAATACTCGATTGGCGTTCTCCGCTATATGCCTACAAGAATTATTCAAAATCGCTAAATCTATTACTAAAATATTACAAGCTATCTGATGATATCGCTTTCAGGTTTTCTAACCGTGAATGGCCTGAATTTCCTCTAACCGTTGATAAATTTGTTAATTGGATTGACCATCTTACCCTCTCTGAGAAAGAAAACCATAATCAGTTTCTAAACCTGTTTATGGATTACGAAACATTCGGAGAACACCAATGGGCTGAAACAGGCATTTTTGATTTTATGAAACACCTGCCACAGGAAGTTTTAAAGATGAAACATCTGGGTTTTATTACGCCAAAGGAAACACCTGATTTTGCTAATTATCAGCAGGAATCAATCAGCTTTCCAGAACCTGTTTCCTGGGCTGATGAGGAGCGGGATCTTAGTGCATGGCTTGAAAACGACATGCAGAAGAATGCTATAGAGACATTGTATGAGTTACTGCCCAGAATCAAGCAGCACGGTGACGAAAACTTGCTTGAACAGGCAAGAAAACTTACTACTTCTGACCATTTCTACTATATGTGTACTAAGTATTTTCAGGATGGTGATGTTCATAAATATTTCTCACCTTATGACTCTCCAGACCAGGCCTACATATATTATATAAATGCGCTGGCAGACCTGGAAGAAAAACTGAACTAATGAAAAAGCATAAAACTAACTGCGATGTCCTACTTGTTGAATGTGATAAAGACCTTGCTAAACTTATAGAAACCAAATTGAAGGAATATAATCATAAAGTAAACATTGCAAATGACAGCATAGAGTTTTATCAAAGCATTCAACACCCACCGGAAGTCATTCTCTTAAGCATGGAGATTCATAACAGCGAACAGAGTTCTGTTGAGCTTTTTAAATACATTATGTCAGAGACAAAGATTAATTCCAAAGTAATCATTTACTCAGTTCATGACAAGAAACCCTGGATCAATGAAATCTTTAAGATTGGTCAGTATCATATCTACGGCGATATCACAGACTACAGCCCTGATAAGTTAGTTTCAAGTACAAATAACTCTTTCACAGTCCAAAAACAAGAAGCTGATATTCTTAACCTTCAGATCGAGAATATCTTCCTGAAGAAAAGGTTGGTTCAGTCACATCCCTTCATAGGAGAATCTGATAAAATCACACGCGTGAAAAATCAACTAGTCAAAATGGCTAATGCAGATGAAGATGTGTTTCTCATTGGAGAAACAGGAACCGGCAAGGAAGTGGCAGCCTATTTTTACTATCTGAATTCCAAGAGGTTTTCAAAAGCCTTTCAAACCGTTAACTGCAGTGCTCTAACTGAAAATCTTATAGAATCTGAGTTGTTTGGTCATGTAAAAGGTTCTTTTACCAGTGCTGATAAATCAAAAACCGGTCTGTTTGAGAGATGCAATGGTGGTACTTTGTTTCTTGATGAGATTACCAATCTTTCATTGGGTGCCCAAGCCAAGATTCTCCGTGCAATTGAAAACCAGGAAATCCAGGTTGTGGGCGGGGAATCAAAAAAAGTAGACACAAAGCTGATTTTTGCCTCTAATTCCCCCCTTAACCACTTGCGCCGACCAGATGTCTTCAGAAAAGACTTGTTCTATAGAATTGAGGGCAATATTATAGAATTGCCCAATCTTATTGACAGGGATAAAGATATTGTCCTGCTCATGAATCACTTTCTGACCAGTCTGTCACCAGGCAATATAGACGACGATTATTATAACCTGTCTGACCTTATAGATTTGATTATGTCATACTCTTGGCCTGGTAATGTCAGAGAGTTAAAAAACTTCTGCAAATCAGTTTTGCTGAATGAAAGCAGAGTATCTAATGCATTGATAAAAAAACATCTTGAAAAAAAGATAACTCATCATGACACTTCAAATGACTTACCCATGGGAAAGTACCTTTATAAAGATAATTTAAAAGATGGAGTCAGTTGTTTTGAACGCGATTATCTATTACATCATCTGAACAAGAACAATTGGCAGATTAGTAAAACAGCAGATAATATAGGTATCGAGAGAACCACTCTTTACAAGAAAATGAAACTATACAACCTGTGTCAAAAATGAATTATAGACTGTTATCTTTGTCAATTATCTCTTTAATCGTTTCCTTAGCCATCTGGGTTCAGATCAGGCTCACATCATATCAAACAGCTACAGTCAAGGTTCAGGTCAGATATACTAATCTTACTGATACGTTGTTGGCGAATCAATTGCCCGAGCGTTATAGATTCAGGGTAAGAGGAAAGGGACTGGAAATAGTTAAGTTAAGATTATCAGATGCCCAGGCCCAATATAATGCCTTAGACATTGTAAACCCTGAAAATCCTATTAATCCGGAAAAAATTCAGTTTGATATCCCGCACACCATAAAACTTGATTACATTGAGCCTGAACCAGAAGCACAACCTGCATCGAAAAAAAGACAACCCGTAAGGTATTACGCCGAGATAGAGCTCGTTTTCCAGGATTACGAATCAAGAGACTATTTTTATGATAACAACTATAAGCTAAGTGTTGAGAAAGTAGAGGTTTCTGGAAATTACAACACTTCACGCACCGTCAAAACTCTGCCCATATCAAGAAGTCTTTTGAGCAAGAATAAACCCAGAATAAAGCTGTCAAGTCCGGTTGACGGGATATTGATTAGTTCCGATGCAATCGAGATAGTTAAAGCAGACAAACAGCTTCTTACAAGAGTTATCAGCAGTGTGCCGATTGAATCGCAACCAAATACAGACTTTTATCCCAAAGAAATAACTGTTAGGATAAGAGGTAACAACGAATCGATAAAAAAGTTATCAATATCTGAGATATCTGCAGTTTTGCTTTTAGCAGAAGAAGATAATTTCCAGATACCTATCAGAGTCTCAATTCCAGAAACCATAGAGTTATTGGATTATTCACCGCAATTTGTTTCAAGGATAAGCAAATGAAAGCCAGTGGAATCATCTTAGCTTTTGAATCTTCCTGCGACGACACTTCTGTCGCTTTAATTACAACAGATTATAAGGTTATAATCCAACTTACTTCAACTCAAATTGAACACATTAAATATGGCGGAGTTTTGCCGGAGCTTGCATCCAGACTCCACATGAAAAATATTCTCTTTCTGGTTGAATCGGCACTTTACCAATCGAATCTTGGTTTTCAAGACCTGTCAGCTATTGCTGTATCCATAAACCCCGGGTTAATCGGGTCTCTCATTGTAGGTTTGTCTTTTGCTAAAAGTCTTGCCTGGAGTCTGAATATTCCGCTTATAACTGTAAATCACATGTTGGGTCATGTCTTTGCCAATCATATCTCCCATGATTACCTTGCACCTCCTTATCTGGCACTCATTGTATCAGGTGGACACACAGAAATGGTGCATTTTACCTCAGATACTGAGTTCATAATTGTTGGCAAGACAAGGGATGATGCAGCAGGAGAGACTTTTGACAAAGTGGCAAAACTCCTCAAGCTGGGCTTTCCCGGCGGTCCCTTGATAGACAAACTCGCTGCATCAGGCAATCCTGATTTCCATGTTTTTCCCAGAGCTATCAAACAAAAAGACAGTTATGATTTCAGCTACAGCGGCTTAAAGACTTCTGTTAAGCAATATATCGCTTCGCAAACAGAAGAATGGGTGAATGCCCATATTAATGACATAACTGCCTCGATTCAAAAAGCTATTATAGAGCCATTGGTGACAAAATCAATTAGATATTCCGTAAAAAACAATATCAGGCAGATTCTGATTTGCGGCGGTGTTGCAGCTAATTCCTTACTGCGCAATATGCTTACAGAGAAGGCGATAAAATACAGCATCAAAGTTTTTTATCCTGGCTTATCCTTATGCATGGATAACGCATCAATGATTGGAGCTGCAGCAATTCCCAAATTGCTAAACAAGCAATATTCCGATCTGGAGGTTAATGCTTTCTCTGATAAGGGTATCCGCTATTTGTAACACATTCAAGTAGGTAATTAGCTTGACAATAATCAGGCAATCCCGGGGATTGATTGTGCCAGGTCCAACGCAATGATTTCTCGCGAACCATGTCAGATCAGGAATGAAGCAGCATTAAGCGGTGATAATCATGTGCCGTTGGCTCCCTGGCTTTTTTTGTATATTTGGGTACTGAAATTGCAAATACATTAAATAAACAACATGAGGTTTTATAGATGAACCGATTATTAACGATATCGATTATACTGGTTACTGCGATAAGCGTATTTGCTTTCCCGGTAAGGATTACAACTTGGCAGGTCCGGGATGATGTTAAAAGGTTGAATGCCTTAAATGTAAGTGTTGACAATGTAAACCCCTTAACTCAGTCCATTATTGCCTATGTCAGGAACGATATTGAGTTCAATTTGCTGCTTTCCAACGGATTTCTGGTAGAAAAGATGCCGGATTCAGCCAGAGAATATGCCGACAAACTCTTGCTCGACCCTAGTGAAACTGATGACCCACTGCGGGCTTATTTAACTTTTACGGAATATACTGCCTTTATGGTGAATATAGCAAACCAGTACCCCAATATCTGCCAATTGGTTCAGTTTGGGACTTCTGTACAAAACAGACCTTTATATTTTCTGAAAATCAGTGACAATGTTTTGCAACAGGAAAATGAACCCGAAGTTAGGCTTGTCTCATCTATTCACGGAAATGAAGTCGTCGGCTATGATATCCTTATCCGTTTGATTCTATTGCTTACTTCAGAATACGGTTCAGATCTTAGAATTACAAACATTGTCAACAACACAGAGTTATTGATTTGCCCTATGCTTAATCCTGACGGGTATGTGTCTGCGACACGGTACAATGCAAATGGCGTGGATTTGAACAGGAATTTCCCCTCACCTTCCGGAAACCAGCATCCTGACGGTCTCACCTGGCAACAGGAAACTTTGGCATTTATAAACCATGCTTTGGAAAACAGCATCACACTATCTGCCAATTATCATGGAGGAGCCCTTGTTGTTAACTATCCATGGGATTATACATATGCTTTGGCTCCGGATAACGATTTGCTGATTCAAGCTTCGTTGACCTATTCAAACCACAACTCCCCCATGTATAACAGTCCGGTTTTTCCCCAGGGTATAACCAATGGAGCTGAATGGTATGTGATTCAGGGCGGTCTTCAGGACTGGAGCTATGGTTTTACCGGAGGTATGGACCTAACTATCGAGGTTAGTAATGATTACTGGCCCAATTCTTCCACGTTGGATACCTATTGGGCTCAGAATCAGGAATCCGTCTTATCCTTGATAGAATTTGCCCAGAAAGGTGTGCATGGCCTGGTCACCAATTCAGCCGGCTCTCCCCTGCCTGCTAGTATTACCATAAATTCTCCCGGTATTGATATCAAGACAGACCCGCAGGTAGGTGACTACCACAGAATGCTATTACCGGGAACTTATACCTTAACTGCCTATTCACCAGGCTACACTTTGCAGAGTTCAGAAGTGGTGGTTCCGCCCAATACTGCCGTAACTAACAACTTTGTCCTGGAACCCCTGGTTTACACAGACTTCACTGCTACTATAACAAATCACGCCGGCATGCCTCTTTCCAACGCCAGCGGAACACTTAAACACGGTTACGAAGTTTTCGATTTTCAGACTAATGCCCAAGGCAGCTTTTCCCTGCAAAACATTCCGGCAGACAAGTTAACTGCGCAGATTACAGCTCCGGGTTATGGAGTTTGCAAAAGCTCTTTCACTAATTCTGAAGAAAATAACAGACATATATTTGTGTTGCCTGCCCCTCTGTTTTATGATGACTTTGAAAATGGGTTGGGTAACTGGACAGTACAATCACCCTGGGCAATTGTTACAGATAATGTGAACCGCGTTTTGACAGACTCTCCTACCGGCAACTACTCAAATAACCGTAACATCAATGCGGTTATGTCAACCCCCGTTTCACTTAACAACATCATCAATCCAATGCTTTCATTCAACATCAGGCACTATTTAGAAAGCAATTACGATTTTCTATATGTGCAGGCATCTTCAAGCGGAGTCAGTTGGAACACCCTGGCTTTGTTTACCGGAGAATCATCTACTTGGCAAACAATCAGTTTACCGTTGGACGATTATGTGGGCGGAAATCTCCATCTTCGTTTCAAGCTTACTTCAGACAACTCAATTACAGCCGACGGAGTTTATCTTGATAATGTCTGCATTACCGGATTGGCAACCAACCAGACTGTTTATGGCGACATTGATGCCAACTGGATTATAAACCTTGATGATGCCCAGCATATTATGCAATATAGCGTTGGAAACAATCCTATTCCACAGATAGATTCCCCACCCTGGGAAGCTTTCAGGTTTGAAGCTGCTGATGTGGATAATGATGACCAGATTACGGCAACCGATGCTTTCTACATATACAAAAGGATAAATCTCTATGACTCGGCATTCCCAGCGCAGGGAGGCAATGCTTTTGCTTTTGTCAATCCGGGCATATCGGTTGTGGTACATGAAGAAAATCTTCTCAACATCATAGCCCAAAATCCCGCAAATCTCCGAGCTTTATCACTTGAGTTCTCCTCTGCCGGCAATCTTGCCGTGCAAAGCGTGAACTGGAATCCCAATCTGCAAAACGTGATTACTGCTGTTGGAACCGATAACAGAAAGATAGCTTTCCTGGCTTTTAATAATTCTGTTTCAGGTAATCCCATTGTAGGACTTACTGTTTCTACTCCTGATGAATATGTTACTTGTGCAGGACAGGTCAATGATGCCGGATTTATGGCAGACATCAATCTGACTTCAAACAACGACATCACTATGCCACCGCTGGTTACAGCTTTGCTTGGCAACTACCCCAACCCCTTCAATCCGCAGACCAGGATTTCTTTTTCTTTGTCTCAGGATAATACTCCTGTCGTATTGTCGGTTTATAACCTAAAAGGACAATTGGTCACAACCCTGATTGACATAAATATGAACAAAGGTGTTCATAATGTTACTTTCGACGGTAAGGACATAAACGACAATCCCCTCAGCAGCGGGATTTATTATTACAAACTTATCATTCCCGCAAAATCTTTTACAGGTAAAATGGTGTTGATGAAATGAAAAAAATCAGTAAAAAACCCCAGTCTCCCCGAACATCCTATCTCAGCAAGTTCAATGTTGGTATCGGCTTTTTGGTCATCGCCGCAGTTGCCACCATTCTTATCATGGTTTTGCCTGATTCCGGTAAACAAAGCGCTGAAGAGAATCTCTCATATGAATTTGTAAAACACGGCACAGCTACGTTCATTGATAAAGACGGCAGTGAGATATGCTCTTTTGACATCGAGATAGCTGATACCGCTGAAACGATGAGCACAGGGCTGATGTACCGCGATTCCCTGGCTGTGAACCAGGCAATGCTGTTTCTTTATGAAAAGCCAGATATCTTGTCTTTTTGGATGAAAAATACCTATCTTCCCCTTGATATTATTTTTATCGGACCGGACAGCACCATCGTATCAATCGGTAAAGAGACGACCCCTTTCAGCGAAGCTTCCGTTGTGTCCAAAGGTCCTTCGCAGTATGTTCTGGAAGTCAATGCCGGGATTTCCGACAAGTTTAACCTGAATATCGGTGACAAGTTCAATTGGAAACGGGATTAACCATGAGAATAAGAATATTGAACAAAGCAGGTTTACTCGCTTTTGGTGTTTTGTTATGCATTCTATCTTTTTCTACAGTAATCTCCTGCAAAAGGGACTCGGCCACACGAGAAAGAAAGACGGTAACCGGCTATCAGGAAACAGACTATCAAACCACTGATACAGATACATCAGAAATCGTACCCGAGGATGTGGAGCCTGTCAAATACCAGTATCACTGGTTAGATTCTGAAGGCATCCCGCCGGTGGCAATTGTAATTGATGATTTCGGGCAAATCAGCGGTAGTTTGTTGCAGGGATTTATGGAACTGGACGAAGAAATCACTTTTGCTGTCCTGCCTGACCTTCCCCAGACTTCTTTTTCTGCGAAGCAAGCCAATATTCACGGTCACGAGGTCATTTTACATATTCCTATGCAAGCAGTTGACAAAAGTCAGAACCCCGGTAAAAACTACATAAAAACCGGGCAGGATAAAGACGAAATCAAGAATATTATAAACGCGTTTCTGGAACAGGTTCCCCAGGCAATCGGAGCCAACAATCATATGGGAAGCGGAGCCACGGCAGATTATGATGTGATGCTGTCTGTCATGAAAGTAATTGATAAAAACCGGATGTTTTTTTTGGATAGCAAGACCACCCCCCACTCCAAAGCAGTTAATGCCGCACGTGAGTATAATGTGGATTTTGCCGCCCGCGATATCTTTCTCGATGTACCCGATGTTTCTCCTGCTACCCTCAACCAGAAACTGAAAGAACTGGAGAAATACAGGGGACGCGTCGAACCTATCATCATAATAAGCCATTGCCATAACCAGGCAAAACTCGACGCAATGCGCACTTTTACCACCCAGTTAAAGGGTATGGGAATAAAGCTTATCCCCCTTTCTGATGCGGTAAACAAGTTTAAACTGCCGGGTTGATTGTACCTCAGTTATACTACTTAGTGCCGACATAGATGATTTCTAAGCACCTTTTAGTCACGGAGTGACGGCATAACATAGCCCGGTGCGTCAGCGCCGGGTATGCTCCCCCAACATAATCAACCCCGTAGGGGTGGCATAGATTGTGTAAATATTAACTTGCGAATATCTACTATGCCTATCTCAGGATGGTCAGCTTGGCTGCCTTCTGCCTGCCGTCTGCCTTTACCCTGATGAGGTAGATGCCGGTTGCCAAGGGTCTGCTGTTCATGTCTTTGCAGTCAAACACCGTGGAATAGAACTCCCCACCTGTATTCACTTCTTTGGACAATCCTGCCTTACGCACCAAATCGTTATAGCTTTGGCTGATGGTCAGGGAGCGCACCCTCTGCCCTTTCAGGTTATAAATCTCAACGACTGGCGGTTCCTTGGCTTTCTTTGGTAGTGTGAACTCTATAAAACCATAACTTCCCTTGGAGCCATTGGCATACACAGGATTGGGATACAAACTTAACTGTATTTTATCAGTTAAGATAGACACATTATCATCAACACCGGTCCCGTTCCATTCATAACATCCGATATCAACAATATTATTATAAATCCTGGGATTGCCCAGCAGGTCGACCTCCGGCAGATACAGTCCTGTCGTGTCAGGGGTGCCGGCATCGATGCAGGGAGAATCATCTGTGAGATAATATTTATATGTGCTTCCTGCTCCATCACCGATAAAAAGGGGGTTGTTAATGATATTTGTTGGTTCGTAATCGAGTAAACTTCCGGGAGAGATAGATATGCCTCCTTGACCTCTCCTCAGGCAGGAGTAATCAACTGATAAGTAATTCTGAAATTCAGGATAGTTATACAACCTGATTTCTACCAGTGTACTGTTATACATTATTGTATTTGTAACATTGATTAAACCATTGAGATACAACATAGACGCATTGCCGGTACTGCCTGCAAATGTGCAGTTTGTTACGTTGATTACGGGATTGTTGGCAGACACAATTACTATCATATCGCTAGGGCAGGTGAAATCTGTAAACCTGCAGTTTATCAGATTAAATTGATTAATCTGCCCCGGAATGTTTTTCCCGCTTAACTGTATAGCGTGGGAATCACCATCAATCATTATAAAGTTATCGAATATGCAGTTTTCAAAGGTAACCTCTCCATCAATGGTCATCCAGATAAGTGGAGAGGCCCATACATCATTGCTGGTAAAGGTTGAAGTTGCATCCCTAAAAGTGCAATTACTAATTATTCCATTAAAACCACTCTCACAATATATAAAGCCATCTTTAGCAGTTGTTATGCTATCAAAAGTGATATTATCCCAAACTGTATTAAAAGAATATCGAACTCGTACAACAGCAGGAAAATCAGGATAGATATTATATATGTGCAAATCTGATAAGGACATATACTCCCATCGAACCCCGTATAGAGCACTGCTTGTTATACTATTCTCAGTTGATATTGACATACCTGAAAGTGAAAAGTGTGTTTCGTAATCAGCTCTGAATACCATTTCAGTTTGATTGGGGAACAAGGGATTATACTCACAAATCACATGAGTGTTTTCGATTCCACTGCCTTCAACTGCTACCCAACTTTTTAAGGCAATGGGAAACACTTGTTGGTTGGCATTTCTGGAATATGTCCCCGGCAGAACATGAACAGTTTTTTGGTCTGAACTATCAGCGGCTATTCTGTATATGGCAGTATGAATTGTTTTTAGGGCTGTTTGGGGAGATAAGCCATTATTGCTATCATCACCAATGGCAGAAACATACAAATCCTGGTTTATCTCCTCATGATATGCAGTATGAATATCAAAGATTAATTGAAAATCGTTTCCGGACGACCGATGAGAACTGGCATAATAGCTGGTTGAATTAGATACAGTAAACATCTCCAGATATATATTCAAATCATTATTAATGGAATGAGCATATATATCCTGCCCTGCTCCTGCTGTGTTGCCATATATGGAGCAGCGATTCACAGGGTCAAATGTCACTTGTACTGACCCCATATAGCCATATATAAAGATTCCCCCACCCATACCAGAACTATGGTTATCAAATATTTCTACTCCGCTGAGAATGACTGAACACATATTGATACTGATTCCTGAACCATCTCTCGAAGCATTGTTAAATATTTTGCAGTTCTCAATATGAGAATCAGTATATGAAAACAAACCAATTCCTCCAGCACCAGCTAAAAACCCATTAGTTATAGAAAATCCCCTAATATAGATATCCCGAATGTCTGTGTATATTCTTACGCAAGCATTAACATGATTGCCATCGACAATAGTAGAATCGATGTAAGCAGGATTGTTGGTAAAAAATTCTAAGCTTATGAGCGTTATATTGTTGGTTTGAATTATCAGATTCTCCAGATACCTGCCTGGATATACTAACACTGTGTCTCCTGATACGCAGGCATTGATGGCTGCCTGGATAGATATATATTGCTCAGTCCCATCCAGAGATACAGTGCGGGTGGCAGACAGCAGCAGAAGCGGGAGCATTAGCATTATCGCTATAAAGACTTTCCTCATCAATCCTCTCCTGATTTGAGTAAAACCTATGTCGGCATATCTGTCAAGGGGATATTGTTCCGTCCTGCCGGACTGGTGTGTTTTGGAGGTTTGGCTACCCCGCACTCAAAGTGCGGGGCTACACAGTTTCGTCCTGACGGACTGATCTCTTTTTGCGGTTGCAATTCTGAACGGATTACGGGATTACACAGTGTCTTCCTGCCGGACTGGCTTGCGTTGCGGTTGCTCATCCTGAAAGACGAATAGGGCTACACAATTTCGTCCTAACGGACAGGTTTGCGTTGCGGTTGCGCATCTCAACTACGGAGTGTTGAGCAACGTAGCGCAGGACTCCGTTCCTGCGAAAACAACCGGACACATGTTTAATTGACTATAACTTTATCATTATATGCTTGTCCATACTATTTTAGCAACAGCAGTTTTACGGCGGCCGTCCTGCCGGACTGGGTTGTCTCTTTCTCCTGTTCTGGCGTAAAAGCAACTAATCATGTAGTACAATTCATTCAGCAATGCATCTTCCCTTGTCCTTCCTTAACAAAACAGGGCAATTGAGAGGAATAATCAACGGACAATCAGCGGACTTTTATCCCTTGATTGTCCGCTGAGTGACCCCTGTGGGTGGGCTGATATGTGCAGGGAGGGAAAGAAGAATTACGAATTACGAATTATGAATCACTGCGCTGCCGTTCTGTGTCTCGGAGGTTCTAAACAGCTTTTTTTGCTAATGACGCAAGGGCAAAGATGAATTACGAATTACCTATATGGATTTATTGTCCCCGCTTTCGCAGGGACGACTCCGATATTTTCCACAAATTCGCTATTACTGTCACCGCTTTCGCAGGGACGACTCCGTAGTAAACCACAAATTGTAACACATCTGTCGTCCCTCGCTTGACGGGGGACTCGCTTGACGGGGGACTCGCTTGACGGGGGACTTGCGTCGGGTTTTCCGAAAGAAATTCCTTTTGGGGTGACTGGGCGGGGACACGTAACCATTATGAATTAGTTAAATACGAATTACAAACTCTCTGATGGTGTTAGTTTTAGAATCTTAAGTATTATTTATTGTTATAAATAACCTTATCAGGTGTATTTATTCTGTATTCTCAACACCATTTATGAACCATATTCAACAGAATTGAATATTTCCATTGACAAACTTTACAGTTCTGTGGCATTTAATTCTTCCAATATTATTATGATGCTTGTATCATGGTTTCATGAGATAAGTCTATAACTAAACTCATTAAAATAACATCTTGAGAGGTAAGAGAGATGAAAAGAACACTTCTTCTATTAATGGTCATCATAGCGGTTACAGTATTGTTTTCCGTACCGCGCAACAAGGTTGTGGTTGAAATCGGCACCGGAACATGGTGTGTTTATTGCCCGGGAGCTGCCATGGGTGCTGATGACCTAGTGTCTAACGGTCACCAGGTAGCTGTTATAGAAAACCACAACGGCGATACCTATGCCAATGTTTACTCTAATGCCCGCAACAGCTATTATGGCATCACAGGATATCCAACCGCGAATTTTGACGGTCTTAATCCTTATGTGGGCGGCAGCAACACGGTTTCCATGTATTCGAACTATCTGCCCAGGGTTAATGCCCGGCTTGCCATCCCCTCGCATTTCAATATCACAGCCGGAGGTTTTTCCAATGGCAATAATTACAGCATCACTGCCACTATCGACAAGACCGAAGCTGATACCAATACCAACCTCAGGTTCCATTGCGTTGTTACAGAATCCGGCATACAGCAAAACTGGCAGGGTCAGACTCATCTCAGTTTTGTCACCAGATTGATGGCACCAGACCAAAACGGCACCACCATTGACTTCGGTACAGGCACACAGGTCACTGTTCCCCTTACATTTACCCTCAATCCTGCTTATGTGGTCGGAAACTGCGAAGTGGTGCTTTTCCTGCAAAACAACCAGACCAAGGAAATCCTGCAGGGCGTGAAGTATAATCTGGCTGAAATCGGTGGAGCTTATCCTGCTTCCCATACACAGCTCGACTTCCCTGATATGTATTTGACCGGCAACGCGACGATTCCTCTGGTTCTGACCAACTACTGGAGCACTACCGCCACCGGAAGCATCGTTTCCAGCAATCCTGTTTTCAGCGTTGCTCCTGCCACCAGAATAGACTTTTCCATTCCTCCTTACCAGGCAAGAACATATAATGTGACCTTCGCTCCTACCTTAGTCGGCAACCAGACAGGTAATCTGGTAATCACCAGCAATTTCCCTGATTACGAAAACATTACCATACCCATGACCGGATATGGTTTCTTCAATACAGCCCCGGCTGTCACCGATGTAATGATTTCAGGCATTCCTGTTGTCACAATGCTTCAGCAGGCATCCTATACCTTTGCTGACGCTGATAATGACAACGAAGGCAACTCCCACATCCAGTGGTACAGGATTACCGGCACTACCCCAACCCCGATTGACGGAGCCAATGATATCACTTACAGAATCAATACCCTGGATATTGGCAGCCAGATTGCCTTCCAGATTACTCCCCTAGATGAGCATGGCATGCCCGGTACACCTGTTATGAGTGATGCCACACCCACCATTGAAGTGCTGCCTGCTCCCCAAAACATGGCAGCCCAGATTGTGAATGAAAACCCCGATGTTCAGCTAAACTGGGAACCCCCTTATTTCTATAACCGTGATTTCCTGGGTTACAAAGTTTACAGAAACAACCTGGTTATCAGCACTATCAACAATCCCAATACCACCACCTTTACAGACACTTACGTTTATTCAGCCACACACCAGTACTGGGTAACCGCCCTCTATTCCAATCCCGTCTCCCAGTCCGAACCTTCCAATGTCGTCACTGTAATAGTCGGCACATCAAATGAAGATGACGTCCTGCCCGTAGCAGAAAGTGTAAACATCTACCCCAATCCTTTCAGGTACAACTCTGTCGTCCAGGTCAGAAGCAAAGCCAACGTTCCTGTCGATGTCAGCGTGTTCAACCTTAAAGGTCAGCTTATCTACAAGACGAGCAGCGCTACAGATGCCAACGGCAATGCCAGCGTTACCCTCCTGAAATCTGATGATATGATATCCGGCGTTTACTTCGTAAAGGTACAGACCCCTGAGAAGCAATTTACCAACAAGGTAATGGTCCTCAAATAAGGGTCCTGAATACTATTGTAAGATGATAAATGAGGGCGCTGATATTCGGTGCCCTCTTTTTCTTGAATATTACAGATAAAGGTGATAAAGGTATTGCTTAAAAATAACTCGCAACGCATCCGGCTGGCACTGCAGACTGTGTTTCTGCTGCTGGCTGTCTATCTGTTTGCCGGACTGATAGCCGGGAAGTTCCATTCCGCCCATGCTTTCTGTCCCTATGCCTCCGTTTGTTTTGGAGCGCTGAAGCTACGGATGGCAGGGCATATGGTCTTTCTGTTTACCACCGCTATTGTGACGGGACTGCTGATCGGCATTGTCACTATGTTCATTGGCAGGAAGTTTTGCGGATACATCTGCCCCGTCGGCACCCTTCAGGAATATCTGTTTAAGCTTCGCTCAAAGCGTTACCGTCTGCTGAAGCGTGTCCCTTTCTTTTATGAAAGAAAATTCCGGGTAGCCAAATACTTTGTGCTGGCGATAACCTTTGTCCTGGTATTGCTGGGCATAAGTCCCCTGTTTATGAACTTTTGCCCGGTGCTCACCCTCAGCCGACTGCCTAATATTGTAATACCCGGTCTGATTCTTTGGATTGTGATAATCGCAGGCGGACTGCTCACAGACAGATTCTGGTGCAGATTCCTCTGCCCTTATGCCGCTTTGCTGAATTTATTCCAAAAGTTGAGCAGATTATTCGGATTCAAGCGCCTGCTCATCAAACGCAACCTGGAAAAGTGCATAGACTGCTGCAACTGCATCCGCAACTGCCCGATGAATATAGACCTCCAGCAGGGGGAATATATCAAAGACGACGACTGCATTCACTGCCTCATCTGCGCTGCAGCCTGCCCCAAGGAAAACACCATTAACGAAGAAAATACCTCGCGGGATTGTTATGAATAACCTCTACAAAGTTTTAGTCATCCTGTTGCTTACCGCTATCTGCGCATTATTGCTGTTTACTTCATTCAGGGCAAACTCCGATATGCTTCAGGTCTGCCCCACCAATGCCATAACCATGCAAAATGGATATGCCTATATCGATTCCTTGAAGTGTATCGGTTGCGGCAGATGCGCCCTGGGGATTCCCAAGCCATTTAACCTTACGTTGTTCCCGGCTCTGCAACAAAAGAACCCGGCTATCGTTCAACCAGTTCCGGACACTTTGAAAGAAAGACCTATCAGCATAACCCAGCTAAAGACAGAGCCAGATAAGGTGAAGCAAACTGATGTCAAAGCCAGAGCGAAGAAACTCGTCTATAAGGTAAATGAAGATATCTGCATCGGCTGCCAGCTTTGCGTAGCTCCCTGTCCGGTGGGAGCCATCACCATGGTGAACGGCAAAGCCGTGATTGACCAGAGCAAATGCATCGGGGACGATATCTGCGTCAGCGGAAACGGGGATGACTTTGCCGGATGTCCGGTCAATGCCATCAGCAAATCCCAATAGATTATTTCCCAGTTAGTTACTGTAACAAAGTTTAATCCTTTCCTGATTATCTTAGCAATCCTGCCTTTTGTCTGCTAATTTTCTGTTGACAGTTTTACCTATCTTAAGGAATTTGACTCTAATCATAATACAGAAATTGATTGGAGGTTAACATGCCCGCCAAGGAAAAAGAAAAAGGCGCCCTTTCGATACATACCGAAAACATTTTTCCCATTATCAAGAAGTGGCTCTATTCCCAGCATGACATCTTTTTGAGGGAACTCATTTCCAACTCCACGGATGCTTTGAACAAGCTGAAATATGCCAGGCCCGAGACGGATACATCTGCTTTCAAGATAGAAATCAAGCTGGATAAAAAGAAAAAGACCCTTCAGGTCATTGATAACGGCATCGGCATGACCGATGAGGAAATCCGTAAATACATAAACCAGATTGCCTTTTCCGGTGCTGAAGAGTTTGTGGAAAAGTTTAAAGACGTCCAGAGCAACATCATTGGCCATTTCGGTCTGGGATTCTATTCCTCGTTTATGGTTGCCGACAAGGTTACCATCGACTCCCTGTCCTATGTTGAGAACTCCGAACCAGCCTTTTGGGAATGTGACGGCACCACCGAGTACGTCATGTCCAAAGGAAAGCGCAAGGATGTGGGAACCACTGTCACCATTCATTTCAATGACGAATCCAGTGACTACCTGGAAACCGCCAAAATCCAGTCTATCCTGGAGAAATACTGCAATTTCATGCCTTATCCCATCGAGTTCGACGGCAAGACAGTCAACCAGAAGGAAGCCCTCTGGAACAAAAAGCCTGCCGATGTCACTGAAGATGAATACCGGGAATTTT
The DNA here is from genome assembly GCA_002424605.1 of Cloacimonetes bacterium UBA5614. Classification (GTDB taxonomy): domain Bacteria; phylum Cloacimonadota; class Cloacimonadia; order Cloacimonadales; family Cloacimonadaceae; genus UBA5614. The sequence goes on along the minus strand of DIKQ01000012.1, from coordinate 22,597 downwards.
ACAAAAAGCTCTTCCACGACTGGCAGGACCCCATCTTTTGGATTCATCTCAATGTGGACTACCCCTTCAATCTGAAAGGCATCCTCTACTTCCCGAAGCTCCGCAACGAACCGGACTTTATGAAGGGCGAGGTAAAGCTCTTTTGCAACAACGTCTTTGTAGCCGACAACCTGGAAGACCTTGTTCCCGAATTCCTTTTGTTACTCAAAGGCGGCATTGACATCCCGGATATTCCGCTCAATGTCTCCCGAAGCTTTTTGCAGAACGACAAGCAGGTGCAAAAGATAACCAGGTACATAGTCAAGAAAGTTGCCGACCATTTTGCCGAGACATTCAAGTCAGACCGCAAGAAGTATGAGCAATATTGGGAAGACATCCAGAGTTTCATCAAATACGGTCTGCTCAAGGACGATGAGTTCTTCGACGCCATGAAGGACATCATTGTTTTCAAATCTTCCGCCGGCGATTACGTCACTATGGAAGAGTATAAAGCCAAAAACCCCGCCTCTGAAGGCAAAACCAAGGTCTATTATGCCTCCAGCGAAGATACCCAGGTCAGTTACCTGAACCTGATGAAAGAACAGGGCATTGAGGTAATCTTCCAGACTTCGCCTTTGGACACCCATCTTTTCCAAAAACTTGAATCCAAGCTGGAAAACACGGAATTCCTGCGCATCGATTCCGAGCTAAATGAATTGCTCATCAACAAAGACAGCTCTGAACCTGTCGATTTGGACAACCAGACCGATACCGCCAAGCTGAAAGAGATATTTGACAAAGCTCTGAACAGCAGTATTGAAGCTAACTTCTACAAGGAATCCTATGCGGAATTCATCAAAAAGCATCCTCAGGTGGTGGAACTGCTCACGCCCTACATTACCCAAAACGGCGAGCAATCTGTTATCAAGCCCTACGAACTTCCTGCCGAAATCCGGGAAAAGCTCGGCTCAGCCGTCTGGAATGAGCTGTTTGAGCATGTTTATACCGATGTGAAAGTCGAGGTCAAGAGCTTAAAGACCCAGGACATTTCTGGTATGATTGTCTTCAACGAATTCATGCGCCGCTGGCACGATATGGATATGCTTGCCAGCCGGGAAGGCAGCGGTATGCTCAAGAACCACACACTTATCGTGAACAAGGAAAATCCCACCATCGGCAAAATCCTGCAGCTTGCCGCCGAAGGCAAAACAGACGAGGTAAAAAACCTCTGCGCATACATCCACGACCTTTCCATGCTGGAACAAAAGGCCTTCAGCGGAGCCGAACTCAAGGATTTCTTAGCCCGCGCCAACCAGATATTGAAGTATATAAACTAATTACATTCTAACTTAAAAAGTAAAAAGGGGCTTGTTATTAACAACAACCCCTTTTTTTAATGAAACTCGAACTAATAAAACACACCAGGTTCGTCATCTCCACTTATGATTTTCCCGGTTAAAGGATCAACCACTAAAAGAGAACCATGTTTGAATTTAATATAATACAACAATTCATACGGCTCATAATCGAAGCTTTTCCCTGCTCTTATTAAAAGTAACTTGATAGTATAGTCATAATCTTGACAGTCATGCTGCTCATGTTTAGGAAAATCCTGAACCCGTTTTCCATGTAATTTTCTCTGATTATAAGCATTGCTATCGGGTTTTTCTGACCCCATGTATCTATCGTAATAATATTGATTAAGTCTGGCAATGCGGTTTTGTGCCAAACTATCCAGGTACGCATAACTAACATAAGGACGTTTAGGTAGATCAATCTCTGTTTCGATATGAGAATACATCTCGAAACCACCCTTAAAAGAATACATAAATCGAATGCTTGGGCTGCGATAACCAAACTCGATTCCTTTGTATTCTGCTTGTTTATAAACGGCTTCTATCCCATCCTCCCAAACGCCTTCATGAATTCCATGTTTTCTATAAGCAACAACAGTTGCTGACTTGAAGAATAGAGTATCAATCTCAGCCTTATTTAAACCAATGATAGGCTTTAGGATATTAAGCAAACTGTCAGAAACATGCCTTGCCTTTTCTTCGTTACTCACCTTATAATCAATGTTATCTGCAAAAACTGTTATCCAATCGTGATTATCAATTTCTATTTTCGCACTTTTACCAAAAACTCTGTGCAAAGCTTTTATTGTTTTAACGTGCTCTTTACTTTGTGCGCCTAAATAACTAAAGGCACTTAACAATAAACCTATTGCAATTACTTTTATGATATGAGCTTGCACTTTCAATTTAACTCCCTATGTCTCGATATCATCAAAAAAGCGTTATTCTCTCCGGTTTCCATACCAATTCGGCGAAACTGGTTTGCAGATAAACTTTAATTCATTATTATTAGCTTTTTGGCAGTGGTTCCCTTATCCGATGTAAGCCGAACCAGATAGACCCCGGAACTGCAAAGCTTTCCTTCTTTATCGATACCGTTCCAGATAACTTGTCTATCACTATTTTTATACTTTAACTGCATAACCTTCTGGCCCTTTACATTGTAGATATCTATATTGCCCATAAGTGCCTTTTCAGCTCTGAATGTTACTGATTGGTTTCTCCCGATGGGATTGGGATAGATTTCCAGACGAATCGGCATCAGGTTGTCAGAGGTAATGTCATCTATCAAGACCCCGCTTCCGGAATAGGAAAACAGCCCCATGTCCGTTCCGAACCACTTGACATTGTCGTTATCCACAGCCAGGCAGTTTATCTTATTGGTCAGCAACCCAGAGTTACCGGTATTATAAGAAGCCCATTGTGTCCCGTCAAACCGGATTACCCCGCTGTTGATTGTTCCCATCCACAGCATATTATTGTTATCAAATTCCATACAGATAATGTCATTGTCAATCAATCCGCTGTTTGCTGTGTTGAACAAAGTCCAGCCCTGACTGGTATACCTGAGCAGACCGGCTCTCGTTCCGAACCACAAATTCCCATCCGAATCCCTGGCACAGCATTGCACATAATTGGTCAGCGGGTCATATTGTGTGAAAAAGTGATGAACCCAATTCTGGTTCCAGTAGGATGATATCCCGCTTCCATATGAACCAAACCACATTCTGCCATCCGTAGCTTCCACTGCGCATCTTATCTCTGAATACAGCATGCTTGACGCCGGATAATAGACAATCCAGGTATTCAGAAAACGGGATATGCGCGAAGACAACGCTTCCGAGGGACCCGAACCAAGCCACCTTGTCCCCGTCTGGTCTATGGCTATGCAGTCCACGTCATTATGAGGTATGCCGGAATTGCTTGTTTGGTAGATGGTCCAGTCAGTTCCATCAAACCTTGCCATACCGCCCTGGTTGTTGTTATAATCACCGGAAAGGCCTATCCATTTTGTACCCTGGGGGTCTACAGCTACGCATTTCACATTATAACTTGGGAGCGGTGAATTGCCCAATGTATATGTTTCCCAGGATGTTCCGTCATATGATACGATGCCGCCTCTGCGATAATTAGTGTAACTGCCTATCCATTTTGTATTATCAGCTTCGACTGCGATACAGGTGATAGTATTGGAAACAAGCCCCGATGTTGCAATGCTATATGGTTGCCAGTTTTCTTCATCATAGCTGACCGCGCCGCCAACTACTCCCTCGGTATATCCGAACCATTTAACATTCTGATCATCAATATGCAGACAATGGACAAGCGGACCCGGTAAGCCGGAATTCACTGTACTATAAATAGTCCAATCAGTTCCATCATAGCGGGCTATGCTTCCATACTGATTGTTGTAACATTCTCCCCCTACCCATACGACATCGTTCTGGTCAACCCTTACGCATTTTGGTTGCTGCAATGTAAAGCCGGAATTACTACTGTTGTAGAATGTCCATTCTGCACCGTCATACCTGGCAAGCGAACCAGCGCTGTAAGAAAAAAAAGTAGTCATCCACAGATTGTTATTCGAGTCCACCGCCATGTCGCAGGGGAAGAAATAAAAATCTGGATAATTATGTATAATGCCTGCTGAATATCGATACAACCTTTCTTCGAAACAAAGTCCTATACCGCCCCAATACCACCAATATGATGCGCCGAACCAAATATCGTTATTCAAGTCAGCTCTTATACATTCCACATTGTAAAATATGTCCGGCTGGTCGTAAATAATAATCTGGAATACGGTTCCGTTATACTTAACCAGTCCATGCCCCGTACCAATCCACAAATCACCTACTCTGTCAATCTCCAGACAGTTTATGTAATTGCTGGGCAGGATGGTATTCCCTGTATTGAATACTGCCCAAGTGCTCCCGTCAAAAAGAATCAGCCCAAGCGGAGTGCCAATCCAAACCCTTCCGGTAGAATCAGTTATCAGGCAATTTATCTCATTGGTCGGTATCTCAGAGTTGTAAGTATTGAATATGTGTTTATCCCCATTTATCCTGTCGATTCTGCAAAGCCCTCCATCGGATGCCACCCAGATGTATTCCTGACTGTGCGTAATTCCTTTCGGATATGAATTGCTGTTGTAGTAATCCCAACCCTCCATCTGGGCGGACAATGCCCCTGCCATCAGCATTATTGCCAGCATTACCATACTTTTTGCCAGTTGCATCAAACACCTCCCATGAACTTGTCTGTATTCACAATCAGTCTGTTCTTATTGCTGACTTGTATTTGTGTCTGAACGTCCGCTGTTATTTGTTGGAAAACCAAAATGTAAGCCACCTACTTGCTAAAATCACCACAATGACGATAACTACATTATACAGGCGCAGATAGATTGCAACCCCTATTGCCACAACTGCTATGCCCAGGTAAAGCCAGGTGAGCAACTTTGCCATATCTGTCCCTTCTGTTAACAGATGCTTTTTGCTTTTTCCATCTGATGATTGGAATGTCACTACATTATGCATATCTGTCAAGAATTATTGTCAGGATTCGTCTTATATTTGCAAAAGATTCCTATCAAGCTAATCTGGCAAAGAATTCATCTATTATTCAGCTAACCTTTTAGTCATCCGGTTGTTCTGCATAAACAAGTCACGGGTGTTACACGGGTACTTCCCGGGTAGTTCCCGGGTGAGACCCAGGAAGTACTTGACAAATAACCGGGTATAACATAGGGTGTATTCAAGTCTGGTTAAAGGAACACATCAGCTATTAATGTGCAGTTAATGACTTTATAGAGTGAACTGCTTTGTCCCCCGTCCAGCGAGGGACGACAGACTTGTCAAACTGGAACGACGAAAAGGAGGAAAATATGAAAGTGAATTTTAAATGGGGTTTGACCGGGTATTCCGGAACGTCCAACGATGCGATATACTATTATAATCCGCGTCTTAAGCTATGCCTGATGCGGGATTATGTGTCTCCCCGGCTCACAGAAAACAACGAACGCACCACATCCATCATGACAAACCTGAAGGCATTGAATCCGTCTGAGGGCTATCGCAGGAATCTGATGGATTATGTCATGTATTACAACGACAGTAAAGATTATGGCCACAAGCCAATGAACGCCTGGAACAATGCCTGGCTCAAGCTGATTTTTGCCATGCAGAAAGCCCTACCCGGGCAAGTTGACCTGAAGACCATCACCAGACAGCAGATCATGGATGAGGAACTCCCCTGCCGAACTGTCAAAGACGCTATTGAGGCAGGACTTTTGCCCTACCTTCCGGACTATGAAAGATGGGATAGTCTGATATGATAATATTCTTCTTTTCACTTTGCTAACCATCAGATAGTATTTTAACTAATGATATCATTGTTTATTCATATTATTGAGACTTTACTCATAAAATGGGAACTGCTCTTTCATTGATTAGTAATATGGAGCCTTTGGTTGAGAATTGTTACATTCTTAATTGTAATGAAGCAGCTTTGTGATTTTTGATGATATGTCATCACCTTTTATCTGATAGAAATAAATCCCTGAAGATACCGGATTGGAATTTATGTCTTTACCATTCCATGTGAATATACCTGAATCGTTCAGAGACTCTTTAAGAATACGTTGACCTTTGATGTTATAAATCTCTATATAACACTGAGAACCTTTTTTATGACTTGTCTCGTATGTGATGGTCAGATTATGCTTGAAGGGATTTGGATAACACTTTGTAAAGAGATAATCTTGTGGCTGGATAACATTGTCCTCAATCTCAACAGTCCCATATCCCTGACCGTCAATATACGCACCAATCAATCCCATGCTAGTAAACTCGCACTCAGAATAAATAATACCATATTTCCGTGCCCAGATCAAAGTGACGCTAGCATCTGATAAGTAAAAGCAAGATTTGCATTCCACTAGTTCGCCAAATACATTCAGATAATATGACTCCCCTATGAAAGCTTGTATCAGTTCATAAGGACATCCAGTTGTAAAGCTCCAATATAATGTGTCGGCAATCCAGGCAGAGGAACTAAAGTTTTCCGTTTTTAAGTAATTCGTAACAGGGTTGTTATCCAAGTCATTTGTATCTAGCAATAAGACCAAATCACCTTCATTTTTCAACCAATGATTACGATCTGATCCGGGACGTCCTGCTTTGAAGTGTGGAATTTCGTTTATCAACGTATCAGCTACAATGCTAAAATAACCATATTCAATCGGTCCTCCGGGAAATGGAGGCTCTATTTCATAAATCCAATAATCATTAGGATGCATGGGATTGAAGGAATATTCATCCGGTCTTTCCCTGACTTTTTTCTGATAGGCTTCTATCTGCTCAGGGGTAGGGAATATCAACTGATTTTGGATATAAGAAAGTATGCTAAAAGAAGTTGCTATCCAAAAAATAAGCAACAGGGATAAGCTGGTTCTTTTCATTTTTTCCTCTCAGGGAATGGATTATACGAGTATGACGCTACTCCATCTCCAATCTTCAGGAATGATATTTGGTTTGAGCATGGAAAGAAGAGGAATCATACTTCCGGCTATAATGTGCAGAATCCAGTCTATAATGAATATTTTAGTTCTAATGTTTTTCACAACATCTACTCATTTATTCACCATCCTATGTTACTAATGAACGTGAATACATAACATATCTTTCTATGATTTATGTCCATATTTATTTCTTCTCATTTCGATTCAATTATAACAACACATAGCATCTACTGGCGCACTCTCTGAATCTGAACATACAATACGGAAATTCGTAACTATGTATTTCTATGCCTGTCAGTATCTAACTCTGTTTCTTCGTGTCTCTGTGTGTGGCTAAAATCATAACTTGTCCACCGTTAAGCGATTAACAACGAATTTCCATTTCTCCCTTGACAGATTTCACGGAAAAAAACGACTATCTTAAACAGGAAAATATACCTATAAAGGAGAATGGTTATGCCAAAAATGACCGTTGATCCAACCTATTGCAAGGGTTGCGGATTGTGTGTGGCAGTATGCCCCAAGAAGATTATCCGCTTTTCGGAAAACATTAACGCCAAAGGCTATCACTATGCTGAATGTTTCAATCAGGACGAGTGCATTGCCTGTAAGATGTGTTATATGACGTGTCCCGACGGGGCAATAACTGTGGAAAAATGAGGAGATAAGTATGGCAAAAGTATTGATGAAAGGCAATGAAGCAGTGGCAGAAGCTGCCATCCGGGCAGGTTGCCGCCTTTATTTCGCATACCCCATCACTCCTCAGAGCGAGCTGATTGAATATATGGCAAAGATGATGCCGACCGTAAACGGGTGCTTCCTGCAGGCGGAAAGCGAAGTCGCAGCCATTAATATGGTTTACGGAGCCGGCGGTGCAGGTAAAAGAGTGATGACTTCCTCATCCTCTCCCGGCATCTCCCTCAAGCAGGAAGGCATTTCCTATTGCGCCGGAGCAGAGATTCCCTGCGTGATAGTTAATGTTCAGCGGGGCGGTCCCGGCCTGGGAGATATCCAGCCCGGCCAGGCAGACTACTTCCAGGCAGTCAAAGGCGGCGGGCATGGCGATTACCAGTTAATCGTGCTTGCGCCCAGTTCAGTGCAGGAATTTGCCGACATGGCTTCCGATGCATTTGACCTGGCGGACAAATACCGCAATCCCGTCTTGATACTTGCTGACGGTATGCTGGGACAGATGATGGAACCGGTGGAATTCAAGCCCAAAAAGACAGATGAGGAAATTGCCATCCTCGGCGAACAGCACAACTCATGGTGCATCTGCCCCAACCAGGACGGCGACAAAAAACACCACCACGAAATCAACTCTCTGGAAATTGACCCGCTTGTCCTGGAAAAGCATGTTATCAAGCTTTACGAAAAATATGCCATCGTGGAAAAGAATGAAATCCGCTATGAAGAATACAATGTTTCCGATGACAATGAAGTGCTCTGCGTTTCCTTCGGAACCGCTTCCCGCATAGTCAAGAGCGCTATTGACGAGCTCAAGGGCAAGGGAAAGAGCGTCGGGCTCATCCGTCCGATTACCCTTTGGCCTTATCCTTATGAGCAAATCAAGGCAGCCATCGGTCCCAAAGTGAAAAAGGTTTATGTCTTTGAGCTGAACATGGGCCAGATGGTGGATGACGTCAAGATAGCCGTCAACGGCAAAGTTCCGGTGGATTTCTTCGGCAAAGTGGGCGGAATAGTCTTCACTCCCGCGGAAGTAGAAGAAAAACTGGAAAAGTGTTTTTAGGAGGAAACCATGGAAGTAATAGCAAAAAGACCTGAATCCCTCACCAAGACCCCCTTTACCTACTGCCCCGGTTGCCTCCACGGTGTGGCGCACCGCCTGATTGCGGAAACCATAGATGAATTGGGACTGGTAAATTCAATGGCAGGCGTGGCTCCCGTCGGTTGCTCCGTGTTTGCCTATAAATTCTTCAATTTTGATATGGCGCAGGCAGCCCACGGCAGAGCTCCGGCTGTTGCCACAGGCATGAAGCGCGCCAGACCCGATATGCACGTCTTTACCTATCAGGGTGACGGCGACCTCGCAGCCATCGGAACCGCCGAGATAATCCACTCCGCCAACCGCGGAGAGCATATCTCCGTCTTTTTCGTCAATAACGCCATCTACGGAATGACCGGCGGACAAATGGCTCCCACCACCCTGCCTGAAATGAAGACATCCACCTCGCCTTACGGCAGGAAAGTGGACGACATTGGCTATCCCATCAGGGCTGCAGAGCTTCTGGCGACTTTGGTAGCGCCTTATTATATTGAAAGGGTGTCACTGCTTTCCCCGGCTGAGATTATCAAAGCCAAGAAAGCCGTCCTCAAAGCCCTTACCTACAATAAAGAAGGCAGGGGATTTACCTTTGTGGAATTCATCTCCACCTGTCCCACCAACTGGGGCATTGACCCGGTAAAGTCCAAGGAATGGGCGCGTGAAAACATGCTTCCTTTCTTCAAACCGGGCTGTTATCGCGACAAAGGCGAAGGAGTGGAATAATGAAGACTGAAATCATCTGCGCCGGATTCGGCGGACAAGGCGTCCTGACTATCGGCAAGTTCCTCGCCCAAGCCGGAATGGCGGAAGGCAAGCACGTTTCCTGGCTTCCCTCCTACGGACCTGAAATGCGCGGCGGAACTGCTAATGTGATGACCGTGGTTTCCGGTGAACCGATTGCCTCCCCCATCGTTAGCTATCCGGATGTCCTGATAGCTCTCAACCAGCCGTCACTCGACAAATTCGGACCCAGCGTCCGCAAAGACGGTGTCATTATCATTGATGCCGATATGTGCCCACACGGTTGCAAACGTGACGACGTGGTCAAAATCACGGCTCCGATGTCTTCCCTTGCCAAGGAAATCGGCAACATCATGGTCTTGAACATGGTTGCACTGGGCGTCCTGATTGGCAAAACCGGCCTGGTAAAATATGAGACCATTGAAGCCGACCTCAATAAATATATGAAAGCTAAAAATCCTGACCTTCTGGCGCTCAATCTCAGCGCAATCAAAAAGGGTATGGAACTGGCGAAATAATCCCATGTAAGCTCATTGATACAAGGCGTTCGCAACCCGGACGCCTTTTTTGTTTGCCCTCTTCTCCCCCTTTAACGGTTGCAGGATAAGCGCTCCATATCTGGTCCATAGATAAAGCCATTTATGCGAGTAGATGGCGGTGAAGTTAACCTCAACAATACTTTACGCGTTAAAGTAGGGTTAGAGCGATTTGCGATAATTGCAAAACGATAATTATTGATACAATAGAGAATACATACTTGGGAAAATGCTTTATATATGAGTTTATAGTATGATTAAAAACCAATAAGATGCAAGATTGTCAATTTTGGTGTTGACATTTAAGGGTGATTTCCATCTTTGTAACCACTATTAAAATAGCTTTTCAGGAGCGTTAAATGGCTGACCAGTTACAAGAAATGCTGCAAAAGATTTACGCAGAAGGCGTGGATAAGGCGAAAGCTGAAGCGGACAAAATAATCGAAGTCGCCAGACAGGAAGCCGACAAATTAAAATCAGACGCGCAACAAGATGCTGACAGAATAATCAAAGAGGCAAAGCAAAAAGCTGCGGAACTGGATAAAAACATCAATTCAGACCTCAAGATGGCTGCCCAACAAGCCATGAGCGCTCTGAAGCAGACCATTATCAATTCCGTTCTGGTGGAAGCCGTGGAAGCAAATACAGATAAGGCAATGCAGGATACCGGTTTTTTGCAGAAACTGATTCTGGAAGTCCTTGGCAAGTGGTCTCCTGATTCGTCAGTCGTGCTGACCGTCCCTGAAAACAAACAAAAAGAACTGGAAGCGTTTTTCAAAGACTCTGTCAAAGGAGTTTTCTCAGGCAATCTGAAAGTTGAATTCAGCCCTGTTATGAAAAACGGCATCACCATCGCACCCGCCGACGGAACCTTTAAGCTGAATTTCACGGACGAGGATTTTGCCAATTTCTTCAAATCCTATTTGAGACCCAAAGCCGCTCAAATCCTATTTGGAGAATAAACTCCTGAATGTATAAAGAATACCATTATTTTGTAACCGGCCTGCCGGCCCTGAGCGCAGAAGACAGCAAGCTGATGATGACTCCGCTGATGTTTTTGCATTCAGCCTCTGAACATCTGGATATAGCTGATTATGAACTGCTGAAATTGCTGTTTATACCCAATGACATCACCAATCTCACAAACATTCTGCTCAACAAGGAAACCTGGCTGGATGAATGCACTGTGGATAAAGGGGATTGGCTGGAGCTGATTGCTTACCTGAAAGAATTGGGAGATGCCAAGCCTGACAAACAGAATCTGGCAAAAGGCCATGTACCGGCTTACATAGTCAACTATCTGCATGAATACCTGTTCGTTAACGAACCCAAGCCGGAGTATCTGCTGCAGAGGGATTTGTTTACGCTGTTTTACGATAGTGTGGGCGCACACCCCGACAAGTTTATCAATGCCTGGTTCCGCTTTGATTCCGACCTGAAGAATATCATTATCGCCCTCAACTGCCGTAAGCATAAGATTCCATTTACCGGACAGCTAATCGGCAATAACGAACTGACCGAAAAAATTGCCACAAGCAACGCCGGAGATTTCGGTCTGGGCAAGGAATATCCATATTTTGACGTGCTTGCCAGATTGAATGAACAGACCGATATAGTTGAAAAAGAAAAGGGTCTGGACGCACTCAGATGGAAATGGATTGAGAACGAGACTTTTTTTGAATACTTTACTCTTCCCCGTATCCTGGGTTTTTTCATCAGATTGCGAATGATTTACCGCTGGATACATCTCAGCCAGTCAGTCGGCGAGAAGAGATTTGGCCAGGTTCTGCACGACCTGGAAAACAGTTTTGAATTTCCCGAAGAATTTGCACTTAATAAAAGGTGATTGTATATGACCAAAGGAATCGTTAAAGGCATTATTGCCAATCTGGTCCTCATAGAAGTTGACGGACCGGTCTCACAGAATGAAATCTGTTACATTGTAAAAGATGACGTCAAGCTGATGGCAGAAGTTATCAAGGTGCTGAAAAACATAGCTTATACGCAGGTGTTTGAAAGCACCCGCGGCCTCAGACCCGGCGACATTGCAGAGTTTTCGGCTCATATGCTGGAAGTGAAACTGGGACCCGGAATGCTGTCCAAGAATTATGACGGATTGCAGGACGACCTTAACAAGATGGAAGGCGTGTTTTTGAAGAAAGGCGAATACACCGACCCGCTTGACGCTGATGTAAAATGGCAGTTCAAACCGCTTGCCAAACCCGGAGACAAAGTAAGCGGGGGACATTGGCTGGGGGAAGTCCCGGAAAGCTGGATAGCTCACAAGATAATGGTCCCGTTTTACCTTTCCGGAAACTATCAGGTCAAAAGCATTGCTGAAGCCGGTCAGTATAAAGTAGATGACACCATTGCCACCCTGACAAACACTCAGGGCAAAGAAATCACCGTCACCATGGTGCAGAAATGGCCGGTAAAGATACCCATCAAAACATACAAGGAAAAACCGAGACCCTTCAAAGTCATGGAAACAGGCGTCAGAACGATTGATACCCTTAATCCCATGGTGGAAGGCGGAACAGGCTTTATCCCCGGTCCGTTCGGTTGCGGAAAAACTGTTTTACAACATGCAATATCCAAAAACGCCGATGCTGACCTTATAATAGTGGCTGCCTGCGGTGAACGCGCCAATGAAGTAGTGGAGCTCTTTGTGGAATTTCCAGAACTGGATGACCCGCGCACAGGCAGAAAACTGATGGAAAGAACCATCATTATCTGTAACACTTCCAATATGCCTGTGGCTGCCCGTGAAGCTTCCGTTTACACAGCTATGACCATTGCTGAATACTACCGTAGTATGGGTCTTAAAGTATTGCTGCTGGCGGACTCCACTTCCCGCTGGGCTCAAGCTCTGCGCGAAATGTCCAACCGCATGGAAGAGCTTCCCGGTCCGGACGCATTCCCGATGGACCTTCCAGCCATTATCTCAAACTTTTATTCCCGCGCCGGATATGTTATCCTGAATAACGGAAGCACGGGTTCCATCACCTTTATTGGAACTGTTTCCCCTGCCGGCGGTAACCTGAAGGAACCCGTTACAGAATCCACCAAGAAAGCAGCCCGCTGCTTTTATGCCCTTTCACAGCAGAGAGCAGACAGCAAACGCTATCCCGCGGTTGACCCGATTGACAGCTATTCCAAATACCTTGAATATGACGAAGTGATAGAAAACCTGAACAAGCTGGTCTCCCCCACCTGGGTGGATGATGTCTTACTTGCCAAGAACCTTCTGCTTAGAGGCAGAGAATCATATGAACAAATAAATATCCTGGGCGATGACGGCGTTCCACTGGTCTATCATGACAGATATTGGAAAAGCGAACTCATTGACAGGATTATTTTGCAACAGGACGGTTTTGACAAAATCGACCAGTCAACCCCGATGGAACGGCAAAAATATATGCTTGAGCTCATCCTCGGCATCTGCAGAACCGGCTTTGAATTTGAATCATTTGAAGAAGTGATGCCCTATTTCATCAAAATGGTCAACCTGTGCAAACAGATGAATTATGCTGAATTCAAGTCCCCGGATTTTCACAGGTTTGAAAGCGAACTGAATGAAACAGTCGCTGAAAGGAGAGTGAAATAATGACAACGCAGGCCTTTCAACGCATTTATACAAAGCTGCAGCAGATTACCAAAGCAACCGTCACAGTCCAGGCAACCGGAGTCGGAAACGAGGAAATGGCAATGGTTTCAGGACGTTTGTCTCAGGTTGTTAAAATTATGGGTGACCTGGTTACTCTCCAGATATTTTCCGGAACAGAAGACATCGGTACCGACGCTGAAGTAGTATTCCTGGGAAGACCTCCTGTCCTCAAAGTCGGAGAGCAACTGGCAGGACGCTTTTTTAACGCATTTGGTCAGCCGATTGACGGCGGTCCGGAAGTGGAAGGAAAGGAAGTGGAGATTGGTGGCCCATCCGTTAATCCCGTGCGCAGAATGCAGCCATCCGAACTCATTACCACAGGTATCGCAGGCATTGACCTCAACAACACTTTAGTAACGGGACAAAAGATTCCTTTCTTTGCGGACCCTGACCAACCCTTTAACCAGGTCATGTCACTTGTTGCCCTCAGGGCGGAGGCCGACAAAATCATCCTGGGCGGTATGGGTCTGAGCAATGACGATTACCTCTATTACAAGTCCGCTTTTGAAAACGCCGGCGTTCTGGACAGAATCATATCCTTTGTGAACACCACTGAAAACCCCCCGGTGGAAAGATTGCTCGTTCCCGATATGTGCCTTGCAGCGGCGGAATATTTCGCTGCCGAAAAGAACGAGAAAGTCCTGGTTCTGCTGACTGACATGACCCTGTTCTGCGACGCCCTGAGCATAGTCTCCAACCGTATGGACCAGATTCCGTCCAAGGACAGCATGCCCGGCTCCCTTTACAGCGATTTGGCTAAAATTTACGAAAAAGCAGTGCAGTTCCCGGACGGCGGTTCCATAACAATCGTAGCCGTAACTACTTTATCCGGCGGAGACATCACTCACGCCATCCCAGACAATACGGGATACATCACTGAAGGACAGCTGTTCCTGCGCCGTGATTCCGACATCAGCAAGGTTATCGTTGACCCCTTCCGTTCCCTTTCACGTCTGAAGCAATTGGTTATCGGCAAGAAAACCAGGGCAGACCATCCCCAGGTAATGAACACAGCCATCCGTCTTTATGCCGATGCTGCCAATGCCAAAACCAAGATGGAAAATGGTTTTGACCTGACAGACTATGATGAGCGCGTGCTTAGGTTTGCCAAAGAGTATTCCCTGCATCTGCTTGCTATTGACGTCAATCTGGAAGTGGACGATATGCTGGACACCACCTGGTCGCTTTTCCGGAAACACTTCTCCAAAGCGGAAGTGGGCATCAAAGAAGAATTTATGAAAATCCACTGGAAAGAATAAATGGAAATCAAGTTCCAATACAACAAGACCTCTCTGCAAGACATCAATAAGCAGCTCAAAGTCAGGGTCAAAGCTCTGCCTACCTTAAAAAACAAGGAGTCTGCCCTGAGAATGGAAGTCAAGCGCGCCAGAGACTTTGCCACGGAACTTGAAAACAGGATTGAAGCCAAAAGGCACGAACTGAACAATTTCATGAAGCTATGGCAGGAATTTGACGCTTCCCTGCTTTCCGTCAAACAGGTGGAGATAATCACGCGCAAGATTGCCGGGGTAAAAATCCCTGTGATGGGTGAAGTGGAATATGACATCAAACCCTTTTTTATGTTCAACACGCCTTCCTGGTATCTGGACGGAATCGTTATGCTGAAAGCCATCTCAGAGCTTCAGATAGAACGCCAGTTTTACATCCGTAAGATGAAAATTTTGGACAATATCAGAAAAAAGACCACCCAGAAAGTCAACCTCTATGAAAAAGTGCAGATTCCCGGCTTTGAAGACGCCATGCGCAAAATCAAACGCTTTCTGGAAGACGAGGAAAATCTCTCCAAGTCAGGTCAGAAAATCCTCAAAAACAGAATGTCCAGCGAGGAAGCGCTATGATTGAAAGAATGCTCAAATACACCTTCCTGCTTCATCATTCGGACTATCTTGATTTTTTGACAGAACTCCAGAAACTCGGCATGGTTCACATTCTGAAAAGCACTTCTGATAAGAGCGACAAACTTGTGCAAACCCATCATGACATTGAGGCTTATACCAATGCCCTAAAGTTTTTACGTAAATGGGTTACCGATACTTCTGAAGCAAAAGCGACCAGCCTCACTGCCTCCGGTATGCTCAAACAACTGAATGAGATGCATCTGGAAAAAGAACGGCTTCATCTGCAATACAATGTGCTTGCCAAGGAAATTGCCGACCTCGAGCCTTGGGGTGACTTTGACTATAATCTACTCAAAGGGCTGGAAAACAGCGGTTTACAGCTTGACCTGTATTATTGCACCAAACATCATTTCAAGCCGGAGTGGCTTGAGCAATATACTATTCAGGAAATCAACTCAGCCGGCCACCTGATTTACTTTGCATTGTTACATAAGAAAGAAGAGCCGGTTCAGATTGATGCAGAAAGCTTCAAACTCCCGCCCAAAACTCTGTCCGAACTTCGCAAACAGGAAATCACCATAGGCGAAAACCTGAAAGCCATAGACGCATTTTACCGGGAGACGTCTCCTGCCGCTATTGAGCTTTTTACCGCTGAACTGGAAAAGCTATCCCACGCATACGAGTTTGAGGAAGCCAATCTGCAAAGCGTTCCCGAGGCAGATAACCAGGTAATGATACTTCAGGGCTGGATACCAAAGCGCCTTGAAGAAAATCTGCTCAATTTCCTTCAGACCGGAAGTGTCGTATATTTCTCCGTCAAAGCCAGGGTTGAGGACAATCCCCCCATCCTGCTCAGGAACAACTGGTTTGCCAGAATTTTCGAACCAATCGGCAAGATGTTTATGCTTCCGTTTTACAACGAACTGGATTTGACACCATTCCTGGCTCCCTTTTATATGTTGTTTTTCGGTTTCTGCAGCGGTGACGCCGGATATGGTGTAATCCTCTTCCTGCTTGGCTGGTTTCTCAAAAAGAAAATCAAGAACCCGGATACCAGACCTTTCCTTACCCTCATCCAGACACTGGGAATCGGAACGGTCATCATGGGCTTTGTGATGGGCAATTTCTTTGCGTTTGACATGAAAAACGTGAGTTTCCTGAATCCCATGATACCCATCCGTGATACCAATCAAATCTTCAACTTTGCCCTGCTGCTGGGCGTTATCCAGATTGTGGTGGGCAAAATCCTCAACGCTGTCAAGCGGATGATGCAGTTTGGTTTTGTGCACGGACTGGCTCAGTTGGGTCTTACCATCTTTGTCCTCTCCCTCGCGGTTCAGGGTTCTACCATGCTTGGCGCCAATCCGGGCTCTTTGCTGAAGTTCACTCCCTATGGAATGTACCTGGGACTGGGAATGGTGCTTCTGCTCAATACACCCGGGAAGAATATCTTCCTCAACATTGCCAATGGTCTTTGGATAATGTATGGCGCTGTCACCGGCTTTTTCGGGGATTTGCTGTCCTATATCCGTCTTTTTGCCCTGGGCGTTTCCAGCGGTATTCTCGGCTTTGTGATAAACACCATGGCAGCCCAGTTCGGCGTTATCCCGATAATCGGTCCTGTCTTATACATCCTGTTCATGATTGGCGGACACGGCCTTAATATTGCCCTGAGCAGTTTGGGAGCTTTTGTCCACCCCATGCGTCTTACCTTTGTGGAATTCTTTAATAATGCCGGGTTCTCCGGACCGGGCATTGCCTATAAACCTTTCGGAAAACAGAATCAAGAGATAAAATAGGAGGAAATATGTCCCCTGACAGTTTAGCCAATGTTTCTCAAGCCGCTGCGATGGTTACTTCAAACGTAGCTCTCTACACAGCTTGGATTGGTATGTTTTTAATGGTTGCGCTCAGCGGTATCGGAAGTGCCCTGGGAACCGTTATGGATGGACAGGCATCAGTTGCCGCCATGAAGAAAAGAGATGATATCTTTGCAAACTGCATGATTCTTTCTGCTCTGCCCGGAACTCAAGGCCTGTATGGCTTTGGCGCATTTTTTTTGCTCAAGGCAAAGATAGTGCCCGGAATGTCCATGGAATCCGCAGTCGCCATTTTGGGAGCGGGACTGATAGTCGGTCTTGTCTGCCTGATGTCCGCTTTCCAACAGGGCAGAGTGGTCGCCAGCGGTATTGAAAGCATCGGAAACGGTAACGACGTCTTTTCCAAGACACTCGTGCTTGCCGTGTATCCGGAGCTTTATGCCATCATTTCCTTTGCGGCTGCTTTCCTGATTTCCACAGGAATCTGAGCCTAGGCAACTACTACCTGAAAAGCATCTGAAAGCAGTCCCCTGCGGATTGCTTTCTTTTTTTTGCCATAATTCTCTTTACGAAAACGGCAACTTTTCTATCTTGACGTGCAATATATCATTTTTCACTTATAAGGAGCACTGGATGGATATACCAAAATCTGTTCTGGAACTCAGGACCAAAAGAGACAAAGCCCGGCTGGGCGGCGGTGAAAAGCGCATAGCTGAACAGCACGAAAAGGGCAAGCTCACTGCCCGTGAACGCATTGACCTCCTTGTTGACCCCGATAGCTTTGAAGAATTTGACCTCTTTGTCACTCATCAATGCCACGATTTTGGCATGGAAAAGACCAAATATCCGGGTGACGGAGTGGTGACCGGATGCGCTACTATCAACGAACGGGTTGTCTATGTCTTTTCCCAGGATTTCACTGTTTTTGGCGGTTCCTTGTCCAAAACCTACGCGGAGAAAATCTGCAAGATTATGGATATGGCAATCCGAAACGGCTGTCCCGTAATCGGACTGAATGACTCCGGCGGAGCCCGAATCCAGGAAGGTGTGGACGCCTTGGCAGGTTATGCCGAAATCTTTTACCGCAATGTCATGGCTTCCGGCGTTGTTCCCCAGATTTCCGCCATTTTAGGCCCCTGCGCAGGCGGTGCCGTCTATTCACCTGCCATTACCGATTTTGTCATCATGGACAAGAAAAACAGCTATATGTTTGTCACAGGGCCAAAGGTCGTAAAAACCGTCCTGAACGAAACCGTCACCATAGAAGACCTCGGCGGCCCCGGAATCCATTCCTCCAAAAGCGGTGTTGCCCAGTTCATCACTGAAAACGAACAGGAGACCATGCTCCTCATCCGCAAAATCCTCAGTTATCTGCCATCCAACAATCTGGAAGACCCGCCCTATTTCCCCACTTCCGATGTGGTTACCCGTGCTTGTACAGAGCTGGATACGATTATTCCCGAAAACCCCAACAAGCCCTATGACATCCTTGACGTGATACATTGCCTTGTTGACGAGAATGAATTTTTAGAAGTGGCGCGCAACTTTGCCCAGAACATCGTGGTCGGCTTTGCCCGTCTCAATGGCTATCCTGTAGGAATCGTTGCCAACCAGCCCAAGGTATTGGCAGGCGTGCTTGATATCGACGCTTCCATCAAAGGCGCCCGGTTTGTGCGTTTTTGCGATGCTTTTAATATCCCCCTCATTGTCCTGGAAGACGTGCCCGGCTTTTTGCCTGGTACAAATCAGGAGCACAACGGGATTATCCGCAATGGTGCCAAGCTGCTCTATGCCTTTGCCGAGGCTACCGTTCCCAAGGTTACCGTCATTCTGCGCAAGGCTTATGGCGGCGCTTATTGTGTGATGAACAGCCGTCACATGCGCGCTGACCTCGTCTATGCCTGGCCTTCTGCCGAGATTGCCGTGATGGGACCCAAAGGCGCTGTGGAAGTGATTTTCCGCAAGGAAGCCATGGAAAGCGAAGACCCCAAAAAGGTCTTGACTGAGAAAGAGGAAGAATACCGCTCCAAATTTGCCAATCCCATGCAAGCTGCCGAAAAGGGATATATCGATGACATCATTGAACCTTCCCGGACCCGTTTCCGCCTGATACGCGCCCTGGAAATGCTTGCCAACAAGAAAGACAGTATCCCGCCGCGCAAACACGGCAATATCCCCCTATAGGAAATGTCTATGGCAAAGTATTTCATTATCGCGTTTATCCTGCTGACCAGCTTATTCCTGTGCGCGGTTGATGTGCCCGTCTCTGCTGAGACTTCTGCCATTTCGGACAGCTTGCTTCAGTCAATTGTAGCTCGTGTCCGTGAGGAATTTGGCGTCACGGAGACCTCCACCCTTGAGCAGACTGCCAAGCTTCTTGAAGTGGATTTGCGCACGCTGAAGAGACAACTGGGCCTTGATGTGCGCAATTCCAAGCTGGATACCATGCGTCTGCGCCAACTGGGCGTTTCCACCTACCAGATTTTGCTTGCCCAACAGACCATTGAATACGGTTTCAATGACGTCTCCACCCTGGCTTTCATCTCCGCCAAATTCAATGTTCCCATCAAGAAACTCAAGTTTCTGCTTGGCCTTGACCCCAATGACCCCACTCTCAACAACCGCTCCATCCAATCCATCGATATCCCGCTCGGACAGGTCAGAGACGCCATCAACAAATTTGATGAAACCCTCTACAACACAGGAGCAAACATCATCCTGGTCGGAATGCTTGTCGTTTTTTCCTCTCTGTTTGTCACCAGTATCATCATAATGCAGCTAAGGCATTTGAATTTTGCCACACAGGACAAAACCGCTCCGCCCAAAATCAAGCTCAGCGGAGACGGAAAGCTCCTTTCTGCCCATCCCAATGTCTCACACAACGAGATTGTCGCCGTCATCACCGCCATGCACATCCACAGGATTCAGCTTTTGGAAAGGCGCCGTCTCAATCTCACTTTCCAGCGCGACAAGGCGAATTACTGGCGCGCTGCCGGAATTATAACCATGCCCAACCGTAATTTTAAGAAATAGGATAGATTTCACGAGGATTTGATATGAAAAAATACAAGCTTACCATCAACGGACAGAAATATGAAGCAGCCGTTACCGAATTTGGTCTGGACCATGCGAAGGTCAGCGTCAACGGTGTGGAATACCTGGTGGAGATTGAGGACGATAGCCTTGCCAGTGTTCCCAAGCTGGAAAGAGCGGAAAAAGCCCTGCCTGTCGCGCCCCAGTTTTCCAGTTCCTTTGATACCAAGAGCGGAGCCGTCAAAGCTCCCCTGCCCGGCGTGATAGTCTCTGTTTCCGTCAAGGAAGGCGATTCCGTCAAAAAGGGCGATACCATCCTGATATTGGAAGCGATGAAGATGCAGAGCGAGATAGCCGCTCCCGTTTCCGGTAAAATCACCAAAATCCACATAAAGGAAAAGTCCCCGGTTCAGGAAGGCGAAATCCTCCTCAATATTGAAAGCGAGGAAGCTTCCGATGAACCAAAGTCGGAAAAACCCGTCAAAGCCCGCCGTGCCAGCGACAAACTGGAAGCCAGCCGTGACACCGTCATCCGCGCCCCTCTGCCCGGTACCATCGTTGACATCCTGGTCCGTCCCGGCGACGCTGTGGAAGAAGGCCAGACCGTGCTAATCCTGGAAGCTATGAAGATGGAAAGCGAAATCCACACCCATCTGAGCGGTAAAATCAAAAGCGTCCAGGTAGTCAAAGGCGCATCCGTGCACGAAAAC
Source organism: Cloacimonetes bacterium UBA5614 (assembly GCA_002424605.1). GTDB lineage: Bacteria > Cloacimonadota > Cloacimonadia > Cloacimonadales > Cloacimonadaceae > UBA5614. Next base: position 1,590 of record DIKQ01000012.1, on the reverse strand, counting down.
GACGCTTTGATAGAACTGGAGGTCTGATAGATGCAGGAACTCATCCAGTTTCTAAACACGACCGCCTTTATGAACATCAATTTCGGCTATGCCCTGATGATTGTCATCGGGCTGGTCTTTATCTGGCTGGGCATTTTCAAGGAATTTGAGCCCCTATTGCTCGTCCCTATCGGCTTTGGAGTCCTGATTGGCAACATCCCCGGCGTCTTTCAACAGGGACAGGGAGTCTATAACGATGGCTCCGTCCTCAATTACCTGTATTTCGGCGTGAACAAAGGCATCTATCCGCCCCTGATTTTCCTCGGAATCGGTGCCATGACGGATTTTTCCACCTTGATTGCCAATCCCAAGCTGATTCTGCTCGGGGCAGCCGCCCAGTTCGGAATCTTTGCCACTTTCGCCGGTTCATTACTGCTTGGCTTTAACATCCTGGAAGCCGCTTCCATCGGGATTATCGGAGGAGCGGACGGACCCACCTCCATCTATCTTTCTTCCAAGCTTGCCCCTCATCTGGTGGGACCGATTGCCATTGCCGCCTATTCCTATATGGCTTTGGTGCCTGTCATCCAACCGCCCATCATGCGTCTGCTTACCACGCCCAAGGAACGCGTCATCCGGATGAAGACCCCGCGCATCGTTTCCAAGCGCGAGAAAATCATCTTCCCCATCATCGGACTGCTAGTCACCACCTTCATTGCCCCCGGCGGTATCACACTGCTTGCCATGCTGTTTTTGGGAAATCTGCTCAAGGAGAGCACCGTCACCGAACGCCTGGCTATTTCGGCGCGGACCGTTCTGGTGGATGTGGTCACCATCCTCATCGGAGTTACCGTGGGTGCGAGCACCAGCGCCAATATCTTCCTCACTCCCAAGAGCATCATGATTTTTGTCCTCGGTGCGCTGTCTTTCTGCGTTGCCACTGCCACGGGAATCCTGTTTGCCAAGTTTATGAATCTCTTTCTCAAGGATAAAATCAATCCCCTCATCGGAAGCGCCGGAGTCAGTGCCGTTCCCGATTCTGCCCGCGTTTCCCAGGTGGTGGGGCAAAAATATGACAAGACCAATTTCCTGCTCATGCACGCCATGGCGCCCAATGTCGCCGGAGTTATCGGCTCCGCTGTCGCCGCCGGTGTCCTGCTCGGAATATTGGGGAATTAACTTCCGTTCCTTGCCTTATAGTATAGTCGTCCCTGCGAAAGCGGGGACACAAGACCCGAATATGTATGTCCCCCGTCAAGCGAGGGACGACATTCTTTTGATTCTTAATTGTTAATTCTTAATTTGAAACTGACAAGCGGAACGCAAGTCCCCACATATTGTCGTCCCTGACCTTATATTATTGTCGTCCCTGCGAAAGCGGGGACACAAGACCCGAATATGTATGTCCACCGTCAAGCGAGGGACGACATTCTTTTAATTCTTAATTGTTAATTCTTAATTTTAAACGGAAGCGGAACGCAAGTCCCCACATATTGTCGTCCCTGCGAAAGCGGGGACTTTTTTTTCACCACAAAGACACGAAGACACAGAGGTACACAAAGGTTCTGTCTTTTAATTCTTAATTGTTGAGAGTGTTCATTATATTGGGTC
>DIKQ01000006.1:62711-63378 GCA_002424605.1 Cloacimonetes bacterium UBA5614 | reverse complement strand
GCAATTTCTCGGGTAAGACCTGCACTGTGGGTAAGCTTGACTCACGAGGTATCAAGGACAATGCCATCCACAGCAACCACGTGGAGAGTGAAGCCATCACCTCGGACAAGATCTCCGACAATGCCGTCCAGCCCAATCATTTCAGTGACAACAGCATCGTCCTCTCCAAAATTGCCTGTGAGATCCAAGACCAGAACCAAGGAGTGGGAGAACCCAGTCAGGAGACTCCTCCCAGGATAGATGACAACGTGGCAATACATACATTATTAAAGGAATACAATGCCACGCCCCATGTTATCCTGACTCCGCACTGCGATACCAATATGTTTATTAAGGACATCAAACTGGAGAGCGGAATAGTTACCATTACCATAGCTATGGGTCAGCGCTTCGATGCCGAGGAGTGGAGATACACTATCCAAGCAATAGCAACAGAGTAGTGGACATGACAGTCGACAATATCTCATTTGCAAAAACGGTGATCCAAATATGCAAAAACGGTGAGCTAAATATGCAAAATTGGTGATCCTTTTTTATGCAAAAACGGTGATCCAAATTCTGCCGGTTTTCCCAATATGCAAAATTCAGTGAGCCAATTTGCAAATTCAAGTGACTCTTTTCACAAAACCAATGCTTTGCCTTTTCTTCCTTAGGAGCATTACGGTAG
>DIKQ01000006.1:0-62676 GCA_002424605.1 Cloacimonetes bacterium UBA5614 | reverse complement strand
ATGCTACCGTAATGCAAGCAGGGAAGAAGCAACTTTGGGGTAGGGTATAAATGTGTGGCGGGTGATTATGAACAAACAACTGCTTGACAAAAAATAAAAAGTAATATTATCAACATATCATCGTTATGGAGGAACAAAAGATGGAAGAACGCAACATGAACTACCGGGGAGACCAGGCACCTGTAATGACAATCGGGACCTGGATTGTAACCATGTTAATCATGATTATTCCCTTTATCAACATCATAATGCTGATTGTGTGGGCGGCAAGCTCAAATGAAAATCCCAACCGCAAAAACTGGGCGGTGGCTCAACTGATATTCATGGCTATCGGAATCCTGGCAGGAATCCTGCTGGCGGGTTCGATTGTTGCCCTGATCAGCAGTCTCACTTAAATCAGAAATTACAGCTTAAACAGAAAAAAGCCGGTTGTAGTAACCGGCTTTTTCATTATCGTGATACTTTCGTATGTGTTTATTTGATTCTGACAACCTTGCGGGTGAGGGTTTTACCATCGGCTTCAAGACGGGCGAAATAAACTCCCAGAGCGACGCGGCTGCCTGCATTGTCAGTGCCGTCCCAGCTTAATGTGTGGGTTCCCTTGCCAAAGTTTCCTTCGGAAAGGGTGCGGACGAGCTGACCTTTCAGATTGTAGATGCTGATGCCGGCAGTGCCGGTTTTGCGCATTTCAAAGCTGAACTCGGTTGCCTGGCTGAAGGGATTGGGGTAGTTGCTGAGATTGGCAACGGGAAGTACTTCAATCATATCGTCGTTGCTGTTGGAAAGATTGACCAGGGCGCGCAGCATAATATTGCCTGTAGTGAGCGGAGTCCAGGCGCCGGCTACTCCCAGCTTGGTATAGGACCTGCCGGAATTGTTGGTATCCAGGGCAAAGGTGGAAACGCTGGCATACTCATAGACGCCGATATAGAAAATACCGTTGTTCTCAGTAATGATATTGGCTTCGGGCAGGGGGATGTTGTTCCAGCCGGTGGTCAGCGAGGAAACAGGAGCAGTAAACTGCAGCAACTGAGTTCCGGGCAGACCGCCGTCGCCGTTGTCGTCAAAAATCCTGATAATCAGAGCGCTGTTTCCTACGGCATTGAGATATAGCTTGGCAAAATAAATCTCAGCACCGGGATAGGTGACAAACTTGTTGGCAAAGGAATTGGAAGCGCCGACATTGAAGTTCTGGTTGGAAACGCCGTCGTCCATCAGAAGCTCGGTGTAAAGCAGATTTATCAGGTCTATGGCAAAGATGTTGGACTGCTCTGACTCATAGTTATCAAAGATGCCGGTAACTGCATAGTAATTTACCTGTCCGGCAACGGGTTCATCATGACTGAAAGTGGTGGTGTTAGGATTGGTGATTACGCCGATTTGAGTGAAAGGCGTGCTGAGAGACAGGGTATGGTATACCTTGAAACCAGTCAGGATGGGAGCAAAGGGGTCATCCACCCAATAAACACCCGCCAGGGCGCAATTGGTCAGTCCTGTGTAAGAGTTACCCAGCGTATCCCAGGCACCCTGGAATAATGCGTAGGAATCAAGTGAAGTACTGGTGCCTTCTGCCAGCAATCCCTGTCCGTTTTCTCCGCCTTCATCAATATTGCTGATGCCGACAAATACCGAACCGCTGGCGGGAATCATGATGTTGTGGGAAGTGACACTGACAGATTTCCACTGCATATTGGTGATATTGGAAACACCGGTAACGCTGGCAAGCTCATCACCCGGCATACCGCCACTGTTGGCATAAACGTGGATGGTGGGATTTCCGACGATGGGAGCGCTGTTCTGACGGTAAAGCATAAACTTAACTGCCTGAAGCTGTAAAGGATAGGCAAAGGGATTCTGGATTTTCATCGCAAAGGCATCCGCATCAGCGATAAAGGAAGTCCAGTTGGAATTGGTGGATGTGATGGTTTCAGTCGAAAAACCTGAGGGAGGCGCTGTCCAGTTCAGCTCTACATTCTGGTCAATGACAGAACCCACCAGTTCAGTGGGTGGCGGCAGGAAAATGTCGTTGAAAATGGTGAAGTTGTCCACCATTATACCGGTTCCGATGGGTGTGTCGCTGTCGGATTTGAAGCAAATCCTGAACTTAACGGTCTGTCCTGCGTAGTTGGATATGAAACCGTCAATGCCGGTGTAGCTTTCAGTTACCCAACTCCAGGTAGGGGGAGCATCCACAAACACGTAATTCGGCAGACCGGAATTGTAAGGATTGCTCATACGGTACCAGGTGGAGCCATTGTTGGGAGAAATGTCCCAAAACCAGTAATCCAACTGGGTGGCAGTTCCGCCGGGGTAATCGTTATCGTCGAAATCACCTTTAATCATGAAGTCGGCTTTGATGGCTCCGGAAAGAGGAAGGGTGATAGAGGGAGAGACGAGGTAATTTAACATATTGGGATTGTAAGTCTGACTCTCATTTTGGTTGACCATTGCATTAACAGGTGACGGAGCATCCGCCACGGGAGCAACATGCCATAGATTCGCTGTGGTTGTGGGAACGAAAGTCCAGCCGGGAGCACCTGATTCAAAGTCTTCTTCCCAGGCAATCACTTCAGTCCTGGTTCTGCTGCCGGGGGAAAATTCCCTTCTGGTGCCAATGGTGTTGACTACATCAGCAGCCAGGACCATGATTATGGCAAGCATAAGAGTGGTAAGTAAAATCTTTTTCAAGATATCCTCCTTGGTGTTTTCTATTAGTCTCTGTTTTTTACATCCGAGAGTTTCATTTTGAACCACTACAGAAAAGGGCAGAAAACGTAAAGAAAAATCGTATCTGGATAGTCAGATTCATAATTGCATTGACAGAATAGAAAAGGGCGAATTTAAGGATAAAAAAAATAATCTGCAGAAGGAGTGTTCATGCCGTATATATCAACCACAGATTATGAACGGCAGCAGATGCTGCAAGCTATTGGAGTAACCGATTTTGAAGAACTGATCCGGGCAATCCCGGAAAAACTCAGGCTCAGTGAACCGCTGAAGCTTGACCCACCGTTGTCTGAACTGGAAATCCTCAGAAAAATCAGTGAGAAGACCTGTAAAAATATGTGTGTTCAGACTGCCAATTCTTTCCTGGGCGCAGGAATTTATGACCATTTTATCCCCTCTGCGGTGGAAGCAATTATCAGCAGACCGGAATTTATGACTGCCTATACACCATACCAGGCAGAAGTGAGCCAGGGGACATTGCAGTACATTTATGAATTCCAGACCATGATTTGTGAACTGACAGGAATGGAAATCGCCAATGCCAGTATGTATGACGGCGCTTCAGCAGCTGCGGAAGCCATCCTGATGTCCGTCAGGAAAAACCGTCTGATGAAGGCTGTGCTGTCGGGAACCTTGCATCCGGAGTTTCTGAAAGTGATAAAATGCTATACTGAAGGCATAGGTATCGAGCTTGTCACAGTGCCGGCCAAAGACGGCCTCACTGATCTGGAGGCCCTGAAAGCAGCCATTGACGATAAAACCTCCTGCGTGGTAATCCAGACCCCGAATTTCTACGGCAACCTGGAAGAGGCGTTTGAGATTGATAAAATAGTCCATGCAAATGAGAAGTGCCTTCTGATAGCAGCCGTTGACCCCATTAGCCTCGCTATCTTCAACGCCCCGTCTGAATACAATGCAGACATCGTGGTGGGCGAAGGCCAGGCACTGGGCAATTCCCTGAACATGGGTGGCCCCCTGTTCGGTTTCTTTGCCAGCAAGCTGGATATGGCGCGCTCCATGCCGGGACGCATTGTAGGCGGAACATTGGACGTAGAAGGCAAAAAAGCATATGCTCTGACCCTGCAGGCCAGAGAACAGCACATTCGCCGCGACAAAGCCACCAGCAACATCTGCTCCAACGAAGCTCTCTGCGCACTTGCAGCAACAGTCTATATGAGTCTTATCGGAAAAAAGGGCTTGCAGGAAGTGGCAATGCATTGCGTTCGCAAAGCGCATTACCTGGCAGACGAGATATGCACACTTCCGGGCTTTAGCATGGCCTATCCCGAAGCAGCTTTTTTCAAGGAATTCGTTGTCCAGACACCCTTACCGGCAAAGGAAATAATCGGTAAATTGCTTCCCAGAGGAATATATCCCGGCCTTGATATGTCCGTATATGGCAATGCCAACCAGTTGATGATAGCCGTTACTGAAAAGAAGAGCATCGCGGATTTGGATGCATTTGTAAAAGCACTCGGGGAGGTGACAAATGTCTAAGACTATATTTGAACTCAGCAGTCCCGACCGCAAAGGCTATACGCTGCCTAAATGTGATTTGCCGGCATCCTTCAATGCCGCAATTCCTGATAAATACAAGAAATTCCTCAGAAAGGAAGCGGCAAGGCTGCCGGAATGCAGCGAACTGGACGTGATGCGCCACTTCATCGAACTGAGCCATAAGAACCATTTTATTGAGAAAGGGCTCTATCCACTGGGTTCCTGCACGATGAAATACAATCCCAAAGTGCATGAGACAATAGCCCGGCACACCTGCTTTGCCAATATTCACCCATACCAGCCCCTGGAGACACTTCAGGGAGCCTTGGAGATTATGTATGAACTTCAGAAAGACCTGAGCGAGATTGCCGGAATGGCACAGGTAACCCTGCAACCGGTTGCAGGGGCTCATGGTGAGTTTACGGGACTGAAGATTATGCACGCCTATCATATCGCAAAAGGCAATCACCATAAAACCAAGATAATCATGCCGGATAGCGCACATGGCACCAATCCAGCCAGTTGCACCCTGGCAGGTTTTGAGGTTGTGGAGCTGAAATCCAAACCGGATGGAAGAGTTGATACTGAACACCTCAGGGAAATAGTGGACGCAGATACAGCAGGATTCATGCTGACCAACCCCAACACATTGGGTTTGTTTGAATCCCAGGTGGAACAGATAGCTGAGATTATCCATTCCGTAGATGGTCTTATGTACATGGACGGAGCTAATCTAAACGCTTTGATGGGCATCGTGAAACCCGGGAAAATCGGCTTTGACGTTATGCACTTTAACCTGCACAAGACTTTCACCACCCCTCATGGTGGTGGCGGACCAGGAGCAGGACCCGTAGGTGTGGTTGATAAGCTGGTGAAGTTCCTTCCAGCACCTATTGTCAGCAAAAACTCTGAAGGGTATTTCCTGGACGAAAGCCATGCGGATACAGCCATCAGCAAAGTGCATACTTACTACGGTAACTTTGCAGTAATGCTGAGAGCATATGTGTATATCAAAATGCTGGGAGCTGATGGACTCAGAAAAGTATCTGAGAATGCCATAATAAACGCCAACTATCTGAAATACAGGCTGTCTCCCTATTATCATGTAGAGCATCTGGAGCACTGCATGCACGAGTTTGTGGCAGACGGCACCAAGCAGAAGAAGCAAACTGGAGTATCAACCCTTGACATAGCCAAGCGACTTTTGGACAAAGGGTTTCATGCTCCCACGATTTATTTCCCGCTGATTGTGCCGGAAGCGATGATGATAGAGCCTACAGAGACAGAAAGCCTCCAGAGCCTGGATGCATTTGCCGAAGCTATGATTCAGATTGCCAAGGAAGCTGAGAGTAATCCGGATACTTTGCACCAAGCGCCGTTGACCACTCCTGTACGCAGGGTGGACGATGTGAGAGCCGTAAAACAACTGGATATCAAGTTTCCCCTGTAAAATATATCGGATAAGCAGACTGTCGGATTTTCGGCAGTCTGTTTGTTTTAATAGCTGAGGTTTTTTGTGGGTAAGGTATGTCAGTTTGAGATAATTCTATTGACTTATAGCTGTGTATCTTAAAAAATGAAAACTCAATGATAAATATGTCAAGAACGTAGGAGAACCAATGAAACGCATACTATTAACAATTATATTACTTGCAGTAATCTGCTTAGCTTTCTCACAACAGGTAAAAATCGGCTATGTCAATACTGATAGAATCCTCGCCGGCAGCGCTGAAGCTGCTGAAATTGCCAGAGTTTATGATTTGGACCGTACAGGCTGGATGAACCAGATAAGGGCTTTGAATGAAGAAATCAAAATGATGGAACGCAATTTTGAGATTGATAAATTAACCAAAAACGAAGCTGCCAAACGCGATGCCCAGGCCAGAATAGATGCAAAAAAAGCTGAAGCCGGACAGAAACTGGAAGAGTATTTCGGTGATGGCGGTCGGGCTGAACAGCGTTACAAAGAGCTGATTGAACCCCTGACCAAGAAAATCAACGATGTTATCAAAAAGATTTCCGAAGACGAGAGATACACTCTGGTGCTGGATGTCAGCATGGGAACAGTATTGTATGCTGTGCCCAGCATGGATATAACCGACCAGGTTCTGGCAGAGCTGAATAAAGATAAAATCCAGCCGGGTCAGGACAAACCCAAGGAAGAGCTTGATAAGCAGCAACAGGGCGGCTTTGACCCCTTCCAGGATAAAAAGGAATTTGAACCGGAACCCAAGAAATAGTATGAAGATATTCAAACAGCAGTTGACACCTGAAGCAATCCATAGGATTATCAAAGGCGAAGCTGTCTTTAAAAACGAGGCAGTCCTAAACAACATCGCCGACCCCAAGACAGCGGGTCCACAATCCATCATCTTTGTAGATAATGAAAAATTCCTGGCTTTGGCACTTGAATCCGGAGCAGGGCTAAAGCTTGTCAGTAACAGATTCAGGGATGATTTCCAGGACAATACCTCCAACCTGATTTTTACTGAGAACGCCTACCACTCTGTTTTGATTCTGATGCACTTCTGGCTGGAAACTGAGAAAGGTGATTTCATCTCGGCAATCCATCCTACTGCTGTGATCGGAAAAGGCGTGAGCCTGCCGGAAAAGGTCAATATCGGAGCTTACTGCGTGATAGGAGACAACGTCCGTCTCGGGGAATACACCACAATTGGCGCATTCTCTTTTGTCGGGGATGATTCCTCCCTTGGACAGCATTGTTGTCTATATCCCAATGTTTCGGTTTACAGTGATACAATCATCGGCGATTATGTGACGATTCACTCCGGCTGCGTAATTGGTTCAGATGGCTTCGGCTATCTTCCGCTTAACGGCATCCAGCAAAAAATACCCCAGATTGGCCATGTTGTGATACAAAACCATGTGGAAATCGGCGCCAATTCCACCATTGACCGCGGCACCATAGGACCGACCGTGATAGGTGAAGGCACCAAAATTGACAATCTTGTCCAGATAGGCCACAATTGCGTAATCGGCAAGCATTGCATAATCTGCGCCCAGGTCGGCATGGCAGGAAGCTCCAATCTGGGAGATTATGTGTATCTTGCCGGGCAGGTAGGGCTGGCAGGACACCTGACCATTGGAGACGGCGCAAAAGTGGGAGCCCAGTCTGGAGTAGCTAATGACCTGCCTTCCGGAAAGCAGTATCTGGGTTATCCTGCCAGGGATGCCATGCTTATGAAAAAAATCATGGCTGCTTTGGGCAGTCTTCCTGAAATCTATAAATTTTATTCAAAACTAAAAAAAGAACGCGAGCGGGAGTAATTAATGACTGAGAATAAGCATACCATACGCGGAGAAGTATCCTATACCGGTATAGGCCTGCATTCCGGCGAGATTACCACTATCAGGTTCAGGCCTGCAGGCAAGGATGACGGCATCATCTTTATCAGGATAGACTTACCTGACAAACCGGAAATCCCTGCCGATATCGACCATGTGGTGGACATCTCCCGCGGAACTACAATCGGTATTAAAAACGCTTCAGTTGGTACGATTGAGCATGTTCTCTCAGCTATTAAAGGTCTGAATATTGACAATATCCGCATAGAAATTGACGGACCGGAAGCGCCTGTCGCCGATGGAAGCCCGATTTGTTTCCTGAATCTGCTGAAGACTGCCGGTGTGGTGGAACAGGATTCTCCCAGGGTATATTTTGAGTTTGAAGAACCCATCAGCTTCTCCGCAGAAGCAGAAAACGTGGATATCGTCATCCTGCCTTCCAGCGAGCTCAAGGTAACCTTCCTGATTGATTACAAACATCCCTATCTTGGCACGCAATACACCTGGCTGCCCAGCCTGGAATCCTACGAAAAGGAATTTGCGGGGGCACGCACTTTCTGCTTTATCAAGGAAATACTGCAGCTCAAGGAAATGGGGCTCATCAAGGGCGGCTCACTGGAAAACGCTCTGGTAATTGCCGAGCCTGATATGAGTGATGAGGAGCTAAAGCATCTGCAGGATGTTTTTGGCTACCATCAGCCCGTAACGGTCTCCTCCGAAGGAATTCTGAACAGCCATCCCCTGCGCTATCACAACGAATTTGTCCGGCACAAAGTGGTTGACCTGCTGGGAGACATAGCTCTGCTGGGCATGCCTATCAAGGGTCACATTTTGGCTGCGCGTTCCGGGCATAAGACCAATGTGGAACTGGTGAAGAAACTACGCACCCTCCAGAAAAAAAATGAACTGCAGAAGATATACCAGAAGAAACGCGACAAGGAAGTGGTCTTTGACACCAATGCCATTATGCGTATCCTTCCTCACCGCTATCCTTTCCTGCTGGTGGACAAAATCATTGATTTCATTCCGGATGAAAAGATTGTTGGCATCAAGAACGTCACCATCAACGAACAGTTTTTCCAGGGACACTTTCCGGGGCATCCGATTATGCCGGGAGTTCTGATAGTGGAAGGCATGGCCCAGACAGGCGGTATCATGCTCCTGAACCAGCTGGAAGACCCTACCAAATATGTGGCGTATTTTGCTGCCATAGACGGAGTGAAATTCCGCAGGCCTGTCCTGCCCGGCGATACCTTGAGATACGAAATGACCGCAATTTCCCTGAAAAAATCCGTTGCCAAAATGCACGGTGAAGCTTATATTGGCTCTGAAAAAGTCTGCGAAGGCGACTTCCTGGCGAGAATTATGGAGAAATAAGCATGAGCGTTATTCATCCCACAGCGATTATTGACCCCACCGCCAAGATTGGCGGGGACTGCGAAATAGGACCTTACTGTCTCATCGGACCCAACGTTATCCTGGGTGATAGAAACCACCTGATTTCCAATGTGGTTATCGGCAAAAATACCACACTTGGCTCAGACAACAAAATCTCTCCTTATGCTGTCATAGGCACAGACCCGCAGGACCTGAAGTTCTCCGGGGAGGAGACCTTTCTGGTAATCGGCAGCCACAACACCATCAGGGAATTCGTTACCATCAACCGCTCCAACCAGACAGAGGAAGCAACCGTGGTGGGCAGCCACAACCTCATTATGGCGTATGCCCACATTGCTCATAACTGCCAGGTGGGCAGCCACATAGTCATTGCCAATGCGGTCAATCTTGCCGGGCATGTTCATATCCACGATTACGCCATTCTGGGCGGTCTTTCTGCCATGCACCAGTTTGTGAAAATCGGAACCCATGCCTTTGTGGGAGGCGCTTCCGCCATTAAAAAAGACATCGCTCCCTACACACGCGGACAGGGCAACCCTTATGAAACAGTCGGGCTTAACAGTGTAGGCCTGATGCGCAAGGGCTTTTCATCCGATACCATTGCCGGCATCAAGAGGGTTTACAAACTGTTTTATGAAAGCAGGCTGAACACATCCCAGGCAAAAGCTGAAGTGGAAAAGTTGGGCGAATTGAGCCCTGAACAGCAGATTTTCTACGATTTTGTCCTGAATTGTGAACGGGGTCTTTCCACCTGACCTAACCCCGGCACAGTCACCTTCCCCGCAACTCTTTGAAAAACAATTAACATAAGCTGTTAAATCCGGAACTTCGCCGGTTTGACAGCTTTTTCTTTCTCCTTGCTTTCAGGTCAATGTCCTCTCGATAACCAGTCGGTATCCAGTCGGTATCCAGTCGGGTGAAATCCGACTGGATACCGAGAGGATATCAAGAGGATAACAAGAGATAATCGAGCAGGAAGCAGGCAGGGGGAATGTTTAGCCTAAGGCTACGTCAAGGACCATCATTACCGCGAAACCGAGCATAACGCCGATAGTGGAAAGATGGCTGTACTGACCTTTCTGGGATTCGGGGATGACTTCTTCGGACACCACATAAATCATGGCTCCGGCTGCAAAAGCCAGGGCATAGGGTAAAATCGGAACGGCTACCAATACAAGGGCCGCTCCCAGAACGCCGGCTACCGGCTCCACCATGCCGCTGAACTGTCCCCAGAAAAAGCTTTTGCCGGGCGACATGCCTTCCCGCCTGAGCGGAATGGATACTGCTGCGCCTTCGGGAAGGTTCTGGATACCGATTCCGATAGCCAGGGCTATGGCTCCTGCCAGAGAGGCGGAAGGCAGTCCTGAAGCAACGGCGCCGAAGCCTACTCCTACTGCCAGCCCTTCCGGAAAGTTATGCAGAGTTACCGCTAAAAACAGCAAGGTGCTTTTGCCCCAGGGAGTCTTGATGCCTTCGCTTTCCGACAAATCGTTGCCAATGTGCAAATGCGGTAAAATCATGTCCACAAGCCTCAGGAAAGCTCCTCCCAGCAAAAAACCGATGAGAGCCGGAACCCAGCTTCCTCCAGACATTTCTATGGCAGGATTGAGCAGTGACCAGAAACTGGCGGCAATCATAACTCCGGCGGCAAAACCAAGCATGAAGTCCAGAACGCCGGTTTTCACAGACCTGAAAAAGAAGACCATAGAAGCGCCCAGGGAGGTCATAAACCAGGTAAACAGAGTTGCAGCAAGGGCCTGGGCTATCGGACTGGTTTGCAGATAGTGCAGAATCATGGTTTTACTCCAGTTTCTTCCTGCAGCACCCGTAACACATCTTCAAAACGAACGGGCTTGCTGACATAGTCATTCATGCCGGCTTCCATGCACTTTTCCTTGTCACCCTGCATGGCGTGGGCTGTCATTGCCACTATTTTTGGCTGCCTTGTAACTGATTTGGCATGCCTGATGCTGCGGGTGGCATCGAATCCGTCCATTTCCGGCATGGAAACATCCATGAACACGAAATCATGCTTGTTCATTTTTACAGTGTTCAGCGCTTCCAGTCCATTGCTTGCCACGTCTGCCCTGTAACCGAGCTTGAACAGGATGTTTAGCATCAGTTTCTGGTTTATCATATTGTCATCCACCACCAGGATATCGTGGGGATGCTGCTTGGCAAAGTTTTTGCTCAATACGGCTTCGTTGGTATCCTTGACGAAAGTTTGCACCTGATTGAAAACCTGATGCACGGTCAAAGCAAGCAACCTGTACTTTATGGGCTTGGTCAGGAAGTAGTTCAGGGGATTGTAGTACTCCTCATTGGCAAGGTTCTTGACCCCAATGGTCCGGAACATAATCAGGGGAAGCTTGCGGTAGGGGGTATAGCTGCGGATTTTTGCAATATATTGGTTTATGTCCCCAACCACGTCTGCGATATCAGTAACTCCGGTTGTAAAGACAGGATAGTTGGCAGGGCTATCTGCAAAAGCATCAGGATTGTCAATCACATGTGTTTTCACCCCGATGGAAGACAGAAATCCGCACACGTGTTTTCTGAAGTACTCATTGGAAATGGACACGAAAACCAGATTTTCTTCCGGGATATTCTGCGGGATAGACCCGGGCAGGGTAATCGGGCTTGATTTCACAAAGGAAGTCTTGATGGAAAAATAAAAAGTGGTTCCTGTGTCAGGGATGCTTTCCACCGAGATTTGGCCACCCATCAAGGCGATAAGCCTCTGGGAGATAGTAAGTCCCAGTCCGGTCCCGCCAAACTTTCTGGAAGTGCTGGAATCAGCCTGGGAAAAGGGTTTGAATATATTATTCAACTCATGCTCAGGTATCCCCACCCCGGTATCCCTGATGGTAAACTTTATGGTAACAACATCCGCCTCGACATTCTCTGCCTCAATACCGAGGAAAATATGTCCTTTCTTGGTAAATTTGACTGCATTGCCAACCAGATTGAGCAGAATCTGCCTAAGCCTCAAGCTGTCCCCCATCAGTTCCCAACGGATATCCGGAGTGATTTCATACAAAAGCTCCAGCCGTTTTTCTGATGATTTTACAGCCAGAAGGTCCAGGATATCTTCCACACAGGTGCGGAGATTAAAGGGTTGTTTCTCCAAGTCTATCTTACCGCTCTCAATCTTGGAGAAATCCAGAATGTCGTTAATCAGGTCCAGCAAGGTTATGCTGTTTATCCTGATAGTGTTTACGTAATCATGTTGCTCGGAATTGAGTTCAGTCTGCTGCATGAGATTGGACATGCCGATTACCCCGTTTAGGGGCGTTCTGATTTCATGGCTCATTGTTGCCAGGAAGTTTGATTTAGCTTTATTGGCATTATCGGCAGCTATTTTTGCCTGGTGCAGGTCTTCCATGGTTCTTTGCCTGGAGATGACACCGCCTATGGCAGCTCCCAATGGCAGTAAAGTTACCTCATCACCTTTGTTCCATGCCCTGTCCTTGACTACATCCACAAATCCCAAAGCTCCCCAGAACTCATTATCCACAAAGAGCGGGATAAGCAAAATAGCTTTTGTGCCTAAAACATTCGTAGCTGAAACCGTTTTCCCGGCTTTCAGGGACTTGAGCCATTCAATGGATTCAGGATTATCTGTCTGGGACAAAAGCTGTTGAATGCCATTGAACTGCACAGATTCGTCCTGAAACCAGTTCCAGGTCTGGGCCAAGGTTTCGCCCTCAAGAATAATGTATTTGCATAGGGTTACCAAATCAACGTCCAGGGCTTTGCCTACAACCGGCAGGGCACTGTAGATAGCTGTCTCATAGTCCGGTTCGGTCAGCAGGATGTTTTCTGCGATAGACATTCCATACAGGATTACTGTCTGCAGGGTCAGCTTGTCATTTAAAGTGACCATGTCCGAGACATCCACCATTACGGCCAAAATGCATGGCCTGCCTGCGAAATCCACCTTTTCTGCAGAAAACGAAACCCGGATTATCTGCCCCGACTTGTTTCTGATTCTCACTTCGCTGCTTTCAACAATTCCCTTGTCAGCCAATTGTTTGATTATGTCGTTTTTGGCATCTTCGTCTTCAAACAGGGCAAGGTCTTTGGAAGTTTTCCCTATCACCTCTTCTTTGGTATAGCCCAAAACCTTTGTAAAGCTGTTGTTGGCTTCCAGAAAAGTATCCTCATCGTAGGTTGAGATGCTCATCATAGCCGGGGTAGAGTCAAAGACCTTAACAAACTTTTCCTCTGTCCGCGTCCTGATTTCCTCATTTAGTATCCTGCCCGACAAATCATGGCTGACTGCAAAATACACTTCAAAGTCATTCCAGGTGGACCTGCCCAATCTGGTCTCAGTCGGAAGAAGCGAGTTATCTGCTTTCCTGAGAGGTTCCTTAATCACTATACTTTTATCTATTGCATTATGCAAAGAGGATGCAAAATCATTACTTTCCGGGCATTGAAAGAAATCCATAATTGATTTCCCATTAAAATCTTCCTGTTTAAGACCCAGAATCTTACTACCAGTTTCGTTAACGAGCAGAATCCTGAAATCCCTGTCCAGAAGCCAGACTATTACATCCAGTTGGTTGAAGAGCCTCAGATAGTTCTTTTGATTTTCACGGATAAATTGCTCTTTAAGGCTTATATCCAGAATATCCTTGTTCAGGCGTTTGTCCCTTTTTATAAAGTGATGCGAAATAATGCTGGCAATAATGGCAAAACCCAGGTAAACGGCTGATTTCGTAAAATCGGGCGGAGGCAGATGACCATGCCTGATAGACGAACCAATCAAATCAAACAAAAAGTAACTAAGGCTCACATAAGAACCAAAAGGGTAATAAAACAGGCAGAACCAGACAATGAATGCTAAAACCATATAGGAGAGAATTATGCTTGCATGAATATTGCCCGTTAAAATGGACATTGTTATCAATGCATATCCAATCAAAGATATCAGCAGATAATGAAGGATTTTTCTAGAGGAAAATTGACTATCGTCAGTGCTTTGTTTCATAAATCTTCCTGTCTATTCAATGCCGGATTAGTATTTTTCTTACAATAGTGCAATCTGAGTATACAAAACGGATTAACCCTATACCACCTGAAATGTAGGCAGATTCTGTGTCTGCGAGATTAATAACCATTTTTTTTTCTGTCGGCTGCATTTGGCGGGAGCTGATTCTTCTGCCCCTTATATCATACACATCAATCCTGACAGGAAGCTTGCCTTCCGAAAAGGTAATCTTGACCAAACCGTTGGTCGGGTTTGGATATATCTGAGGCTGTGCGGTCTGGATGTAAACCTCCGCAGTCAAATCGGAAGAATGAGTGTTGTAAATCACATTGCTTGTGTAGTTTTGGTTATCTGATGAAAACATAAGGGTTGCGTAACTCCAACCGGCTATATCTGCCATATCTGCAAGAGTTTCATATTGCACAGTGCCGGTGAAATCCGGGAAAGCCGTATATTCAAAATCCGTCGTGAAGCCATTATCAAAGGTTAGCTGAGCCGTTACGGGCAGATATGCTTCCTGGCTAAGATAATCTATGGACACACGAAACAGGTCTCCGGGGATTTCTTCTGCCAAGATATTGCTGAGAATAGGTGTTGTGGCCTCGGCCTGACTGATTTGAACGGGATATGGAATCAGGTTACAGCTGGCAGTTTGGTCAGCCGTTTGGTTTCCGGAGGTCAGGGAAATACGGTTTGTCAGTGCCATAAAGCCGATTCTGGGATTCTCAGGATTAAACCAACTGCTGAAATCAGCATCTGCAAGTAAATCTGCCATATTGCAGGCTAAAATAAGCATATTATTCTCAGGAATTATTGAGGTGGTAATCTGGCCTATCAGGGTCATATCCGATATCCCTGTGCCAAAGATTTTGTATAAACCCGGCGTTATTACACCCGTAATGCTGACAGTATGCATCAGTCCGAAAACAATTGTATTAGCGGTGGAATCAGCTTCTGGATTAACCAGCGCAATCAGATAGGCAAAATATGTCAGACCAGACCCGGTCGGAAATCCGCCTCCATTATTACGTATGGCAAAGTATAGCTTTGTGTCGCTGAAAGCGGCATAGGTATTGGTTATATCCAAATTGGTGTTCGTGAAATTGGCATCACCTGTCGGGTCGCTCAGCATTTGTGTCAGATCACCTGTTGCCGGCATCGTAGTGCCATTGTAATAAACAGGCAGTACCTCTTTGAGGTCAGTTGATTCATAACTGAAGCCAATATAGGGGTATTCCGGTTCCTGTAGTTCCAGAAGGTGGTTGCCATAGCCATCATCAGCAGGCAGCATGGGTGTGCTTTCTATACTTTGTTCGCTTTTATATAACAATACAAGGTTGCCGTTTTCTGCCTGTGTTTGTATTACTCTGTTTCCATCAGGCAAATGTCCGCTGTAGAATGTATTCTGCCAGCTCAACTGGCAAAATGCAGTAATGGATATGATAAGAAACACAAAAGAGATAACATAAGTCTTCATAGTATCCTTCAATTGAATAATTTGAGATTAAAGGGCACCCCCAGCGTAAATGAGTAACTCTGGTTGCGCAGGTTCACCGGTTCATAGCCTCCGGCATCGTAAGTAGGTAAAGCCAGGTAATCCCATCCTATGGTAAATCTATAAGCTGCTATGACGGGTAATCCCTTAATCGTAGTTTCCAGTTCCCCTCCGTAAATCAGGGAAAAATCAAACATATTGACTTCATCCAGTTTTGATTGGTCACTAATGTCTATCGTGGTATAACCGCCCTGTTCGGGAAAGTAGATTTTGCCGTCTAGCGAGTAATCGCCGGAGACCTTGAGAGCCATCGCCACTCCGCTTACAGCTCTTAGTGTAAACCTGTTATTTTTAGTAATATTGTATTTGAAGAGCACCGGAAACTCCGCGTAGTCCATATAATATTTTACATTCATCTGATAAGGCTGGGGCAGCAACTCCCCGTCTATCTTGCTGATAGTTATGTTTTCTTTGGAACCCCTGGTTACATAGTTAAATTCATAAGCCATGGAAAACCTATCATTTATCGGTAAATCCAACCCCACTCCTGCTGAAAAGCCATGCCTTAATATTGTGTCAACCTGATAACCGGCTGCCTGGTCCTTTGTCCCATAATGCTGGGATAAGTTATATCCAGCATGGACAATCACCCTTTGTTCAGCCAAAATAAAAGAGGGTATGACTATAAGAATGCACAATAATGCGATTCTGAACTTCCTGTTCATAGTTTTATCCCTGAAGCAATTACACTTTGCAGTTTTTCTATCAGCATCGTTTTTTCCTTATAGATATCATCATTGGGATGGATTGCACTGTGAATAATCAAAGAAATCTCACTTTTTCTGATTCGCTTGTTTTGTTCAAAAATTACCCGTGAGCCATTGATAGTAACCGGTTGAATGACAGCACCGGAACCAAAGGCAAGTTTGAGACTGCCGGTTTTAAAATCATGGACCTGGCCGTCTTTGCTACGGGTTCCCTCCGGAAAGATTACTATGGCATGTCCGGCTTTGATATTCTCAGCGCCCTTATTAATTGATTCTATTGCCTTTCTGGGATTTGATCTGTCCAGAAAGGCAGAATGTATGGCTGTAATCCAACCGCTCAAAATTGGAACTTTCTTCAGTTCTTTTTTTGCGATAAACCCAATGGGCCTGCCCAGCCAACCCATCATTACCGGGATATCAAAGTAGCTCTGGTGGTTCGCTATAAAGCACACATTCCTGGATGTAGTCAGATTTTCTTTACCTATGATATTCACTTTTGAGCAGGTAGATAAAATGATGCTTTTGGCCCAAAACCTGGTAAAAAAGAAAGCCAATTTATCTGCTTTTTCATTTCCCGCCAGTAACTTTGCGATATAGTAGATACAAAGAAAAGGGATGGTAAACAGCATTCCCAGACAGAACCCCAGCATCCAAATTAACGTAATCAGCATTGTTCACCTAATAACTGATATTGACCCATTCGTCATATATCTGACTCAGGGAGGTTATCCATCCGTTACGGCGTCTGGCGGATCTTATCATGCGCCAATACAGCGCGCCCCAGAAGGGGAAATCAACTATATCAAAGGTGGTGTTGTGCCACAACAACGAGACATGGGACTGATAACCCGCAGACTTGTTTAACATGGCCGAAAGCCTGTAATAGGCGGAGATAAAGTTCAGGTTCATCGCTTTATGTGACAGCAGGGTTGTGTCCATCACAATCAGAGGGATTTCAAGCACACGAAAGGGTCTGTTTTCTTTCAGGTTAAAGGGGTAAAATGGAAAAGATATCCCCGCCCTGAAACCGATATGCTCCCAATATCCCAGTGTACTGTCATATTTTATGCCTGCTTGTTCAAGGATGGAAAAACTCCTCTGGTAATCAAAATGCAGATAATGAGTTCTGAATCCGTTGGGCGTAAATCCCAGTTTCTTCAACACCTCGATTTCCTTAACAAGGATGTCGTAATCAAATGCCGCCTCGGGACTGCCATGCAAACCGATGTCCTGCTGATTGAGCAGGTCCAGGATGTGTTCCCTGTACTCCACATTGGAAATGTAATTCTGTCTCGGGTCTTCAAAATCATCCTTAGCGAGCAGGAACCAGGTGGACTGCACATTCAGAGCTTCCTCACGGCGCACGATTCTGCGGATTTTCTTCCAGGGATTATTGCCCAATACTTTATGAAGGGAGTGCCCGATCATTTTAAACAGTGCTGCCAGCGGTCTTTTATAAATGGTGGTCAGGTTGTGATGATAGGTGCTCATCATTTGCTGGGGCGTCCAGTAATGCCAGTAATCTATATCATGAGATAAGCTGACGGCAAATGATTTCTTTTCATTCCAGTGAATGTCCCTGACAAATTCCGGTAATTGCAGTTGTACTGCCCTGTGTAGAATCTGGCAATAGACATCAACGATGGGAACGTCTATGAAATCCCACCTGAACTGAAGTGACTGCTTATAGTCAACCCTTCCTTTGGGAACTCCCTTTATGCTTAGCACATATTCATGCCAGCAGGTCAAAAAATAGAATCCGCTGGCTATCAGGTCTTTCCTGATTACGCTGAAATCCTCAAAGAACGAGTAGATTTCACCGTTTTGGGAGAACAGGAACGGGATGTGTTCCTTATTGTATTTACGGAAATTAACCCTGTCCAAAGGATAGAGCTCCTGACCCTCGAAGAAGTCAGCTGTTGCTTCGTCAAAGTGAATTCGGATTGGATAGTTTTTATCGTTGTAAGCACCATAGTAAATGTGGATGCCTTCGCTGTGCCTGGCATAGTAGAATTTCGGACTCAGCCTCAAGATATAGCAATAGGTCCTGAAGACAAACTCCGCCTTGGGTATATACTTATCAGGCACGTTTATCAGAATGTTTATATTGGGGTATTTTTCCATCTTATCTGCTCAGGCGGTATGTCACTTGTTTACAATTACCATCTTGAGGATTTCGGATACATCGCTGACGTAGGTGATTTTCATATCGTTAGTTATTTCCGGGTCAATCTCTGAGATGGATTCCCTGTTTTCTGACGGAACTATGACCTGTCTGATACCCGCCCGTTTGGCTGCCAGCAGTTTTTCCTTGAGACCGCCGATTGCCAGGACTTTGCCAAGCAAGGTGATTTCACCCGTCATGGCGATATCATGCCTCACTTTTTTCTGGATGAACAGTGACGCCAGCGAAGTAGTCAGGGTTACTCCGGCTGAAGGACCGTCTTTGGGAACTGCCCCGGCTGGGAAATGAACATGGATGTCATACTTCTCAAAGTCTTTGGGGTTGATTTTGTATTTATGGCTGTTGGCTTTGAGGAAACTGATTGCTATACGGGCGGATTCTTTCATCACTTCACCCAGCAGACCGGTCATTACGACACTGCCTTTACCCGGCATGCGGATTGATTCACAAAACAGTATCTCACCGCCATATTGCGTCCAGGCGAGTCCCGTGGCAACACCGATTTCGGGTTTGCGGTTGGCGAGTTCCAGCATGAATTTCCTGGGTCCCAGGTATTCCTTGATATTTTTCGATGTAATGCTATACTTCTCTTCACTGCCGGAAGCGACTTTCTTGGCTATTTTCCGCAGGATTGAGCCTATTCTGCGCTGCAGGTTGCGGACTCCGGCTTCTCTCACATAATAGCGGCAAAGCTCTTCCAGCGAACTCTTCTGGAAGCTTATGCTTCTGCCCTTCAAACCATTGGCATCAAGTTCCTTGGGAATCAGGAAGTGTTTGGCTATCTCGATTTTTTCGGTTTCCACATAGCTGGTGAATTCTATGATTTCCATCCTGTCGCGCAGGGCGGGAGGGATGGTTTCCAAGGAATTTGCCGTAGTGATGAACATAACTTCAGAGAGGTCGAAAGGCAGGTTCAGATAGTTATCGACAAAACTGTTGTTTTGCTCGGGGTCCAGCACTTCCAGCAAAGCGGAAGCCGGGTCTCCCCGGAAATCCCTGCCCAGCTTATCTATCTCGTCCAGCATAAACACGGGGTTTGCCGTGCCCTGCCGTTTGATTTCCATGATGATTTTACCCGGCATTGCGCCGATGTAAGTTCTTCTGTGTCCCCGGATTTCAGCCTCGTCATGAATTCCGCCCAGGGACAATCGGATGAACTTCCTGCCCATGGAACGGGCAACTGATTTTCCAATGGAGGTCTTGCCCACTCCGGGAGGACCCACAAAGCACAGTATCGGACCTTTGAGCTGACCCTTCAGTTTCTTGACCGCTATGTATTCCAAGACTCTTTCCTTGGGTTTCAGCAGTCCAAAATGGTCCTGGGTGAGTATCTTTTCTATCTTTTTGAGGTCCAGCCTGTCCTTGCTGTAGTTTTGCCAGGGCAGGTTTACTATCCAGTCCAGGTAGTTGCGGATAACGCCATATTCGCTGGCAGCCGGCTGCATTGAGGAGAGGCGCTCCAGTTCCTCATAGGCAACTTCCTTCACATAATCCGGAAGGTTGTTCTTTTCAATCAGGTTATGCCACTTGGATATTTCCTTACTGACTTCATCCATCTCGCCCAGTTCTTTGCGGATGGCGTCGAGCTGTTCCCTGAGGTAATACTTTCTCTGGTCTTCGCTCATTTCGAGCTGGATATTGCTGCGGAGCTGATTTTCCAGGCGCATTTGCCTGATGAGGTCGGCAAGGCAGTTATTCAGGATATTGAATCTCTTCTGCAAATCAAACGCTTCCAGGATAGTCTGCCTGTCTTCCAGCGAGATTTCTGTATTCCCCGCGATAATGTCCGCTACTCTGCCGGCTTGCTTGATATTGCCGAGTCCGGCTATCATTTCCCGGTTCAGAAGGTTGCTTTCCTGGGAAAGCTTATCCAGCAGCTCAATGGCGATTTTCCTGAGAGCCATGGTTTCCGGGCTGTCGTCGCTTTTTTCATGGATGGATTCCACATCCACCATCATATATGGTTCCCGTTGCACCACTTTCTGCAGTCTGATGCGGGAAGTGCCCTGCAAAAGCAGACTGATGGTTCCGTCCTGGTTTCTCAGCATCCTGAGGATGGTTACGGCCGTACCCACCTGATGCAGACCGGTATCAGACGGCTGAATCTTTTCCTTATCAAGGAAAAAAGCCAGCGACTTGTCATTTGACAGGGCATAGTCAATTACAAGTTTTGATTCCTCATCCGAAACCACCAGCGGCATCAGTAAAAAGGGGAACATCACAACATTGTTCATGTGAAGAACAGGCAAAGTCCTTGGGATTCTGCTGTTTTGTTCGTCCATTCATTTTCTCCAGTTTTTATATGATTATTTTTAATTACAAACTATTACTTTGATTTAAAGTAAATTTCCTTATGCCAGAATCTTGTTTATTTGACAAGGAAAAAAAGGCCTTATCATATAAATAATCGATGTCTGTACTTCCGCAAATGGGGTTTTACGATTTGAGCCTTCATTAGCAGAGGCTGTGAACCCTTTCAGAGCTTACGCCTGCACTGCAGCAATACCTTAAACTTTCAGGTGTGCGTTCTGAATTCCGGAGCTGAATTGGAACAAGCCTTGCACAACTAAAATAGCATGAGCAAGGACAATAGAATCATGGACGGCATAAAAATCGGCTCCTGGACCAAAGTAGTGGTCCTTACAGGTGCCGGCATCAGTGCGGAATCGGGCATCAGAACCTTCCGCGACAGCGGGGGACTGTGGGAAAATCACCGCATAGAAGACGTGGCAACGCCTTCTGCCTTTGCCCGTGACCCCGTTCTTGTCTGGGATTTCTACCGCCAGAGATATCATAATGCCCTTGCCTCTGAACCCAACGCCGGGCACTCTGCCCTGGCTGATATGGAACGCAAGCTCAAGGATAATTTTCACATCATCACCCAGAACGTGGATGGTCTGCACCGCAGGGCTGGCAACAAAAACGTGGTGGAAATGCACGGCAGGCTGGACAAGTGCTTTTGCACAATCTGCGGAAAACAGCATTTCATCAGTGATATAGAGCTGGACCACGAGCTTCCCTATTGCACCAAATGCGAGGGCCTTCTCCGTCCGGACATCGTCTGGTTCGGTGAAATCCCCCATGACCTTGACATAATCGACAGACTTATCCGCAAATGCAACCTGTTTATCGTAGTAGGCACCAGCGGCGTGGTCTATCCTGCAGCGGGTTTTGTCATGGCTGCCAAGTTCAGCGGAGCCAAAACCATCGGCATCAATCTGGAAGCGCCTCACAACTTCCAGTACTTTGACAAATTCTATGAAGGCAAAGCCGGAGATATACTGCCCGGATTAGTTGCCAAGTGGCTGGAATTTACGGCCGTACATACACTTAACTAAGACTCCTGTCCACCCTTCCTCTTTCCCCTCTATCCCCCATAACCCTAACCTGCTGAATCGTAGCTTGTTACCTACCCCTTCCTTAGGAGCATTACGGTAGCATTACGGTACCATTACGGTAGCATTGCGGTCATTGACCGTATTACTACCGTAATGGTACCGTAATGCTACCGTAATGCAAGCAGGGAAAAAGCAGGGAAAGGGAGAGAAATATCTGTGGGGGATATAACGGAAGCAGCAGTTTTTTCTTGACTGATATAAACTTTTACAAGTGATAGTTATATCAAAGTGAGGAGTTATGGAACACAGCAGACAAGTGATTTCATCTTTACCGGAAGCATTGGAAAATGCCGTCCGTTTCCAGGATTACCTGAAAAACAACGGGACACTGCAGCAAAAGCTCAGCCAATATACGCACTGGTATTACTTTGAGAAGAAAAATATCTTTGCGCCCAGTAAATTCATCGGCTACAAGAATAACTCCTATCATTCCGAAAGCGCCCACGAAGGCGACGGCAGGGAGACCGAGAAAGCCCTGGCCCCGTTTTTCCGCAAGGTGGTCCGCTCAGATGTCCAGCCGGACATTTATGTGAATGAACTTTACACCAAGCTGGCAGCTTTGCTGTCAAAATACGGCAAAAAACTGAAGAAAAATGCCGTGATTCACCTCCAGAAAGAAAATTCCAGGAAATAAAGGCAAGAAAATCAACAGTATAACGATAAACCGCTTACTCCAGAGGGTGAGCAAGCCCTCCCGCTACATAGACCACGAACTGAATGCCCGGCACAAGGATTTTGACGCCGCGGAGGTTCGTTTTTGTTTCGCTTTCCCCGACGTTTACGAAGTGGGGATTTCACACCTTGGACTGAAAATCCTCTATACGATAATCAACGACCTGGACTATGCAATGGCGGACAGAGCCTACCTGCCCTGGCTGGATGCGCTGGACATCATGCGTCAGGAAGGCATCCCGCTCTATGCTTTGGAAGGCAAACAGGAAGTCAAAAGATTTGATGTCCTGGGCATAACCCTGCAGAGTGAACTGACTTTTACCAATGTTCTGGAACTGCTGGACACAGCCGGTATCCCCATTCACGCTGATGAAAGGGACTGCAGCCATCCAGTGGTAATCGCGGGAGGTCCCTGCGCCAGCAATCCGCTGCCGCTGAAACCTTTTGTGGATGCCTTCCTGATAGGCGAAGGCGAAGAGGCGATTGAGGAAATTGCCCAGGCTGTGAAAGAGTGGAAAGAGGATTATTCACCCCGGCAGTCAAGTGATGGTGAGGGGGAAAAGCGGACGATTCTGCTGAGAAAACTGTCAGCAATAGAAGGGATGTATGTGCCGGCGGTGCATGATGCCCTTTTACAGCAGGATAAATCATTCCGCATAAAAATCAGGAAATACTCCGCCTTTGCGGATAATATAAAGACCCATTCACCGCAACTGATGCCGTGGCAGCTTGCCACCCACAACCGCTATGTGGCAGAAATCATGCGCGGCTGCACCCGGGGCTGCCGTTTTTGCCATGCGGGCTATTTCTACAGACCGGTGCGGGAACGCAGTCCGGAAGATATTCTGAATGACCTTTTGCGGGAAGTGGAGCAGTTTGGCTGGGATGAAGCAGGACTGGTTTCCCTCTCCAGTAGCGACTACACCTGTATCCGTCCTTTGCTGGAAGCACTTCTAAAGAAGATTGACCAGCAGAAAACCAATGTTTCGCTGCCCTCCCTGCGGGTAGATTCACTGGATGACGCTCTCATCAGCCTGCTCAGGGAAGTCGGCAGAGAAGGGCTGACCATCGCTCCGGAAGCCGGAACGCAACGGTTGCGTAACGTTGTGAACAAGAACCTGTCCGAAGCGGAAATCCTCACGGGAGTTCGCATAGCCAAAGACCTTGGCTGGCAGAGAATCAAGCTGTACTTTATGATAGGGCTTCCCACAGAAACCGAAGCAGATATCCAGGGCATAATCGACCTGGTGAACCTGATTGTCGGAGAAACGGGAAAGCGTTTCCAGATAAACGTATCCCTCTCCCCCTTCGTGCCCAAGGCTCATACGCCTTTCCAGTGGGCTGCGATGCTTCCGCCGGAAGAGCAACTGCGCAGGGCGTTACTGATAAAGCACGCTTTCCAGAGGCAGAAATTCATCAAGATACGCTACCACACAATAGAAAGCTCCCTGCTGGAAGCGGTCATCTCCCGCGGCAGCGAATCAGCCTCTGCCTGGATAGAGCAAGCCTGGAGACTTGGAGCTAAGTATGACGGCTGGAACGAGAGCTTTAACTGGGAAAACTGGACAAGGGCTGCTGAAGATGCCGGCTATGATTATCGCGCCGTTCTGGATGAGTTTTCTCCGGATGCTGCACTGCCCTGGGATTTTATAGATCTGGGGGTAGATAAAACCTGGCTGGGCGAGGAATGGAAAAAAGCGGAAAGCGGTATTCCTACCATTGACTGCAGGAACGGCTGCATCGCCTGCGGAGTCTGTGACGATAAGATTGTCATGCAGACTGCCCAAAAAAACGAGGATTTTGAACGGGAACTGGCATCCCTGCCGGCACCCGCACCAAAGGAAACACCCGGAACCAAAGCCGTATTTATCAAAAGCTGGCACTATCGGCTGCTATATAAAAAAGGCGGTGATTTCCGCTTCATAGGACACTTGGACTGGATGCGGATGGTCTTTCGGCTGGTGGGCAGAAGCAAGCTTCCGATTGTCTATACCCAGGGGTTTAATCCCCATCCCAAAATCGCTTTCGGTCCGGCTCTGGCAGTTGGCGTCACGGGAGAAAACGAGTACCTGGATTTTTATACTTCAGAAAACCTGGCAACTGATGAACTGGTATCAGCTCTGAAATCCCTGTTTGTAGGCGGACTGGAATTGAAATCAGTCATACCTTTCACGGAAGCTGTCAGCGAAACCCAGCCGGTTGCCGATGTCCTGAGCATACAGGTTCCCACTGCATGGGCAGAACAGGTATCCTGCAATGTTAAAACATTTGAACAGGCGGATTCCCTGGTGTTCGTGAAACGCAAGAAAGACAGCGAACGTACCTATGACCTGAAACAGGTGATACTGAAGATTTCGCTGGAGGATGATGTCCTTCACATAACAAAACTGCTGCAAAGCCCCAATATCTTTGAGATTCTGTCAGTGCTGACCGGGGTGGAAAAAGATGATTTGCAGAGTTGGGAAATCAGCCGCAGCGGATTTATCTATTAGGTTGCTGTCAGATGCTTATCTGACGGATAGCCTCGTAAAGCGTAATAGCTACTGAATTAGAGAGATTCAGGGAACGGATTTTCCCGGTCATGGGTATGGAAATGCAACGGTCTGAATATTCTGATAGCAGTTCTTCCGGAAGTCCCCTGGATTCCGGTCCGAAAATAAAGTAATCCCCGGCCTGATAATGCCTGTCCAGATACGATATGCCGGTTTTTGTCGTACAGAAAAAGAGCTTTTCCCTGTCAACTGAACTGAGGATGGCACTTAGGTCGTCATGGATGCAAAAATCAAGCTCGGGCCAATAATCCAGTCCGGCTCTTTTAAGTGATTTGTCATCAAGCAGGAAACGAAAGGGTTTTACCAGATGCAATCTGGAGTCCGTCCCTACGCAGAGACGTCCGATGTTGCCTGTGTTAGCCGGAATCTCGGGCTGGTATAAAACAATGTTGAATCCCGGAGTAACGAGTTCTATCAAAGCCGTTGCGCCTACATCATACTACGGGAAAAGATTTTATCCCACAGCTCCAGCCAAAGGCTGAGATTCGCTTCCGGCTCTTCATACCGCAGCCTGCCGTTCACATAATCTGCAGAATAGGGAGACGCAACGAATTTATCAGGTAAGGGAGCCGATTCATTGGCAGGGAAAAATCCCAGGTCATAAGCAACATATTTCTGCACTTCCGGCGAAAGCAGATATGCCATAAAGTTCTCTGCCAGTCCTTTGCTATTGGCTTTATTGGGAATGGCGGCTGCCTCAATGTATAAAAAACTGCCTTCCTGCAGCAGGGAAGTTTTGAGAGATAAAGCATCGGCGTCTTTTTCCTTGTTCCAGGCAGGAGTTCCTGTAAAGCCGATTGCCATGCCGCAGGCACCGGATTCCAATGTATTCAAAGCTTCGCTGTATGTATCTTTCGTGCTGTGGATGTTCTTTTTAATGCTCCTCCACAACTGCTGGAATCCGGAATTGCCAAACAGGGCAACTGTCCATAACATAGTGGCTCTTCCAATTCCTGAGCTATGCGGGTCGGAAATCACCAGCTGATTCATGAATCTGGCATCCTGCAGTTCGCCGAAAGATTGGGGGGGAACAGGTATTTTCTCCTGGTCATAGAGAATGCATAAATACCCGAACCCAAAGGGGATTGCCCTCTGCTCCCTATCAAAGATGAACTGCTCGTTGACTGGATGCTTCCTGAGGGCATTGGAGCTGTCAAAGAGCTCCAAATCCTGTCTGTCTATCAGAAAGCAGTTGTCCAGACCCAGTACGAGGTCAATCTTTCCCAGTTCCTCTTCGTTCCGGATGGTTTTCATCAGTTCCGACTTATCAGTTACTGAGGATACTTCCACTTTGCAATTATTGGCTTGCTCGAAAGCGGGAATGATGCGTTTGAGAAATCCGGAAAACCTGATGTTGTCAGTGGTGAGGATTGTCAGAGTGGTATTATCAGAATCTGAGCTTGCCTGTTGGCTGTTTGCCTTCCTGCATCCCACAGCAAAGCCGGACAATATAAGCAGTAAAGTTGCCAGCGCAAAGGTATGAAAAGTTCTCAAACATTAGCTCCAAATAAAAACCAGGCTACGACAAAGTCCACAATCAAGACGAGAATGGCTGAATAGACCACTGTTTGAGTCGTAACTTTGCCGACACCCTCTGCTCCTCCAGTGGCGCGTGAACCTGCGAAACACCCGATGGAAGTGATGATAAGTCCAAACAAAATGGATTTCACAAGTCCGCCCCATAAGTCTGAAGGCAGGAAGTAATTCCGGAGACTGCTAAAAAAAGTATGGTAATGGATGCCATATGTGATAAAAGCAAAAAACCATGAGGATACTATGCCTATCAGATTGGCATAGATGGTAAGCAGAGGAAAGATGATGATGCCTGCCAGGATTCTCGGCAGATATAGAAAATCCCTGGGTTCGATTGCCAGAGTCTTCAAAGCGTCAATCTGCTCACTGACGTTCATGGTACCAATCTCCGCAGCAATGCTGGCTCCGACTTTTCCGGTAAGGACCAGGGCGGTTAATACTGGCGCCAGTTCAATCATGGTGGATTTGCCTACCAGGACTCCGATATATTCAATGGGAAAATATCCCCTGGTCTGATATACTGCCTGCACGGCTGTAACCAATCCGGTAAAGGCGGCTGTAATCGTTATCAGGAAGAGCGAGTCATAGCCGATACGGTGCATCTGGCGCAACAGCTCAGGCCGTCTGTGGCGAAGTTTTGGCAAGAAGCTGAAGCAGCCAAACAGGAAGACAAAATAACTGCCTATGCCGGCAAGCCAATCAATAATCATGCGTCGTATCAAGGTTTTGGAAGGTGGTAATCTCTGAAACGAACCTAAGCTTGGAATATCCCGTAGCGCCGTGACGGTTTTTGCCGATGATAATCTCAGCAATGCCGCGAACTTTTTCCAGTTCCGCATCAAAATCAAGTTCCTGGTCTTTGGGTCCCCTTGTTTTTTTGCTTTTTTCCCTCTGCATAATCAGGTAATACTCGTCACGGTAGATAAACATTACCAAGTCGGCATCCTGTTCAATGGCTCCGGATTCGCGCAGGTCAGACAGAACCGGACGCTTGTTGTCTCGGGCTTCCAGGAGACGGTTAAGCTGTGAAAGGGCAATCACGGGGATATTCATATCCTTGGCAAGAACCTTTAATGCCCGTGATATTTCTGAGATTTCCTGCTGGCGGTTGTCCTTGCTCTTGGGAGAAGTCATCAATTGCAGATAATCTATGATAATCAGGTCTAGACCGCCCAGCTGGGCAGCCAACCGGCGTGCTTTTGCCTTGATTTCCAGAGGAGTATTGGTGCCTTGGTCATCTATGTAAATATGCTTGTTGGCAAAGACTTCCGCCGCTTGGGATATGCGGATGATTTTATCCTCATTCAGACCGTATCCCTTCAGCATTGTATCCATGGGAACTTCTGAGGCGCTGCTAAACATCCTCATCAGGATTTCCTCCTGCGACATTTCCATAGTGAAGATAGCCACTTTTTTATTTAAATCCACAGCGGCATGAGCTGCAATATTAAGAGCGAAGGAAGATTTTCCCATCGCAGGTCTGGCAGCCAGTACTATGAGCTGTCCGGGACGGAAACCTCCTGTTAGCTTATCAAGGTCAGTGAAACCGCTACCGACTCCCAAAACAGGAACATGGGTGGAAGCCACCTGCTGCACCATTTCCAGGATTTCATGGGAGACATCGCCCAAACGGACAAATCCCTTTTCCTTGGGGATTTCAGCAATGGCAAAGATGGATTGTTCCGCATCATCGACAATAGCGCTGACTGGTTTATCCGCCTGGTAACAGGATTCTATAATACCGTTTGATGCAATGATAAGCTGGCGGAGCAATGCCTGGTCGATAACAATATTTAGGTGATAATCAAAATTAGCGCTGGAAACCACTACGCTGGAAAGCTCGTTGATGTAGGGTATGCCACCCACCTTATCCAATAGGTTTGCCCTGTCCAGTCTGTTTATCAGGGTTATGGCGTCCACTTCAATGTTCTCAATAAAAAGTTCCTGCATAATGCGCAGGATTATCTTGTGGGCTGTCCTGTAGAGGTATTCCTCTTTCAGCTTTTCCAGACCTTTGACTGCAACATCCTTGTCTATCAGCATTGCGGAAAGCACGGCTGCTTCTGCATTGACATTAGCCGGCAAGGTGCGCTGGGATATCTGGGTAACTTCTGCGGGTGTTTCTTTTCTTTTGGGCATTGTGATTCCTGCCTCAGGACGACTTGTATTTAGTTTTCAGGGCCATGAATACCGGCGAAGATACGAAATCTTCCAGTTCCCCGCCCAATTCAGCTAATTGCTTTATGGTGGAGGAAGACAGATACATATATCTAAGGCTTGGCACCAAAAAGAGTGTCTCAATCTCCGGGGCAATTTTCTTGTTTGTAAGCGCTAGAGACAGCTCGTATTCAAAATCCGATACAGCACGCATGCCACGTATCATTATCCGGCAATTTTGCGATTTTGCAAAATCTACCACAAGACCTTTGAAAGGAACCACTTTGACATTGGGGATATGAGCCAGGGTTTGCTGACAGAGCTTCACTCTCTCTTCAATATCAAACAGAGTCTTTTTTCCTGTATAATCAGCCACCCCGACAACCACTTCATCAAACAGTGAAGCTGCTTTTTCTGCAATATTGACGTGCCCCAGGGTAATGGGGTCAAAAGTCCCCGGATAAATCGCCTTGTTTTTCATTTTAATGCTTCCTGTCTGATGCTTTCCAGTTCGTCCACTTCCTTGGGAATTCCGATAGAAAGATTTCTATAACCGGTTTCTGTGACCAGGATATCGTCCTCAATCCTGATGCCCAGACTTTCTTCAGGAATATATATTCCCGGTTCTACAGTTATGACATTGCCAACCTCCAGAATAGAGTCCCTGGCTCCCAGGTCATGCGTATCCATACCCAGATGATGACTTACACTGTGCATGTAATACCTGCGGTAATGCTCCTTATCCTGGATCAGTCCCAGCCTGATTAGAGCTTCCTGGGTCAGCTCTACAGTTTTCTCGTTTAGCTGGAGAAGCCCTACTCCCGGTCTGACCATTTCTATGATGGCTTTCTGGATAGCCAGAACTTCCTCATAGACCTGTTTCTGCCGGGGAGAAAACTCTCCGGAAACAGGGAAGCAGCGAGTGATATCCGCGCTGTAATTCATCCAGGATGCGCCCACATCCATCAGGACTATATCGTTTGCACAGACTTCGCAATTGTTTTGCTTGTAGTGCAGGGTAGTGGCATTAGCTCCGGCAGCGATAATCGGTGCGAAACCCCAGTTCTGCACTCCGTTTTTCTGCATCTGGTAAAAAAGCTTGGCTTCCAATTCATATTCCATCATGCCGGCTTTGGCTTTCTGCATCACCTTGGCTATACCAATACCCGTAGCATCTATAGCTTTCTGCATCTGGGCAATTTCCCATTCGGATTTTACGGAACGGATGGGACGGACAACATTATTCAAGTTTTCTATAGTGATATTAGGATAGATATCCCGAACTGGTTGGAGCATAAACATCGGATATGAAAGGGGTCTGTTTATCATGGGATTGCCTATGTTTGACCATATTTTACTTACCAGGGGGCACAATCCGCTGATGGCTGTATAAAACTCATCCAGATAGCTGACGGTCTGGATTCCGGATATCTGTTTGGCTTCTTCAACTGTCAGTTTCTTGCCGTCCCAGACTTCCCTTTCAGGAATCCCTCTCTGGATGAAAAGATATTCAAAGATTTTGTCTTTGGTCTTCAACAGGCAAAAAGCAGCATCAGGCACCATAAGCCCGGTAAAATAAAGGAAATTGTTCACCTGTGTGAACTTCTCTATTCCTTCCTGCTCCATTCTGGCAAAGACGATCGCTATCTGACCGGCTTCCATCGCACCGGCAAGTTTTTCGCGTCTGGGTTTGGTAAT
This sequence comes from Cloacimonetes bacterium UBA5614, assembly GCA_002424605.1. Classification (GTDB taxonomy): domain Bacteria; phylum Cloacimonadota; class Cloacimonadia; order Cloacimonadales; family Cloacimonadaceae; genus UBA5614. The sequence continues at coordinate 32,295 of DIKQ01000006.1, read as the reverse complement.
CTCAGCATTCATTTGAATTCTCCATGTGTATTTTTAATATGCCGTATTGTCCGTCATAGCCTGCAGGCTCGAAACTAAAGCTTCCATTCCTGACTGCTGTGATGTGTTTTATAATTTCCTGTGGCAGGTTATTGTCAAGCAGTTCCTCAATATCCTGAGCGGAACTTTTCCAGAGGTTGATTTCTGTCCCGAACACTGCCAGGCACTTAACAAAAGAGTCCTTCACTTTTTTGCTTCCGATGCTTTTAATGTCAAAGGCAGAAGCGATAACTTCTATCAGCGGGAGCAGATGCAGAAACGGTTTGTGGTTGGCAGGAAGGTTGTAATCAGTCAGTTGCTTCGCCCTGTTTTTCACGCCTTGCAGCAGCTTCTTGCCGCAATCAGGACAAACCAGATCTTCGGGGTCATCATCCGGGAAAAACGTTTCCTTCTTACTCTCGTGTTTATCGGCTCTATGCCCGGTGAGATAGTACCTTCCTTCCGACGGCAGAAATTCTGCTGTCAGCAGTACTCTATTGTCCCTGATAGCCTGGATAATGGCTTCGTAAGTCATCTCACCTGTATCCAGAATAGTAAACTCCCTGCCCACCCGGTTCAATGCCTCGCAGTGGCAATCGCTGTTTGACAGGAAAGTTTTCCCATACAGATCAGGAATCCGGCACAGCATGGCAGGGTCTGCGCTCAGTCCTGTCTCCACTGCATGAATACAATCCACAAAAGCCCCATAAAACTCCTGCCAGGAACCCAGTTTATTCTTGCTCCCCAAAATTCCGTCCGGAGTCAAGACATGCGCCGGGATTATTTCTACCAAAGGATGGATTGCTTGAATGGCAAAAAGCGTTTCTTCCAGTTCAGACTGATCCCGGCAGGTGATAAACGGTCTCGCTATGGTGTTCTTATGTCCTTTCCGGCTGAGCAGTTTTGTCATTTTGCTGATGGATTCATCATCCGGAAACAAGATAATGTGATGCGCAACAATCCGGTTGGGATATCCCTCCAGTGCTACAGTGAAGATAACTTCCGTCTGGCGAATGAAATATGCCTCAGTGCCGGGTAGATGATAGAGATTGCTGCTATTAGAAACTAGTTGATGCTTGTATTCTTTTTGCCAGGCAGGGAAAAGGCAATCACCGATTCCAAAGACGCTGATTCCTTTGATTTTCATGGTTTCTGCCAGGGAGTGCAGGTTTATCTTCCCTGCGCCCCCGGCATAACCGGAATGAGAATGAAGGTCAACTGCCAGCGCCATTCATCTTCCAATAAAGGGTTACAGATTAATTGGCGGCAGCTTTCTTTTTATCTGTGTTCTTAAAGGTCAGCACAGGTTCTATTACTTTATTGACCACTTCCGGGGTTATGGTGCAGGTTTCGATTTCCGGTCTGTCCGGAAGCTCGTACATAATGGAAAGCATCATTTTTTCCATAATAGCCCGCAGACCCCTGGCTCCGGTCTTCTGGGTGATAGCGATTTTGGCTATCTCTTTCAGGGCTTCTTCCATGAAATTCAGCTTCACGCCATCCATGTCAAAATACTTCTGGTATTGCTTGCAGATTGCATTCCTGGGTTTCGTCAGGATTTCAATCAGGGCTTCTTCGCTGAGTTCGTGCAGGGTGCAGATGATGGGCAGACGGCCAATCAGTTCCGGAATCAAGCCATATTTGAGCAAATCAGTGGAAACAGTGTGGTCAAAGATGCTGGCATCAGATAACTTCTTGCTAAGTTTGACGTCAAAACCGATGGATTTGGTTGCCATTCTTTCCTGGATGATTTTTTCCAGCCCGAAGAAAGCTCCGCCTGCGATGAACAGGATATTGGTGGTGTCCATCTCGATAAAGTCCTGTTGCGGGTGTTTGCGTCCGCCTTTGGGCGGTACATTGACTTTGGTTCCTTCCAGAATTTTGAGCAGCGCTTGCTGGACACCTTCACCGGACACGTCTCTAGTGATGGAGGGAGTTTCACTTTTGCGGGAAATCTTATCCAGTTCGTCTATGTAAACGATGCCTCTCTCGGCTCTGGCAATATCATAATCCGCGCTCTGCAGGAGACGGACAAGGATGTTTTCCACATCTTCGCCCACGTAACCGGCTTCGGTTAACGTTGTGGCATCGGAAATGGCAAAGGGCACTTTCAGGAAACGCGCCAGAGTCTGGGCTATCAGAGTCTTGCCGCTACCGGTGGGACCCAGCATCAGTATATTACTTTTTTCCAAATCTACGTCGTCATCTTTTTTCTGCATGAAGATGCGTTTATAGTGATTATACACAGCCACGGAAATAACTTGTTTGGCATTTTCCTGGCCGATGACGTACTGGTCCAGATATGTCTTTATCTGGCTGGGTGTGGCGAGCTCAAACTGCTCTTCGGCTTCCTTGGGTTTGTCCTGATCCACGATGGTGTGGCACATGGAAACACATTCGTCACAGATATTGCCGGCTATTCCCCTGATGAGTGTCTTGACTTCCGCTTCGGGTCTGCCGCAGAAGGAGCAGCTTAAAACCTTATATTTTTCCATACAGACCTCTTGGAGCTTACTGACGGTGTCTCAGCACTTCGTCAATGATGCCGTATTCCTTGGCTTCCAGCGCACTCATAAAGAAATTGCGGTCGCTGTCATCCCTGAGTTTTTCCAGGGGCTGACCCGTGTGAGTATGCAGGATATCGTTCAATTTATCGCGTAAGTATAGAATTTCCTTCGCCTGGATTTCGATATCGGTCGCCTGGCCCTGAGCTCCGCCCATCGGTTGGTGAATCATTATACGGCTGTAGGGCAGGGCAATTCTTTTGCCTTTGGTGCCGGCCGCGAGCAGGACTGCTCCCATGCTGGCTGCCTGACCTATGCAGATGGTGCTGATATTGGGCTTGATGTAGGTCATTGTATCATATATGGCAAGGCCGGAAGAAATGATGCCTCCGGGACTGTTGATATACATAAAGATGTCTTTTTCCTGGTCTTCGCCTTCCAGATGGATAAGCTGCGCCACCACTGTATTGGCAAGCGCGTCGTCTATCGGACCGCCGATGAAGATAATCCTGTCTTTCAGCAGGCGTGAATAGATGTCATAAGCCCTTTCGCTTCTGCCTGTCTGCTCTATTACTATGGGAATATAATTCATGCGTTACCTCCGGTATTATTCGGACTTTTCCTTAGCCTGTTTGGTTGTTTTCTTCTTTGGTTTTGCTTCTTTGTCTGCGGAAGCGGTATCAATGGGTTCTTCCTCTGCCACAAAGAATTCGCAGGTGTCGGCGATTTTGTTCAGTATCATATAGTTGCCGACTGTTTCCTTAAAATCTTCACCTTCCATGGTCTTCTTGTGTTTTTCTTTCCAGTCTTCGATGCTCTGGTCACTCAGTTTTGCCTCGTGTTCGATGTATCTCTCAATGTCTTCTTCTGACGGCTCCAGGGTATATTGTTTACGCAGGGCTTTCATCAGATACATGTTGAGAAAATCCATCGAAATCTGCTGGCGAATCTGGAACTCATAATACTTGCGCCATTGTTCGTCAGTTATCTTATACTGGTCAAGTTCTTTTTCGGCGAGATATTGGATGGTCTTTTCCGGCAGGTCAAACCGGTTGTCTATATAAAGCTTCGTAATCAGGGCGTTTATCCGTATATTACGGTTTTTAAGCTCGTTCTTTTCTTTCATGTCCTCTGTGATTTTCTTTTTCATATCATTGACGCTGTCAAATTCCAGGTCTTTGGCAAATTCATCGTCAATCTCCGGAAGCTGGTTTCTGCGGATGGCATTGACCATGAAGCTTGCTTCCACGTCATTGTCATGATGAGAATGTTCCGCATCCTTAAAGATGTGGTGGATGTGGGCATGCGGCAGCGAGATAGTGAAACTGTCACCGGTTTTCTTGCCAAGGGCAGCTTCTGCAACCTGCGGTTCGTGGTCTTTATTGGCATGGGTGGTATAATTTTGAGTATATTCCTTGCCTTCCAGGGTGCATTTGACTTCAAATTCCACTTCGTCGTTTTCAGCAATGCCGTCGTTCACATCTATCATTGTGGAGTTTTCTTTGCGGAGTTCTTCTATGTAATGTTCCACTTCGTCCTTGAGTTCCAACGGCTTATAGGGTACTTTCAACCCTTCCACCTGTTTGAAACTGACTTCCGGTTCCACTTCAATCTCTATCTTGATAGTCATGTCCTGCCCGGATTCCCAGGTGATGTCTTTGATTTCGGGAAACAGCAGGTAATTGATGTCAAATTCTTTGGCTGCTTCCGGGAAAATCTCATCCACGAAATCCTTGTAGAAGTATTCCCTGATTTTTTCGCCATGCATTCTTTCCACCATGGAAAGAGGCGCTTTGCCGGGGCGGAATCCGGGTAACGAAATCTCACGGGCGGATTTTGCCACATATTTCCTGTAACCGGACTGGACTCTTTCCGCTTCCACTGTCAGCAGGATTTCCTTGCGGGCTGCGTTAATCTGTGTAAAGTCAGCTTTCACTGTGTTCTCCTGTTCTATCTTACTTTTTTGATAATTAATCTGGTGCGAAAGAGGGGACTTGAACCCCTACAGGTTTGCACCTACTGGATCCTAAGTCCAGCGCGTCTGCCAATTCCGCCACTTTCGCAGTGAAAGTCATGATTTTTAAAGGGCTTGCCTTGTCAAGCACTGTGATAGCATACAAAAAGAACCACTCCCGTCAATTCAGGAGTGGTCTGTATTAATAGATTTTGATTATTTCTTCTGAACTCCTATCAGGTACTCATCATAAGGTATTTTCACCCAATCCGGACTCACTGTCTTATCTTGTTTCCAGTAAATTGGCATTCCCTTTACAGTAAAGTCAAACCTCACTTTTTCCGTGGCATAGCCGGGAGTGGCGGTCTTGGAAACCACATCCAGGAAGGACAGACGGCCCTCTGTAACCCTTTCACGTGAGAACGGCAGCATGATAATGCCCGAATATTGCATTCCGGGCATGATTTCGCGATTGGGAGAATTGATGAATTTCAGCTGTTTTGCCAGGCCGATGATTTCACCGTTAAGTTGCATCTTATACGTTTCGTTCTGGGGCGAGAGCTTCTTAATGTTGGCAACTGCATCGTGCCAGCATCTGAGGACGGATGGGTCCTGCATGATGGTAGCCAGGTCCAGAGCCATATAGGGTTCGGTGGGAGTATCCACAATCGGGTCCAGATACATTATCCGCATATCTTCCAGTTTCAGAATCTGGTCGGTGTTATTGATAATGGTAACGTTGTAAGTCATTGTCCCGGAGAAGATATTCAGCCGCATCGGTACCGGATGGTTGCCTATGTAAGCTCCCCAGGGGTCATAGTAGACCATAATTGTTTTCATATATTTGTCTTGCATGATTTCGGAATATTCATCAAACGGCGTAATCTTGACTGTTACGTCGCTGATGGTCTGGGTCGCAAGCGGTATTTCAATATTCACGGATTTGGAATACTGAACCTTTGGCACGTTGGCGCAACCCATTGCCAACAAGGCTATTGCAAGAATAACAAATGCTGTAATCCTCATAACTTCTCCCTTTGTTTCTGATGACTCAAGACAAACTGAATAATTGATTTGCATAAATATATGCGCTTCATCCTGCTGTCAAGAGATTATTCTCAATCCCATTTCTTTCCTGCTTTCCACGTGGGGTCCTCGTGGGCTTACCCCAGGTGGACCCCAGGTGGACCCCAGGTTGGAAGCAGGGAAAAAGAAGCAAATAACCCGGAGCGGACCAATGGCGAATCAGCTATTACGATTGCAGGATAGTAGCACTTTTACAGGGTTATTTCACCATCAGGCAACGGGTAAGCCGGTCTTTCCCGGCGGAAGTGTGGAGCTTAATCAGATAGACACCCGTTGGCAGGATACGGTTTTGACTCAGTTTTCCGTTCCAGGCCAGCAGATTCTTTCCGGCATAGGCAGGCGCATCGTAGAGACACTGCACTTTCTGTCCGCGGATGTTGTAAAGCGTGATTTCGGCTTTGCCATCCTGTGGCAGATAATAATCTATGGTCAGATTGTCGCGGAAGGGGTTTGGATAAGCCCTGAGCGAAGTTATTGAGGTGTCAAAACCCGGGGTGGGGTCATAGGTGACGGAAACGGGTATGGAATGGACGTTCACACCATTGTTGTAAATCTGCAGGACAAAATCCGGCAGGGGTTCCGGCATAAAGGACTGGATGCACTTCACCGCCAGGCGGTCGCTTTGCTTTTCAAACAGAGTTCCGGAATGAGCATTCAGAGTGAGGAAAGAGGATTCGGAGCCATCCGTATAGAGATAAACTGAGCCGGTGTCCCAGTAGAAGAAATCCCATGGCTCAGCCGTAAGTATTTCGTAATTCAGGACCGTGTTGTGCTCATAAGCGTCGGACATCAGTGAGAGAACGCATCTGAGACTGTCGGCAGGATTTCCTTCAGCGCTAATCCAGGTAAGCACATCACTGCTTCCGATAGAGCCAACCCTGAGCATGGATGGCTGGCCACCTATGGTAAAATTGCTGGCGCCGGTTACTATAATCCCCGCCGGGATATGCAGACGCACTTCTCTCAATTCCCTGTCCGGCAGAGGATTGTAAAGCGTCACGATATATCTGTCCACCGTTCCGGGATTCAAGCTGTCCCGGTCGAAAACCAGTCTGGGTGAGCTCAGTTTCTCTTCTGTTTTAGCCACTTTTTGCAGAACCGCGGTGTAGTCTATGTATCTGCCGTCTGCCGAAGTAAGATTGACCGGAGCATACAGCACCTGGTCGGGGTGGATGGTGAGGTTTATTTCGGAGACGTCAGTCAGAAGCTGGGCATCCGTAAACATTGCTCCCGGCGGGAACTGGATGGCATCCACATGGACATGACCATGGTCACCAAATCCCTCAGGTCTGTTCCAATAATACCAAGTCAGCTTATTAACACCGGCGTTTAAAGTAAAACTTGCTCTTTGCCATTCAGGATTTTTGTACCAGTGGTCATATAAACTTTCATTAACACAAAAACTCAGGTAACATGCAGTGTACTCAAGGTCTGTTTTTAAATAAAAAACCAGTTCACCCGGTTCGGAAAGTTCAAGGGTAATTTCTAATGATGTGTATTGTCCGACATCCAAATCTGGTGTTTGCATTGACAAGCTTCCTTCAATAGCCTCCGGGGACAGCAGCCAGAGATGCCCATAAGGATATACAAAGGGAAATCTCACATTATCATTGGTCTCAAAGCCTTCCAGCATTACTCCCTGATTCACAACCAACCGGTTATCCGTCCAACTCCTGTCCGGCGCATTGGCAGGAATCATTTCGAAAGCCAGATTAAAGAGCGAGTCCACCTCCACGTCGCAATCTATCCTGACCGTATAAGTCACCAGCAGAGAGTCATTGGACGGGCAAGACAGATTTGACTGCACGGGTCGGGAGATATTTATCCAGTCCCTGTCAGTGCTAAGTTCACACCTTGTATTCTTCATGGCAGCACTGCCTGTATTAGCAATCTTATATTGCACCTGGATTTCATCGCCGGGATTCAGCCAGTTCTTTTCCGGTAATAACTTACTTTCCACAATGGAGACCACCGGTGAATGAACGGTAATCATGCAAGGGATCACCCAGCTCTGTCCGTTTGAAGACAGAATCAGTTCATACTCCAGATTCCTGTAATCCGGACAGTTCCTGCTGATGCGAAGATAATTATGCACCAGTTTATCGGTTCCTGCTGCTATGTTTCCCAAATGTAGTAACCCCAAGGAGAAATCCAAATAATCAGACAGGTTATTTAACCAAATATATACATCTGCTACATCAACTAGGGAAGGATTATTAACAGTTATTTGCAGGGAAATTACCTCTTCCGGATTGATAACGCCGTCTTCGTTATCCTCGTAGGTAATGTCCGTGATATTGAGGTAACCTTCGCCTTCCGCGAAGCATTGTAAATCCTGTGAAAAAGGCAGGCAGTTAAATCCTGTAGCGGTTAGCAGATAGGTATATCCATTCTGGGTTGGGATTGACCAGTATAAGGTAACTGAGCCAGCATTATCGGTAAAACCGCTGGCGATGATATCATCAAACCTGCTAAGGCAGACGCGTACGGCAGGTCTGCCTGTTTGCACCAAAAGAGATGTGGCAGCAGAAGGAATCTGATTGCTAACATTTACTGACAGCATTTCCGGCTCTGCTGTCCTGAGCTGCAGGGAAGCGTCGCCGAACAGGTTCCAGCCCAGAAAGTTATGTTCACCGTTCAGCGGATAAACGTCCATCATATTGCAGGAGCCATTGTAGCAAAGCCCGCCCAAAGTGTTTTTTTGTCCGCTTACCAGCAAATCATTAAAGTGGTCCTGTGAACGCATGGGTGTATCTACCGATTGAGTAGGTCCGGCAGCATAGATGCCGATTGCCCCCGTCGGCTGTTGTGTAGCCGGGTTTTTCGCCCGCATGAAAGATTCGGCAAGGCAGGTCTGTCCGTAGAAGTTGCCCGTGTTGCAGGATACACACTGGATGAAGGGAAGCATGTTATCATTGGATAGTTCATTCACATTATCTATGTTGAAGTAGGGCGTTATCCAATAGGTCTCATATCCTTCTCCGCAGTAATTGAGCAGTGATTTTCCCGCGTTGATAGTACTGGCAAAGTCCTCTGTGTCAGCGCCTTCATTGGCATAAACCCTGTCCACTTCCGTATAGGTAAAGTTCAACAGCTTGGTGCGGATGTTGTCCAAATGGTCCCAGTTGTATTCACCGTCGTCACCCGGGACGGGTGGATTGACGGCGCAAACCCCGCTCGCCTTACTCAACCAGGAGCCCTGGTGGACAGCTTTTTCATATTCCAGGGTGCGTGTGACCTGGGTTTCCAACTGGTCGACATTCTCAGCGGAAAACCTGCCCACAAACAAATCGGGATAGCTGTCATCGCCTTCCACCAAAGTATAGTAAGGATCGTGGGTACCGTTGAATTGAACAACGCCTGAAATTGAGCTGGGCACCTGTTCATGGTCGCCCACCAGTTGGACAAAAGTCAAAGTGCTGTCCGCATCATAGCGGTTTTGGATGTATTGCTTCAGCGTTTCCGTGTCCGTGCCTGCTTCGGTGACCGGCACCATTTCCGTGGGAATGCCAATCCGGTTTTTCCACTGCACATAAGGCAGCATCGTATTCATGAACGCATCATGGCAGATGACCAGCATCGAGCCGACTTCACCTACATCCTCATAACGCGGATTAAAGTTCAAAAAGAGGTGCCTGTAATTATCCATGAAATAGGGGTTGAGTTTGTGATTCTCTGCCTGTTTGGGATTGGTTCCCCGGGTATCAGTTTTGGTCAGGACAATCTCCATTTCCGTAACGGCCGAGAGCAAATCCCCGTTTGGACTGAAAGGTGAAATGTACAGCGTGATGCCCCGCACATCCCTGTAAATATATGGCTGGCTTAGTATCACGGTATCGGATGGATGGCTGTCCGATTCCGGACCGTTAACGCTCAGTGAAATGTCTGTCTTTCCGCTGATTTCTGCCGTATAATCGCCTGCGTTTCCGATGGCAAGATTTACCGCCAGGACAGGCAATCCGGACTTATCAATCCTGTATTCTGTCCACTTATTCTGCAAAGTGATTTTTCCGTCAGAATTAACATCAAACTCACCCAGCCGGAAGCTAAGATTTATTCTTTCCGCTCTTGTTTCGCTGCAATCCAGGACAGGTATCGTGCCCTGTGCATAAACGGTAGCTGATAAACTGATACACCACGAGAACAGAACCACTGCCCCAAGACAAATTGCAATCGTTAAAGGCTTGGTCTTAAGTTTGTTAATCATAATAACCTACCATGACAAGCGCTAAATTAAAGTAAATTTTATTCTGTATTACAGTCAAGTAAATACTTTACCCTCCTCTACCTCTCACTTTTTAGCATTACGCTATCAATACGGATTAACTCCGTAATGATAGCGTAATGGTAGCGTATTGGTCATAAGAGCTAAAAAAATGGGGGTTCAAAAATGAACCCCCTTTCTTTATATGTATGGAGGGATTAATCGGTTCTTATGAATTCGATGCGGCGGTTTTGGGCTTTGCCGGCAGGAGTGGTGTTTGGAGCAATCGGCCGGCGCTCACCAAACCAACTGGTGGTCAGGCGGTTTTCTGCCACGCCTTTGCTTACCAGGTAACGTTTTACTGACAGAGACCTGCGTCTGGAAAGGTCCATATTATAAGCATCGCTGGCATCGCTGTCGGTGTGGCCCTGAATATCCAGAGTGATGTCCGGGTAATCCTCAGTCAGAACAATGACCAGCTTATCCAGTTCCACCATAGCGGAAGCTGTGAGCTCATCCTTGTCCGTCTTGAAAGTGACGCCCTTGATAATCAGGCTGACATCCTTGCGGATTTCAATGGCAGGTTCCCTCTTAATGGGTTCGGGCACAGGCTCAGGAATCGGCACAGGCTCCGGCTCAGGTTCGGGCTCGATAATGGGTTCCGGCTCAGGCTCAGGTTCTGGTTCGGGTGGCAGAACAGGTGGTTCTACCGGTTTGGAAGAACCAATGGTCAGCGCAATATATCCGGTCCAAAAACGGTCTTTGGTTTTCCCATATTTATATCCGTCCAGTTCATCGGAATTGACAAAATGGTATTCCATGCCCAGGTCGCCGGTAACGCCCATGCGGGAAAAGAAGGTGAATCCGGCTCCGAAAACCGGAGCTGCCCCGGCATGGCGCTTGTAATCACCCCTTATGGGTGTTCCGGAACGGTCAAGCGGGTCAAAGGTAAGGATTCCCACACCCGTATTGACATACGGGGCAATCCTGGAAATGAAATGGTCAGGAAGCACAATATTGCTCCAGTCCCAGTGGGGACGGAACCTCAGCTTGATATCCAGCCCTGCCATATAAGCGCGGAAACCCCTGAGGGCAGGATCAGTCTGATCAGGGTCTATTGCCTGGTCCCAGGAAAGCTTGCCTCCATGCAACTGGCTGAAATAAACATACGGTCCAATGCTGAAAAGATTGTTGTACCATATTTCATATTGCCCGCCAAACATAGCAAGGGACTTGCCCGGAGATTCCACATCACAGTCCGCATCTGTCCTGCCCAGTTTCACCGAAATGGTGTTGTACCAGTCAGAAGATGCATGGCATACAGCGGTTACACCTGCCAGCAGCAGGATAACCAGTAATAATCTGAGACGTTCTTTCATGATGAAGAACCTCCAATACTTTTGGCTGTTATCAGAATGGAAATCTTTCAGCTATTTTGTCAAGCAAAAAAACAAAAATAAGTCCACTTGACATAGGGGTTGTTCCGGATAAATTTGTATTAAGAGATATATAACTTTAAGGAGGAGACAATGTTTTATATGGGAGATGCGACTTTTCTACTGCTGATTCCCGTACTGATACTGGCTTTTTATGCTCAGTCCAAGGTAAAAGGCAACTATAAAAAGTTTCTGAAAGTGCAGAGTTCTGTCAACATGAGCGGAAGTGAAGTAGCACAAACAATTCTTAGCCGCAATGGACTAGACCACGTCAAAGTGGTTCCTGTGGAAGGCATATTAACCGACCATTACGACCCCAGAGTGAATGAAGTCCGCCTTTCCAAAGACGTGTTTTATGGTACGTCTATTTCATCCGTAACCATAGCTGCCCATGAATGCGGACATGCTTTGCAACATGCCTCAAAATATGCACCCCTGCTCATCCGGGCAAGCATCCTGCCGGTTGCTAATCTCGGTTCATGGCTGGCATTTCCGATGTTTATCGCCGGACTCCTGTTTTCTATGACAGGTCTGATGGATATTGGCATAATCCTTTTTGCCGCTGCTCTGTTGTTTCATCTGGTTACCCTGCCTGTGGAATACAATGCTTCGCAACGGGCTTATGAGCAACTGAATGACAGAATTATTATCTATCCTGAAGAAATGAAAGGTGCCAGAGAAGTGCTCAATGCAGCAGCACTTACCTATGTAGCTGCTACACTGATGGCTTTGGTGAATCTCCTGCGCCTTATCATGCTGCGCAACTCCAGAAATTGATGACTTATGGATAAACCCCTGAGGCCAAAGTTCCTGTTGACATCGGAACTGGAGAGACTGGCGCGCTGGCTGAGGCTTCTGGGTTTTGACGCTGTGCTCACTGATTCCGGCAAAACTGCAACATGGGCACGGCATTGCTCCCTGCAAAACAGGATTCTACTGACCAGAACCAGGAAAAATGCAAACTTAAAGACAATTCATCGCTTTTTGATTGTAGTTTCCGAAAATCACCAGGAACAACTAAAGCAGGTGGTTAGTGAGCTCAGACTCACTAATTTCAGAGTATTCAGCCGTTGCCTTTATTGCAACAGAGCCGTCTTTGCTATATCTAAAGACAAGGTTCTACAACGGCTGCCGGAAAAAGTAAGAAATCGGGAAGAACATTTCACCTGCTGCCGTAAATGCGGAAAGATTTACTGGAAGGGCACCCATTTTGAGGCTATGCTGCAAACACTGAACAGGAGTCTGTTTGACATTATAAACAGAGATATCAGCGAATTTGTTTTGACAGAATTCCGCTGACTTCAAAAATAAGCTGGATTATTAATTGTAACAATGTAAACAAAATAACCTCAGAAAGGTAGAATAAATGTCTTTTGTTCATCTGCACAATCATACGCAATACAGTCTGCTGGACGGAGCCTGCCGGATAGACAGAATAGTCAAACTGGCAGTGCAAAACAATATGCCGGCGCTTGCCATAACTGACCACGGCAACATGTTTGGTGCTATAGAGTTTTACAATACTGCCAAGAAAGCAGGCATCAAACCCATCATTGGAATCGAAGCCTATATCATAAACAAAGATTTTGCTGACGAAAGCAATAAAAATGACCGCCGTCATCACCTGATACTCCTGGCAATGAATGACAAAGGCTACCGCAATCTGATGAAGCTATCCTCCAAATCCTATCTGGAAGGATTTTATTACAAACCCCGCATCAACAAGAAACTGCTGGAAGAATATTCAGAAGGTTTGATTTGCCTGAGTGCCTGCATCAAGGGCGAGATTGCCCAGCACCTGCTCAACCAGCAGCCCAGACAGGCAAAACAGGCTGCAGAATGGTACCGCAATGTATTCGGTGACAGATACTATCTGGAAATCCAGGACCATGGCATTGAGGAAGAAGCAAAGGTCATGCCCCAGATTATCAGCCTTGCCAAAGAGCTATCCATCCCGCTGGTGCTGACCAATGACTGCCACTATCTTCAGCAATCCGACAGCGAAGCGCACGACATCCTGCTCTGCATTCAGACTGGGAAAAACCTGGCAGATCCAAATCGGATGAGATATAGTACCAATCAACTCTTTTTCAGGACTGCAGACGAGATGATGAGACTGTTTCCCGATGTTCCCGAAGCTTTCAACAACACAATGGAGATTGCTAACCGGATAGATTTTGAACTAAAATATGACAACTTCCTGCTGCCATCTATTGAAACCCCACCGGAATTCACTGATATGGGCGATTACCTGAAGGCACTGTGCCTGGAAGGAGCCAAAACCAGATATCCTGACCTGACGCCGGAGATTATGGAACGGTTGGAATACGAACTCGGAATAGTCCATAAGATGGGTTTTGACGGTTACTTCCTGGTAGTGAAGGATTTTATCGACAACGCGCGTAAGCAAAATGTCCCTGTAGGCCCCGGCAGAGGTTCCGCTGCAGGCAGTATCATCTCTTATCTGCTTGATATCACAAGAGTTGACCCGCTGAAATATAACCTGATGTTTGAACGCTTCCTGAATCCTGACCGCATCAGCATGCCTGATATTGACATTGACTTTTGCGCCCAGGGAAGAAGCAAGGTGATTGACTATGTCATTCAGAAATATGGTCGTAACAGTGTAACCCAGATAATCACATACAGTACACTGGGACCAAAATCCGTTATCAAGGATGTCGCCCGGGTGCTGGGAGTAACCGCTGCTGAAGCAAACAGAATGACAAAAGCCATACCGTCCAGTTCCAAAACGTTAGCGGATGCGATAAAAGACTCTCCGGAATTCGTTGCAATTATGAACAGCAATGACCTCAATGACAGCATCCTGCAGCATAGTCAGGTGCTGGAAGGTTTGGTTCGCCAGACAGGTATCCATGCGGCAGGCGTTGTAATCGTACCCGGTGACCTTACGGATTATGTCCCTCTGGCGGTAAGTTCTCAAAAGGATAATGAGAATGCTGTCCTGGTTCAGTATGAGGGTAAAAATCTAGAGCAACTTAAAATCTTGAAAATGGATTTCCTGGGTCTGAAAACCCTTACCCTGATTACCAAAGCTGTGGAACTGATAGAACAGTCACAGAACGTGAAGGTAGACATTGACAATCTTCCGCTGGATGATCAGGTGACTTTCCAATTGCTTGCCCAGGGAAAGACAGACGGCATTTTTCAGTTTGAATCGGACGGCATGACCAAGTACCTGATGGATCTGAAACCAAACCAGTTTGAAGACCTGATTGCCATGGTTGCCCTTTACAGACCTGGACCAATGGCATCAATTGATACTTATATACGTAGAAAATACGGCAAAGAAAAGATTGTATATGACCACCCTCTGATGGAGCAAATACTCAAGGAAACTTATGGCGTGACTGTTTATCAGGAACAGGTCATGCAGATATCCCGCGAGATGGCAGGTTTTACTGGAGGCCAGGCAGATTCACTGCGCAGTGCCATGTCCAAGAAAAAAGCTGACCTCATGGAAACCTTCCGGATTAGTTTCAGGGAAGGAGCAATTGCCCATGGTGTTCCGGAAAAAACCATAGAAAAAATCTGGAGTGACTGGGCTACATTTGCTGAATATGCATTCAACAAAAGTCATGCAACCTGTTATGCTCTGGTAGCTTATCAGACAGCATGGTTAAAAGCGCATTATCCGGTTGAGTTTATGGCAGCCCTGTTATCATTGGAAGACAATCCCGATAAAGTACCATACTTTCTTGAAGAATGCAAACGTATGAACATCAACATCATTCCTCCCGGCATTAACCAGAGTGACTGCGAGTTCTCAGTAAGCGGCATTGAAATCCATTTCGGGCTGAGAGCGATAAAGAACATTGGAGAAGCAGCAATAAAAGCCATTGTGGATGAACGTAACAAGAACGGTAAATACAAAGATATCTTTGAATTATGTAAAAGGCTGGATTCCATGGCCGTTAATAAAACGGTGCTGGAGAGCCTTATTGCCTCAGGTGCCCTGGATGACCTGGAAGGTTCCAGAGCCCAGAAATGGCTGGTTATTGAAACAGCTCTGGAGCAGGCCAGCGACCACCAGAGAGAAAGCAGGAGAGGACAAACTTCTTTGTTTGACCTGCTAGATACGGAAGATGAGTGCAATTCGTTTAAACCCATACTTCCAGAAGCAGAGGACTGGTCATATCTCCACCAGTTGGATATGGAAAAGGGGGTCCTCGGCTTTTACCTGAGCGGTCATCCACTCCATCCATACAAGGATATGATAGAATTGCTCACCACTCCCAGGGACAAAATCGAAGAGAAATCGAATGGTTCGGAAGTGTATGTTATTGGCGTGGTTGCAAGTATCACCAAAAAGCGCGACAACAAGGGCAATCCCATGGCTTTCATAGTTATGGAGGATTTAAACGGCAGATTTGAAGTGTCGCTGTTCAAAAATGATTTTGATAAATTCGTCGGTCAGTTCGAATATGGTAAGATTTATTATGTCATTGGAAGCCGTTCCCAATATATCTCAGGTGACGACAGCTCCCTGAGAATACTTCCCAAAAAAGTCTTTGCCTTCGAGGCGATTCCCTACCA
The DNA here is from genome assembly GCA_002424605.1 of Cloacimonetes bacterium UBA5614. Lineage (GTDB taxonomy): Bacteria > Cloacimonadota > Cloacimonadia > Cloacimonadales > Cloacimonadaceae > UBA5614. The sequence continues at coordinate 16,536 of DIKQ01000006.1, read as the reverse complement.
CCTGAAAGGGGAGATCTTGATTGAAACAGAGGAGCAAACTATCAACGATGAGTTTCTGGAACAGATTAGTAAAATCAAGAAGCAAGCTATCGGCCATTTTGGCCTAAAACTGCTGGTAAAGACTGGCAGATATGAATCACTTCTTTTACAACCACAGTCATTTAACTTTTATCCTGACCATGAATTCATTTCCTGGTGCAGACAGCGCAACCTGGAAATGAAAGCAGTGCTGATGTCCAATGATTAAGTTTCTGATAATTGTTTTATTAATCTTTGCTGCTATGCAACTCAGTGCTCAGGACATTGTAGTCAACACATCAGATGGGACTACTTCTATTCACATCCTGGTACCTTTTTCGCAATACCAGTTTTCCGCCCGAACCGCCTCAGCCCGCTATCAGATGAGCATCAACCTGTTGGATACGGATAAAAAAAACATTCATCAGGACATTTATGATATAGTGCTGAATGAGGATTGGGTAATCCAGGGTGCTGCCCAGCTATTTTCTGTGCGGCTGGACCTGAAACCCGGAGATTTCAAACTGGTTACTCTTTTGCGGAATCTGAATCTCGGTGACAAAAAGGAAAAGCAGTTTACTTTCGCGGTTCCTGATAGCGGACAAGTCGTTTTTACCAATATGGTTATAGCACAGAACGAACATCTGCGCTTCTCCCCCGCCTCTTTTGCACAACTGACCCCAGACCTCAAAACCTGCGTTTTTGTGCTTGATACAACAGCGGTATGCGACAGCATAGTCCTCAATGCACATTATCCTGAGGGAATAAGCAGAATCAACATACCCCGCTTCTCCGGCACTGAATTTGACATCTTGCCCTTGTTGCAGCAAGGTAGTCTAAGCAACCTGGAAGTCAGGTATTACACAAAAAACATAATAAGTTCAAACAGTTGGGTTCTTTATCAATCCTATGACCAATACCTGCAGCGTTTTACGCTTAAAGAACAGGTTCAGCAGATAAGATATATTGCCAACCAGAATGAGTGGAGAACCATCAGCAGACTTGCAGACAAGGATTTGGACAGTGCCGTGGAATATTTCTGGTCAAGGCATGACAATTCTCCCGGCTCTCTGAAAAATGACCTGCGTGAGCTTTTTTATGAAAGGGTGCTCAAAGCTGATGAGCTGTTTACAATTCACAAGAAACTGCCAGGCTGGAGGTCAGACCGTGGCAAAATCTACATCAAGATGGGACCTCCTGATGAGATTGTCTCAGATTCTTTTCCAATCGGGCAACACCCGTATATTATTTGGTACTACTACCGTCAGAACCGTATTTACCGATTTGAGGATAAGCGGGGTTATGGCGATTACTCTTTAATGGAGGGTTTTTATGAAAACTAAATTGATACTTACGGGCCTGCTTCTTGCTTGTTCCCTGCTTAATCTTTTTTCGCAGGAACGTTTGGGCATGTTCGTCGAAACAAAACGCTACCTTGATGCAAACAACAACACTAAGTTCGTGATTGATTATCAGGTACCTTACAAAAACCTGATTTTCTTAACTAGAGAAAACACGTTCTTTGCAGAATTAAAGGTTACCTTATCAATCTCCATAGATGATAGCGTGCTGGTTACAAAAGAGTTTACCAATAACATAGGTGTCACCAGAAAGCATGATGTCACTACTTCCAACAAATCTTATCTGGATAGGATTGCCCTTACCCTGGCTAAAGCCGGATATGTGTTGGATATCAGGTTTGAGGATATAAATTCTGACAAAAGCTATGCCTGGTCATATACAACTGAACTGATAAGCCCTGACGAAAAAATCAGTGATCTGGAGCTATTGTCTGCTGTTACGCCAGATACGTTGTTTTACTCACAAAAATTCCAGAGGGGTAACAGAATACATCTGCCGGAAACCTCTGGATTCATCTCCAGGGAAGTATATGACAGCGTCTATTTTTATAGTGAAGCATATAACGTTACGGGCTTTGACTCGAAGGCAGTCTTGACAATTATGCAGGACGACAATTCAGTTTTGATAAACACATACAGGATACAAAAACCTTCGCCATATCAACAGTTGCTTTTCCCAGTCTCCATAGGTTCAATGAACCCCGGCCAATACATTGCAATTGTAGAATTTACGGACGATAATACAACTTACAGCCGCTCCTATGATTTCGTGATAACAGAACAGCAGGACCAGCAGTATTTTATTTTCTCCGACCCTGATGATGAATTTCAGTTGATTAGATATATTGCCTCACCCAAAGCTGCCGGCAATTGGAAATCTATGTCAAAAGAAGCAAAACGGCGTTATATCTCGAATTTTTGGATAGGTGTAGCCGGAATGCGTAATCAATCCGTTGAAGAAGTCTTGAAGATATACAGAGACAGGGTCGATTACAGCAATGCAAAGTTTTCACACTTTGCCAGGGGATGGAAGTCAGATATGGGGCGTATACATATCAGAAACGGTGTCCCGGGTGATATTGATGGAGCGGTGGAATCTCTAACTTCATCTGATGAAACGAGATTTGTCAGAAAAGATTACCAAATCTGGAAGTACTATGGCCAGAACAAAGCTGTATATCTTTTTGTAGATATTCAGATGAATGGAAATTACAAATTGGTGTATTCCAAAAATGATGAGCAGGAAAGCACCCTACCCGACTGGAAGAAATACCTTGGCTCAGACTTTGATGAGAGTATCCTGAATAATTAGATATTATTATCTCTGAAAACGGGACTAAAAGCATTCCTGAGATGCCGGATGCCATAACTATCATCCTGTGGGTTATAAAGAACCACAATGACGTCAAACCTGCAACAGCACTTGCTGTATTCAGTGTTAGCACCAATAAACTGCATTGCCGTTAAGGTAACTTTCTGTTGTTTCTTAATAGTAACGCTGTTCTCCGCTTTTTTTATGGAGAATCCTGTACGGGTTTTAACTTCAACAAAGACAAGCTCTTTTTCATCTAAAGCAATTATGTCAATTTCACCGTAAGCTGAATGATAATTTCTGCAGATAACCTTGACGCCGGAATTCTCTAGAAATCCTGCTGCAAGCGTTTCTCCAGTTAGTGCAATCGCTGATTTTGTTTGTTTATTCATGATACTAATAAAATGCTTGACGTAATAAATGTCAATCATATAATGGTGAAAGCTTAAATAACGCCGATATGGTGGAGGAAAGAATGAAGCGCCGGTATGTTTTATTTGTACTACTGTTAATTATGGTAACTTCTTCTATTGCAGTTCCATATACCACAATCGGTCATTTGCGGGTACCGAATGCTTATCTTTTACCTCACAAATCGGCTGAATTCACTTATGTCAGTTATTTGCGTAGAGTTAATAACGATTTTGAGGGATTACCAGATTATGAATACATCCCTTGCGGACTTATCAACATTGGGCTTTTTGATAGAGTAGGCATAGCAGGCTGGGCTGGGGATGACTTGGGATTTGTGAATCTTAAGCTTAAGCTGATAGAAGAAACTGCTTCCATTCCCCAAGTAGCGATAGGTATCGAAAATATGTTTTCAAAGGTAAAACAAAACTCAGTTGACATACCATATGCCGAATACCCGAACCCTGATAAAGGTTTCTATGAAAGAAACTCCCCATATATCGTTTTTTCCAAAGGAAGCGTTATCAGGGGAATGACAGGAATCTCTTTATTGGAGACAGTTTTTTCCATCGGAGTCGGAGGAGCTAAATTTAAGGGGCAGGATGACATTGCGAGGCGTTTTGAAGGATTCTTCGGTTCCATTACTATCAAACCAGAAAAAAATACATATCTGACTATCGAGAATGACGGCTTTAATATCAATCTGGGAGCAGAATACTATTATAAGAATTTTGGATTCAAGATTTCCTATGTAGGTCTGGAAGAGCAGGAAAACAACAGAATCGGGATTGCCTTATCATATTTGTTTGATAAATATGCAGACAAGAGACGCAAAGAAATATCGGTCCCCGGCGAACCTATGACAAGCAGAGAATTTGAGCTACTGGAATCAGTGCTAACAGGCAAGGAAATTGATGTCAGCCAAGACTTGCTGGAGGAACTCAAGAAGTTACGCGAGCAAAGAGAACATGCTCAGAAAGTGCTTGATGAGCTTCGAAAGCAGTTAAAAGAAATGGACGAAGAAACCAAGAGAGACTAGTATTCCGTCCTATGCGAAGAACCTACGAAAACAGCTATAACAGCGCTGATAACATTACGGAAAATGGTGCAGATGTTACTTATAAATATGACTTTTCAGTACTACAAAGTGAGAGTTTCATGAAAAGTATGATGCTTGTTTTAATGTTTATACTATTGGTTCTTGCCTGTAACCCACTATATTCTCAACTGACCCATGAACAGAAACAAATCATTCAGCAGGACATAAACAAATACATTAATAAAGAGGCCTTTATTGGTCCATGGAATATATCAACGGAGCAGTTGCTCTTCCGTAATTCAGCAAAAATCATTATCACTCAGGCAATTAGAAACAATGATGCAGAATTGGCAACAAGGTATTTTGATATATATGCAATTGCTTTGGACTCACTTGTGTTTACCAATCCCATAGCGGCCAGACAGCTTGTTTTTGACCTGAAAGTCTTATATGATACGATGGATGGGCCAATAGAAAAGCTACAATATTATTCCAGCTCCGTAGAATACTATCTTGGCTTTTACGACAGTGCCGAGTCGGAATTGCTTGATTTTCAGCTAAAGTATCCCAGCTCTGAGTTGTCTTCGGCTGTTTTGACTTTGCTACTAAAGACATATATCGCAGCAGGGCGGGAATCTGAGGCCTTCGAAATAATTGAAAAGAGGAAAGATACTTTAAATCAGGAGCAGCATTATCTGGCTGGTCACATAAGTTTTGCTCTGGGAAAAGACGAAGAAGCCGTATATCATTTCAGCAGAGTAAGTAACGAGAGTTTCAAGCAGGATACAAGCAAGATGCTTGCTTTGATATCAGCCCTGAAAAAGGAACCTGCTGAAGCCAGAAAGTTACTGGAGACACAGCTGCAATATGAGCCAACCAACCCCTTCTTATTGTTAAACCTTGCCCGTCTATCCAGCTTATCAGGTAACTGGGAAGAAGCAGAGCAGTATTATTCCCAATATATCCCAGCAGCTAAAAAACACTGGGAAATGCAGGTTCAATATGAACTTGCAACAGCTTACCTGAATAAAGGCGACAAGGAACGAGCGGCGGATATTCTTGATAGAGCAATCAGGAATCCCGAATTCGGTGAATACATCAGCCCGCTCTTGTATCTTTGGTCTGAAGTAGCCGCCGGTTCTGGCAGTGTAGAAGATGCCAGAATACGCGCTAATACAATCAGGATTGCCATTTCCAATAATGCGGACATCATCACCGAGAAGATTAGATTGATAAACAGAATCAATGCGCTGAAAGAATCTGCAGGCAGAAAATCCGATCCGATATTCATGTCAACAGCGCTGGATGAGGTAGAAATCATCTCGGGCAGGCTTAACTCGCTAAATGAATCTTTGAGCAACAACCATTATGGGATATCCTCCACAGAGTACAATCGTTGGGTAATCCTGGAAAAGCAAATCATCCTATCAATGCTGGATCAACTGAATTTTTACTCTGCTGCCGAAAACATAACCGGCATCACTGACACGCTTCGTGTGCAACAGCTTGATTCTCTGAAAGTCATTACAGAAGACCAGGTTACCCGAATAAAAAAAATCAAACAGACCGTTCTGCGCCTGAATGACAGAAATACATATCTGGCATTAAGAAACGAGGTAGACAATACCCTTGCAGTTTTAGATAAGATAACCAACAACTTGATAGAAAAGAAAGCTTCACAGGACCCGGCTTTCACTGTAGCACAACTTGATTCCCTAATAGCAGCCAATGAAAGAAAGAAAGCGGAAACAGAGATGCTGCTGGACTATTATGATTATGATAATGAGCTCTACAGGGAAGTCATGGCAGAGATTAAGGCATCAGACGAGGATTCAATTGAACTGATGAAGGATATTGCCTCACTTAAACAAGAGTTCAATGAAAAATACCCGAAATATATTGGCTCCAAGGAGAAAAAAGCAATAACGAATGAAATCGCACAGCTTCCACTCCTGGTACCTGAATATTTGAAATTGCTGTCAAGTTATCAGGGATTCCTGAATACAGTAAAAACCCACGTTGAATACATCGGTCACCACATTGCCTTCATAGAGACAAGCTATTACGATAAATCCAGAAAGCAGAAAGAAGCATCCCTGTCATTTGAAGCAAGCCAGAAACTCTATAATGAAAACCTGGCACGGAAAAGAAAAACCAATGACCAGATTAAATCCTTTGTGAATAAGTATTCCAACGAGAACCTGGAACTGAAACAACTGGAAAACTTCAGCATCAATATACTGGCAAATGCATATTTTGCCCTTGCAGAACTAAGCAGTTCTCTCGAACAGGAAAGAATGCATATTGCACTTGATTATTACCGTAAAGTTCTGGAACAGGAGCCCAAATTCTACTTGCGGGACGTTGTTTTATACAATATCGGCTATATCAGCGGTAATATAGTAAAACACAGCATTGAGACCAGAAAAGAAGAATTTGAGACGATGTACCCCAACCGACTCAAACCGGATTCCCTGCGGTTGACAGAGATAACCTACAAAGAGCCAATTGAAGCTTACAAACGCATTGTCAATGAGTTTCCAGATTCCCAATACAACTCAGAGGCATTGTTCAGATTGGGTTATCTATATTTCGAAATCGGTACAGATGCCATGCAGCCTGTGGAGTATTACCAGATTGCCCGCAGCTATTATGATAAGCTAATTGAAAGAGACAATGACCCCTATCATTTTAAAGCACTTTACCAGCGTGGCTGGACCTGGCTAAACAGCAGTTCTGAAGAAGCTTACCATAACGCTATCAACGACTTTATTGCAATCCTGAACGCTATTAACAGCAGAGAGATTGTTGATGAAGTGGAAGTCATTGATTATTCGCTTGCGGCAAAAAAGAATATCAGCTATTGCCTTGTCGGTCTGGACGGTACTGATTATAATGCACGCTCCAAAGGCGCAGAATATGCGAAAAGAGTTTTAACTCCGATACTACAAATGGAAGACCTGTTTCTAATAATCGATGAAGCTATAACTCACAAGCTTGCCCTCTATCTCCCAATGCAAGCAATAGACTTTATGAATGCCAAGATGGAAATTGACCCGCTGGCAATTAATAATCCCGTGATAGCAGATTCTATCTGCGCATTGTATCAGGCTTATCCGACCCACGTAGGCAAGGACTTGTCTGCCGACAGCTTATACATAGCGGAAAAAGAGAAAATCGTGCAACGTTTTAACCATAATTCAGAATGGTACAATGCCAATAGAAACAAGAATATCGACAAACAGCTTCAAATAGTGAAGCAGGCTTTCATTGACTTAGAAAAACGTTATAATAATGAGTTTGTGGATTACCCCAGTGTCGCCAATTTCCAGAAATACATTGACCTCGTGAACCTCTATACACAGTTTCATGCCATTCATTCAATGTCAGATCCGCAATACTTTCAATGGAATGAGACTATCCAAGCTAATATCATAGCTCAAAATATCAAACTGATCCAACAAACAAAAGACGCGCCATCCTACTTAGCTCTGGCAAACAGGATTTATTCATTTAATGATGAGTTTCCTAAGAACAAGTCATTTTTCAGCTTGGAAGAAACCGCCTATAACTGCGCCAGAGTGGTGATTGACTCCCTGAAGACAGATATTGCAAAGCTGAAAGCTGAACACAAAGGGGTAGTAATACCTTTTAATGCAAACAACTCCACTAAGTATTTCCAATCAGCGGCACAGAGATTTGTCAAGGTTCTGACAGATGAGCAATATAAATCCGTAAACAATGACAGAATATATCTTTCGGTAATTTTGAGGCAGGCAGAAATCGCCAGGGATTTAAAACATTATGACGAGTCAGAAACTTACTATAGAATGATTATCGGATACGATGGCGAAGTCGCACCAGATGTAAAAAGGACATCCTATATCAGCCTTGCAGAACTTGCAGAACTAAAACAAGACTACAAAGAATCAGAACTCCTTTACAAAAGCGCTCAGAACTATGCTCTAAACGATGAAGACAGGGAGGTCCTGCACCAGTACGCTCTCCTCCAGATACAGAATTCGGTGGACCTTTCCAAAAGTAGAGGTGATAACCAGAAGGTTGCAGAGGAATATCTTCGTCTGGCTAATGAATACAATGACACCAGCAGAAGCCTTCAGTATAAGGGGAAAGCACAGATTGCCTACCTGGAAGCAGCTCAGTACCAGAAAAGCATAGACTTGCTGATTGAGATGTCACAGGAAAAGAAAACTTCAGCCGAGGTTTTGAATTTTTACCGACTTGCCTGGTCTATTGCTGACAGTGTCGGTTTCAAAGCACAATCAGAATCACTTAAGCAGTCATTCGTCAATAAATTCCCATCCAGCTATGAATCTTACCAATTAAGACTGGGGTTCATAGATAAACTTGCTGACTCACAGGAAACAGTCAGCAGAGCTGCAGCCATGACTCTTGAACTTTACGAAGATGTGGTAAACAAGAGAATCGAAGCTGGCAACGACAAGCCGACTGATTTATACCTTGCAGCGATTGGATTGTATGATCAGGCAGGGGTAGAGAATCAGAAGGAAAATCTTGCCAGAGATTTCATAACAAGGTATCCTGAACATCCTGCCACAATTACCCTGATGGAATATTTGGCAGATAAGGAATTGGCAAAAGACAATCTTGCTGTTTATGAGCAATACGCGAAAGCCATTTTCCAGAAAGACAAAACAAAGAGCGCCAGATATACAAATATTGCAAAAGTAAACCTCGGCCGGATAGCTAACCAATTCACCAATTCCGCCAGAGAGAAAGACTGGACTGAAGCATTCAGACACATGAATGAATTCAAGAAAGTGCACCAGTCATACCAGAAAGAAGGGCTATCACTTGATTTCAGGCCGATCTATGCCGCTTTTCAAGATGCTGAACAAGAATATAAGATAATCCAAGCCAGGAAAACTTATATAGACCAGTTCAGGCAAACATTGAGAAATGTGGAAAGAGGCTCTTTGACACAAAGGTCAGATAACCTCATCCGCGTAAACTTGTACACGAAGTGGAAGAGACATCTGGTAGGCGGAGAACATAGGATACGCGCCCTGAAAAACTCATCAGAGAAAGAGATAAACATAGTCAAAAGCGCACTGGAGTCTGGCGCTAAGTATAATCTGGATGTAGAAGACAGATTAAAGGCTTTTGACCTTATCTGCAGGATAGCAGAACATAGCGCTAAAGTTACAAAAACTCAGATAGACAAATATATGGATGTTAGTGTCGAATTTGCTGATTATAAAAAGCAGTATTACGGAGCTGAGGATGAGTTGTATGGTGCATTTAACGCCCAAAAGGAAGGGCACTCGCTATCTTTTCTCCAGTTGGCTTACCCGTATTATCTCGTGATGTATAAGTATTTTTACATTCCGGGTCTGCGCAATCAATACACAAACAAGGCTTATACCAGGCTACAGTCTCTGAATGCCCTGCCCGGTTATAAGACAGACTATCTGGACCTGTCAACCGGATGGGAGATAACATCAGTATCCGCGGATAACCCTCTGTCATCCGTTCCATTCACTGGCAAAGTAATAAAAAACAACGCTCCTGGTTTGAAGGAGTACAGCTCTGTAACTATCCCGCCCAACGCCGAGATTGTTTTTAGAAAAGCTATCAATACCAAAATACCATATGAATATGCAGTGTTAAGAGTAACCTCACCCTATCCTGAAGATATTGTTCTCAAGCTCCAGGATAAACCACTAGAGTATACATACCATCCAATTGATACATTAAGTATCGGTGGAGTTAACCCTGTAATAACTGCTTTGATATTTGGTGAGAATAAATTCACGGCAAGCTCCAGTGTGCTTGAGATGCGATTCCCTAATTATAGCCAGGAACCCTTAACCATACATATGAATCTGGTGGTAGTTAGAGACTCTGTAAAAGTAGAGACCTTGACCCCTAAAGAGACCATCACCCTTAATACCAACGATGTATGGCAGTATGCGAAATATGGAGAAAACATAGCAGATAGTGATTGGACTTGCAGTGTGCCTGCAGTTAGGTTCAATTTTGATAAAGAGCAATTGTTTGAAATGGAGAATACGACAGCTATTCCCATCTGGGCATTAGCCGGTGATGAAGATTCTCAATTGGTCTTTCGTAAGATATTCTATATTGACGGTGTTTTGCGGGAGGGATTTATCAGGTTCATTGCTCCTGAAACAGCAACAGTAATTCTCAATGATAAAGTGCTTACATCTGATTATCCATTTAATTACGACCCTGAAAGCAAACTGGTTTTTGCCGGCCAGATAAACCTGAAACAGGATAATGTCAGGTTCGGTAAAAACACTCTGCAAATAATCGTTCACAACCGCAGCAAGTGGAAAGGATTGATGGCAGAGCTTGATATGGTTGTGGCATACTTGGAATGAGGCAAAAATGAAGAAATCGCATCTGCTCATCATTCTTCTAATGATTTGGTCGGTAATCCTGCTAACCATAGATGATGATACAATGAAGAAGTTTGAAAAAGCCCAGGTACACAAAGCAAAAGAAGTCGATATTGTCAGATTTGAACCTATGAAACCGGATATTGAAAGATATCAAAAAAAGACTGATACGAATATCTCCACTGGTTTTTACCAGTTGTATAAGAATAACCTTAGAACTACAAACAAAGTTTTGTTAAATAAATGGCTAAAGGAGTCCAAATGAGAGCTAAACATATTTTAACTGTTTTAACCGGTCTATTAGCAGGATTTTCTCTGCTGGCGCAAGAAACTGAAGCTGTAAGGAAAGGTTCGGGAATCTCTGCCGGTGAGCTTATCAGCGACAGCGGGACATGGGGATATCTGATTATCCTGGTGTTTATAGTGGGTCTTATCCTGGCTGTAATCCGCTATATCCAATTGTACGAAAAAGAGAAAATCGATGCCAGCAAGTTTTACCTGAAGCTGAAGAATTATATAAAAAACGACCAATTGGATGAAGCCACTAAAATCACAGAAAGCTTCAAGAACACAACCCTGGGATTCATTTTCTGGAGCGGTCTGATGGTCTTCAAAGATGCCAGGAAAAGCGGAAAAGGCGGCAAAGAACTCCGGGAATCGGTCCAAAATGCTTTTGATGAAGCTGTCCTGCAGACCGTTCATAAGCTGGATGGCGGTCTTTTTTGGTTTGATGTGCTGGCTCAGACCTGCACATACCTGGGACTACTGGGCACTATCTGGGGTCTGTTGATTGCTTTCAAGGCTTTGGGTACCGCTGCACAAGCGGAAGCTAATAAGATGCTCACGGAAGGTATCAAAGTAGCTATCGGCACGACAGCCATGGGTTTGATTGCTGCTATTCCGCTGACTCTGATTAAAGGTGCTCTGCTGACCCGTGCTCAAAACGTAATTTCGGATATTGATGAATTCTGCGTTAAAATGATAAATCAGCTAAATCACACCATAAAGGAATAAACAATGGCTTATCGCCCTTCAGAAGGAAGGAACCAGAAAAAACAATCACCGCCGGAACAACCGAATCTTGTTCCGATAATGAATTTGTTTATGACTATCATACCATTTTTGTTAACTATGATTGTCATCAGTCAGGTTGCGCTGGTTGCTTTAAATTTTTCCTCTGCAGGCGGAGGTGGTGGACGCGATGGAGGTGCCGGCGATGGACCGGGATCAGCCATAGAAGTAAAACTGGTGATTATGGCTTCTTCCGGAAATCAGCTATTCCCGGGATTTGAAATCAGGATTGAGAACGAGGGCGGGATTTACCTCAGAAACTCTGAAAACAATGGCATGTATAACTTTGTGGAACTTGACAATGTCCTGAAAGTCCTGCAGGCTAGAAAAAATACTCCTGATGTAACACTGGTGGTCTATCCTGACGTCCTTTACGGCAATCTCATCCAAACCATTGACCTTTGCAAGCAGAATGGATTTACTAATGTAATCTACAAGCCGGCTAGCGTTAGCTATGGCTCAGGGGGTTAGTATGCGCAAAGTAAGAAGAAAATTCTTTGATGCTGCCTTTTTATCCATAACCTCCCTGTTGGATATCCTGACCATAATTCTGGTATTCCTGATTAAAAATGTCTCAATGGAAGCGCAGAGAATGACTGTCCCGGAGAATATGACCCTGCCCACCACAATTACCAACCAGGAACTTATCGACAATGGCCTGACAGTCCTTGTCAAGATGTATCCTGACAAAATCCTGATAGGGACAGACAACATCCCGGCAGGTAATCTGCAGCAACTCGTTGAAGATGCTTCCATCCGAGAAGTCATTTACAACTTCATGAAAAATGAAGCAAACCAGATTAGAATCCTCAATGAACGGCGTGGCACAAATTATGAGCCGTGCCTTCTGATACAGGCAGATAAAAGTATCCCCTGCCAATACATCACTCAAATAGTAAAAATAGGTGCCGGAGCTTCATTTGCAAATGTTTATTTCTCCACTTTACAGGACCAGAACTGGCTGAAAGCTTCTGCAGGACAGATGAGGTAAGGGGGCAGTATGGAAAAAACGATACTAAACCTGAAGCTCTTTTACAAGGACAAGTTATTGGATGTTGCCAAATGGCGCCGGGATTTTAACAATAAGCTTTTCATCGGCAGCAGCAAATACCTTTTCTGGCAGATTCTTGACAACAAGTTTCCGGAAAAGCATCTTTTCATGTCTAAGAAAGACAACAAATTCCGTCTAAACCTTTTGCCCGGAATGTCCTATACTGTCAGAAAAGGTGACGTTGAATTAGATAAGGAAACCCTGATTAGCAGAAACCTTCTTAGCGATAATTCAGTAATTCTGAGTAATGACATGACAGGCCAGATCCGGATTGCTCCGGATTGGACTGTAACATATGAATTCAATGAACCAAGGATTCTGGTTTATACTGAGGAAGAGAAACAGATTATAAGTCAGTATAGCCGCAGGACAGAACTGCTTCCTTTCCAGAAGTTTACCCGCAATTTCCTCCTGGCAGCCACAGCTTTCACCATTCTTGGCATCATCCTGTTTGATACTTTTAAGCCGGATTATTCCAGGGACCTTACCCTCGAAGAACGCTGGCAGCAGATGCAAGCAGTAGCCACAAGGGTAGAATTGCCCCCCATGAAGGACAGTTTTTTCTCTGATGAGACTGCCGCCGCAGTTCCGAAGGAAACCGCCCCCACAGCAGCTACCGGAAGCAGCCGGGGTACAGGAGCACCAAGTGGAAGAGCTTCGCTTTCTGGGATAATCGGAGCGGGAGGATTTGACCCATCCAGCACAGGTACCGGTCTGTATGCCCTCACCACTGAAGAGGACATCATTGCGTCAACCCTTGGTGGAGGCAGAGGTGGTGGAACAGGTTCAGGCGGAGGTTCTGGACGTGGACCCGGTGGTGGCGGACGTGGCGGAGGTGGTTCGGGGGGAACAGGATATGGCGACGGAACAGGCTTTGGCACAGCATTTTCTCCTTCTGAATTACCCTCAGGAACAGCAGATTTGGCAGGATTATCTTCCGGCAGACCACAGGGTAAGCTATCCACCCAAACTCCTTCGGGTGACGTTTCCACGTATGTCGGAAAAGCAGAGCGTATCGTCCCGGTCGGGCAACCTGCCACCAAAGTTTCAGCAGGTGTTGTTTCGCGTTTTTCCGGACCTTCAATCCAGAGAGTTGCCGAGGGTGGATTAGCCGAATCTCCGGCAGAGACACGTCCTGAACTGCAGAGAATTGAACAGAGGATTGCCCGCTACAAACCCCAGATAAAAGATTTATTTAACAGGTACAGCCAGATTAAGACCATGTACGGAACCATCAGGTTTGTCGTTTACATCGATTCCGACGGCTCTGTGCCGGGTGTCCAGATAATCCCGGTCAGTGGTGAGTTTTATCCGGAATTTCTGACTCAGCTTGAGCAACTGGTCAAAAGCTGGCGTTTTGATAATAAAAACCTCGTGCCCTACGAGTTTATCATGACTTTCACAAAATGATATTGAATAGTTTGCTAAAAGCCCCTTGCAGATAAGGGGCTTTTTTATTGTTATGAAGTACTACTCGATATTCCTGCCTGTCCAGACAGGACTTGATGATGTGACTTACACTTCGAGGCAATCTATAGCCAGAGGTGCCAGGGTCATTGTCAGCTTTAACCGCAGGATTATGACAGGAATCTGCAATTCTGAGATCAATTCGGCAAAAGTAAAACAGGGCATCACTTATAAGGACGTTATCGAGATTCTTGATAGTGACAGCATCCTGCCCGAAGTGCTTATCCAACTCGCCGAATGGATGAGCAGGTATTACCGCTGCAGTGTGGGCAGGGCACTTTTTGCCATGTTGCCTGCCGTGATTATACCGGAAATCACAGCCCGCATAAAGTGGATTGGCAACGAAACCCCTCCTTCCGAGTTCCAGTCGTTGTACGATGCGCTATCAGACCGTAAACCCCATATCCTGGCAGACATCCGCAAATCCCTTGGCAATGGTCCGTTTTATAAAACGGTGGAATCTGCAGAAATCCTTGGATTGGTGGAAGTCAAACGTTCTTACGATACCAAAGTTAAACCAAAAACAGTAAACTACATCAGCAAAAAGACTCTGGAGCACATACCTGAGCTCACTCCCAAGCAATGCTTTGCCTGGGAACTTATTTCGTCAAAACAGCAGGAATTTCCCCTCGCAGATATCACGGAAGAGGTTTCCTATGCCATCATTAAAGCTCTGGTGACCAAAGGTCTGGTAGAAATTGTCCCCCGCCAGACCGAACACCGTTCTGTTATATTCCCCGAACACCGCAGCAGGAAAGACCTGACCCTTACTGATGAGCAGAAAGGCATCATCAGTTCAATCACCGCCAATTCGGACAATCCTTCCGTTCACCTGATTTACGGCATCACCGGCAGCGGCAAGACCGAAGTTTATATAGAGGTTATCCGTCATTATCTGGAGTTGGGCAAAAATATCATTATGCTCATCCCGGAAATCGCCCTTACCCCCCAGATGGTGGACCGTTTTATGGGTGCTTTCGGCTCCATGATTGCCATTCTGCACAGCCAGCTCACGGAAAGGCAACGCTATGAACAATGGCAGGATATCCGCAAGGGCAAGTGCCGCATCGTCATCGGAGCACGCAGCGCCATCTTTGCCCCTATGACAGACGTAGGACTCATCCTGGTGGACGAGGAGCACGAGCAAAGCTACAAACAGGAAAATATCCCACGCTACCACGGACGCGACCTTGCCATCGTGAGGGCTCGTCTGGAACAAGCCGCCGTCATTCTTGGCAGCGCTACTCCCTCCCTGGAATCCTGGGCGAATGCTGAACTGGGCAGATATCAGAAGCATCTGCTGACCAGCCGTCCCACCCCTCAGGGTTTACCCGAAGTGCAATTACTGGATTTACGCGAGGAAGAAGACGTGGATTTGCTGTCCCAAACTTTGAGGGACGCCATCCAGGACTGCCTGGACAAGGGTGAGCAGGTTATGCTCCTGCAAAACAGGAGAGGCTTTGCCTCCTTCGTCCAGTGCAAAAACTGCGGAGGCTTGCAGCAATGCCCCAATTGCGAGATTTCGCTGTATTACCACCACGATAAAGATGAAATGATGTGTCACTATTGCGGTTACCACACCCCCATTCCCCGCAAGTGCCCCGCCTGCAGCAGTTACACCTTTGCCTTTGGAGCCCCCGGTACCCAGAAGATAGAGCAATTGCTGAAAATCTACTTCCCCAATGCCAGGATTCTGCGGCTGGATTCCGATTCCTCGCGCCGCAAGGATGCTTACAGCTATATGTATGATAAAATGCACAGCCGTGAGGTGGATATCCTGCTCGGCACCCAGATGATTTCCAAGGGACTGGACTTCCCCAACGTCACTTTAGTGGGAGTGGTGCTGGCAGACATTTCCCTCAACGTGCCGGATTTCCGGGCTGCGGAGCGCACCTTCAATCTGCTGACCCAGGTGGCTGGCCGTTCGGGACGCGGAGAACAGCCGGGCAAGGTAATCATCCAGACCTGGAATCCGGAACATTATGCCATCCGCTATGCCACCGCTCAGGACTATATCAGCTTTGCCAAAGAGGAAATGAACTACCGCAAACGCCTCTTCTACCCGCCTTTCTTCCGCTTAGCAAGGTTTGTCTTTACTTCTGCCGATGAAAAGAAACTGACTAATCTGCTGAATAAATACCATCCTGCCCTGGAAAAGCTGAAGCTGAACTATGGTGCGGAAAAACTGCTCATCCTGGGACCCAGCCCTGCCCCCATAAGCAAGATTAACAAGCTGTACCGGCATCACATCATCCTGAAGGCATCCAATCCCCAAGTTCTTTCCCAATCGGTTACTGAACTGGAAAAGCTGATAAAACTGCCATCCGGAATCAGTCTTGCCATTGACATCGACCCTGTCACTTTAATGTAAGTCTCGTCCAATCCTCTCACGGAGGTGAGTA